>NZ_JBFUKY010000003.1:0-591753 GCF_056400625.1 Allobosea sp. P5_A5
CGCGCCATCCGCCGGCAGGTCGAGGAGAACGGCACCATGCCCAACATCCCGCCCAAGGCCAACCGGCGCTGGAAGAACTGCTTCTCCCCGGTCCTCTACCGCGACCGCAACGCCATCGAACGGATGTTCTGCCGCCTCAAGGATTTCCGCCGCGTCGCCACGCGATACGATCGAAACGCCGTCAACTTCCTCGCAGCAGTCTGCATCGCAGCGACCGTCAGCTACTGGTTATGAGTCCAGACCCTAGCAGTATTTTACGTTATTATGTACTCATTGATGACGACGTTGCGTCGTCATCAACGGGCGATTCTTTATAAATAATAAGAATCGATGCGAGCCGCCCACATTTTCTGCCATTGCGAAAAAACGGGTTTTTAAAAACACCAAAATTCAATGTTCACTCATTGGGTATGGATTTATATTGTCAATTTTAAAGGATATATCAAATGTTAAACAACGTATTGATTCAGCAAAATACGATATCAGAAATGCTATATGCGCGTATAATTCAAGTATATTATGGATATTGGTCTTTATACGAAGCCATTGATCCAATGATTGATCATACGATCTTCGTGACATATCGCGTCTTCGACGATCTCGGTCCACGTGAAAATTTGATGGACGGATTCCGGCGTTGGTATCGCGGTTTAATCAAGGAAGTCGCTGTCCAGAATGGACGGGCGCGGCGTCGTTGGGTTCAACAGCGAAAGCCGGTCGGCATGTTCGCCATGGACTATGCCGGAAGCCGTGATGGTCGTTGGTCGGATTCCAGCGTCGGGGCTCATATTCACGCGATATTGGTCCTTCATCCGGATTTGGCTGCAAGCGTAAAACATCAGCTTAGATTGCAGCAGATGCGTCATCGCAATGGGCTTTATTGGGAGGAATACCGCAACGATAAACCCGTGCGAGACACGGTGCACTATTGCCTGAACGGCATCATGCATCAAAACGGATTTTATCAAGGTCGAGACGATCGATACGACATGGTCGAACCCAATCTCAGCGTTGCCTTTTCAAAAGAGGGCTGAGGAATGGTCGCTAAATTCAACCGTTTCGTTGGTCAGATCCGTCAGCGTTTCGCTCATCGGTGGGTAGTTGATGTCGATACAGAGGTCGACGGCTTCAGCACCGACGATCTCGTCCTCTATCATACCGCATGGGTGCAGATGGACATCTCTCCGCTCATGACGCGGCAGGATGCGCTCCTGTCTTTCGAGATGCGCTGGAGATTGTTTATGAGAGCCGTCAATGCGACTGCTCCAGGCGGCTGCTTCACGCTCGCTAGCTGCTCACCATTGATCGCGGGCCGGCCCGCTGGTGTCGATGCTGTGGCCTTGATCCATCCCCTGCAGTTCAAGGCTCATCAGGAGCGAGCCATTGACGGCACGGCGGATCGCCTGGGACTGCAAATCTCCTATGTGGTCGATTCAGATCTCGATGACGCTTCGCCTTACGAGGATATAGCACTGCAGATCATGTACGCCCTGGATCACAGGCCCGATGCGGGCGACAACCTTCGGTGGATTTCGACGTAACGGTTGGTTGGCTTTAGCGCCTCTGTCGGCATAAGGCATGACGACGCCGAAGGTGGTTCCGAATGGCTACCTTCGGCATTTTACTAGGAATAAAAGCCGTTATGATACGTCCCTAAGCGGGGAGCGCATCATGCAGTTTTCGCCTGAGATCGAACGTGTCAGGTCGGTCTCTCATTCGATCAAGACGATCTTCCGTCACTGCTGGGTTGAGAGGTTCGGATGTCCACCGGCAAGCGGATTCCGACATAGCCTTGATCACTACCTTCACGTCATCGAGTTCGAATGCCCCGGCGCCGATGACGACGAGCTATGGGCGGCCTTCGACGATCTGAACCACGAGCTGTCCCGATTGGCCTATGGCCCGGCAGCCCTCGAGCATCAGCATGTCGGCGTCGGCTACCTCACGAAATCGGCGACGAGGGCAGCTCCGGTCGTCAGGGCCTTGTTCTTGGTCCATCCAGTCCATGAGCAGGACTTCCGGACAGCAGCCGCCACGGTCCTCTCAGGAACCTGGACAGGGTTCTCGATCAGCAAATGCGATGTCGATGCCGCCGATCCCGACGCTGCCTATCGCTGGTTTGCTGAGGGCAGTTTATCTTCGAAGCAGGCGACGACCCTGATCAGTGGCGAGCGAGCCGCCCCATCACGCTTCGTTACTCAGAGTAGAAGCGGTTTGCTTCCCACGTCTCATATCTAATTTTAGCTCCTCCGCTCGGCGTATGGCCATTGAGCATCGGGCCTGCCAACTCTGCGAATTTGGGAAGCCCTACCAAGGCTTCGTTGGAGCTATTGTCCGCCGCGGTGAGGCCTTTGAATGTCCATCCGAATTCCGACGCAGCGGCCATAAGTGCCTTCGTCGTGCGGAACGTGTGGCTGCGCTTATCGGGCATGTCGACAACCGCAATGCTGCTGATCTTGGCCATCTTCGGCTTCCCGTATTCCACGCATAGTTAGTTTAAGAGCATGGCCTCAGGCCCCCGTTTTGCGCAAGGGCCGATCACCGTTGGCCTTGATGCTCCGCAGCCCTCAGGGCGCTGAACAGGGCTCTCGATTAGCCGGTGCGATGTCGATGCCGCCGACCCTGACGCAGCCTATCGCTGGTTCGCTGAGGGTTTCTGCCCGGTCCCTGAAGGCGAGACCTCACAGGCTGACCTTCGCGTGTTGACAGCATTTCCCATCAGGTTTCCGCTGCCTCATGTCGGAGGCGCAGCTGATGTGGCGGTTGGTTTTTCTCGGAGCGATTCTGGCGTCTCCCGCTGTAGCGCAGGATCGGTCTGCATATGATGTTGGCTTCCGGATCGCCCAGAGCCGTGGCTACGAGAACACCGACTGCTATGCGCGGGTTTTTCGCCAGGGTTCGACGCCGCCCATCCACCGAGCGTCTCTCTAAAGGATCGACATGGCTAGCCTGAAGGATTCGCCATTTTGCAAAAGGCAGATTTTGGAATTGCGGCAAAGCTCGCGAACCTTGATTCAGAATTCCAGCCCAATGAACTAGCTTATCTGGCGTTAACCACGAAGGTCGAGCACCCCATTAGGGATCGCCTCGCTTTTCGCCTCCATCAAGATTACGATCCGCACTTCGTTGTTGCTCGTGAATGGCACCGCATCGATCTTGCTGTTCTTGACCCAGACGGAACGCCCGCCGGGCTCGTTGAGCTCAAAGCGATGTACACTTTCGATGCCTTTGGGGCTCTGAAGCATTACACGCACGCCACTACAGCGGACGAGGAAAAGGCTTTGCGTCTCGCGCATCATCACACGAGCGTCTATTCACTACTGCTTGCCACACATCTTGACCGAATGGTGCCGGCTAAATTAGCCCGAGCTGTAAAATATTCGGCAGGAATAAATCGCGCAATCGTTTCCCGCGGCGATGCCGCAGCTGTCCATAAAGAGGCAATCTCGGCAATATCTCAGGGCTTAACAGGTCGCTCCGTTGTTTCGCAGGGTGAGATCAATGGTGGCTCAGCCTTCGGGATTGGTGTTTCAGTGCTCTACTGGCTGGTGAAAAACGGAAGTCGCTTCACCTGATCCGAGGTCCATGCCCACGGAAGTCTGCCTTTGAAGCGAACCATGCGACAGTGGTAGACGAGAGGCTTATGCACTGGCATCGTCCGATAAGTGTTATGTCCGCTTGGGACTGAGCGCGAGAGCTTTGGGCGGAGCAGAGCAATTCGCTGCAACCTTGCTGCTGGTCCAGCCAGCAAACAAGGTGGTATCCTATAAAGCCGCCAAATAGCCGATCCGCAGGGCTTAGGGGCTAGCCAATGCGGCTCCTACTCTAAAACTAGAGCCGCCAACTATTGCGTGTAGATGAGTTTTCATCCTAATTTTAAGCGAATCGAAGCCGATGGGATCCGTGCTTGGCGTTCAAATTGAACCCGCGGGGATAGGCAGTTGGCAGCATTGTTCATTTTTGGGGCTATGATAGATGACGCTTGTACTGCAAGTGCCCGGAGGTGCGTTTACGCTTCACGCTGCAGCTTCCAAGGCCTCGACTGGTGCTTCCGCGGGATTCGCTAGCTTCGCATTTGCGACAGCCACTGGCGTGGACACCTTTTTTGCGGAGCCAACAATACGTAAGCTCATAGAGCTGGGAAAATTCCAGCTAGTAATTGGAATGGACGCGATCACGGATACATCGGCGGTCGAAGCCTTAAAGACAGCCAAGGCAGCCCTGCCGAAGGCATCAATTAAGATGTTTCATAACCCGAAGGGTGGTGTACTTTACCATCCTAAATTGATGTTTGTTAGAAATGCATTAGGCGGATCTTGTATTACGGGATCAGGGAATTTAACCTTAGGCGGCTTGCGGAACAACTGGGAGGCCTTCTGGAAAGCGGACATTTCCGAGCCGGATGCGATTGGGCTTGAGAAACAGTGGGCGGATTGGATCAAGGACCATGCGGCCCATTTGTTGGAAGTGAATGACCCGCAGGTCGCGGCTCAGGCGGCACTCAACGCGGCTACCCGGCAAAAAATCCAAAAAGCTGTAAAGGAGACGGATGCCGAGGCGCTCGCGGCATTGCATGCAGAGGCGATGGAGGCAGAGTCACTCAATCCGTATTTGATAGCGGAGGTCCCGAAGAATCGGCCTGGGCAGGCCGATTTCGGTATTGCTACTTATCAAGGCTTCTTCGGTGTCACCATCGGAAAGCCCAGAAACGTAACATTTTATCAAGTCATGCCGGACGGATCGCTAGCTCATCCGGAGCATCGGCAGGCTGTTGCTGTTAAGAGCAGCAATTATCGGTTCGAGGTGGAAGCCCTAAGCGGCGCCAATCATCCAGCGAAAGGCCATTTCATCCTGATATTCGAACGAATTGGAAAGTCGGAATATAGATACGTCTTACTGAAACCTAACGAGCCGGGCCACAAAGATGTTCAAGACTTTCTCGACAAAAATTATTTTGCGTCAGGAAATTCGAAGCGGCGTGTTGTTGTAACCAAGAGTGACGTTCAGGCCGCATGGGCCGCCAATCCATCGCTGATGCACTAGCTGCAGAGCAGCAAAATTTCAGTGGTGCCACTAGCGGCTTTGTTTAATGGGCTAGAATTCAGTTTTGCATGTTGCGCATTCTCGATCTCTTGAATTCGGACGTGGCTGAAATAGCGCGATGCAATTTTGATTAGCTCGTCGATGCCAATGACCCTCGGGCGTGCTCCCGTCGATGGGTCATAACCCGAGTAAGACAGTGCGAGCGGCACTCCGAGTTTGGCTACCCCGAGAAATAGGTCGCTAAATGCGGCAGGCGCCTGCGATTTGATGCAGAATGGCGACTGATGTCGTCCTGCTCGATAACCGCCGCGGCTATGCGTATGTCCGCCACCAATATTGCTGTTGGTTATCGTCGGTTCGTCGCCTAACGCGATTGTTTCGAGAGTATGATAAAATCGGCTATAGTGATCCCGGGTATATGGCGGGTCGGCATATACAACTGTGGGTTTTACTGTTGTGTGTGATAGGGCGTCCCGGTAATCTGAGCGAATCGCGATATGGTCAGTTCTGTTGATCGACAGACTCTGATACCTATCGATGTATTCAAGATAGACAGTTAGTGCGGCAATTTTCCTTTCGTTCAGAATTTTCTTTACAACGTGGCGTTTTAGATTGCCCGCTTTATCTCTTGGCCGGATAGGCTGAGCAAATTGCTTTCCAATTGAATTGACAAGGTGGCTTGCAGTACTAAGGACACCGGCCAGAAGGACCGGATTGTTAGTTTCTCTCGCAGATGTTGTGAGCATATCTAATTCGATGGCCTGCGCGAAGCTAAAAAACGACCCACCAAAGTGGCGGACGCACACAGTGTTGCTCAGGGGCAGTCCGAGAGACTTGAGGTTGAGCTTAGCTTCCTTGACAGCTCTAGCATGGCGTGGACGAAGATAAGAAGCCGGTTCTCCGTCACGCTCCAAGTTTCCTAGTTCAATCAGCTCGCATAATGGGGCTATTTCGCCGCCTTCGGCGAGCTGTGTCACTTCGTTTTCAAGCTCGATTATCGGCCTCAGGGCTCTCCGGATTGCTTCGGCCCGACGGTCGGTAAGCGAAGCCCGAGCGGAAAAATCCGTCGATGGCGATGTGGCACCGTTTAAAACAGCGTCGGCGAGTACCCGAGCATACTCCTGAATATCGACGGCTATTACGCGACGGCTTCGTGACAGGTAGCGAGACACCGTAGCAGAGCCAGAAAAAAGATCGCAGACCGGCCCCCCGGACGGATCAATATCGTTTATCGCGCTCTCAATCGCTTCTAGAAACCTTAGTTTGCTCCCTAGGTAATGGATTGGCCTGAAAACATAGCCAGGGTCTGCATGCGAACGCCGGGTCGGCGAAGCGCGTTCGCCCTTCGAAGCGCTGTTTTTCGTCAAAACTTTTGATATCCTCGTGTCAGACCGTGAAAGCGCCAGAAGGCGGCAAGCAGCGATAGGTACCGTGTTGAATGAAAAGCAAGCCGAGAGCCGCTGTCGCATGCACGCCGCTAGCGCAAATATTAGCCGGTATCAAACACTTCACCCATGAACCAATGTTAAGCCTCGGAGGCTCACACGCCGGTAGCACACTTATCCACGGCGAGAACCTTTCGGTGCTTTCTGACCTAGGGGACGAAATTAAAGGCCGAGTTAAGTGTGTGTATATCGATCCGCCCTACAATAATGCCGAGGTATACAGGCATTATGATGATCGTCTGGGGAGACGTGTTTGGCTTGACCGCATGATGCTTCGAATTAAGGCTTTGCGGGACACGCTTACGTTAGATGGTTCGCTGTGGGTATCTATTGATGACAGCGAGCTTATCAACCTGAGAGTGATTTGCGATGAAGTATTTGGCTCAGAAAATTTTGTAGCAAATATTGTTTGGAATCATCGCAAGACAAGAGAAAACCGGCGTCCTTTTTCGAATAATCATGAGTATATCTTATGTTACGCTAGGGAAGCAGCTGCCTTTAAGAGAGCAAGAAATTTGCTTGACGCACCGCCTGAGCTGCTAAGTCGGTATAAGAATCCGGATAATGATCCCAGAGGCGCATGGCAATCGGTATCGGCCAATGTGCAGGATGGACACGCTACGAAGTCTCAATTCTATATGCTTGCTGCGCCAAACGGAACCCTGCATGCGCCCCCAAAGGGTCGATGCTGGGTTTATAGCAAGCCAAAAATGGAGATAGAAATAAAAGCTGGTCGAGTATATTTTGGGCGGGACGGCAATTCTGTGCCCAGAATAAAAAAATACCTGAGAGAATCCAAGATCGGGGTAGCATCATCGACGCTCTGGACGGCTGATGAGGTTGGTACAACAGATTCAGCTAAAAAACATTTGCTCTCAATGCTTCCAAAAGAAGCAGTTTTTGACACGCCGAAACCAGAGGGACTTGTTGCGCGCATAATTCATATTGCGAGCAATCCCGGTGATCTTGTTCTAGATGCCTACTTGGGTTCTGGCACTACTGCGTCGGTAGCTATGAAAATGGGACGTGAATTTCTCGGTATCGAACAAGGGCCACATATCGCAAGCCATTGCGTGAAACGCCTTGACGCCGTGATTCGGGGGGAGCCCGGTGGAATAAGTTCGTCGGTCGGGTGGAACGGTGGCGGAGCCTGCGCTTTTTTTGCTCATCGATCCAAGCTGATGGGAATTTAACTTTGAATCGAGCGTGTGCACCGCTTTGAGCGGCAGGCCTTCATTAGGCCGCGCTGCGCCCCGGGCATTCTTCAAATGCAAAAATGCGAAGTGGCGTTCGTCGAAGCTGAGCAGTTAATTCTAGCTCGGCGGCCAAGGCGCGTGGCTTTCTTAGAGGTATGGGGCAGGCAGCGTTCAGCGGGCTGGCCTATAATCGCGATATTGTCGAATGGGAGACGTTGTAGCTCCTGCCGATATCGGTTAGCGTTTCTTCACCGGCTTCCCGGCGCCGCAAGGCTTCCGTGCGTTGGTGAAGCGTTAGCTTAGATTTACGACCAAGCTTCACTCCGCGAAGCTTAGCTCGCTCGCGCCCTTCGCTTGTTCGCGCACGAATCAGTTCCCGCTCAAACTCAGCCAGCCCGGCTAAGACCGTCAGCATCAACCGGCCATGAGCCGTTGTGGTGTCGGCCCAGCCATCGGACAGAGAACGGAAGGCCGCTCCGCGATCAGCGATGAGGCCGAGAATGTTAAGCAGGTCGCGTGTCGAGCGAGCAAGCCGATCCAGACGCGAGATCAGAACGATATCGCCCACTTCCAACGATGAGAGCAGCCTGTCGAGTTGAGCCCGCTGGCGCTTAGCGCCTGAGACCTTTTCGGCGAAAATCTTCGAGCAGCCTTCGGCCTTGAGCTGCTCCTCTTGTGAATCGAGCGACTGGCCATCAGTCGAAACTCGCGCATACCCCAAAATCCGCCCCATCCAGCCGCTCCATTATGCACGTATGATATGCACAACGTAACGTCTTGAAATTATGAGCGTGAGCGCTTTGTGCGAAACTCATGATTTCTGCACATCCACGGGTATGAGGGCCATAGGACGTGTCCCTGGCGCTCTGGCACTCAGCTTCGGCCTTGTGCTCAGCGTTACGAACAGAATGCTCGCTGAAAGCCACATCCAAATGAAAACCCGATCACGGAGCGGATGGTGTTTTACGTCTTGTCGGAATCTCCGAATTCGCGACGTACCAGCATCGACCCAGGCGACCGCTGAAAAGAGCGGGCCGAGTTTACCGGCGTGCACTGCATACTGCTCTGGCTTGGGCCGATGCGATAGGGCAGGCAGAAGAACAGGGCCAGAATGGCGAGAAGAAGCGGCTCCGGCGCATTGACATGCAAGCGGAGGTTAGTAGTCTCAAAGAAAAGAGGCTGACATGAAGAATTATAGGTATGCCGCGCTTGCGCTCGCATGCGTTCTCGTAAACTTCGACGCTCGCGCGTCGGATTGCGAAATATTTAAAAGCGTGTTCGATGAAAGAAATTCAGACTTCGTCGCGTTAAGAGGCGCCTTCGATAAGGATATCGGATTGTATAGATCCAATATAAAGCTACCAGGCGCTGATGTATGTTCCATTGAATTTTATAATGAAAAAGATTCTAGTTACCGTAAATTTAGTTGCGATTGGAAATTCTTGGAATCGGCGAGCGAAATGATTTCCGTCTATCGAGACGACTTGATAAATTCTGTGGTTCAGTGTGTCCCTCGAGAATTATTGAAGAGAAAACCGCTGTACAGAGAGTCCGAGACTTCTAAATTTCCAATTTTTAGTCAGCGTTTAAGCGACGATTTCACTATCTATGTTCGGTATAGCGAGCACAAAAACAAATACAAGGGCTCTGTAGCACTTATTCTGTCGTTTGTTCTTGAGAAAGTCGAAGTTGAATGAACCGACGCTCAGCCCTTCGTTTTGTTGCAGGAGCCGCAGTGTGTTCGTGCGGCGCCCCAGCATTGGCGTGGCCCCCTGGCGACACAAAAACCTGCGCAAACGCTCCAACCATCGGCGGCGCACTAGCGACCAAGGGTTGCTCGGTAGGTAGTGCACTGCCGCTGGAATTCGTCAGTACAATCAAGCACTCGTTTTTAGCGGATTTCGACAACAAGATTGTCACCGGTTTCTATAATACCCACTTTTGGTTAGCTCGCCGAAGTGGAGTGGAGCCGCAAGTAGGATTCTACGATGATGGGAATAAACCGAATGCATTCGCTGTTGACGCAAGTTTTATTGACGATAAGTGCTCTCTAGACGGTACAATATTATTTGGATCCGGACTTTTTCACTCAGAAATAAAGGAATTTACTCTATGGCAATCTTCAGTTACGTTGATCCATGCGCATGAATACGGACATATACTACAATTTAAGCGCAAAATGGCATCGCAGATAACCGTGCAACGTGAGCTGCATGCAGACTTCCTGGGTGGTTGGTTCTGCGGGCAAATGTCGATTGATCCCAAGTCTAGCGGTATAGATTCGATGACCGCAGCGAAGTCGATTTACAATAAGGGAACTTACGCGTTCAATGACCCAAATTTTCACGGGACACCCGAACAGAGAATGCAATGGGTGTTATCTGGTTATCAGCATGGCATAGCTGGATTCAACTTAGATGATGCTTACGGCAAATCTGCTTCAGCTCTGGGGATTTAGAAAATGTCGAATCGGACTCGTCGGCAGGTTATGCTATCCGGCCTTGCGGCCTGGGCCGCAGTCGAAGCGCCGGCTTTGGCGGGCCCGGCAGATGAYAAGTTCCGATCAGCGATGAACGAATTGAACGCGACAGCGGGGCCGCAGCTTCGTCAATTCCGTGAACTAGATACACACGAGTTTCAATACGTTGTAGTCCCGAACATTGGTACAGCATCGGGTTCGATACGCCTTCAGAAGCGATCCAACCGCAAAATAGGCGAGCTAGCAAATTCTCTCATCATTCGTTGCGAGGTCACAAGCCCCGAGCGCTACAACGCTGCTTATAAATCACCAATCTGGCCGGAAAACGCTTCCGGCGTGACAATCGGGGTCGGCTATGATCTCGGGTACGTTCGGATCGATGATTTTAAAGAAAACTGGGATGGGTATTTGGATGAGCAGCAGATTTCTTTGCTCACGACCGTGGTTGGGCGAAAGGGGCCAAACGCGCAAGCGTCGCTATCAAGTGTATCAAGCATCCAGATATCTTGGACGGTCGCTCAAAAGCAATTTCTGATCAAGACGCTGCCATTTTACGTAGCAGAGACGGAGACTGCCTTTGCCAACACGAAGGAACTCAAGGACGACGCATTTGGTGCGCTTGTAAGTATCGTTTTTAACAGGGGTTCAGCTTCTTACTACAATTCCGCGACCAAAGATGCTGGACTTGTAAACGATCCTCGCCGAGAAATTAGAGCAATAAAAGAGGCGATGATTGCGAGGAAATTCGATGAAATCCCGAGCCAGATTCGCTTAATGAAGCGGCTTTGGGAAGGTAAACCGAAGGCGAAGGGTTTAATTGCACGACGAGAGGCCGAAGCGTCGTTGTTCGAGCTAGGCGTCTTGGGCGCCTAGACTAGCGTCAGCCTTGCGATCCGACGGCGTCGGCGATGCCGGCGACTGCGGCTGGCCTGCCCCCCTGAAAAGTGATCCTCCCTGAAGTAGGCTTTTGAGCCTTGGAGGATGCCGATTATGCCGCAGACGAAGCACAAGCCCAAAGAGATTATTGCGAAGCTGTGAAGGTCGACGTGCTGCTAGGCGCCGCAGCTGTGGCCGTACTTTTGCGGCTTTCAAAGCTCTGTGAATGGGTACCATGGGCGGTCGGCCATGAAACCGTGCAAGACAGCTGGCTGGGCGCACGAGCCCCCGTTTCGGACGAGGCGGGTTTCCTTGATCTCAGCATTGCCTTCGCACGGCGCACCGCCGGCGCCGCCTGTCCGTTAGACGAGGAAGTCGTGCCCCACTTACGTCGCGCGAGGGTCGGCGACCACTAGCGGGGCAACTTTCACCCCCGATGGTGCCCAACGGCCAGAGGTGGAACGTCTGCTTCCGGACCAGTTGGCCGTGTCCGCTCTGTGGCCCCAACCGGCCGTACACAGGCAACCCGATCAACCCCTACCCGATTAAATTGGTGCGGCTTCGGATGCTGCTGCAGCTTGAGCTTTGCGCTTCTTCAGTTCGCGATTGCCGTAGTAGCTCATCAGGCTTAATGCGATGGAAATGATGCCCCAAATCATCAGATCGAGAAAAGCAGCCCGATTGAGGAAAGCGATCACAGCCGCGATGATGAAGCGAACCTGAGCTGCCCGTGGCACGGCGATGACGAGCGCCGATCCGAGCAGGAACAGGAGAGAGATCGCGATGCCGACAGCGCCTGCCCCCGGCTGCTACCGAACTGCCGGACAGACGACCCCCGATGTGGACGGCGCAGAATTGTTGGCCCAAGAAAATAGGATAATTAATTTAAATAATCGAAATCACAGTCATTTATTTCACAATTTTGCGACAAGCTTCAGCCCATTTGAGCTTTAATTCACTAAAACCACGTGCATTATTTAGTAAAAAATACGGCTTTTCGTTGATCTCTTCGACCCTCATGGCGCCGTTCCATTCAGAAATTGTTGGTGTACCCATGTTAGATACCTTGCATATTATGGTGTATTTATTTTCTGCATCGGTAACATCAAACCCCTCGACGAGGTAGCCTTCGGCCTTCTGTTTGATAGGCTTCATACGTACAGGCGCCGTGAGCCAGCTGAAATTTTCGGCCACTGCGGAGGTGGGCTGCGTATACATGATAGCTGCTAATGCGAGCGGCAGCAGCGTGACTTGGCTATTTCTCATCACTCGGACTTCCTCATGTCAGACCAGTCGCGGTCCGCGTAGCTTGTTAAATTTCTCCTCCGCAGCATGTTGACGCGCTAAAGCCGCGAGCTCTTTTGAGACGACGCGTCTACCAACCGGCCAAAGCGAAAGGCCAGCGAGTTTGAAAGCTTGAAGCCCAAACGGAATGCCGATGATCGTCAGGCAATTGAGAACGCCAGCGATGATGTAGGAGACGAACAGGACCAATCCGAATGTGCAGGCCCATAACAGGTTGGCAATGAAGCCGATGGTGCCAGTGGTGCCTGTCGAAAGCGTTATGCCCTTGCCGTCTAGCTCTCTGATATGAACCACGTCCTTGCCGAACGGAAAGGCTGACATCTTCGCCATTTCCAGCGCTGCCCTCGTCAGCGGCAAGCCTATGATCGTGAGAGCGAAGACGATAGCGCCGATGAGCCAGATCAACGCTGTGATCGCTCCCCCTAGAATGAACCAGAGCACATTGCCCGCAAATCTCATGAAACTATCCCCCAGCCAAATTCGCTATGCGGCGCAAAAGCTTACCGGCATTTGGTTCATTGCCAAAGCTCGTTCGGGTCGCGGTCGAAGTGATTGTCGGGGCAATGGTATGACTGGAGAGAATACCAGATATTGCGGCGCGTCGGTACGGAGCTGACACGATCCTCTATACGGTATTCGTTTCGCATGTGTCGCTCGATCACCACGCCGATTTTTGATCGATTGCCGCAATTGAAAATCACACGGAAGTCCATTTTCGGCGCATGGCCGGGGTTCTGCCCGTAGCCGGTGACGCCAAAAAATACCTCGCCATTTTTGGCGAATTTCTGCACGGACGACTCGTAGTATTTCATGCCGCCAAGCCCGCCAGCCGTTGCGAACTGGCGATCTTCAGCGTGACACGTCCCCGCAGCGAATGACGCAATCGCCGTTAGCATTCTCAGCAGTTTAAATCTTGGCGAGCTTTTTCGGGGATCGAGATCCGTGAGCCCAAAGGCGGGAGTGCGTATCTCGACAAGGGATGAAGTTTGGTCGTTTCGACCATTACCTGCGGCCGGTCTGGTGGAAACGCCCATCGTCTGCATAGCCCCGTCATCACGAATTACCAACTATAATTGGTAATTCGAACTGCGGAAAATTGCCAGCTCTGAGCGCATGGATATGCGCGAGCTTGTCGGATTAAATTTTGCGCGATTGCGTGAAGAGCGCTGCCTGACTCAGGAGCAGGTCGAAGAGCGATCCGGCTACAGCCAATGGTACATCAGCAGCCTCGAACGCGGGCGGCGGAACCCGACCGTCATCACGCTCTTTGAGCTGGCGACGGCGCTCGGTGTGAAGGTTGCCGATCTCATCGATGAAACAGCGGCAGCAGATTTGCCGCTCCCTAAGCGCGGGCCCGGCCGATCCAAGACGGGTAAACAAGCTAGCGGAAAACCTCGCTAGCCCTCTGTCGCTTTGTAGCTGTTATGTAGCTGCTGGAATTTCGGGGCAAGGCAGAAGCGCCTCTAAACCCTTGAAATAATTGGAGCGGGCGATGGGGGTCGAACCCACGACATTCAGCTTGGGAAGCTGACGTTCTACCACTGAACTACGCCCGCATGGAGTGCGGAAAGACGTGAGGCACCCTAACGCAATATCTAGCGCCGGAGTCTCGTGTTGTCATCCTCGATTTTCGGACGGCGCGCGAAATGTTGCGATGTCGACGGCCTTTCGGAAGGAGAAATTCGCCAGTGAGCGATATCACGGTTGCTCCAGCGCGTTGACAGATGTCAGCGGCGTCGGCGTTGCCGCGGAAGCGAATGCCGCCTCGCTCGCATCGAAGCTGGCCGGTTGTTGATGTCTTTATCGTCATCCATCCCGACTAAGGCGCCGGAGCAGATTTGGACGACCAAAATCTCGCGGCTTTCGTCGAAGGCTTAACGTATCGGGATCATCGGTGTCGGCTATGTTGGCATGCCGTTAGTGACTGCGGCGTGCAAGGCAGGCTCCCGGCTTCGACGTCGGATATCCATGAAGTCAGGGTCGGCCAGCCCGCGACGCTCAGGTTCCACGAATTTCAATCAAAGAACGACGCCGGAGATCGAAGGAATCGTAACCCGCGTCAGCGCCGACGCGGTGAAGGACGAGCGCGTTCCGGAGCCGTATTCCGTCGTCAGGCTTCGCTTCGGCCGAAGCGAGCCCTTGAAGGCACTCGACCTCCTGCCCGGCATGCCCGTCGAGGTTTTCATTCGAACGGAGAGCCGGTCCTTGATGAGCTATCTGGTCAAACCGATGCGTGACCAGATCGAGCACGCGTTCCGGGAACGCTGACGCCGAGCGATCAGCGATACCCGTTGCCACGCCGCCGGACAGCGACGGCATGACAGCAAATGAGAACGAGGCGGCCGCCGGCCTTACCAGTGCCGTCCGTTGCAGTTCGGGCCGAGGCGCATGCCGTCGATGCCGGCGTCCGGCCAGGAGCCGATCGAATGGCAGGCGTGGCCGAGCATGACGGGCGGTCTGCGCATCGGGATGGCGTCGGCCGCCCGGACCAGAACGTGGATCATGTCGCGCGCCGACCCGCTTTCGACGGTGATCCGGTGCAATCCAGCCCGGACCTCTACCGGCGCCGACCAGAGCCCGCGCGTTGAAGGCTGCATCACGGTTGGCGTGCCATCATCGACCGAGACGACCGGGCTTTCCACTGCGGAGCCGAAAACTCTCGCTGTGACCTCGATCTGGCCGGGGCGCGGGATTTGTCGCGGATCCGCCGGCCTGGTGACCAATCGCGTATCGCAAGGTGACACGATCTGCAGGAACGGCCAGCCGCTGCCGATCCGCTTGAAACGCCAGCTCGGCACCGTGTCGTGGATGGTGATCAGCGCGAAGCCGGCCTGTCCGCCATCCTCCTCGATCTCGCCTGTGGAGCGTACCGCGCCATAGACGACGCGGCCGTCATTGAGCAGCTCGTTGTAATGAGTATGGCCGGTGGCGACGAAGGCAACGCCCGCGTCGGAAAACAGTTGGGCGATCTCCGCGCCATCCGCGGCGAGATCGTCCGGATAGGCATGCATGAAAACGACCGGCGGCTGGGCATCGGCGGTTGCGCGGGCGAGGTCTTTGATCAGCCGGTTGCGGTGATGCATCGTCAGACGGAAATCCGGGCCACCCGCACCGGCCGAGACGACATCGACAAAGATGCAGCGGTGCCCCGCGAAGACCTCGACCTCTGGACGGTTGGCTTCAGGAAAGGTCGCTTCGTAGGCCCGCAGATCGCCGGCCTCGTAATCGTGGTCACCCGGAATGACGCGCCAGGGAAGTCGCAGAGGCGCAAGCGCGCGAGCGATCGCGGCATATTGCGGGTCCGTCGCGTGATTGGCGTTGTCGCCGGGCAGGAAGACGAAGTCGACGGTGTCGCGCAGATGCCGGTTGGCTTCGGCCACAATGGCTTCGAGGCGCGGAAGGCTTTCCCAGCCATTCGCCTCGTCCATATGCAGATCGCCGACCTGCAGGAATGAGAGGGTGCTCACGCGGACGGCTCCACCTTCGCATCGCCATCCATGCCCGAACAGGCGGGCCGCAGCAGGCCGTGAAACCCGATCCAGAGTGCGACCGAGACGAGCGCGAAGCTGCCGAGCACATAAAACGCTGTGGGCCGAGAATTTGCGCAAGCCAGCCGCCGATTGCCGGGGACAGGCTCGCGCCGACGCCCTGGACCGTCATCACCGCGCCTTGCCCGACATTGACCCGCCCGGTGCCACGCAGCAGGCAGGCGACGAGGCCTGGAACGGCGACGCTCTGCAAGCCGGCTCCGATCCCGTCCAGTGCCTGAACCGGCCACACGCCCCAGGATTCGATGATGCTGCCGGCCAGGAAGCCACGCAGCGGCAGGGCGATGAAGGAGATCAGCAGCACCAGCCAGTAGCCCCGGCTCGACGCCATGCGCATCGCAACGATTGATGCCCCGATCATCACCGCCTGCGCGACGACGACGGTGAGCGCGGTGAATACAGCCGGATTGCCCTTGCCTTCGCCAACCACAGCCAGCCCGTAAAGCGGCAGCATCGCACCGTTTCCGAGGTGAAAGCAGGCAAGCGCAGCTGCCAAAAGCAGCATAGGTTTGTTGCGAAGCAACTCCTTGAAGCCTTCGGCCTGGCCACCGTCATCCTTCCCGTCGCCATCCTCGAGCCCTCGCGCGGCCCGATGGTCGATCGCCCGTTCCGGGATCGAAAGGACCGAAATGATCGCGAAGACACCGAAGAGCGCGGCAAGAAAGAAGATCGCCGGCATGCCGTATCGCCAGCCGAGATAACCGGACAGGCCGGCCCCGATCATGTTGCCGGCATGGTTCCAGGCCTGGTTTTTGCCGTTTTGGACATTGAAGCCCTTCTGCCTGACAACGCCCAGGGTCATGCCGGCCACTGCCGGCCCGATCGCCGCGCCTGCGATCGCGGTCGCGATCTGGCTTGCCGTCACGACCAGCGCCGACTGCGACAACAGGATGAGAAAGGACGCCAGCACCGTGCAGATGCCGGTGATGACGACCACCCAGCGCTTCTTCTCGGTATAGTCGATGAAGGCGCCGGCCGGCACCGTCATCGCCATGCCGGCGACACCGCCAAGCGTCATCACGGTTCCGATCGGCCCCGTCGACCAGCCATTCTGCTGCAGGAATACGCCGAGAAAGGGCCCGATCCCGGCCTGCATGTCAGCCATGAAGAAGTTGAGTGCGCTCAGCGCTCTCGTCGCACGCTTCTTGTCGTCCGGGATCGACGCCGAGCCCGCAGAAACCGATACACTGGACATGGAGATTTCCGGCCTGACGTTGCGTCCCCGGAAACGAGCGGCGAGGTTACGTTGTTCCTTGAGGTCATCCCGAATGGGTCAACCAGCTGCTCGGCCGCTCTCACGCCCTCAGAGGCGTTTCGCCAGGAAGTCGACGAAAGCGCGGATGCGGGCCGGCGTGGTCGCGCCACCGACGAACACGGCATGGATCAGCTCCACATCGCCGGGATTGAACTCCTCCAGGATCGGAACCAATCGCCCGTCCATGATCTCCTGCATGACACTGAAGGCCCCGACGCGCGCGACGCCCACGCCGATCGCAGCAAGCTGGCCCAGCGTCTCGCCATTATTCGCCTCGATGCTCCCCTTCACGGACAGCGCGAAGTCATGGCCGGATCGACAGAACGGCCAAACCGGTTCGGCACGCTGGAAGTTGAAGTTCAGGCAGTTGTGACGATGAAGGTCCTCGGGCGCCTGCGGCGTGCCGTATCGTTCCAGATAGGCTGGCGAGGCCACGATGACGCGCCGCGTTTCGCCGAGCTTGCGCGCCGTCAGCGAGCTGTCCGGAAGCGGCCCGAACCGGACCGCGATGTCGGCCTGACCAGCGGCGATGTCGACCAGCGTGTCGGTCAATGCGATATCGACGAGAATGTCAGGATAAAGCGCCACGAATTCGGACAGCAGCGGAACGACGCAGAGCCGCCCGTGGGACAGCGCGGCGGTGACGCGCAACCGTCCGCGCGGCGCCCCCTGGTCGGCGATCCGCTGCTCGGCATCGTCGAGATCGGCCAGGATTCGCCGGGCGGCTTGCAGATAGGTTTGGCCCTCGGCCGTGATCGACAACGCGCGCGTCGACCG
Organism: Allobosea sp. P5_A5; assembly: GCF_056400625.1. Lineage (NCBI taxonomy): Bacteria > Pseudomonadati > Pseudomonadota > Alphaproteobacteria > Hyphomicrobiales > Alloboseaceae > Allobosea > Allobosea sp. P5_A5. Next base: position 17,925 of record NZ_JBFUKY010000003.1, read on the forward strand.
CAACAGCAGCCGGACACCGAGCCGCGCCTCGATACGGTCGATGGTGCGGCTCACCGCCGAAGGGCTCATCCCCAAAAGGCGAGCCGCAGCCGAGAAACTGCCATGCTCGACCACTGCGGCGAACATCGCAAGTGAATGCGCGCGGTCGGCGCCCAACTGCATCTTTGCGTCCATCGCACATGTCCTCGCCGATCATGCCAGATAATCTGTGGCCAGCTTCATCGCTATCTGTGCATCAACGTAGCAACAGAAGAGCGCGCCATGGACTATCGTCAACTGGGATCGTCGGGACTGCGGGTTCCGGCCCTGAGCTTCGGCACCGGCACCTTCGGCGGCAAAGGGCCTTTGTTCAGCGCCTGGGGGCAGAGCGATGCCCGCGAGGCGCGGCGGCTGATCGACATCTGCCTTGAGGCCGGCGTGACGCTGTTCGACACTGCCGATGTCTATTCGAACGGCGCCTCCGAGGAGATCCTTGGAGAGGCGTTGCGTGGGCGCCGCGAAGACGTGCTGATCTCGACCAAGACAGGTTTGCCGATGGGCGATGGGCCGCAGGATTGGGGCGCGTCGCGGGCGCGTCTCATCCGCGCGGTCGAGGCGTCCTTGAAGCGCCTCGGCACCGACCATATCGACCTGCTCCAGCTCCACGCCTTCGACGCCTCGACGCCGGTCGACGAGCTGATGGGCACGCTTGCCTTGCTGATTGAGCAGGGCAAACTGCGTTATGCTGGCGTCTCGAATTACCCGGGCTGGCAGCTGATGAAGGCGCAGGGCGCTGCCGATCGCCATGGCTGGCCGCGGCTTGTCGCGCATCAGGTGTATTATTCGCTGATCGGCCGGGCCTATGAAGACGAGCTGATGCCGGTGGGGCTCGACCAGGGCATCGGCGCCTTGGTCTGGAGCCCGCTGGGCTGGGGCCGCCTGACAGGTAGAATTGGCCGGAACCGGCCGGTGCCGGAGGGGAGCCGGCTGCACGAGACCGAACAGTTCGCGCCGCCGGTCGAGAGCGAGCATCTCTACCGCGTGATCGACGCGATCGAGGCCATTGCCGCCGAGACCGGCCGCAGCGTGCCGCAGATCGCGCTCAATTGGCTGCTCCAGCGGCCGACGGTGTCGTCCGTCATCATCGGCGCGCGCAACGAAGAGCAGCTGCGCCAGAATCTCGGTGCCGTGGGCTGGTCGCTGACATCGCAGCAGATCGCCGCACTTGACGCGGCGAGCGAGGTGCTGCCGCCCTATCCCCACACGCCCTATCGCCAGCAGGAGGGCTTTGCCCGCCTGGCTCCCCGCGCAGTCTGAGGTGCCATCGTGAAGCTCAATCCTGGATTGATAGCCCTATCGGTCGGGGCCTTCGGCATCGGCGTGACCGAGTTCGCGCCGATGGGGCTGCTGCCCGTCATCGCGGCAGACCTCGGAGTCTCCATTCCAAGCGCGGGCCTGCTGATCAGCGCCTATGCGTTGGGCGTGATGATCGGCGCGCCGCTGATGACCCTGACCACTGGCCGTATTCCACGTCGCACGCTGCTGATCATGCTCGCGGGCATCTTCACGGCCGGCAACCTGCTAGCCGCGATCTCGGACAGTTATGGGATGCTCATGGCGGCACGCATCCTGACCTCCTTCAATCATGGAGCTTTCTTCGGCATCGGCTCGGTCGTTGCGGCCGGACTCGTGCCGCCGCAGCGTCAGGCGGGCGCGGTGGCCGCGATGTTCGCGGGTCTCGCCATCGCCAATGTCGTGGGAGTCCCGCTCGCGACCTGGGCTGGCGAGCATCTCGGCTGGCGGGCTTCGTTCTGGGGCATCGCGGCACTCGGAGTCGCGACCATGACCGCCTTGCGGCTGACATTGCCGCCGCTGCCGGCGCCGAAGGGAGTCAAGGTCGTGGCGGAACTGCGCGCCTTGACCCGCGGCACCGTGCTCGGAGCGCTGGCCCTCACCGTCATCTCGTCCAGCGCCATGTTCACGGTCTTCACCTATATCGCCCCGATCTTGCAGGGCGCCACCCACGCCTCCCCCGCCTTCGTCACGGCCATGCTGTTCACCTACGGGGTGGGGCTGACCATCGGCAACTGGCTCGGCGGCCGCTTCGCCGACCGATCGATCGACCGAACCTTGATCGTCACGCTGGCCTCGTTGTCGGTGGTCCTTGTCGCCTTCGCCGCGCTGATGGGCCATGCGTCGGCGAGCGCCGTGCTGATTTTCCTGTGGGGCATCGCCAGCTTCGCGCTGGTCCCACCGCTGCAGGTCAGGGTGATGTCGGCGGCCTCGGACGCGCCGAACCTGGCCTCGGCCGTGAACATCGGCGCCTTCAACCTTGGCAATGCGCTAGGGGCGGCGCTCGGGGGAGGCGTGATCGCTGCAGGCCTCGGCTATCCGATGGTCGCGGTGGCCGGAGCGATCACCTCGGCTGTCGGGCTGATCGCGGTCGTTGTCAGCACCACGCGCTCAAAGCGTACCGACGCCTTGCAGCTCGGGGAGGAAGCGGGTCGCTGAAGAATATCGGCGCAAACGTTTTGATGCCGGCAAGGCCGGATTGCGGGATCTGTTAACGCAGGGCCTGCAAGGAGAAAAATCGGGGCGCCCGGCAAGACGGGCGCCCCGATTTGCAATTAGGCTCTCGGCGGCGCTGTCAGGCGCTGCATCATACCTCGCGCAAATCCGAAGACGCGCTCGCGCAGTTCAGGCCTCGTCCACAGCATGTAGCCTGCGGTGCCTGCAAGAATAAGCCTGATCACGTTACCACCTCACTGATGAACTGGCCCATCAACAGGCGCCGACCCCGTCGGGTTCCCACGATTGTACGGTCGTCGGCGCGACATCTCGACCTCCCGAAGTCTAAGCGATTGAAATCGGAATTCTTCAGGCTCGGCTTTGGCTAGATGTCGCGGCCCGTGGCTGAACGCCCGCAGGCTTTGCATACCACGCAGCGCCGAACATTGACGGCTGGATCGGCCGGCCGCGCTACAGCACTTGAAAGCGGCAGTCAGGCATCCATATACCAGCCATACGGATGGCGTATGGATGAAAAATGAAGACCCCCGATAGCGAGAAACTCACGATCAATCTTGGCTTCGTCGATCTCGGCAGGATCGATCTGCTCGTTCGAGACGGATTCTACTCGAACCGGTCCGACTTCATTCGCACCGCCATCCGCAATCAACTTGTCACCCATGCCGAAGTCGCTACCCAGGCGATGAACCGCCTGTCGCTCGACCTCGGACTGCGGACCTTCACCCGTCGGGACCTCGAGGCGGTGGCCGCAGCGAATGAACGCCTCGAGATCCGCGTCCTTGGCCTGGCGATCATCGCCGATGACGTCCCGCCTGACCTGGCTCGCAAGACCATCGCTTCGCTGACGGTCCTCGGCGCCTTCCACGCTTCCCGGGAGGTCAGGGCCGCCCTGGCTGACCGCCTCTCCTGACCCGCAAGGACGACATCATGACTTTCCGCGTTCCCGATGCCGTCGCCGATGCGATGGCCCGCCTCAAGACATCCGACGTCGCCGGCGCGACCAAGGCGCTTCGCGACGCCTTGAGCTGCGGGAGCTCGACAAACTCTGCGTCGCCACGCGTCACGCCAGTCCATCCTCTTGCCGATCGCGCTGCGCGACGGCTCGGCGACGTGCTGACTTTGCTCAAGGCACAGCATCACGGGCTTTCTTCCCCGATGCCTGATCCGACCCGGAAACCCCTTCAGGACGACCCTCGCTTCATCTGGCGGTCGCTCGGTGCAGCCGCCGGAAGCCTTCGCTACAAGCTCTACGTCCCGGAGGATCGCAGCCGCGAACTGTCGCTTGTCCTGATGCTGCATGGATGCACACAGGATCCCGACGATTTTGCCCGGGGCACGCGGATGAACCACTTGGCGGACGAATTCGGCCTGGTCGTCGCTTATCCTCATCAGCCGCGCACCGCCAACGCCCAAGGTTGCTGGAACTGGTTCGATCCGCGCCACCAGTCGGCGGGCACCGGGGAACCTGCGCGACTGGCGGCGCTGGCCCAGGCCTTGGCGTCGGAGTTCGGCATCGCCTCCAATCGCGTCTTTGCGGCAGGCCTGTCCGCTGGAGCGGCGATGGCGGACGTTCTCGCCGAAACCTATCCCGAGCTGTTCTCCAGGGTCGGCCTTCACTCCGGCCTGCCTCATCGCGCCGCTCACGACGTGATGTCTGCGTTCGCCGCCATGAAAGGCAATGGGTCCGGCAGCCGGCACAGCAAAAGCGCGCTGGGTAGTCGTAAGATCATCATCCAAGGCTCGGCCGACGCGACCGTCCATCCGTCGAATGGCGCCGAGCTTTTCGAACAGATGCGCGCGCGGAGCCCGGGATCGACCGTCGTTCTCAGTGACGGCAACGATGCCGGGCGCGGGGCCGCTCGCCAGATCCTGATCGACGCGGCAGGCGAGACCCTGGCCGAGCACCTTCTGATCGATGGCGCAGGTCACGCGTGGTCAGGTGGCGATGGCACCGGCAGCTATGTCGATCCGACGGGTCCGGATGCGTCGCGCGAAATGGTGAAGTTCTTCCTCAGCAATTAGGCCTTCGATCACAGGCGCGGACTTCGTTATCCGGTATCCGCGGCGTCAAACGGTAGGACTGGTCGATCCCGCCTTGAGACGACGGCCGGTCGAGCGGGAAAACAGGACCGCTTCCGAGAGATCGAGCCCGATGGAGACCTCTGCCCCCGGCGCAAGATCGCTGTAGCCCTGAACCGTCACCATGATCTCGCCGGGCACGGAGCCCTCTTCGTCATGGGCCGTCGTGCCGTCCGCGAGCTTCACCGCGATCACGGATTCGGCACCGACATGCTCGACGAGGCTGACGGTGCCGCGCAGGCCGGTGTGTTCGGCAGAGGGGCCCGCCACGGTCAACGCGTTCGGTCGGATGCCGAGAAGGACACCGTCCGTCGCAGCAGCAGTGGGCGCGTTCGCGAATGGCAGACTGACCGTGCCGACGCGGATCGCGCCCTGCTCGACCTCGCCTTCGATCAGGTTCATCGGCGGGGACCCGATGAAGCGCGCCACATAGGTGTTCGCCGGAGCGGTGTAGATCTCGCGTGGCGTACCGAACTGCTGGATCACGCCGTCGCGCATCAGGGCGATGCGGGTGCCCATGGTCATCGCCTCGACCTGATCATGCGTGACATAGACGAAGGTGCCGCCGACGCGGGCGTGCAGGCGTGTGATCTCCGCGCGCATCGCCGAGCGCAGTTTGGCGTCGAGATTGGAGAGGGGCTCGTCCATCAGGAAGACCTCGGGCTGTCGCACCATCGCGCGCCCCAGAGCGACGCGCTGGCGCTGTCCCCCCGAGAGCGTCCGCGGATAGCGATCCAGCATCTCGGTCAGCGAGAGCGTCTTCGCCGTCTTCTCGACGAGGTCGCTGACATCAGGCGAGCGCTCGATGCGCCGCTTGGCGAGCCCGCCTAAAATCGGGATATGAAACCACCATTTGAATTGCCGCATGATCAGCGGGAAGGCGATGTTCCGCCGCACCGTCATATGCGGATAGAGCGCGTAGGACTGGAAGACGAAGGCCATGTCGCGCGCGCTCGGCGGCAGCTGGTCGACGCGCCGGCCGCCGACATGGATCTCTCCTGCGGTGACGGTTTCGAGACCCGCGAGCATGCGCAGCAGGGTGGACTTGCCGCAGCCGGAAGGGCCGAGCAGGACGAGGAACTCGCCGTCCACGACCTCAAGGTCGATATCGGCGATCGCGACCTTGTTGCCGAAATGCTTTGCGACGTGGTTGAGGGTGATCGAGGCCATTTTTATGTTTCTCTTTCAGCCCTTGACGCTGCCGGCGGTCATGCCCGCCACGACATAACGCTGGACCATCAGATAGAAGGCGACGGCGGGCAGCGTGTACATCACGCCGATGGCCATGACGGTATGGATGGGCGTCGAAAGCTCGCCGACGAAACTGGCGAGGCCGACGGAGGCCGTGCGCAAATCCTGGCTCAACACCAAAGTCTGCGCGAAGACGTATTCGTTCCAGCCGTGGAAGAAGGCGATGACCGCGGCCGCCGCCAAAGTCGGCGCCACGACCGGAAGGACGATCGCCAGCACGATGTCCAGACGCGAGCAGCCGTCGATCCGCGCAGCCTCCTCGATCTCCAGCGGGACGCCGTCGATCGCGCCCTTGAGGATCCAAGTAATGACCGGCACGGTGAAGGCTGCGTTCGCCAGAATCAGCCCGCCCAGCGTGTCGAGCAGCAGCAGCTTGGCGAAGATCGCATAGAGCGGCACGACCAGCATTGCCTCGGGCAGCATTTGCGTCGCGAAGAGCACGAAGCCGACGACGCCCTTGCCACGGAATTTGAAACGCGACAGCGCATAGGCCGGCAGGATAGCGAGCAGGATCGACAGCACCATCGTGCCGACCGCGACGATGGCGCTGTTCCTGAGCCAGAGCAGTACGCCGGTCTTGGCGAAGGTCTCGGCATAATTGAAAGCCTGCGCCGGGTCGGGGAGCATCTGCGGCCGGTCGGCGAACAGGTTCGCCGAGGAGGTCAGCGAGGTCACGACCATCCAGTAGATCGGGAACAGGGCCGCGCTGAGCAGCACCATGATCAGCGCCATGCGCAGCGCGTGGGAGGCGGGCGAGCTCATCAATGGCGCCCGTGCGCGCGCTCGGTGCGCTGCGTGTACCAGAAATAGACGAAGGTCACGACAAGCGCGACCGTCAGCCCGATCATGCCCACGGCAGCGGCCTCGCCAAGTTCGCGGGCGACGAAGCCGCGCGTGTAGAGCTCGATGACCAGCGTTTTGGTGGCACCTATCGGCCCGCCCTGCGTCATCACCCAGATCAGGTCGAAGCGGCGCAGCGACCAGATCGTGACGAAGAGCGAGAGCAGCGCGACCGCGGGCTGGATCGTCGGCCAGACCGCGACCTTGAACACGCTGAGACGATCGGCCCCATCCAGCGTCGCGGCTTCGCGGACCTCCTCGGAGACGCCCTGCAGGGCGGCGAGGAGCACCACGGAGGAAAACGGGAAGATCTGCCAGACCGTCGTGAACAGGATTGCCGGCAAGGCGAGCTTGGGATTGTCGAGCCAGCTCTCATAGCCGATCTCGAAATCCATCAGCTTCAGCGCGTGGTTGAAGATGCCGTATTGCGCGTTCAGCATCCAGGCGAAGATCGTCGCGACCGCGACAGGCGGCGCCGCCCACGGCACGGTCACGAGCGCCCGCGCCAATCCGCGGCCGCGGAAGGGCCGGTCCAGCAGGAGTGCCGCGCCCAGCCCGAGCGCGATGGCGAAAACGACGCAGGCGACCGTATAGGCCGTCGTCGTCCACAGCACCGCGGCAAAATCGCCGGAGCTGGCCAGATCGCGATAGTTGCGCAGCCCGACATAGCGGGCATCCTGAGGAGCCAGCAGCGAGGTCTGGGTAAAGCTGAGCACGAATTCGCTCAGCAGCGGATAACCCTGGAAAACCGCCAGGTAGACCGCCACCGGCGCGATGAAGAGATAGGGCGTCCAGCGACTCTCCCGGTCCCGCCCACCGCGATGCGGAGAGTGGCCGGCGGTTGCCGAAGCCGGGCTGGCGACCTCGCTCATGATGTCACTGCCGCTCGATACGCTTGAGCGCCAGGGACTGCGCCTCGTCGAGCGTCTTCTGCACATCGGCATTGCCGACAAGGATCTTCAGCACCTGCTCGACGACGATCTGCTGGATTTCCAGCGTCTTGGTCTCGAAGCCAAGCACGAGCTGCGGCAGCGCGTAGGGGGTCTGTGCGTCATAGACGCCAAGCCAGGGTGCGCGCTCCAGATCGGCCTTCGGCCGTTCGACCGGCGTCGCGACGCTGGCCGCGCCGAGGATGCCCTGCAATTCGCTCTGCGCCGCCGGCTGCAGCACCCAGTTGATGAAGGTGCCGCAGGCTTCCTTGTTTTTGGTATTGGCGTTGACCGAGAGCGAGGTCAGGATCAGGCCCTGCTGGCGGTTCGCGAAAGGCGAAGGCGCGGCCTTGAAGCCGAGATTGGGATTCTGCGCCGCGAAGATCCCGGCGACGCCGCCATTGTCAATGTTCATGGCGATCTTGCCCTCCCAAAACATCCGCCGATAGGTCGCGGCGTCGGCACCCTTTGGAATGACGCCGGCGTCGTAGACCTGCTTGTAGGCAGTGATCGCCTCGACCACCTTCGGACTGTTCAGGGTGAGCTGCTTGCCGTCGGCCCAGTTGCCGCCGAAGCCATAGACGTAATTCGTCATGTCCTGCCAGAAGCCGGAGCGCTCGGGCATCGTGGCGCGGAAGGCGTAGCCGAACAGGCCCTTGCCGGTGGCTTCCTTGGCGGCGGCCAGGAACTCGGGGAAGGTCTTCGGCGGCTCGCCACCTTTCAGCAAAGCGGGGTTGTAGATCAGCTGGTAGTTGGCCAGCTCGAAGACGACGCCGTAGCGCTTGCCCTCGACGTTGAGGAATTTGTCGGGAGCCTGGAACGTGTACTTGCTCGCATCGACGAGCTCATCGATCGGCAGGATGCGCTTGCCCGGCAGAGCCGCGAAGAAGTCGGTCTGGTCGAAGCGCACCAAATCCGGCCCGCCGCCGCCGCCCATCTGGGTGAAGACCGTGTTGGCGAGCTGGGAGAACGAGATCGCGATCGGCCGGACCTCGATTTTGTCCTGCGAGGCGTTGAATTTCTCGATCCAGGCCTTGAGCTTGTCGCCCCGTCCGGCTTCGGCGAAGGTTGCGGCGGCGAAAGTGATGACGGTCTTGGCTTGGCCGAAAGCCGAAGTGGCGCCAAGCGCCGCTGTGGCGCCGGCTGCGGCCAGAACCGTCCGGCGGGTGAGTTTGGTCATGGCTTCCTCCGATTGCCCCGTTTGCCGGGTCAGTTTCAATGGCCGTGAGGACCGCCGCAACCAAAGCTGTCCCGCCCAGCGTTGGATAAACGAGCGGACAAGGCAATGGCAGCGAGCAAGGCTCAGATGAACAGTCGAGGAGATGCAGTTCGGATGCCGCGCTGCGGCAGTCCTAGTCTCCCTAAAGCTCCGCGCTTCTTCGCCACAAAGGCGCGTCGCGGTATGAAAGCAGCGTAGACACTCTGTGAAATTTTACAAGCGCCGGCTCGATGGCAGCCAGAGCACTGGGGTCTTTGAGGCTTGTCAGCCGGGCTCCGTAGAGAACCGACGATACACGGCGCCGGTCGAACTTGAGGAAGGTCAGAACCCGCTGAGATAGCGCGCTCTCAGGTGGCGGCCTGGTCGTCCTTGTGGCGGCGGTCGACTCCGCTGGTCCACTTGGCATCGCGGATGTCGTTCAGTCCTGCCGACCTGCGGTATCCCGCTCGGTGCCCGCCCGATCGCGCGAGATCTTTTGGCGGCGCGTGTGCTGCCGTCGCAGAACAGCTAGAGCCGGATCGGTGCCCCGTTCCGCTCGGTGCTATCGGCTTCCGAGCGCAAGGCAGCGGCCGAGTACTCATAGACGATGCCGTGAAGATTGCTGTGCCGCTCTTGCCTGTCGGAAAAAGCTCTATGGAGCCGGTTCCACACCGAGTTCACCTTGCCCACATAGCATCCACAGAATTGCGCGCGCGGGATATCCGGCGCCAGCATCGGCGCGGCCAAGCATTCCGATTTCGCCTCCGCAGAGCTTTGCCCCTGAACTGCCAGCCATCCTACCAATACCGCTGCAGGCAAGCATCTAATGAAGGCGAGGGCCTTGTAAATTGAATTTGCAGGCGAACGAGGCATCGCGGATACTCAGATTATCAAAGGTCTTTAGAACGCAATAATAAACTTCAAGTTGCACTTCGAGGGTATCTGTCCAATCCGTATATGTGTCCTTCACCGCTTGCCTTTTGAGAACCGGGTCGACGCGCTGCTTCTCCTGATTCCGTTACGCAAAGCTCGTTAAATTCCGACCGGTTAGGGGTTCGTTAGCGATGTCCAGAGCTTCCATAGCTTGTATGCAGCAGTTGACCCTGGACCGCGCTCATGACGCTCAACAATTTGAAAATTCGCACAAAGATCATGCTTGCGGTCCTCATCGCCGGGCTGATCGGCGTAGGGGTGTCGGTCTTCGGCAGCGCTCAGCTGCAACAGATCGACCGCAGCTATGCGGCGATGCTACAAACGCGTCCGAAGGCGCTGCTGGCCTCAGCGCGGGCGTCTCGCGCAGGCGCCAATCTCATCGCCCAGACCTACAAGATCATCGCGTATCCGCTCGGCTCACCGAATATCCAGAAGGCGAAAGTCGACGGGCAGAAAGCCTACGAGGACACACTGGCTTACTTGGACGAGGCCGGCCAGGCGCTTCCTTCCGAGAAGCCTGCCTTCGAGGCCATCCGGAACAACTTCCTTGGACTTAAGTCCAGCGTCGACCAAGCCGTTGCTTTCGGAGAGCGGGACGAAAACGAAAAAGCCCTTGCCGTCATGGATACCATCGACGGGAAGCTGGCGGCACTGGTTCAGTCGATAGCCGACCTTAATACGGCCGTTCTGGCGAAAACCGACGCCCAATCGGCCGAACTGTCGGCCGGAAGCGATCGGGCCTCGATCATCATGCTTGGCGCTGCGGTAATGGGGCTGCTCTTGGGCCTGGCTGGAGCGGTAGTGCTGGCGTCGAGGACTATTACCGGCCCGCTCCAGCGCCTGGCCGCGACAATGGGTGAGCTTTCTGGCGGGACATTACAGGCGGACGTCGTGGGTGCCGAGCGCAGGGACGAGGTCGGCACCATGGCCCGCGCCGTCATGATCTTCAAAGAAAACGGACTGACAATGCGCCGGTTGGAGGTCGAAAAAGCAGAGCGTGAAGCGGCCGCCGACGTCGAGCGCCAAGCCCATGAGGGCGAGCGCCGACGGGTCGAGGTCGAGCGGATCGATCTCGCCAAGCAGCAGCAACACGTTGTTGGCATGCTCGCCGATGGGCTGGACCGCCTCGCCCAGGGTGACCTGACCTGCCGCCTGACCGACAGCGTCGCGTCCGATTACATCAAGCTGCGCGATGACTTCAACGGCGCCCTCGAAGGGCTCTCTGATACGGTCAAGACCATCCAGACAACCTCGGTCGAAGTCAGCACGGCGGCTCGCGAGATCAATATGGGCGCTAACGATCTGTCTAAGCGTACCGAGGAGCAGGCGTCCTCGCTCGAAGAGACGGCTGCGACGACCGAGGAGTTGGCGGCATCGGTGAAAGCCTCGGCGAACGCTTCGAGGCAGGCTGTGGCGATGGCTCAGGAGGCGATGAACGTCGCCGAAAAGGGCGGGTCGATCGTTACCACTGCGGTCGAGGCCATGAACCGGATCGAGGGTGCATCCCGGAAGATTTCCGACATCACGGGTGTCATCGATGAGATCGCCTTCCAGACCAATCTGCTAGCGCTGAACGCGGCGGTTGAGGCAGCGCGCGCTGGAGATGCCGGCAAGGGTTTTGCAGTCGTCGCATCCGAGGTGCGCACGCTCGCACAGCGGTCAAGCGATGCCGCTAAGGACATCACGTCCCTCATTGCGGAATCCGCAGCCGAGGTCGAACAGGGCGTCACCCTCGTCCGTTCCGCCGGCGAGGCTCTGGGCCAAATCGTTGATGCGTCCCGCAAGGTCGTTGCAACCGTCTCCGAAATCTCTGCTGCATCGGGAGAACAGGCCAATGGTATCGACGAGATGAGCCAGACGGTCGCTCATATGGACGAGATGACGCAGCAGAATGCCGCGCTTGCCGAAGAGAGCGCAGCAAGCGCTACGTCTCTCAGCGACCAGATCAACAAGCTGAACGGGCTTGTCGCAAGCTTCCGGACAGGTCCGAGCACCGCGGACCTTCGGTACATCGCCGGCCGAATGGAAGAGAGACTTCTTCGCCGGGCGGGCTGAAATCTTAGGCTATATCGCCTTGCGGTCGGAACGTCAGTCATCGCGTCCGGCCGACTTTTGAGGCTCCGGTATCCTGACGTGCCGGCGATCGTCAGGCGAATTGATCAAGCCGTGCAGATACTAAACAATCGCCCGGTCTCGCTTCGGCGGGGCCGGGCTTTGCGGTGCTTTGGGATACCGCTCGAGATCCTAGCGCTCAATGACGGTTGGTGTGCAGGTTGAAAGTGCGGGTGCCCTCGTAGTGCTCAATGCGAATTGAGCCATGCGTATAGGGCTGCGGTTTGATGATCCGCCGCGTCCGCGTCCTCGCCCGTCGAGCAGAGTGCGAACCATCGGCCCGCTGAACAGGATCGGCCGCCCCTTCGTAAATCCAGAACCCTCCGAGACAGAGGAGGTGAGGTCAGACATGGGCGCCTCCGTAGCAAGATGGGAAACCGGAGCATGCCTGGAACAACGGCACGCGTTTTCCACGACATGGCCTGCCATCTTCTGCATGCGTTCGCCGAATTATGCCGAAGGGGCAGCTTCCGATTAACGGCTAAGCGCCTAATTCTATTGGGAATAAATGGTGCTGCGAGAGAGGATTGAACTCTCGACCTCTCCATTACCAATGGAGTGCTCTACCACTGAGCTACCGCAGCAGGTCCGGCAGCCGGGGCGCGTCGCGGTCGCGGTGAAGCGATTGCGGGCGTGGCGTCGTTCCGAAGCGGCGCCCTGATGCCATAAGCGCGGGGCCGACGCAACCCGTCGCGGCGCTTCTGCGGAGGCAAAGACAGGCGAAGGGTCGCGCGGCTACGACGGCCACGGTTCCGGTCCTTCGTTCAAATCGCCGGCCCGATGTGGCAAACGCGCCGGTCTCCGATGCTGGGCCCAGCGTCAATCCGGCAGCAGCAGCCGTGGATCGATGCGAAAGACCCGTCCATCGCCCAGCAGATGCGCGCTCAGCCCTTCGTCGAAAAGCGGGCGAAAGGCGCGGTCGCGCAGGTTGAGGCCACCGGCATAGGCCCCCATCGCGGGCATCACGCAGCGCCGTGGCGACAATGCGAAGCACCGGCGGCGCAGCGCCCTGCCGCCGCGCGTCCGCACCTTTGCGGCGGGGTGCAGATGCCCGGCGATCTCGGGCCCCGTTTCTGCCGGGTCGGGTTCATGGCGCAGGGTCACGCCACCGAGCACGGCGAAAGCGGCGCTCTCCCCGCCGACGCGCCGGCTGATCGCGGGATCATGGTTGCCGGTGATCCAGAGCCAGTCGCGGCCCTGCTGCAGCAGATGCAGCGCAGACAGCGTCTGCGGCGCGAGCCGCTCCTCGGCGTGCCGATCGTGAAAGGAATCGCCCAGCGCGATCACGCGCGCAGGCTGTAATCGCAGCATCACGGCCGAGAGCGCGGCCAGGGTCACGGAGGTATCGTAAGGCGGCAGCATCATTCCGCGCATCGCAAAGGACGAGCCCTTTTCGAGATGCAGGTCGGCGACGACGAGCGTGCGCTCGTCGGGCAGCCACAGCGCGCCCGACAAATCCGGCACGATCGCAAGCCGGCCCAGCATGAAGGCCTCGCTCACGCGTGCCACGCTCGCTGCCGCAACGCTCACGCCATCGCCTCTTCCGTCAGCATCGCTTCCGCCTCCGCCAGGATCTCGTCCGCCGCCTCGCCATAGACCGCCTCGCGCCCGATCTCGAGCATCACCGAGACGCCCAACGGCGAAACATGGTCGAGCGGCTGATGAATGATTCGGCCGCTGATTCGTGTCAGCATCTCACCAAGCCGGCGAATGTCGAGCAGGCCCGTCGCCGCATCGGCGCGCGCCGCCTTGAGCAGGATATGGTCCGGCTCGTGCCGGCGCAGGACGTCGTAGACGAGGTCCGTCGACATCGTGACCTGCCGGCCATTCTTCTCCTGGCCCGGAAAGCGCCGCTCGATCAGCCCGGCGATGACCGCGCATTGCCGGAAGGTGCGCTTCATCAGCGCCGATTCCGCCAGCCATTCCTCGAGATCGTCGCCGAGCATGTCCTGCGCGAAGAGTTCGTCGAGGTCGAGTGCTCCGCGCGCGATCGCAGCCGTCATGTCGCCGAGCGTCCAGCAGGCCATGCCGTAATCGTTGCAGACGAAGCCGAGCGGGCGCATCCCGGCGCGTTCCAGCCGGCGCGTCAGCAGCATGCCCAGCGTCTGGTGGGCGAGGCGGCCCTCGAACGGATAGGCGACGAGATAGAAGCGCCCGGCGCGCGGAAAGGTCTCGACGAGAAGCTCGCCGGGCTTGGGCAGGCGGGATTTTGCCTTCTGGGCATGAAGCCATGTCGCGACTTCGTCCGGCAGCGTGTGCCAGAGATCGGGCGAGGCCAGCATGGCGCGAACGCGCGCCGCGAGAAAGGTCGAGAGCGGAAACTTGCCCCCCGCATAGGAAGGCACTTTCGGGTCCGTTCCCGGCGAGGCACGCGAGCAGATGGCCTCGTTTTCGACGATGCCCTCGAAGCGGAGCACCTCTCCACCAAAGACGAAGGTGTCGCCCGCCACCATCGTCTCTGCGAAATATTCCTCCACTTCGCCGAGCACGCGCCCGCCGCGCGTCAGCATGCCGGGCTTACTCGCGCGCCCTCGACCGAGCCTGACCTTGAGCATGGTCGATTCCACGATGGTGCCGACATTCATGCGGTATTGCTGGATGATTTTGGCATGGCTGGCGCGCCACAGGCCGGTCTTGTCCTGCCGCAGCTTGGCGAAACGCTCATAGCTTTTGAGGGCATAGCCGCCCGTCGCGACATAATTGACGACGGCGTCAAAATCGCCGCGCTCAAGGTCGGCATAGGGCGAAGCCGTCAGCACCTCCCGGTAAAGCGTCTCGCTGTCGAAGCCGTCGGAGCAGGCGACGCCGAGCACATGCTGGGCCAGCACGTCGAGCGCGCCGATGCGCGGAGGCGGCGTGTCCTGCGCGGCTTCGTGCACGGCCTCCAGCGCGGCGCGGCATTCCAGCATTTCGAACCGGTTGGAGGGCACCAGCAGCGCCTCGGAGGGCTCGTCCATGCGGTGGTTGGAGCGGCCGATGCGCTGGATCAGCCGGCTCGCGCCTTTCGGCGCGCCGAGATTGACCACGAGATCGACATCGCCCCAGTCGATGCCGAGATCGAGCGTCGCGGTGCAGACGACGGCCTTGAGCCGCCCGTCGGCCATCGCGGCCTCGACCTTGCGGCGCTGCGTGGCGTCGAGCGAGCCGTGATGCAGCGCGATCGGCAGACTGTCTTCGTTCAGACTCCATAGGGCCTGGAACGCGAACTCGGCCTGCATGCGCGTGTTCACGAAAACCAGCGTCAGCTTGTGGGCTTTGATCGCCTGGTAGATCTCGGCCATCGCGTGCTGGGTGGTGTGCCCAGCGATGGGCAGGCGCCGCTCGGTATCGAGAATGCCGATCCGGGGCTGGGCCCCGCCGGCGACAGTGACGAGCCCCGCCGGCGTTTCGGCTCCGCCGAGATAGCGCTGCAGATCGGCGGGCTCGCGCACCGTAGCGGACAGGCCCACGGCTGAGACCTGTGGCGCCAGCGCCTTCAGACGCGCCAGATCGAGCGAAAGCAGGTCGCCGCGCTTGGACGTGACGAGCGCGTGTAGTTCGTCCAGCACGATGCGTCGCAGCGAGGCGAAGAAGGGCGCGGCGTCGCGATGCGAGACCAGCAGCGCCAGCTGCTCCGGGGTCGTCAGCAGGATGTCGGGTGGGCGCTGGATTTGCCGTGTCCGCTTGGCGGCGGAGGTGTCGCCCGTGCGTGTCTCGATCGTGATCGGCAGTGCCATCCCCTGCACGGGGGCTTCCAAATTTCGGGCGATATCGACCGCGAGCGCCTTCAGCGGCGAGATGTAGAGTGTGTGCAGTCCATCGCGCTTGCCTGTGCGGGCCGCCAGCTCGACCAGCGACGGCAGAAAGCCGGCCAAGGTCTTGCCGGCACCGGTTGGCGCGACCAGCAATGTCGAGCGCCCGGCGCGAGCCTCCTCCAGCAGCGCGAGCTGGTGTGGCCGCACGCGCCAGCCCCGACTGGAGAACCAGGCCTCGAAGGCGGGCGGAAGCGGGGAGGGCGGCACCATGTCGGCCAAAGATAGGGTGAGGCCGCGCGGAACGAAAGGTTCGCGCTAGCGCCGCTCCGCCACCACCAGCAGCCCCGCCACCGGCACGTCTCGATCCTGCCGCGTGCTGGCAGGCTCAAGCGATACCGGTACGAGCCCCGCTTCGCTCAATCTCTGCCGCAGCCAGCCCTCCGCATGAGCGAACCGCCGATCCGCGCCGACGACGACGCCTTCGCCGTCATGGCTCTGCACCGTGAAGGCCAGCAGCCCGCCTTGCTCCAGCACGCGCGCGCTCTGGCTGAAGCAAGGCGCGAGTTCGCCGAGATAGACGAAAACGTCCGCGGCGAGGATGAGATCGGCGCTGCGGTCGGGCCGGCTGGCGAGATAGGCCGTCAACCCGGCGACCGCGAGCTTGTCGTAGAGCGGGGCGCCGTCGATCCCGATCTTCGCCTGAGCCCGCTCGATCATGCGAGGCGAGAGGTCGCAGCCGGCGAGGAAGCCAGCCTGCTCCTGGATAGCCTCGCCCATCAACCCGGTGCCGCAGCCGAGATCATGCACCGTGTCGAACCGGAAGGGCCGCCCGGCGTTGCTGCAACAGCGCACGAGAGCGTCCTTGAGCAGTTCGGGGGCGTTGTAACGCAGGGTCTGGGTCAGATGGCTGTCGAAACGGTCCGCGTAGCCGTCGAACAGAGCGCCGGAGAAATTTTCGGAAGTGGCCTGCTCGGCTGCCATCGCGCCGATGCGCGCCAGATCGAGCCGCGCGCCGAAATGGTCGTTGGGGTCGAGGTCCAGGCATTGCCGCCAGGCGGTCGCCGCGTCCTCGCGCTGTCCCAGCGCTTCCTTGGCGAGGCCGTAGAGATGCCATGCGGCGGTGAAGTGGTAGGCTTCCGCCAGCGTCTGGTCGAGGATCTCGGCCGCGGCCTGTGCGTCGCCCTCCTTCAGGGCCGCTTCGGCCCAGGCATAGCGCCGGTCGAGCGCCGGGTTGCCGGACGAGGCGAAATGCGTGGCGAGGCCCTTTTCCGTCATTACAGCGGCTTTATCCGAGGAGAATGACACTGGCCAGACAAAGCCCCCGCTGGCGGCCTTCCGAACTGCTCATTCCGACGCCGGCCGGGCTCTATTGCCCGCCGGCCGACATCTATATCGACCCGGTGCGGCCGGTGGACCGCGCCTTGATCACCCATGGCCATTCCGACCATGCGCGCTCCGGGCATGGCGCCGTGCTGGCGACCCGCGAGACGCTGGCGATCATGGCGCTGCGCTACGGGGAGGATTTCACCGGCCAGCGGCAGGAAGCGGTTCCCGGCGAGACGACGCGCATCGGTGAGGTCGATTTCCGCTTCATGCCGGCCGGTCATGTTCTCGGCTCGGCCCAGATCGTGGTCGAAAGTCGCGGCCTGCGCATCGTTGCGTCCGGAGACTACAAACGCGAGCGCGACCCCACCTGCGCCTCCTTCGAAGTCGTGCCTTGCGACATCTTCATCACCGAGGCGACGTTCGGCCTGCCGGTTTTTCGCCATCCGCCGGCCGATGGGGAGGTCGCGAAGCTGCTGGAATCCGTCCGGCTCTTTCCGGAACGGACCCACATCGTCGGCGCCTATTCGCTCGGGAAGGCGCAGCGCGTCATGGCCCTGATCCGGGAGGGAGGTTATGAGCGGCCGATCTATATCCACGGCGCAGTCGAGAAGATCACGGAATTCTATCAATCCGAGGGCATTCCGCTCGGCGATGTCCGCAAGGTGGTGGCGACGGAGCGGAAAAGCCTGGGCGGCGAGATCGTCATCTGCCCGCCCAGCGCGGCGCAGGATGTCTGGGCCCGCCGCTTTCCCGACCCGGTGACCGGTTTCGCCTCCGGCTGGATGCGTGTCAGGGCCCGCGCCCGGCAAAAGGGCGTCGAGCTGCCGCTGGTGATCTCGGACCATGCGGATTGGGACGATCTGCAGGCGACGATCCGAGAGGTTCAGGCCGGCGAGATCTGGGTGACCCATGGCGAGGCCGAGGCTCTCGTGCATTGGTGCGGGACGCAAGGGCTGCGCGCCAAGCCGTTGCATCTCGTCGGTTACGGCGACGAAGGAGAGGCTGAGTCGGAAGGGGAGGTGGCAGATGTGGCGGCGGGTTGATCTGGACGAGCGACAAGACAGCTCTCTCGTCATTGCGAGCGCAGCGAAGCAATCCAGGGGCGGCAGCGCTCTACGTCTTCCTGGATTGCTTCGCTGTGCTCGCAATGACGTAAGACGCCGATTCGCCCCCACGAGTTGCCCGCAGGACGAGGACGCTCACCGCTCAGCGCGACTGCGCGACGACCGGGCGGCTCGGCGCCGTCATTTCGGTCAACGACAGCGCCATGTCGCGCGCCAGGCAATCATAGCCGGCATCGCTCATGTGGAAGCCATCGGTCCAGAGCGCCGCCTTGAAGGCTTCCGCGTCGGTGCGGTGCCATTCGTTCATCGCTTCATAGCGGGCGAAGACGGGCACGCCCTCGCGCCGGGCCACTTCGCCCACCGCCGCAACGTAGCCGGCATACCGCTCCGGCTCCTTCATCGAGGGGAAATATTGCGGATCGAGGATGGCGAGCGCGGGGCCTGCCTCCTTCACCATCGTGACACCTTCGCCCACCATGACCCTGAACGCGTCGAGGTCACCGCCCTTGACGGCATCGTTGGTGCCAACCTGCCAGATCACGAGATCGTACCGGCGCTCGGTCAGCGCGGCCTTCATCCGGGCCAGCGTCTGAGGCGCGGTCTCGCCACCGATGCCGGCATTGACGATCTCGATCCTCGATTTCGGCCAAGCCTTGCCGAGCAGCGCCTGGAGGCGTGCCGGATAAGTCTTGTCCTTGGCGGTGGCGCCGATGCCCTCGGTCGAGGAGGAGCCGATCGCAAGGATCGAAAGCGGCTGACCCTGAGCGACGCGCTTGCCAATCGTCCCGAGCGCGGCATTGGAGCGCACGATTGGGGTCTCACGGCAGGAGAAGCCGGCCGCCTGGGCGGCGGTCCCGATCGTCAGCGTTGCAGCAAGAGCAGGCAAGGCAAGAAGCCGCAACGCAAAGCGCATCAAGTTCGATCCCCGACAGCGATGTCCTTGTACCGCTCAACCGGTAATGTTTCATTCATGAATGGCGCCTGAATGATCGCGAGCAACCCAGCGACCCCCGCCAGCGAGCGTCACGACGACGACGGCCTCAACCGCTTCGCCTGGCTGCTCGACCGGCTGGCTTATGAGCCGCGTCGCAACGGCAAGCTCGCTCTGATCGCGAATTATCTGCGCACGACCCCTGATCCCGATCGTGGCTATGCCTTGGCGGCGATGACGGGAGGCCTTGTCTTCCGCAACGCCAAGGCAGGGCTGATCCGCGCGCTGATCGCGGAGCGAACCGACCCGGTGCTGTTCGCCCTGTCCTATGATTATGTCGGCGACCTTTCCGAGACGGTCGCGCTGATGTGGCCGGTGAAGCACGGCGCCAATGCTGTGCCGCATCTGCCGGAGGTGGTCGAGGCGCTGCGAGAGGCCGGCAAGACCGACCTGCCGCGCCTCGTCGCGTCCTGGCTCGATGCGCTCGATGAGACCGGGCGCTGGGCCTTGCTCAAGCTGATCACCGGTTCCTTGCGCATCGGCGTGTCGGCCCGCCTCGCCAAGACGGCCGCCGCAAGTCTCGGCGGCATCCCGGCCGACGAGGTCGAGCATGTCTGGCATGGGCTGGAGCCGCCCTATACCGAACTCTTCGCCTGGCTGGAGGGCAGAGGCCCTCGCCCCGAAGCGACCGATCCCGCTCCGTTTCGGCCAGTGATGCTCTCGCATCCGCTTGAAGACGGCGATTTCGACAAGCTCAAGCCCGCGGAATTCAGTGCCGAATGGAAATGGGACGGCATCCGCGTGCAGGTGGCGAGCGGGGTGAGGGAAGACGGCACGCGCGTCACCCGCATGTACTCCCGCACTGGCGAGGACATCGCCGGTGCCTTTCCCGATCTGGTCGAGGAACTGACTCAGGACGGGGCGATCGACGGCGAGCTTCTCGTCATGCGTGAAAGCACGGTCCAGAGCTTCAACACCTTGCAGCAACGGCTGAATCGCAAGGCGGTGACGGCCAAGATGTTGGGAGAATTTCCGGCCCATATCCGGGTCTACGACCTCCTGATCGATGGCGAGGAGGACATTCGCCATCTGCCCTTCGTCGAGCGGCGCAAGCGGCTTGAAGCGTTCCTCGGGCGCCTCGCCAGCGTGCGGTTCGACCTTTCACCGACCATTCCCTTTTCGAACTGGGAGGATCTGACGGCCGCCCGCGCCGACCCTGCCTCCGCCGGGGCGGGCGCGGATGCCGACGCCGTCGAGGGCTGCATGATCAAGCGGCTGGACTCGCCCTATCTGCCGGGCCGGCCCAAAGGCTATTGGTGGAAATGGAAGCGCGAGGCCCGGCTGGTCGATTGCGTGCTGATGTATGCCCAACGCGGGCACGGCAAGCGCTCGTCCTTCTATTCGGACTATACCTTCGGCGTCTGGCGTGTCGGCGAGGGTGGCGAGCTCGAACTCGTGCCTGTCGGCAAAGCCTATTTCGGCTTCACCGACGAAGAGCTTCTCGAGATCGACAAATACGTTCGCAAGCACACGCTGAACCGCTTCGGCCCTGTGCGCGAAGTCGCGCATACCGCCGAGAGCGGGCTGGTTTTCGAAGTCGCCTTTGAAGGTTTGCAGCGTTCGACGCGGCATAAATCCGGCGTGGCGATGCGCTTTCCCCGCATCAACCGCATCCGCTGGGACAAGCCGCCCAACGAGGCCGATCATATCGAGCTGCTGGAAGCGATGCTGCCGGCCGGCGCGTGACGCAGAGCGGGAAGGAGCGCGGGCGGTCGATCCCCGGGAATCCCGCCGCTGGACGGCGATATCTCGGTGGCGATGCCATTCAGTGGCACCGGCAATCTTGCAAGCCCGCCGTTGCGGTGATTGAGATCGGTTTCGCGCCTTGGTAGAGCGGGGCGGTACGCAGCACGGAGCCGGCGCGATGAGCAAGCAGCCCTCGACGAGGATCGTCATCGCGGACGATCACCCGCTGTTTCGCGGCGCCTTGCGGCAGGCCGTGTCCCACGCCATCGAAGGCGCCGATGTCAGCGAGGTCGGCTCTCTCGAGGCCCTGACCGAGGCGCTGGCGAGCGGCGGCGATGCCGACCTTGTTCTGCTCGATCTCACCATGCCGGGTGTGCAGGGCTTCTCCGGCCTGCTTTTCCTGCGTGCCGACCATCCCGAGATCCCGGTGATCGTGGTCTCTGCGAATGACGATCCGGCCGTGATCCGCCGCTGCATCGAATTCGGCGCGCTTGGCTTCCTGCCGAAGACCGCCGATGTCGCGCAGATGGGGGAGGCGATCGGCGCCGTGCTCGACGGCAGCGTCTGGACCCCGCCGGGCGTCGATCTCTCCGCGCCGGTCGAGCCGGAGATCGCCGACATGGTGCGCCGTATGTCGACGCTGACGCCGCAGCAGGTGCGTGTGCTGATGATGCTGTCGGAAGGGCTGCTCAACAAGCAGATTGCCTACGAACTAGGCGTCTCCGAAGCGACGGTCAAGGCGCATGTCTCGGCAATCCTGACCAAGCTGGACGTCGACAGCCGCACACAAGCGGTGATCGCCGCCTCGAAGATCGCCGGCACGGCCTGGGCGACGGCGGGTGCTTCCGCCACCGCCTGAGCGGCGTTCATATCGGGTTCAAGCGAAAAGCGTTTCAGGTTAGACGGTTTGCGAAGCGTCGCCTTGGCGCTTGCAGAGGGTGGGCAGGACTTTCATGGAACGGTTTATCGGCGGCTCGCCGCTCGGCGTCCTGGTCCGCCTGATCTTCATCTCGCTGCTCGTCGGCGCGGTCATGGCCTTCCTCGGTCTTTCACCGCAGTCGCTTTACGATTCGGCTCTGCGGTTCCTGCGCTCGATCACGGGTCTCGGTTTTGGCGCGGTGCGCGATGTCGGGCAGTGGATCATCGCTGGGGCGCTGATCGTCGTGCCGCTCTGGCTGATCAGCCGGCTCTTCGCAGCGAGGCGCTGAGGCCTCAGAGGCCTTCGCCGCGTGCGATCGCGGCGGCATCGCGTCCGATCAAGGCGTTGAGGCGGGGGAGGCCGGCCTGCCGCGCCTGCCTGGCGAGTCCGGCCTTAATCTCCTTGGCAAGCCCCGGCCCCTTGAACACCATCGCCGAATAGAATTGCAGCAGTGTCGCGCCGGCCCGGATCTTGGCGAACGCCGTCTCGGCGGAATCGACGCCGCCGACACCGACGAGCGGAAACTGGCCTTCGACGCGCAGGAAGGTCTCGGCCAGCATCCGCGTCGAAGCCTCGAACAAGGGCTTGCCGGAAAGACCGCCGGTCTCGGCCTTCGCGGCGCTGCGCAGGCTTGGCGGCCGCGCAATCGTGGTGTTCGACACGATCATCCCCTCGATGCCGCGCTTGCGCGCCACCGCGACCATGCCGTCCAGCTCGGGCAGGGTGAGATCCGGGGCGATCTTGAGCAGGATTGGCGTGGGCTTCCCGCCGCCCGCCGCCTCGTCGCGCGCGGCCAGCGTGCGCGCCACCAGATCGTCCAGCACGCTCTCGGCCTGCAGGTCCCGTAGCCCCGGCGTGTTGGGGGAGGAAACGTTGATCGTCAGGAAATCGGCGAGAGGGGCCAGCCGCCCTGCTAAAACCGCGTAATCGGCGGCCCGGTCGGCCGAATCCTTGTTGGCGCCGAGATTGATCCCGACGATGCCGCCGCGGCCCCTTCGCGCGGCCAGTCGCCTCGCGACGGCCTCCATTCCCTCGCTGTTAAGTCCGTAACGGTTGATCACCGCTTCGTCCTCGATCAGCCGGAAAACACGTGGGCGCGGGTTGCCGGGCTGCGCCAGCGGTGTCACCCCGCCTGCCTCGACGAAGCCGAAGCCCAGGCCCAGCGCGCCGTCGACAGCCTCGGCATTCTTGTCGAAGCCCGCGGCAAGCCCGACCGGGTTGGAAAAGGAGAGGCCAAAAGCCTCGGTCGCCAGCACGGGATCGTCCGCGCCCGGCTTCAAGACGGGCGCCGCCGCCAGCGCTGTGACGGTCAGCCGATGCGCCGTCTCGGCATCGATGCGGTGGACGAGCGGGCGGGCGAGGGCGAAGAGGTTGGCAAGCATGAGGGCGGCTTTAGCGCGCTACGACGCAGAGCGGAACGGATTTCATCGCGATCTCAGCCGGGCAGGCTGTCGGGAAACACATGCCCTTCGGCGCTAAGCGTCAGCGGCATGACCCAGCGCACGGCGTCGAGCCCCAGCGGGGCATAAAGATGCGGAAACAACGCGCCGCCGCGAGAGGGCTCGTAGCGAAGCGCCGGGCCGAGTTTCGCTTCATCGATCGCGACCAGCAAAAGCTTATCCTGTCCGGCAAAATGCCGCCGAGCCGTCTCGCGCACCTGCGTGGCGGTGGAGAAATGGATGAACCCATCCGCGAGATCGACGGGCGCGCCGACAAAGCGTCTATTGTCGACGGCCTCATCCCACAGCGCGGCAGGGCATATCTTGTAGATCAATGACATGGCGACCTCGTTTCGGGCGACTTGACGGCATAGGCCGTGTCAGGAAGTTTCTGCAAGCCGCTGCATCAATGCGGCAAAAATCGGATTGAAATCTTATTTGATAGGGGATATTTCCTAATTCGAATCTCCGCCCAGCGGCATGAGCGATGAGGCCTGCGCAATGCTGTCACATGACCAGATCTGGAGCGCGATCGACACGTTGGCCCAGCGCTACGGCTTCACCGCATCGGGCCTCGCCCGCAAGGCCGGCCTCGACGCCACGACCTTCAACCGCTCGAAACGCATCGCGCCTGATGGCCGCGAGCGCTGGCCCTCGACCGAATCGATCGCCAAGATCCTGATGGCGACAGGGGCCTCGCTGGACGAGTTCATGAGCGTTGTCCTGAGGCGCGATGTCGCTCCGGCGCGGACGATCCCCCTGATGGGCTTCGCCCAGGCGGGCTCGGGCGGTTTTTTCGACGATGGCGGCTTTCCGGTGGGCGCCGGCTGGGAGGAGGTCGCCTTTCCCGGCGCGTCCGACGAGAAGGCCTACGCATTGGAGATATCCGGCGATTCGATGCTGCCGCTCTACCGCGACGGCGACACCATCATCGTCTCGCCGACGGCAACGGTGAGGCGCGGCGACAGGGTGGTGGTCAAGACCACCGAGGGCGAGGTGTTGGCCAAGCAGCTCAAGCGCCAGACGGCGAAGACGGTCGAACTCGCCTCGCTCAACCCCGAGCATGCCGACCGGATCTTCAACCTCGCCGACATCGCCTTTATGGCCCGCGTGATCTGGGCAAGCCAGTAACCATCAGGCGCCGTTGCGTTGGGTGGGCAGGACGACCTTGAAGATCGCGCCGACCGGTGAAGGTTCGAGCTCGATCGTGCCGCCATGCAATCGCACGAGCTCGGCGGCCACCGCGAGGCCGAGACCCGTTCCCCCGGGCGTCACCGAGCCGCGGAACGCCTGGAACAGATTGGCCCGCGCCCGCTGCGGCACACCCGGCCCATTGTCGACGACGCGCAGGACGACGCCGCCTGAGGTCGCCACTGCTACGATCATGAGCACCGGCTGCACGCTGCCCTCCGCGCCCGCCTGCGTCAGCGCCTGAATGGCGTTGCGCATCAGATTGGTCAGCACCCGCGCGATCTGGTCGGGGTCGCAGGAGGCAAGAAGCTCGGCCGGCACCTGGTTTTCGAAGCGCAATTGCCGGTTTTCCGAAAGCCCGAGCAATTCCGCCTGCTCGACGACGAGCTGGCGCAGGCCGACCGGCCTGATCACGGGTGTCGCCTCGGCGGCGCGGCCATAGGCCAAAGTCGCCTGGCAGAAGTCGATGGCGCGTCCCAGCGTCGCGATCAGCCGGGGCGCGAAGCGGCGGATCTTGACGTCGCGCGTGTCGATGAGCTGGTCCGACATCAGCTGGGCGGCTGCCAGCATGTTGCGCAGATCATGGTTGATCTTGCTGACCGCGAGACCGAGTTCGGCAAGGTGCTTCTTGGTCCGAAGCTCGTCGGCGAGCGTCATCTGCATGCGCGCCAGCGCGCGTTCGGCCTCGCCGATCTCGTCGGCACGGAGCGAGGGTACGATGATCCGTTGCGGATTCTCCGGTTCCGCCTCGAACTCCATCACATTGGCGGCCAGATGCCGGATCGGTCCGATGATCAGCGCATTGAGAGCGACATAAACCGCGATCGCGGTCAGCACCGTGATCAGCAGCGAAACCAGCAGCAGGCTCCAGGAGAATTTGAGCATCGCGCGGCGCAAAGGGGCCTCGTCGATAACGATCTCGACGAAGTCGGCGCCGCCGACCGCTTCGCCGACGACCCGGATCGGCATCGTCGCCGGAGCGACCATGACGGCGACGGCCTCTTCGATTGCGCTCATCCAGTTGAGACTGCGCAGGTCGATCGCGCGCGAAACCTCCGGCGGCGGCATCGAATCGAGGCTGAGCAGGCGGCGTGCCCCTCCGACGCGCGCGGCGATGGCGCGTGCGCCGACACCCATCAGCAGCCGGTTCTCGCTCCCCTCCGGCAGCCCGTCTTCCGGCGCGCCTTCCAACACCAGCGCTGCCACCTGCGCGGCGGCGATGCGGTCGTTCAGCCAGTTGCGGCGGAAATTCGCGATCGACGGAAAATAGATCAGCGCCTCCGCCAGCATGACGAAAAGCACCGTCACCAGCAGCAGCTTGGCCGACAGGCCGAGCCGCGTCAGGCCGCGCGGCAGGCTGATCGAGAGATGGCGTGTCTGCGGACCCGGTGAATGCATCCGGTTGATCTTAGCCGAAACGCCGCAGGAAGCCGATCAGCCGCCGGACACTCGGGCTGCCGGTTGCCGGTCCATGGAACGACAGGGCCGCACGGCGCGACGCTTCGGACCCCGAAAGCGTTGCGAACGGCATCGCGGCGATGTCGGACACGTTCAGCGAGGCCTTCATGGCCACGCACCAAGGCGCGATCATCTCGGCCGCGCCAAGCCCCACGATCGTGACGCCTAAGACGCGACCCTTCGAATCGCTCACGATCTTGACGAAACCTTCGGTATCGCCGGAAGCCAGTGCTCCCGGCGTTTCAGCGAAAGGTGCCCGCAGGAAGCGCAGCGTGCCAGGCTTGGCGACGCCCCTATCCGGCTGCCCGACGGTGGCGATTTCCGGACGGCTCCAGACGATATGCGGATTGAGCGAGGCATCGACGCGGCTGGATCGGCGGAAGAGCGCATCGCGAAGAACGATGCCGACATGCTCGTCGGCCGCAGGGTCGCCGACGCCGGCTGCCCCCCCGCCGGCACAACTCCCGATCGCATAAACGCGGCGGTTGGCGGTCCTGAGCCCTGCATCGACGACGATGCCTTTCGGGTCGCGCCGGACGCCGGCGAGGTCGAGATCCAGCCCGTCGATATCCGCCTGGTCGGCATCGCAGACCAGAATGCGCGCCGCTTCCAACACGAGTTCACCGCCGGCGTTGCGGATGATGACGCGCACCCCGGTCTTGCTGGCTTCCACCCTCAGGGCTTCGCCGTCTTCGTGCAGCTGAACACCTTCCCGTAACAGCTTGCGCCGCAGGAGCATTACCGCTTCGGCGTCGTAATCCGGCAGCAGGCCGCCGGGCGCAACGAGCGTGACATGGCTTCCCAGGCGCTTCAGGGCCTGCGCCAGAGCCGTGGCCCTGCCGCCCGCACCCAGAACCACGAGGCTTTCCGGCAGTCGCTTCACTGTCGCCAGATCATCTTCGGTGAGGACGAGCGCGGGGTCGAGGCCATCGACCAGAGCCGGCCGCTGCGGCCTGGAACCGGTCGCGACGACGAAGCGCCTGGCTTTCACCAACTGGCTGCCAACCGAAATGGCGCTGCGGCTGACGAAATGGGCCTCGCCGCGCAGCAAGGTGATGCCCAGAGCCTGCAATCGCTCGGCCCGGTGATGGGCGGCAGGCACGGCCAGGGTTCGCTGAATGTGGTTGTAAAGCTCAACCGGGTTGAGCGTCGGTTCCTGTGCGCCGAACCCGAACCGGGTCGCATCGCGAAAATTCTGTGCCTGAGAACCCGCTTCGACCAGCGCCTTGATCACGAGCCCTGCGTCCCGGCCTCCGGTCTCTCTCCGTTCGACGAGGACGACCGGTACGCCGAAGGCAGCGGCCGCCGTCGCAACCCCGATGCCGCCGGAGCCTGCGCCGATCACGCAGATATCCGGCGTCAACGCAGCAATTTTGGCCCCTTTGGCGCTATCGACCTTGCCGTCGCTCACGGGATCATCTGCTCCGCCTGAAACTGGCCTCGCTGATGCGTTGTGGGGCCGGCGGAATCAAGGCGGCGTCCGAAAAACGATGGCCGGTCAGGCGACGTGGCGGTCGCCCTTGGTCGGGCTGAAGTCGGCGAGCGGCTCCGGGCGGCCGAACAGGAACCCCTGCGCCCGGTGGGCGCCCAGCAACTGCACGGCGATCCGCTGCTGGTCGGTCTCGATACCCTCGACCACGACGTTCATCTGCAGCCGTCTGGCGAGTTGGCAGACCGCTTCGATGATCGCCTTCGAGGCCTCGCTGACATGGACATCGCGGGCGAAGCTCTGGTCGATCTTCACCTGCGCGATCGGATAGGTCGAGAGATAGGCGAGCGAGGAATAGCCGGTGCCGAAATCGTCGAGCGCGAAGCTCACGCCAAGCGCCCGCAATTCCTCCAGCACCCCCAAGGTCATCTTGTTGTCCTCGACGAGGAGCGATTCGGTGATTTCGAGCGTCAGCTGGCGAGAACTCAGGCCGGAAGTGAGCAGCGCATCCTTGACGGCATCGACCAGTTGGCGCGGCTCGCGGAACTGCAAGGCGGAGACGTTGACGGAGACGCTGATCTCCGGTTCCCAGCCCGCGGCATCCATGCAGGCGCGCTTGATCGCCCATTCGCCCATGGCGCCGATCAGGCCGGTCTGCTCCGCGATCGGGATGAACACGCCGGCGGGCACCATTCCACGGCGCGGATGGCGCCAGCGCATCAAAGCCTCGCGCGCCACGACCTTCTGCGTCTTCAGGTCGATGATCGGCTGGTAGAAGAGCTCGAGCGCGCCGTCGGCGGAGGCCCGGCGCAGGTCGAGCTCGATCTCGTGCCGCTCCATGATCTCCTCCGCCATGGCGGGGTTGAAGAACATCAGCGCGTTTCGACCGGCCGCCTTGGCTTTGTAGAGCGCGGTATCGGCATGGCGCAGCAGGTCGGCCGGCGAAGCACCGTCATGCGGCGCCATCGCGATGCCGATGCTGGCGGTGACATAGACCGTCTTGCCATCAACATCGAAGGGCCGCGACATCGCGTCGATCATCCGCTGCGCGATGGCCGTGACGACGACATGGTCGGCCGAGGGTAAGATCAGCAGGAACTCGTCCCCGCCGAAGCGAGCCAGCCGGTCGTGACCGCGGATCGCATTGCGCAGGCGGCTGGCGGTTTCCATCAGCACAACGTCCCCGACATCGTGGCCGAGCGAATCGTTGACCTGCTTGAAGCCGTCGAGATCGACATAGAGCAGCGCGAAGACCTCGCCGGTTCTGTCCAACCGCGCGAAGGCATCGGAGATCTGATTGTTGTATTCGAAGCGGTTGGGCAGTCCGGTCAGCTCGTCGAACCGCGCCATCTGCTCGATGCGGGCGGCGGTGCGCTTTCGCTCCGTCGCATCCTCCGTCAGCATCAGGATGCCGCCCTCGGCCGCCGGGGCGAAGGTCACGACCAGGACGAGCCCGCCACGCGTCACCACCTCGCGGCTCGCCGGCAATTGCTGCGTCTGCACGCTGACCAGGGCCGATCGGATATCGCGCAGCTGGTCCTGGCTGATCACCTGCCGCTCGACCAGAAAGCGGGCAAGGGCGGTCAGCGGTGTTCCCGGCAATGTCAGCGTATCAGGCAGGCCGTACAAGGAGCCATGCGGCTTGTTGCTGACCGCGAGCTTGAGGCCGCGATCGAACATCGCCAACCCGTCGATCATCGTGTTCAGCGCCGCATCGAGCGTGAGGTTCTGCGAATGCAGCGCCAAGGCCAGCGCCTTGGACTGCTTCGTCGCATCGCTGAGAGCCAGCAGATTGCGATGCAGCGAATTGGTGATCGCGATGTTGGCCGCCACATACAAAAACGCGAAATAGCCGATGTAGCTATAGTAGGGATTGTCCGCCCCGATCAGCCCGAGCGCCATCGGCACGCAGAAGATCAGCAACTGGACGGCGACGAATTTCGGCCGGCCAGCATTGCGCGAGACATAACCGGAGGCAAGCGCGATCGTCGAGGAGACTGAGGTGATATGCGCCGCCGGATCGTTGGTATGGACGAGCGCGACGTAACAGCTGTAGCCCAGCGCGGCGCTGAAGGCGGTCGCTCCCAGGAAGTAGTCGCGGTCCCAGCGGCGGGTCTGCGCATAGCTATCATCGGCATGATTGCGCCGGCGATAGGCGATCACCGTCATCAGACGCAGTACGACGATCAGAATGACGAGAAGCGTCAAGCTGACGAAGACGGGGTCCCGCGTCGCGACCCAGCACAGGAAGGGCGTCAGGATGCCGGCGATGCCACCCGGGATGATCGAGGCCGGCGAGGAGAAGAGCGAATTGACCAGCAGGGTATAACCGGTCAAGTCGACATCGTCGCCTTGCTCGCGGATGGCCTCGTTCAAACGCCTGAAAGCGTCTGCCATTCAACCCTGCCTTTTACCGCCTGATGCGGTCCGATACGCGCAGCGTTGCCGCCGCGCGTATCATGGGCAAGCTTTAAACCAGCAGAGGTAAATGCTTCGTGAGGTTTATCGACGGCAAGGCAAGCCAGTTCTGCCGTCGATTGGCCTTTGTCGAGCGATGCGGCCGCCGCTTCAGGCCCGTTCGGCCTGGCGATGATAGACCCGCGCCAGCATCCGGTCCTGCGTCTGCGCGATGCGCTGCAGCTTCGAGATCGCGCTCGGGCTCAGTCTCAGCATGCAATCAGTCCAGATCTGCCCGAGTTGATCCAGTTCCTCGCGCAGATCTCCCGCGCGCCGGTTGAAGGCAGAAAACAAGGCGGTCCGGGCCGCATGAATCGGCAGTGAATCGGCGCAGTACTTGCGGATCCAGCTTTCGCCCCTTCCTTCCGGCACAACGGCCTCGAGTCCGCCCGCCTGCATGAACTCCTGCGCGCTCATCTCCTCGCCGGACAGCAGCATCTGCTCGGCGGCCCGGGGTCCCATTCGCCGCGACAGGATCGCGACGGCCGTGATCGGGAAATGGTTGAACTTGATCTCCGGGTAGACGAACGAAGCCTGCTCCTCGGCGATCATGACATTGCAGGAGCGCGGCGCGTCGATGCCGCCGCCGATCGCCTTTGCGTGGATCGTCGAAAGCGTGACGACGAGGCCGTTGAGGCCGCTGGTGTTCCAGATCGCGCCCTCGGCCGAAAGGCGGGCGTATTCCTTGAGGGAGGCGCGATCGTTCTTCGCGAGACAGTCGAGGTAGAAGTCGAGATCGCCGCCCAACGTGAAGAAGGGGCCCGTACCTCGAAAGGCGAGGAAGCGGATTGGTGCCCGATGATACTGGTCCGGCGCGCCCCACAGCGCGAAGATCGCGCCCTGGATCTTTACCAGGCTTTCAAGCAACTGCAGCGTAAAGACCGGCTTCAGCTCGGGCTTGATCGTGACCCAGAGCGTCTTGATCTCGGCCTCATAGGCCAGTTCCACTTCCGGCAGGAAGCCGGCATTGTAGCGGATCGCATCGATGACTTCGCAGCTCTCCAGCAGAGCCGGACCCTGTATCCGCGAATTCGTGGTTACTGCCTGCAACATGTCGTCACTCCCGCAGCCCTGACCACGCACACTCTAAACGAGCTTAACAAACTGTAAACGAGTTCAAGCGGAAATGGTTAATTTCATTAAGCTTTTCGCCTGCCGCTGCGGCAACGGTCGCCTTGTTTCGAGGCTGTTCGCCGTCTTCAAGCAGGATGCGCGCCACCAGGAACGGAGAGGGGTCCACGACGGTCCTGCGGGCGATTGCCCCTTTCCTGTCAGGGGGTTCGGGCAATCAATGGGGGATGGTGGGCGACGCCTGAGCCATGCAAGGTCGCCCGAATTGAGACGGCTCCTGTCCTGTCGCGGGACGCGGCCTTGCGCCGCGCTGCTTGTCGGGACGCGGCAGGAGGGCTAACCATGGCCGCGAATTCGCCGCGTTCCCGCGTTCAAAACCCCGATGCCGAGTTGATGCCGTGACTCGCTCCCAGACAGATGACGAGAAACAGGCGCGCCTCGCGGCCGCGCTCCGCGAGAACCTGAAGCGCCGCAAGGCTCAGGCCCGCGCTCGCCGTTCGGAGGATGCGCGCCCGGCTGAACCCGCGCCGTCTGCCCAGGTCGACGATCGTCGCACCTGACTGCCCTCTTTCACCGGCGCCCCGGCACGTCTGGCGGCCCGCAGGATTCCCAAGATGGACAAGATCCGCATCACCGGCGGCCAGCGCCTCAATGGCGCCATTCCGATTTCAGGCGCCAAGAACGCCGCCTTGCCTCTGATGATCGCGAGCCTGCTGACCGACGAGACTCTGACGCTGACCAATGTCCCGCGCCTCTCGGACGTAACGGCCCTGTCCCGCATCCTGTCCAATCACGGCGTCGACCGAACCGTGGCCGGCCGCCGCATCGGCCAGTCGGCCGAAACCGGCCAGACGATCTCGCTGACCGCGCGCCAGATCGTGGATACCTGCGCGCCCTACGAGTTGGTCTCGACCATGCGCGCCAGCTTCTGGGTCATCGCGCCGATCCTCGCCCGCATGGGCGAGGCCAAGATTTCGCTGCCCGGCGGTTGCGCCATCGGTACCCGCCCCGTCGATCTCCTGCTGATGGCGCTTGAAAAGCTCGGGGCCGAGATCGTCATCGAGAACGGCTATGCGCTGGCCCGCGCGCCTCACGGCCTCAAAGGTGCCGAGATCGTCTTCCCGAAAGTCACGGTCGGCGGCACCCATACCGCGCTGATGGCGGCGGTGCTGGCCAAGGGCACGACCGTGATCGAGAATGCGGCCAGAGAACCGGAGGTCACCGATCTCGCTGAATGCCTGATCAAGATGGGCGCCAGGATCGAAGGGGTCGGCACGTCCCGCCTCGTGGTCGAGGGCGTCGCGCGCCTGGGCGGCGCGCACCACGCCGTGCTGCCGGACCGGATCGAGACCGGCACTTATGCCATGGCAGTGGCGATGACCGGCGGCGACGTCCTGCTGGAAGGCGCACGCACCGATCTGCTGCAATCGGCCTTCGATATCCTCGGCCGCTCCGGCGTGGACATCACCTCGACGAATGAGGGTGTGCGCGTGCGCCGCAACGGCCATGGCATCGACGCGGTCGATATCGAGACCGAGCCGTTTCCCGGCTTTCCGACCGATCTCCAGGCCCAGTTCATGGCGCTGATGACGACGGCGAAAGGCACCTCGCGCATCCGCGAAACCATCTTTGAAAACCGCTTCATGCATGTGCAGGAGCTCGCCCGTCTCGGCGCCCGCATCAAGCTGGACGGCGATGTCGCCATGGTGGAGGGCGTTGCCAAGCTCACCGGCGCCCCGGTGATGGCGACCGATCTGCGCGCTTCGGTCTCGCTCGTGATCGGCGGGCTTGCGGCCGAGGGCGATACCACGATCAACCGGGTCTACCACCTCGACCGGGGCTTCGAGGCTCTGGAAGCAAAGCTGACGCGTTGCGGCGCTTTGGTCGAGCGCATCAGCGGCTGAGGCGTTTCGGGGCGATCGCCGATTGCTTTTCCGGCGGTGCCTCGGCAAAACAGCATCATGTCCGATGCCGCCGCCGACCCCCTGAAGCTCGTTGCGCTCGACGCCGACGACCTCGCCATCGTCTCGGCCCATCTTCAGGATGCCGTCCTGAAGATGGCCGATATCGTCTATCTGGCGAAGGAGCGTCGCTTTGCTCTGGCCGCGCGGCGCTTCGATTGGGAAGGCGCGGCGCATGGCCATCGCCGCCGCCGGCTCGCCGCGCTCCATTTCGATCGTGTGCTGAGCGTCCGCAGCAGCAATCTCGACAAGAACGATACCGAGCGCGTGCTCAACCTGCTGGCGGTGACCTTCGAAGTCGCGGACGCCCCTGGTGGGGAGGTCACGCTGCATTTCTCGGACGGCGCCGCGATCCGCCTCATGGTCGAATGCATCGAGTCGCAGATGAAGGATTTGGGCCCGATGTGGGAGGCCGTGGCGACGCCCGGCCACCCCGAGGCTGATGGCGCCGCCGCATCGTGATCGGGCTTCATCCTTCGCGGCGCATCGTCTAAGAGACCGCTCGCGACGGCACGGCCGTCATCGCAGCGCCGAAGGAAGCACGATGCCGATCAGGCTCGACGACAGCGAAGCCGGTTTCGAGGCTGGATTTAGCGCGCTGCTCGCCGCCAAGCGCGAGGTCTCCGAAGAGGTCGACCGGATCGTCGCCGATATCATCGCCGATGTCCGCGAGAAGGGCGACGACGCGGTGATCGCCTACACAAGCCGCTTCGACGGGCTCGACCTGACGCCCGCGACGCTGCGTGTCGGCGAAGACGAGATCGCTGCGGCGGTTGCCGCCTGCTCGCCTCAGCTGCTAGCGGCCCTGGAGACAGCGCGGCAACGCATCGAGATCTATCATGAGCGGCAGAAGCCAGCCGACTCCTGGGTCAAGGATGAGGCCGGCGTCGAAAGCGGCTGGCGCTGGAGCGCTGTGGAGGCCGTCGGGCTCTACGTGCCCGGCGGAACCGCGAGCTACCCGTCCTCTGTCTTGATGAATGCGATCCCGGCCAAGGTCGCCGGTGTGCCGCGCGTCGTCATGGTGGCGCCCACGCCGCGAGGCCAGACGAATCCGCTGGTGCTGGCGGCAGCGAGGCTTGCCGGCGTCGACGAAATCTATCGGATCGGCGGCGCCCAGGCCGTTGCGGCCCTGGCCTACGGCACCGCCAGCATCGCGCCTGTCGCGAAGATCGTGGGGCCAGGCAACGCCTATGTCGCCGCCGCCAAGCGGCGCGTCTTCGGGCAGGTCGGCATCGACATGATCGCCGGTCCGTCCGAAGTCCTCGTCATCGCAGACAGCACCGCCAACCCGGACTGGATCGCAGCCGACCTGCTGGCACAGGCGGAGCACGACGCATCCGCCCAGTCGATCCTGATGACGGACGATGCCGGGCTCGCGGCGCAGGTCGAGGCAGCGGTCGAAGCGCAGCTCGTCACGCTGTCGCGTGCCACCATCGCCGCAGCGAGCTGGCGTGATTTCGGCGCGATCCTGTTGGTTTCCGATCTGGAAGCGGCGGTGCCGCTGGTCGACCGGCTGGCGCCGGAGCATCTCGAGATCATGACGGCCGATCCCGATCGTCTCGCCGCGATGATCCGCAACGCCGGCGCAATCTTCCTGGGGGGGCATACGCCGGAGGCGATCGGCGACTATGTCGGCGGCCCCAACCATGTGCTGCCGACGGCCCGCTCGGCCCGGTTTTCGTCCGGCCTTGGCGTCGCGGATTTCATGAAGCGCACCTCGCTGCTGAAATGCGGCCCGGAGGGATTGCGGGCTCTGGCTTCCGCCGCCACGCAATTGGCTGAAGCGGAGGGCTTGCAGGCGCACGGCCGTTCCGTGACGATCAGGCTCAATCTCTGAGCGCCGCGACCATCGCGGCGTCACGACAGGAGCGGCGATGTCGGGCGAAGCCTCATTGAACAATCATTGCCTCATTGGCGTGACGCTGGATGAATCCTCGCTCGGCCGTGGCTCGCCCGATCAGGAGCACGAGCGCGCGATCGCGATCTACGATCTGATCGAGCGCAACCGCTTCGCCGTTCCCGGCCATGAAGGCGGTCCGTATCTGGCGCATCTCGCTTTGGTCGAGCGCCGGCTCGTCTTCGACGTCAAGGCGGCCGATGGCTCGCCGATCATCAGCCACCATCTGTCGCTCAGCCCGTTCCGGCGCATCGTCAAGGACTACGAGCTGATCTGCGAAAACTATTACGCCGCGATCCGGACGCAGACCCCGGAGCAGATCGAGGCGATCGACATGGGCCGGCGCGGGCTCCACGACGAGGCGGCGACCATTCTCGTCGAGCGATTGGCGAACAAGGTCGAGATCGATTTCGATACGGCGAGGCGGCTGTTTACGTTGATCTACGCGCTCCACTGGAAAGGCTGACGCGCGTGAGCGTCAGCGACCCGCCGGGTGCCGGGCCTCCCGGTTTGAACGGGGAGGGCACTCCCCGTCGCGTCCAGAGCGTGCTCTTCATGTGCGCGATGAACGCGGTGCGTTCGCCGATGGCGGAAGCCCTGGCAAAGCATTTTTTCGGCAAGTCGATCTATGTCCAGTCCGCTGGCGCCAGAAAAGGCGAGTTCGACGATTTCGCCAAGGCGGTGCTCGACGAGATCGGCATAGACCTCACCCGGCACAAGCCGAAATCCGTCGAGGAACTGGAGGAGTGGGAGGGGCTGAATTTCGACCTGATCGTCTCGCTTTCGCCAGAGGCACATCACAAGGCACTGGAACTGACCCGGACCTTGGCTGCGGACGTGGAATACTGGCCCACCATGGACCCGACCATCGTCCAGGGCTCGCGCGATCAGAAGCTCGATGCCTATCGCGACGTCCGCGACGGCCTGACCCGCCGCATCAAGGAGCGGCTGCGAGGCTAGGCCAAAGGGCTTAGGACTTGGGCTCGACTGCCCTCGAAGGGCCGCTGACGCATCGCTTCGGCTCTCGAAATCGGGATGAAGAGATGCCTTCCCGCAATGCGGCTTCTTAAGTCAAACTTTACGGATCCGTCGTTGGTTGGTCGGGTGCTGCTGCCTGCGGATTTGCCTTCGATGCCTGCCGATAACCGTCTCCCCCTGATCGATCGCGGGAGCGCGGGGCGAAAGATCGGCGATTTCGCGTTGGTCGCCTTTCTGCTGCTGTGCGTCAGCCTGGGCGCGCTTGCGAGTCTGCCTGCCGGCTCGCTTGGAGAGCGCCCGGTCGCCCTGATCTTTCCTCCCTGGTTCGATCGTTCGCAGGCGGTCTCGCGCAGCTTGGATGCGGGCTATAGCGTCATGCGGACCGGGCGGACGGAAAGCATCGTCGTCGCAGCACCACTGCCCGGCGGCGTGCTGCCACGCGGAGCCTGGCTGTCCATCGCCTTGAAGGGCCTGGCCGGTTGCCTCGACGCCGCTGCCGGAGAGCTGCCGTGAACTGGTCCCTCGATTTTCTGCGCGACCGTGTCGCCCGCGCGCTGATCGCTCTTGCGCTGTTTCATGTGCCTTTGCTGGCGCTCAGCCTGTGGGTGCATGCCCAGACCGGTCCACTTTCGCTCGCGATGACCGCGTTTCCGGCGGCGACCTTGCCGCTGATCTACCGGTTTGCCGGCGCTGCGCTCGTGACCCAGCTGGCGATCGCGACCGTCCTGATCGGACAGGTGTCGGGGCTCGTCTTCAGCTTTGCGGGCCACCCCTGGCAGGCCGATATTCACATGTATTATTTCGCGATCCTGGCCGTGCTGGCTGCGTTCTGCGACTGGCGCCCGATCGTGCTCGGCGCGGCGCTGACTGCCTGCCATCACCTCGTCCTGCAATACGCGCTGCCCTCGGCCGTGTTCTACCAGGGCGGCAGCCTGCTGCGGGTGCTGCTTCACGCGGTCATCGTGCTGATGGAAACCTCCTTCCTCGCGACCTTCGCGGTGCTCCTGCAGCGCCGCATCCTCGAAAGCGAGTCCAACTTCGCCCTCGCGAGCGAAGCTGCCGAAAGGGAAAGGCAGGTCCACGAGAAGGAGCGCGATCTCGCCGGCAAGCTCAGCCAGCGCAGCGAGCATCTGCGGATGCTGGTCGCCGGCTTCCGCGATCAGATGGAACAGGCCATGGCACTGCTCGACCGCTCGGCCGCTGTCATGAGCACCAAAGCGGGGTCGCTGACGGAGACGTCCGATCAGGTCCGGGCGCAGACCTCACGCGTATCCGAGGCTGCGGCCGGCACGATGGACAGCATCGATCAGCTCTCCGCCGCCAGCACCGAGCTCGTGGCCTCGATCGGCGAAATCAGCCGCAATGCGGGCGATTCGGCCAGCGGATCGAAATCCGCTGCCGATCTGGCGCGGCACGCCAGCGATGAGATCGAGAATCTCGCGCAGCGCAGCGAGAATGTCGGGGCTGTCGTTGAAATCATTCGCGGCATCGCCGCGCAGACCAGCCTGCTTGCCCTGAATGCAACGATCGAGGCCGCGCGTGCGGGCGAGATGGGTCGCGGCTTCGCCGTCGTCGCCAGCGAGGTGAAGATCCTGTCGGCCCAGACGGCGAAGGCGACCGACGAGGTCTCCGGCCAGATCGGGGCCATGCAGGAGGCGACGCAACGTTCGCTGAAGGCGATGCGCGAGATCGCCAGTTCGATCGGCCTGGTCGAGAGCCTTGCCGATGCGATCGCCCATTCGGTCGACGAACAGAGCCGCGCGACCGCCGAGATCGCCTATCAGGTCCGGCTGTCCTTCGAGGGCGCGCAGCGCAGCGCCGACATCGCGGGAGGGTTCGAGGTGATGACGGTGGAAACCCATGGCGCCGCGACGCAGCTTCAGGAAACCGCAGCCGCTCTGGCCCGCCAGGCGCAGGCGATCCGCGCCGACGTGGCGCGCTTCTGCGGCACCGTCGCGGCAGCCTGAAGCCTACCAGCTTTTACCCGGCCCGGCCCCTCCGACGCCGAGCCAGGCACCGAGGGTCGCGGCAATGTCGGCAAAGCTCTCGCGACGCCCGACGGGTTCGCAGGACAGACCCGGTCCGAACGCCAGAATCGGAACGTGCTCGCGGGTATGGTCCGTGCCCCGCCAGGTCGGATCATTGCCGTGATCGGCCGTGATCACCGCGAGATCGCCGGGTCGCAGCACGCTCTCCAGCCGCGGCAGCAAATGGTCGAACGCCTCCAGCGCCGCTGCATAGCCCGGCACATCGCGCCGGTGGCCGTATTCGGTGTCGAAATCGACGAGATTGACGAAGCAGAAGCCGCCATCGGGCAGCCTGTCCCAGGCCTCGAGCGCAGCGTCGAGCATCGCCGCGTTGCCGAACGGCTTGATCTCTTCGCCGGTGGCGCGGTGGGCGAAGATATCGCCGATCTTGCCGACGGTGATCACCGCGCGGCCTTGCGCCTCCAGCCGGTCGAGCAGCGTCTCGCCGGGCGGCGGAATGGCGAAGTCCTTGCGGTTTCCGGTGCGGGTAAACCCTTTCTCGGGCGAGCCGATGAAGGGCCGAGCAATCACCCGGCCGATCCGCAGCGGATCGACCAGCCTGCGGGCGGTCCTGCACAGTCTGTAGAGCCGCTCCAGCCCGAAATGCTCCTCATGGGCCGCGATCTGGAGCACCGAATCGACCGAGGTGTAGCAGATCGGCTTGCCCGTCCGGATGTGCTCGGCTCCAAGCTCCTCGATGATGGTGACGCCGGGCGCATGCCTGTTGCCGAGGATACCTGGCAGGGCTCCTTCCTTGACGATGCCGGCTATGAGCTCCGGGGGGAACGAGTTCTCCAGCGCGGTAAAGTAGCCCCAATCGAACGTCACCGGGCAGCCTGCGATTTCCCAATGGCCGGACGGTGTATCCTTGCCCTGGCTGGTCTCGACGCCATAGCCCCATCGCCCCGCCACGCGCGATGGCTTCGCGACGCCGGCCAGCGGGCGGCCCGTGGAGGCTTCGCAGGCATGGGCGAGGCCGAGGCGCACCAGGTTCGGCAGATGCAGGGGTCCGCTGCGCAACCCGTCCCGGTCGCCTCGTCCGTCGGCGCAGGCCTGCGCGATATGGCCGAGCGTATCGGCGCCCTCGTCGCCATAGGTGGCGGCATCCTCGGCGCCACCGCAACCGACCGAGTCGAGCACGATGAGCAGGGCGCGTGGCATCCTCACTCCCTCACGGCAGCAGCGGCGACAGGTTCGAGATTGAGCGCGGCGGCGAGCAGCGCCTGCGTATAGGGCACGCGCGGACGCTCGAAGATCTCCTCCGCCGGCCCTTCCTCGACGACCTTGCCGTTCTGCATCACGACGACCCGGTGTGACAGCGCCCGCACCACCTTGAGATCGTGGCTGATGAAGAGGTAGCCGAGCTTGCGCTTGGCCTGCAGCCCGCGCAGCAGATCGACGATCTGCGCCTGCACCGACATGTCGAGCGCCGAGGTCGGCTCGTCCAGCACCACGAATTTCGGATCGAGTGCCATGGCGCGGGCGATCGCGATGCGCTGGCGCTGCCCGCCTGAGAACTCGTGCGGGTAGCGGTCCATCGCGGCGGGATCCAGCCCGACATCGGCAAGCGCCTGCGCCACGATGGCCCGTTTTGCCTCGTAGGACAGGCTCTTCTGCTGCACGCCGAGACCCTCGGCCACGATCTCCGCCACGGACATGCGCGGCGAAAGCGAACCATAGGGGTCCTGGAAGACGACCTGCAGATCCGCACGCTTCGGCCTGATCTGCTTGGACGACAATCCGTCGATCCGGTCGCCGAGAAAGACGATGGGTCCTTCCGACGCGATCAGCCTGAGGATGGCGAGGCCGAGCGTGGTCTTGCCCGAGCCGGATTCACCGACGACGCCCAGCGTCTCGCCTTCCCGGACCATGAGCGAAATGCCGTCCACCGCCTTCACATGGCCGGTCACGCGCCGCATGAACCCTGACTTGATCGGGAACCAGATCTTCATCGGCCCGGCTTCGAGCAGCGTCTCGGCGTCGGCGGGCACAGGCTCCGGCCGGCCCTTCGGCTCGGCCGCGAGCAGGCGCTTGGTGTAGGCATGCTGCGGGTTGCCGAAGATCTCCGCGACCGGCCCCTCCTCGACGATCTTGCCCTTCAGCATCACCACGACACGGTCGGCGATGCGCCTGACGATGCCGAGGTCATGGGTGATGAACAGCATCGCCATGCCGAGCCGGGCCTGAAGCTCCTTCAGCAGCGTCAGGATCTGCGCCTGCACGGTGACGTCGAGCGCCGTCGTGGGCTCGTCTGCGATCAGCAGGTCCGGCTCGTTGGCGAGCGCCATGGCGATCATCACGCGCTGGCGCTGTCCGCCCGAGAGCTGGTGCGGATAAGCGCCGAGCCGGCTTTCCGCGTCGCGGATGCCGACGAGGCCGAGCAGTTCGAGCGTGCGCGCCTTGGCCTTTTCGCCGCGCAGCCCCTTATGCAGCTCGAGAATTTCCCCGATCTGCTTCTGGATGGGATGCAGCGGATTCAGCGACGTCATCGGCTCCTGGAACACCATGGTGATGTCGTTGCCGCGCACCTTGCGCATCGCGTCCTCATCTGCCGCGATCAGATCCTGACCCTTGAACAGCACCTTGCCCGAGGGGTGGCTTGCCGCCGGATAGCTCAGCAGCTTCAGGATCGAGAGAGCGGAAACCGACTTGCCCGACCCGGATTCGCCGACGATCGCGACGGTCTCGCCCTGATCGATGGAAAAGGAAACCCGGTCGACCGCGAGCGTCTCGCGCCCGCCCTGGCGAAAGGCGACCGAGAGGTCTTCGACAGATAGTAGCGGCGCGCTCATGCGAAGGTTTTCCGCGGATCGAAGGCGTCCCGCACCGCTTCGCCGATGAAGATCAGCAGCGAGAGCATCAGCGCGATCACGGCAAAGCCGGAGAGGCCGAGCCAGGGCGCCTGAAGGTTGGCCTTGCCCTGCGCCAGCAATTCGCCAAGCGAGGGCGAGCCGGGCGGCAGGCCAAAGCCGAGGAAGTCGAGCGAGGTTAGCGTCGTGATCGAGCCGTTGAGGATGAAAGGCAGAAAGGTCAGCGTCGCCACCATCGCGTTCGGCAGGAGGTGGCGCCACATGATCGTGCGACTGGACAGGCCGAGCGCGCGGGCCGCCCGGACATATTCGAAGTTGCGCGCCCGCAAAAATTCAGCCCGAACGACGCCGACCAGCGACACCCAGGAGAACAGCAGCAGGATGCCGAGCAGCACGAAGAAGCTCGGCGTGATGATCGCCGCGACGATGATCAGCAGGTAAAGCGCCGGGATCGAGGTCCAGATCTCGATGACGCGCTGGAAAATCAGGTCGACCCAACCGCCGAAATAGCCTTGGACGGCCCCGGCCGCGATGCCGATCACCGAGGAGAAGGCGCACAGGATCAGCCCGAACAGCACCGAAATCCGAAAGCCATAGATCAGCCGCGCCACCACGTCGCGCCCTTGATCGTCGGTGCCGAGCCAGTTCCATTCGAGGTCGCGGCAGGTCGAGCCGCCGGTCCGCTCGGCGATGGTCTTGCACTGCTCGTCCTTGAGCATCCAGGTCGGCGGGGCCGGGGCGGGGACGGGCAAATCGAGATTGTTGGTGTTGTAGCGATACCGGATCGGCGGCCAGATCGCGAAACCGTTGGCGTCGATTTCCTTGGCGATAACCGGGTCGCGATAATCGGTCGTGGCGAGGAAGCCGCCGAACTTTTCCTCCGGATAGTTCACCGCCACCGGCACCAGCCACTCGCCCTTGTAACTGACGAGAAGGGGACGATCGTTTGCGATCAGCTCGGCAACGAGCGAGAGCAGGAACAGGGCGAGGAACAACCAGAGCGACCACCAGCCACGCCGGTTGGCCTTGAAGTTGTCGAGCCTGCGGCGATTGATCGGGGTCAGCTTCAGCCAGCCCTCACGCATCTGCGACGGCGCAAGCGGAGCATCGCTGCGGGCTGAGGGAGGCGGAGGCGCAAGGAGCGTGTCGCTCATCTCAAGCGTCCCGCGTCTCGAAATCGATGCGGGGATCGACCCAGCTATAGGTCAGGTCGGTGAGAAGATGCACGATCAGGCCGATCAGCGAGAAGATGTAGAGGTTGGCGAAGACGACGGGGTAATCGCGGTTGACGATCGCCTCGAAGGACAAAAGCCCGAGCCCATCCAGCGAGAAGATCGTCTCGATCAGCAGCGAGCCGGCAAACAGCGCGCTGACGAAGGCGCCGGGGAAGCCGGCGATCACGATCAGCATCGCGTTGCGGAAGACATGGCCGTAGAGCACCCCGCGCTCCGACAGCCCCTTCATCCGCGCGGTCAGGACGTATTGCTTCCTGATTTCGTCGAGGAATGAGTTCTTCGTCAGCAGCGTCGAGGTCGCGAAGGCGCCGAGCGCCATCGCGGTCACCGGCAGGGCGATATGCCAGAGATAGTCCTTGATCTTGCCGAGCAGCGAGAGCTGCGCCCAGTTGTCGGAGGTTAGGCCCCGCAGCGGGAAAATCTGCCAGAACGAGCCGCCGGCGAAGAGCACGATCAGCAGGATCGCGAACAGGAAACTCGGGATGGCGTAGCCGACGATGACGACGGCGCTTGTCCAGGTGTCGAAGCGCGATCCCTCCCGCACGGCCTTGCGAATGCCGAGCGGGATCGAGATCATGTAGGAGAGCAGCGTCATCCAGAGACCGAGCGAGATCGAGACCGGCAGCTTTTCCTTGATCAGCTGCAGCACCGGCGCGTCGCGGAAATAGCTGCGCCCGAAATCGAAGCGGGCATAGTCGGTCAGCATTTTCCAGAAGCGCTCGGGAGCCGGTTTGTCGAAGCCGAACTGCTTTTCCAGCTCCTTGATGAAGGCGGGATCGAGCCCCTGTGCGCCGCGATAGGCCGATGCGTCGCCATGCGCACCGCCATCGCCCCCCTGGCCGCCGCCGACACGATCGGCCGCGCCGCCATTGGGGTTTTGGAGCTGCGAGATCACGCGCTCGACCGGCCCGCCGGGCGCGAACTGAACGATGGTGAAGGACACCAGCAGGATGCCCAGCAGGGTCGGCACCATCAACGCGATGCGGCGGGCGATGTAGCTCAACACGTCCGGAACACCCCGTCATTGCGAGAAGGCGAAGCCGACGAAGCAATCCAGGGGGACTGGGTTGAACGCTTCTGCCCAGCCCCCTGGATTGCTTCGCGACGCTCGCAATGACGGCAAGGGCTTCGAAACGCCAACTCCATCACGCCTTCCCGATCCGCTTGGCTTTCTCGGCGTCGAACCACCAGGTTCCCGGCGCACCGGAGCCGAATTTAGGCTTGGTCTGCGGTCGCTCGAACATGTCCCAATGGGCGATCCAGGTCTCGTTGTTCCACCACATCGGAATCCAGTAGCGGCCGGCGCGCAGCAGCCGGTCGAGGCACTTGGCGGCGACCACGACCTCGGCATAGCTTTGCGCCTGGCCGATCTTTTCGATCATGGTGTCGATCGCGGGGCTGGCAACTCCGACGAGATTGCGCGAACCCGGCGTCTTCGCAGCTTCCGAACCATAGACGATCCGCAGGGAGTCGCTGGGGATCGCGCTGCCCGACAAGGCCTGGCTGACGATGTCGAAGTCGAACTCCTGCGTGCGCCGCTGATATTGCGCGGGGTCGACGAGGCGCGAGACCGCATTGATGCCGAGCCGCTTGAGATTGGCCTGGAAAGGCTGGGTATGCGGCTGCAGCGCCGGACTCGAATCGAGGAATTCGATCTCGAAGGGCTGGCCGTTTGGTAGCTTCAGCATGGTGCCGTCACGCTTGCAGCCGGCGGCGCGCAGCATCTCGTCGGCCTTGCGCAGCAGAGCGCGGTCGCTGCCGGAACCATCGGAGACCGGCGGCAGATAGGGCTCGCCGAAGACCTCGTCGGGAACCTGCCCACGGAACGGCTCCAGCAGTGCGAGCTCTTCGGGCGAAGGCTTGCCGACGGCCTTGGAGTCGGAGTTCTCGAAGTAGGACGTCATGCGCTCATAAGAGCCGAACATGATCGTTTTGCGCGTCCATTCGAAGTCGAACGCCAGGCCAATCGCCTCGCGGATACGCGGATCGGCGAATTTCTCGCGCCGCAGATTGAACAGCCAGCCTTGGGACGCCACCGGATCAGTCTTCGGCAGCGCCTCCTTCCTGACCTTGCCTTCCTTCATTGCGGGGAAATCGTAGCCTGTCGCCCAGAGGCGCGAGGTGAACTCCTCCTGGAAGGTGATGATGCCGCTCTTGAAGGCCTCGAACGCCACCTGCCGGTCGCGAAAATACTCCCAGCGTACCCGGTCGAAATTGTTGGTGCCGACATTCACGGCTAAATCCTTGGCCCAATAATCGGCCACGCGCTCGAACTCGATGAAACGCCCCTGCTCGAGGCGCCCGACCTTGTAGGCGCCGGAGCCGAGCGGCGGCTCCAGGGTCGAGGCGGTGAAATCCCGCGTCGACCAATATTTTTCCGAGAACACGGGCAGGCCGGCCACGATTAGATGCAGATCGCGGCTTCGTGTCGGGCTTAGGCTAATCACGGCGATGTCGTCACCCTCTGCCTCCGCCGAAACCAATTCGCCGAGCAGGAGAC
The DNA here is from genome assembly GCF_056400625.1 of Allobosea sp. P5_A5. Classification (NCBI taxonomy): domain Bacteria; kingdom Pseudomonadati; phylum Pseudomonadota; class Alphaproteobacteria; order Hyphomicrobiales; family Alloboseaceae; genus Allobosea; species Allobosea sp. P5_A5. The sequence continues at coordinate 61,948 of NZ_JBFUKY010000003.1, forward strand.
GGAAGGACGGGTGACCCTTCGCCTTCAGGATGTTGAGCGAAAAGGCGACATCGCGCGCAGTCACGCGCGAGCCGTCGCTGAACTTCGCCTCCGGGCGCAGCCGGAAGCGATAGGTCAGCCGGTCGGGCGAGACGGCCACGCTCTTCGCCAACAGCCCGTAGACGGAGCCGGGCTCGTCGCCGGAGCCGGCCATCAGGCTGTCGAAGCAGGCATCCATGCCGGCTGCGCCATCGCCCTGAAGCACGAAGGTGTTGAGCGTGTTGAAGGTGTCGAAGCTCTGGTTGCCGGCCGCCTGCTTGATCTGGAGCGTCAGCGTGCCGCCCTTGGGCGCCTTCGGGTTCACATAGGCGAAATTCGGGAAATCGGGCGGCAGCGCCAGCTCGCCGAAGACGGAGAGGCCGTGGATCTCGCCGTCCTGCGCCTGCGCCACCCCGGACAGTTCCGGCAGGGCAGCGGTCGCCGCCATGACGCCTCCGGCCTCCAACAGCCATCGGCGTGTGATGCGCATCGCCATCGTCTCGCGTCTCCTTCGTCCGAATCGCCTGATCCTATGTCGCCTGCCGGCGCCGGATCGGCAATGACGGTCTTTGGTCCGCGATTCCGGCGATGGTGAGGGCAAGCCAAGGCGCCGCATGAAAAAGCCGGGCACGAGGCCCGGCTTGATCGAAAGACTGACGCGCTTGCCTCGACGCCCGTCAGGGCTTCGGCAGCGGCTGTGGCGCGTCCGACAGCGTGTTAAGATAAGCGACCACGTCGGCGCGGGTGGTCGGGTTGCTGATGCCGGCAAAGGACATCGCAGTGCCCGGCACATAAGCCTTCGGGTTCTTCAGGAAATGGTCGAGGCCGTCGGCCTCCCACTTCTTGTCGTTGCGGGCTTTCATCGCGGCGGAATAGGCGAAGCCCTCGACGGCGCCTTCGCTGCGGCCGTAAACGCCGTAGAGATGCGGGCCGACCTTGTTGGCACCGCCCTTCTCGAAGTTATGGCAGGCCTTGCAGGCGGCGGTCGCCTTTTCGCCCTTGGCCGGGTCGGCCTTGGCAAGGCGCTCGACGATCGGCGGATCCTCGACGGCGGCGGGCGCAGCGCCGCCGGCAGCGGCCGGCTCGACGTTGGGCAGGTCGAAGCCGGGCACTTTGGGTTTGTGCGAGGTGAACACGATGCCGGACACCATCTGAAGCCCCATCACCACGAGCAGCGTGGAAAGAAGCGCGCCGGCGACTTTATTGGCCTCGATGTTCATCGTATCCGAACCCTGGAGCCTGCCGCAGCCGAGCCACGGAGACGGAGATTGCGCATGACGGAGCTTTGAAAAGCTCCAGCCTCGGCTGTTGCTTAACCGCTTTGCGCGCCCGATTGCAACTCGTATAAGCGCGCTTCCTAGAGACTTTTCGACGCTTCTCGCCAGCCGGCACGAGGCGCCGCCAGCACCCGCAGCGAGCCATGCCGAATCCGCTGATCCTGATCCCCGCCCGCATGGCGGCGACCCGCCTGCCGGGCAAGCCGCTTGCCGACATCCATGGCGAGCCGATGATCGTGCATGTCTGGCGCCGCGCTGTCGCGTCTGGCGCCGGAGACGTGGCGGTCGCCACGGATTCGCCGGACATCGTCGCGGCCATCGAGGCAGCGGGCGGCATGGCGGTGATGACCAGCACCGCCCATCAGACCGGCTCCGACCGCATCAAGGAAGCCGCCGACATCCTCGACCCGGAGCGGCGCTACGACATCATCGTCAACGTACAGGGGGATTTCCCGACGCTGGCGCCCTCCGCCATCGGCGAGGCGGTGAAGCCGCTTGCCGACCCGGCGGTGGATATCGCGACGCTCGCCGGCGAGATCACGGAGGAGGAGGAGAAGACAGCGCCCAGCGTGGTCAAGCTCATCGGCAGCGAGATCGGGCCGCGCCATCTGCGCGCCTTCTACTTCACTCGCGCCACCGCACCCTATGGCGAGGGGCCGCTCTACCACCATATCGGCCTGTATGCCTATCGCCGCCCCGCGCTCGAGCGCTTCGTCAGCTTGCCGCAATCGCCGCTGGAGCTGCGCGAAAAGCTCGAGCAGCTGCGGGCGCTGGAAAACGGCATGCGCATCGACGTGATGATCGTCGATCAGGTGCCGCGCGGCGTCGACACGCCGCCCGATCTCGACCGCGCCCGCGCGATCCTGAAGACCATCCGTGCCTGAGCCTGGAAAGCGCCCTATGTCCTTCGTCGTGTCCTATCAGGGTGAACCTGGAGCCTTCTCGTCCCAGGCCGCCCTGCAGGTGTTTCCGGACTGCGAACTCCTGCCTTGCCCGACGTTCGAGGATGCGCTTGCGGCCGTCAGCGACGGCAAGGCGCGCTACGGCATGATCCCGATCGACAATTCGATCGCCGGCCGCGTCGCCGACATCCATCATCTTCTGCCGCGCTCGGGGCTGCACATCATCGGCGAGCATTTCCTGCCGATCCGCTTCCATCTGATGGCGGTGGAGGGCGCGACGCTGGCGACGGTGAAAACCGTGCAGAGCCACATCCATGCGCTCGGCCAGTGCCGCAAGATCATCCGCAAGCTCGGCCTCAAGGCCGAGGTCGCTGCCGATACCGCCGGGTCCGCCCGGCAGGTCGCGGAGACCGGCGACGTGACCCATGCGGCCATTGCCCCCCGCATCGCCGCCGAGGTCTACGGCCTCAACATCCTGATGGAGGATATCGAGGACGAAAAGCACAATACGACCCGCTTCGTCGTGCTGTCGAAATATCCGGAATACGCGCGCCAAAGCGAGGCCAGGACGGTGACGACGCTGATGTTCCGCGTCCGCAACATTCCCGCCGCGCTTTACAAGGCGATGGGCGGTTTTGCCACCAACGGCGTCAACATGACGAAGCTCGAAAGCTACATGGTCGACGGGCTGTTCTCGGCGACGATGTTCTATGCCGATGTCGAGGGGCATCCCGACGACCCGGCGCTGCGCCGCGCGCTCGACGAACTCGCCTTCTTCTCGAAAGAGATGAGGATCATGGGCGTCTACCCGGCAAGCGAGTTCCGCTCGACCCTCGGAGAGCCGGCGGAATAGGGTGGCCGCCTCGGTATCATCCCCGTCATTGCGAGCGCAGCGAAGCAATCCAGAGCGGCAGAGCGCTACGTCCCCTGGATTGCTTCGCTCTGCTCGCAATGACGGGAAACCGCATCGCCTGTTGCCGACGTGCTGAGTTGTCTCGACCGCCGGTCAGCCTCGCGGCTCCATCGTCGAGACGTGAGCCGAGACGACCTTCCAGCCGAGATCGGCGAAGCGCACCCACGTTTGGCTCTGCCGGCCGACGAGATCGCGGCCGCGCAGCTTGAATTCGAGGTTTACCGTCGCGAAATCGCGGCCGAGCGTCAGGATTTCCAGCCTGAGCCGCTTCTCTTTCGATCCCGGTCCCGGCGGCCGCGCAACGCGATGGGCATGGATCTCGTCGAAGCCGTAGCCGTTCTCAGCGAAAGCGTAGCGGATCGTGTGCGGGCTGTTCCAGAAGGTGCGGTCCAGCACCGCGACGTCCTTGTCGATCAGCGCCTGCTCGTATGTCTCGAAGAGTTCGCCGATCTCCGCGACCACATCGGGCAGGTTGGGCGTCAGGTCCGTCACGCGGCATCCTCCATGGCGAGCGCGACGGCCAGCAATGCGGCATCCGTGCCACGGCCGCCGATGATCGAAAGCCCGACCGGCGCCCCGTCCACCGTCGCTCCCGGCAGGCTCACCTGGGGGTGGCCGGCAAGTCCCCCCTGGGCGCAGAGGCAGGTGATCCGGTCCCGCACCGGCCGCAGCGCAGGAATGGACTGGCCGCGCAGCGGCGCAGGGAAGGGCGTCGTCGGCAGGCACAGGATCGCGCCCGGTGACAGCAGATGGCGCATCCTGGCGCGCGCCTCCTCGCGCATCAGCGCTGCCCAGCCCTGATCGGCCGCCGAAACCTGCGAGCCAGCGATCAGCCCGGCCGCGACGCCGAAGGCCATGCGCGGATTGTGCTGCTCGATCCAGGGGCGGAAGGTCGCCCACGCCTCGACCGGTTGCAGGCAGCGTTGCGCCCGCGCCCAGACCGAAAGCCCCTGTGGCGCCATGATCTCCTCGCGCGCTGTCGCGCCGAGGATTTTTGCAAGCCGCTCGACCATGGGCCGCAACGCCTCGGCGACGTCGGGATCGGCGAAACCGAAGGCGTCGACCGCGATGATCAGCTGGTTCGGCAGCGGCCCCGGCGCCTCCCCGAGCATCGCAGTGCCGACCCTTGCGAAGGTGGCGGCATCCCGCGCGAACCAGCCGGCGGTGTCGGAACTGGGCGCCTGCGGCATCAGCCCGCTCAAATCGAGCCGGCCATGGGTCGGGCGGATGCCGTAAAGCCCGCAGAAGCTCGCCGGCACCCGCATCGAACCGCCGGTATCCGTGCCAAGCGCGGTGTCGCACAAACCGGCGGCTACCGCAGCCGCCGAGCCTGACGAAGAGCCGCCCGGCACGCGCTCCGGTGCGGCGCTGTTCAGCGGCGTGCCGTCGAAGGCGCTTTCGCCGAGAATTCCGAGCGAAACTTCGTCCGTGACCGTCTTGCCGACGAGTTCCGCTCCGGCGTCGAGCAGGCGCTGAACCGCCCAGGCGTGACGAGCGGGAACGGGGTTCGCCTTGGCCCAATCGTGATTGCCGCCGCCGGTCGGCACGCCTGCGACGTCAAAAAGATCCTTGACCGCAAAGGTCAGGCCGGAAAGCGGGCCGCCCTGTGTGCCGGCGATACGGGCACGCGGCCCCGGTACGAAGGCGTTGACGGCGTCCGTCATGCTTCCAGCGCCCCGAGATCGCGGTTGTCGTTAAAAGCGGACGGCGTCAGGGCTTTTCGCCTTCGATCGCCCAGGCGCGCACCAGCGTGTTGGCGATCGCGATATGCTGCGGGCACGACAGCCCGTCGGGATGGGCGCCCTCCATCATCTGAAGCACTTCGTCGCGGGAGAACCAGCGGCCGTCCTCCAGCTCCGACATGTCGAGCGTGATCTCGTCGCCCAATGCCTCGGCGATGCAGCCGACCATGATGGAGGAGGGGAATGGCCAGGGCTGGGAGGCGAGATAGCGCACCGTGCCGATGCGCAAGCCGGTCTCTTCCCAGCTCTCGCGCCGCACCGCGTTCTCCAGGGTTTCGCCCGGCTCGACGAAGCCGGCGATGCAGGAGTACATGCCCGGCGCGAAACGCGACTGGCGCGCCAGCAGGCAGTTGTCGCCGCGCGTCACCAGCATGATCACGACCGGGTCGGTGCGCGGAAAATGCATCGCGCCGCAATTGCTGCATTCGCGCCGCCAGCCGGAGGCGCCCGCGACGGTCGTCCCGCCGCATTGCGCGCAGAAGCGATGGCGAGCGTGCCAGTCCAGGACGGCCTTGGCTTCGCCGAGGGGCCCGATCTCATCGGTCGGCACGAGACGCTTCAGCGCCACCGAGCGCAGATCGGTCAGCAGCAACTCGGGCCGTGCCGTCAGCGGCTCGATCAGCGCGCGGTCGAGCAGGCGGCCGAAGCGTGGCGAGCCATCTTCCGCCATGCCCAGAAAGATCTCCTCCAGCGCGGGTCCGAGCATCTCGGTCTCGCCATGGCTGAACCAGATCGAGAGTTCGTCCGTGCCCATGCGGTTCAGCACCGGCGTCTCGCCGGCCACCACCGTGATGCGGGTGTCGGAGCGGTGGCGCAGCGCGCTCACCGCATCGGGTTTGTTGCGCAGGTCTTCGCGCCGGTCGAGCCGGTTATCCGCAAATCCTGTGAGGGCGGAGCGTTCGCGGCGAGGCGTCGTGTCGGTCATGGCAAGGGTCTAACGCCGCGTGGCGGGGGTGCGCAAGCGCCTCGCGCGCCGATCTTCCACGACGCGTCAGCCCTTGTCGCGCCCGCGCAGCATGTGGATGATCCCCGAGAAATCCGCGTCGCCTTCGCCCCAGGCATTGTGCAGCCCGAACAACTGCGCGGCGGCGGCTCCCAGCGGCGTCGATGCGCCGGCGCTCTGTGCCGCCTCCTGCGCGAGCTTGAGGTCTTTCAGCATCAAGGCCGAGGCGAAACCGGGCTTGTAGTCGTTGTTGGCCGGCGAGGTCGGCACCGGCCCCGGCACAGGGCAATAGGTCGTCAGCGACCAGCATTGCCCTGACGAAGTCGAAGCCACGTCGAAGAGCGATTGATGCGAAAGGCCGAGCTTTTCCGCCAGAACGAAGGCCTCGGACACGCCGATCATCGAGACGCCGAGGATCATGTTGTTGCAGATCTTCGCGGCCTGGCCGTTTCCGGCGGCGCCGCAATGCACGATCTTGCGGCCCATCCTGGCCAGAACAGGCTCGCCGCGATCGAACGCTTCCTCGCTGCCGCCGACCATGAAGGTCAGCGTGCCGCCCTTCGCGCCGCCGGTGCCGCCGGAAACCGGCGCATCCAGCGACAGGCAGCCATGTTCGGCTGCGAGCGCATGCGCTTTCCGGGCGCTCTCGACATCGATCGTCGAGGAATCGATCAGGAGCGTGCCGGGCTTAACCGCCGGCAGAATATCGGCCCACACTGTCAGCACATGCTTGCCCGCGGGGAGCATCGTAACGACGATCTCGGCCTCGGCGACAGCTTCCTTCGCGGAAGCAGCGATGCCGACGCCGAGTTCGGCAGCAGCCTGCCGCGAAGCTTCGACGAGATCGAAAGCTTTGACGCTATGTCCAGCCTTGACGAGGTTCCCGGCCATCGGGCCGCCCATATTGCCGAGGCCGATAAAGGCGATGCTGCTCATGGTGCCATCTCTCCCTAGTTCTGACGTGAGCAGCGCTGCTCAATTCCCCTTCGCACGGCCGACCAGCCCGCGCGCGACGATCATCCGCATCACCTCGTTGGTGCCTTCGAGGATCTGGTGGACGCGGAGATCTCGGACGATCTTCTCGATGCCGTAATCGGCGAGATAGCCGTAGCCGCCATGGATTTGCAGGGCGTCGTTGGCGACCTCGAAGCCGGTGTCGGTCGCGATGCGCTTGGCCATGGCGCAAAGCTTGGTCGCGTCCGGTGCCTTGGCATCGAGGGCGGCGGCGGCGCGCCACAACAAGCTGCGGGCCGCCTCCAACTCAGTCGCCATGTCGGCGAGCTTGAACTGCAGCGCCTGAAAATCCGCGATCGCCGAGCCGAAAGCCCTGCGTTCTTTCGCGTAGGCAATGGATTTGTCGAGCGCGGCTTGAGCCCCGCCGATAGAGCAGGCGCCGATATTCAGCCRCCCGCCATCGAGCCCCGCCATCGCGATCTTGAAGCCGATGCCCTCTGGCCCCAGTCGGTTGGCGACGGGTACGCGGCAGTTCTCGAAGATCACCGCACGCGTCGGCTGGGCGTTCCAGCCCATTTTCTTTTCCTCGGCGCCGAAGGAGAGGCCGGGCGTGCCCTTCTCGACCACCAGTGTCGAGATGCCCTTGGGACCGGCCTCGCCAGTGCGCACCATCACGACATAAATGTCGGAAACACCAGCGCCCGAGATGAACTGCTTTTGCCCGTCGAGGACGTAATGCTCGCCGTCGAGCACCGCCTTGGTCTTCAGCGCGGCGGCGTCCGACCCGGCACCAGGCTCGGTCAGGCAATAGCTCGCCAGATGCTCCATCGTGCAGAGCTTCGGCAGGACGCGCTGGCGCTGCTCGTCCGACCCATAGCGGTCGATCATCCAGGCGCACATGTTGTGGATCGAGATATAGGCCGCGACCGTCGGACATCCCGTCGAAAGCGCTTCGAAGATCAGGGCTGCGTCGAGGCGGCTCAAGCCCGACCCGCCGACATCCTCCTGGATATAAATGCCGCCCATGCCGAGCGCGGCCGCTTGGCGCATTTCCTCGACAGGGAAATGCTTCTCCTCGTCCCAGCGCGTGGCGTTGGGCGCGAGGGTATCAGTGGCGAAAGCGGTGGCCATCTCCTGGATGGCGAGTTGATCCTCGGTCAACGAGAACATGGCCACCTCGTTTCTATCCGCTCGTCTTGGCTCGCTCAGTTCATCGTCGGAATGACGAAGCTCGCGCCATCCTTGATGCCGGAAGGCCAGCGCGCCGTCACTGTTTTGGTCTTGGTGTAGAAGCGGATCGAGTCCGGCCCGTGCTGGTTGAGGTCGCCGAAGGAGGAGCGCTTCCAGCCGCCGAAGGTGTAATAGGCCAGCGGCACCGGGATCGGCACGTTGATGCCGACCATGCCGACCTGCACTTTCGAGGCGAAGTCGCGCGCCGCATCGCCGTCGCGGGTGAAGATCGCGGTGCCGTTGCCGTATTCGTGGTCGTTGGTGAGTTTCAGCGCTTCTTCATAGCTCTCTGCACGGACGACGGAGAGAACCGGCCCGAAGATCTCTTCCTTATAGATGCGCATGTCCTTGGTGACGTTGTCGAACAGGCAACCGCCGACATAGAAGCCGTTCTCGTAGCCCTGCATCTTGAAGTCGCGGCCGTCGACGGTGAGCGTCGCGCCTTCCTGGACGCCAAGCTCGATATAGGAGCGGATCTTTTCTTCCGCCGCCTTCGTAACGACCGGGCCGTAATCGGCGCTGGAGTCGGTCGAGGGGCCGATCTTCAGGCTCTCGACGCGGGGAATAAGCCGCTTCACCAACTCGTCGGCGGTGGCCTTGCCGACCGGAACCGCGACCGAAATCGCCATGCAGCGCTCGCCGGCCGAGCCGTAGCCCGCGCCGATCAGCGCATCGACGGCCTGGTCCATGTCTGCGTCAGGCATGATGACCATGTGGTTCTTGGCGCCGCCGAAGCACTGCACGCGCTTACCATTGGCGCAACCGCGGGCGTAGATATACTCCGCGATCGGCGTCGAGCCAACGAAGCCGACGGCCTTGATTTCGGGGTGGTCGAGGATGGCGTCGACCGCTTCCTTGTCGCCGTTGACGACGTTGAGGATGCCGGGAGGGCCGCCTGCCTCGACGAAAAGCTCGGCCAGGCGCATCGGCACGCCGGGATCGCGCTCGGAAGGCTTCAGGATGAAGGCGTTGCCGCAGGCGATCGCGGGGCCGAGCTTCCAGAGCGGGATCATCGCGGGGAAATTAAACGGGGTGATGCCGGCGACGACGCCAAGCGGCTGGCGCAGCGAATAGATGTCGATGCCTGGGCCGGCGCCGTCCGTGAACTCGCCCTTCATCAGGTTGGGGATGCCGAGCGAGAACTCGACCACCTCGACGCCGCGCTGGATGTCGCCCTTGGCGTCGGGGATGGTCTTGCCATGCTCACGCGCCAGAAGCTCGGCCAGCTCCTCGTTGTTCTGCGCGATCAGGTCGAGGAATTTCATCAGCACGCGGGCGCGGCGCTGCGGGTTAACCGCGGCCCATTTCACCTGCGCTTCGGCTGCGTTTTGCACGGCGGCGTCGAGTTCGGAAGGGCTCGCCAGAGCGACCTTGCCGATCACGCTGCCATCCATCGGTTGGTAGATGTCGGCGGTGCGCCCCGAGGTGCCGTCGACGTGCTTGCCGCCGATATAATGCCCGACCTGACGCATGGCGCCCTCCCTACGAATTGTCGATCTTACGATCCTGTGGCCTGACTACCATTCTCGTTTGCGCACGGCTATAGCGGCACTTGAACGCGGGCCGTGCAAGAACGCGAATACGGGGAGGGCCTGTTGGAGCGCTTCGACTGGGATGATCTGCGGTTTTTTCTGGCGGTCGCGCGTTCGGGCAGACTGACGGCTGCGGCGCGCCGCCTCGGCGCGGACCATGCCACCGTGTCGCGCCGGATCACCTCTCTGGAGGAATCGCTGAAAGCGAAGCTCTTCGAGCGTCGCCCGCAAGGCTACACGCTGACCGCCCATGGCGAGCGCCTGCTGGCCAAGGCGGAGAGCATGGAAACCGAAGCGCTGGCGATCCAGAGTGACATCGGCGGTGCTGACATGGCGTTGTCGGGCACGGTCCGGATCGGCGCGCCCGACGGCTTCGGCACCGCGTTCCTGGCGCCGCGTCTCGCGCAGTTCGCCAGCGCCTATCCGGGGCTCGAAATCCAGCTTATCGCCATGCCGCGCCTGCTCTCCCTTTCGAAGCGCGAGGCGGACGTCGCGATCACGCTGGCCCCGCCCAAGGAGGGCAAGGTCGTCGCCCGCAAGCTCGCCGATTACCGCCTCGGCCTTTATGCCTCGCCGGCCTATCTGGCCGCCACGCCGCCGGTCGGCACGCCTGAGGACCTCTTTGCCCACCGCATCATCGGCTATATCGACGACCTGATCTTTTCGCCCGAGCTCGACTATCTCGACGAGGTCGCGAAGGGTCTGCGCGCGCAGGTGCAGAGCTCCAGCGTCATCGCCCAGATGAATGCCGTCGCAGCCGGCGCCGGCATCGGCGTGATCCACCATTTCATGGCCGAGGGAAACCCGCTGCTCGTGCCGGTGCTGCCCGAGACCGTGCAGATCACGCGCTCGTTCTGGCTGCTGGTTCATGCCGATCTGAAGGACGTCGCACGGGTGCGCGCCATCGTAGACTTCGTGGTGCGGGAAGCGAAGGCTTCGCGGGCGCTGTTGCTGGGTGAAACCGTGAAGATGGAGCGGCGGGCGGCCGCCGAATAGCCTGCTCGGTGTCGAAGCAGGCCTGGTTTCGCCCGTTCTGCTTGGCGATATAGAGCGTCTGGTCGGCGAGGTTCAGCCCGGCTGCCAGCGTCTTCAAGGCCCGGGTAGCATGCGGCGATGGCCCCTTTATATCCGCCAGGGCAGAACGTTCTCCGGTAGTCGCCGGCCGATCAGGTCGAGCCCGAGCATCGCGACCAGAATGACCGCACTGGCGCTGATCGCGATCGCCGCCGCCTCGCCGGCAAGCCCGGCTTCCTTCAGGCTGAACAGCACGACGCCCAACGTCTCGGTTCCCGACGACCACAGCAGCGCCGAGACGGTCAGTTCGTTGAATGCGACGAGGAACACCATCAGCGCCGAGATGGCTGCTGCCGGCGCCAGGATCGGCGCCACCACATAGCGCAGCATCTGCCACGTCCCGGCGCCATCGAGCCGCGCGGCCTCCTCGTGATGCGCTTCGATCTGGGCCATCGCCGCGACAGGCGCCTTCAGCGCCAGCGGCAGGAAGCGCGCCATATAGGCGAAGAGGATGATGAACGGCGTGCCGTAGATGCTGACGCCGACGAGCGGCAGCGGCTTCAGGAACAGCAGGATGCAGGCAATCGCGAGCACCACGCCCGGTAAGGCGTAAGGCAACTCGACGATGAGCTCGACAGCCCGCCGAAGCTTGCCGAGGCGCCTCTCCAGCCCATAGGCGAAGGCGATCGAGCTCAGCGCCAGCACAATCCCGGCAACGGCCGCGAAGCCGAAGGAGTTGCGGAAGGCGCGAATCGTCACGCTTTGTCGCAGCAGCACCTCGGCGAACTTGTCGAGGGTCAGGCTCTGCCAAGAGAGCGGTACGCCGAGCGCAGGCGTCAGCGCGTCGCAAAGCAGCGCCAGCAGCGGCAAGCCCAGTTTCAGCAGCAGGACGAGCCAGAGCGCTGCTGTCGCGAAAGAACGCATGTTGCCGAGGCGCCAGTAAGGTTCGAGCGGCCGTTCGATCTCGACCTTGCCGTTCTGCCTGCGGCTCAGCAGCATGCCGGAAAGGACGCCGCCCATCGCGACCAAGCCGACAAGAACCGCGAGCGCGGCAGATTCGGGCAGGCTTTCGGGGCCGAAACTCGACAGCCGGCGATAGATCAGTGTCGGCAATGTCAGATAGTTGGCGGGGAGGCCGAGTAGTGCCGGAATGCCGAAATTGCCGATCCCGGCGACGAAGGCGACCAGTGCGGCAGCCGCAAGCTGAGGGCGCAGCACCGGCAGGATAATGCGGGTCGTCACGGTAGCAGGCCCGGCGCCTTCCATCTGCGCCGCTTCGACAAGCGAATGCGGAATGCTGCGCAAGCCGCTCCAGACCGTCATGGCGACGAGCGGTGCGTGGTGCAGGGCCATGACCAGAATGATGCCACCACGGCCGAGCAGCGGGTTGGGCGTGCCGGGCGGCGGGGCCAGGCCCACCAACGCCAGCAACGGCGAGTTCGGCGCGAGAAGGCTCAGGAAGGCCAGGGCCGCGACCTGCGGCGCAATCATCATCGAAAAGACGAAGCCGAATGCCAAAGGCCGCTTTCCCCGGACATCGGTAACTCCCAGCACGAGCGCCACCAGCGTGCCGAGGATGAGCGCTCCGAGCGTCGAGCAGAGCGCGGTGTCGAGGGTGTGGAGCGTCGCCGCGACGGCCGAACGGCTCGCCACGGCTTCGAAAGCAACGTCCGGCGCAAAGCGTCCGCCGGGCATCAATGCCGCTAGCAAAAGCCGCAGGAAGGGCAGGGCCCCGAACAGCAGCGCGACCAGGACGATCAGCGCCGGGAGAAACGGCGCGCGCGGCGCTCGCCAGAGCCCAACCGGACGCGACAGCCCCAGGCCGGCAGCGGCTTCGCGCTTCCGGGAAAGGCCGAAGGCCAGCGTCAACGCGCTGGCACCGTTGCCGAGCGCCGGCTGATCACTCGAAGATGCCGCTGAAGTGCTTGCGGGCGGCGTCAGAATCGACGAGCGCCTTCGCGGCGTCGAAGGACATCAGCTTGATCTCGCTGCGGGCCGGATAACCGGCCGGAAGGGCGACGCTGGCGAGCGCCGGCACATAACCCTGCTTCGAGGCGACCTCCTGCCCATCCTTCGACAGCAGGAAATCGATGAAGGCGTGAGCGGCTGCCGCATTCTTCGTGCCCTTCAGGATCGCGACCGGCTCGCTGACGGCCGAAACGCCTTCGCTCGGAAACACGAACTCGACCGGCGCGCCCTTGGCCTTTTCGCGGATCGGCATGAAGTCAACGATCATGCCGTAGAGCTTCTCGCCCGTCGCGACCTGGCGCAGGATGTCGCCATTGGCGCCGGCGGCAAGCGCACCATTATCCCTCAGCTTCTCGTAATAGCCCCAGCCATCCCCAAGGTTGCCGGTCAGCGTCATGGTGTGGATCAGCGCCGCGCCGGAATTGAGCGGGCTCGGCATCGCGACGAGGTTTTTCGCTTCCGGCTTGGCCAGGTCGAGCCAGCTCGTCGGTTTCAGCGGCGCCTTGGTGTTGTAGACGATGCCGGTGGTGATCAGCTTGGTCGCGAACCAGACCTTGGCCGGGTCGTGGATACCGGCGGGATAGGCCGAGACATCGGCCTTGTCGTAGGCCTCCAGCCGGCCTTCCTTCTTCAGCCCTTCCATCGTCACCGAATCGGCGATCAGCAGCAAGTCGGCCTGCGGTGCTCCGGCCTCGAATTCGGCCCTGAGCTTGGCGAGAATGCGCGGCGTGCCGTCACGAACGAAGGAGATATCGACCTTCGGATATTTCGCCTTGAACGCATCGACCGTCTGCTGCGCGTCGGTGTTCGGCTGGCTGGTATAGAGCACGAGCTTGCCCTCGACCGCCTGCGCGTGTGCCGCAGCGGTCATCGCGAGGGCAAGCATCGTGGCTGCGCCGAGAATCTTGCTACGCATCGCGTCTCTCCACCGTGGGCTCTCTTTCAGGATCGGGTGCCGGTAGTCCCCCTATACGACAGTTCGATGAAAACGCTGTCGCAATCCTGCGCCCCGGCCCTGCCATAGACGGGGGTCGATACCGCACACAGCGTAGCGGCCTTTACGCCGATGGGCTCGCAATGCCGGCCGGGAGGCGCCACATTGATCAGGACAGCCCGGCAGTGCATGACAGCCGAAGCCGCCGCAGCAAGGGACCGGAACAGACATGGCCTCCAAACTCGATCAGCTCCGCGAGATGACGACCGTCGTCGCCGACACCGGCGACATCGAGGCGGTCCGCCGGCTCAAGCCTGTCGATTGCACGACCAACCCGACATTGATCTTCAAGGCTGTCGAGACGCCGGCCTATGCCCATCTGGTGGATGAGGCGATCCAGTGGGGCAAGAAACAGGGCAGCGGCGAGAAGGCCGTCCAAGCCGTGTGCGACCGCCTTGCCGTCAATTTCGGCGCCGAGCTGGCCAAGATCGTTCCCGGCCGGGTCTCGACCGAGGTCGATGCAGACCTTTCTTTCGACGGCAAGGCGACGCTCGACAAGGCCCGGGCGATCATCGCCTCCTATAAGGAGCGGGGCGTCGAGCGCGACCGGATTCTCGTCAAGATCGCCTCGACCTGGGAGGGCATCCAGGCCGCGAAGGTGCTCCAGAGCGAGGGCATCGATTGCAATCTAACCCTGCTCTTCGCGCTGCCTCAGGCTGTGGCTGCGGCCGACGCCAAGGCCTTTCTGATCTCGCCCTTCGTTGGGCGCATCCTCGACTGGCACGTCAAGGCCGGAACCGGGCCTTACACGGCCGAGACCGACCCTGGCGTGGTCTCGGTGCGCAGCATCTACGCTTATTACAAGACCTACGGCGTCAAGACCGTGGTGATGGGCGCGTCGTTCCGCAACACCGGCGAGATCGAGGCGCTGGCCGGCTGCGACCGGCTGACGATCGGTCCGGCCCTGCTCGATGAATTGGCGGAGGCGACCGGGGACATGCCGCGCAAGCTGAACCCGGACGCGCCCGGAGAAGCGCCAGCCAAGCTCGAACTCGACGAGAAAGCCTTCCGCTTCGCAATGAACGACGATCCGATGGCGACAGAGAAGCTGGCGGAAGGAATCCGCGGTTTCGTCAAGGATCTGCACGGCCTGCGCAAGCTCGTCGCCGAAAAGCTCCTCTGAAAATACGAAGGGCCGGATTGCCCGGCCCTTCCCTCAAACGGATTGCGATAAAAAAGAGGTTGGGCGCGCTCAGCGGGTTGCTGTCTCGACCGGCTGGTCCTTGAGCGATGCCGTCGCGGTCTTGGTCGGCACACCGTCACGGAAAAACGTGCGTCCACCAGCCGCAGCCATCTGCAACTGACCCTTCCAGCCCTTGTCTCCGGCCTTGCCACCGAGCGCGGCAAAATCGGCTTTGTCCAGCATGTCGGCGTCGCGGCCCTGATAGACCTTGACCCCGGCTGCCGTGACGACGATGTCGCCGCGCCGCAGGGTCGGGTCCTTCAGATACCAGTTCGGGTCGCTCGACGGGTCGAGCTGCACGACGGGCGGCGAAGGCTTGCTGGAGACCTCGGGATAGGATTGGCGCTGCGGTTTCACGGTGACATTGAGCGGGTCGTAATTCTCGATCGACGCAACCGGCGCCTGGCGCCGGGGCGCCCCGAAGAAGGCGCTGGCGAAGTCGTCGAAAATGTTTGCCGCCTGCACCTGCGAGGCGCCAAGCAGGATGAGCCCGGCGGCAACCCCCCAACGTGCCGAACCCTTGCGAACCATGTCTCGATCTCCTGTGTCGTTGCCGCGGGGACAACGATCCAGGGTCGCGAAAGGTTCGCCGCCGATTCACATATGTGGTGAAAAAATTGCGCGGATGTGGCGGCGAGCGCCGTCTTCACCTTTGCGTGTGGCAGGAGGCCGGGTCATCGCGCATTCACGCAAGGTGCCTTAGCTCAAAATCCCAGTCCGACCCGGAATGTTGTTATGATCAGGCGCGTCTTTTCCGTTGCTCTCGCCGTCGCCATCTCCGCCGCCTCGATCGCAAGGGCCCAAACCGCCTGGAATTTCGATCGCAGCGCGACCGAGATCAGCTTTATCGGCCATCGGTTCGGCGCGACGGTCGCGAACGGCCGCTTCGAGCGCTTCGACGGAACGTTCGCGATCGATTTCGACCATCCCGAGAAGAGCCGTATCCGCGTGCTGCTCGAAACTGGCTCGATCAAGGCCGGCTCCGCCTTGATGGATGGCTTTATCACCGGAGAGAGCATGCTCGACAGCGCTAGATTTCCGACGGCCAGCTTCGTTTCCGATGCTGTTAAGCGTGTGGGAGAGCGCGAGATCGAGATCGATGGAAAGCTGACGCTGAAGGGCGTGACACATCCCTTCGTCGTCAAGGCGGTGGTCGATGGCGATATCGACAAGGCAAGGCGCGGCGAGGCTCTGCCCTTCCACGCCCAGGGCAGCTTCCTGCGTCCGAGCTACGATATCGGCCGCGGCGTGAACATCGTCGACGATCAGATCGATATCGAGATCAAGGGCCGACTGGCGCGATGACTCAGGCCGTGCGTGCGCCGGCCCGCTGGCATCCCGCCAGCGTGGCTCTCCACTGGCTGACGCTACTGCTCATCCTGTTCCAGTTCTGGGTTGCGGGGCCGATGCGCGACGAGACGCGCGACCTCGTCTCCCGCTTCAAACTCTACCAGCTGCACAAATCGGTCGGGCTGACGGTTGCGGCCTTCGTCGCGCTGCGCTTGCTGCTGCGCATGACGGTGCGGGCGCCCGCCCCGGACAGTGCGAATCCATGGCTGCGCCGCTCTGCGAGTTTTGTCCACGCGGCCCTGTATGGCTGCATCATCGCCCTGCCGGTCACCGGCCTGCTGATGGCGGCAGCGGCACCGATCCAGATTCCGACGCTCTATTTCGGCCTCTTCTCGGTTCCGCACCCGCATGGCCCTAATCCGGCGCTGTATCGGCAGATGCTGGCATTGCATGACAAGGCCGGCGATCTCCTGATCGCACTCGGAGCCGTGCATGTGGCGGCGGTCGCCGTCCACAWGCTGTTTTGGCGAGACGGTCTGCTCGGCCGGATGTGGTTCGGGCGGCGCTGAACCTGAGGCTTAGCCCTTGCCCTGTGCGGCAAACGCCTCGGCGCGGATGGTCGAGAGCGACTTTGCCGGGGTGATCGCCTCGGGATCGAGCAGGCAATGGATGATAGCCGGCTTGCCGGAAGCTTGTGCCCGCTCAAAGGCGGCGGCGAACTCCTCGGTCCGTTCGACGCGCTCGCCATGGCCGCCAAAGGCCCGAGCATAGTCGGCGAAATCCGGGTTTTTCAACGTCGTCGCTGAAACGCGGCCGGGATAGTGCTTCTCCTGATGCATCCGGATCGTGCCGTACATGCCGTTATCGACCACGATCACGATGACCGGCAGGTCGTACTGCACGGCCGTTGCGAAATCCTGCCCGTTCATCAGGAAGCAGCCATCGCCGGCAAAAGCGATGACGGTCCGCTCCGGAAAGAGCCGCTTGGCACCGATCGCTGCTGGCACGCCGTAGCCCATTGAGCCGCAGGTCGGCGCAAGCTGCGTCGCGAATTTGTTGAAGCGGTGGAAGCGATGCACCCAGGTCGCGTAGTTGCCCGCGCCGTTGCAGAGGATGGCATCGTCGGGAAGCTGGCTGCGCAGCCAGCGCACCATCTCGCCGGGGTGGAAGGTTCCGGCGACGGGCGCGGGCTGCTCGCTCCACCCGATGTAGGACTCATGCGCCTCGGTGGCCGCGCCGGCCCAGGCGATTTCCCGCGGCGGGTGCACAGTCTCCAGCGCGGCACAGAAAGCCGTCGGCGAAGCGTTGATGGCAAGGCTGGGACGATAGACCCGCCCGAGTTCTTCCGGGTCCGGATGCACATGGACGAGCGGGCGGCCCGGATTGGGAATGCCGAACAGCGTATAGGACTGGCTTGGCATCTCCGACAGCCGCCCTCCGACCAGCAGGACAAGATCGCTCTGCTGAATCCGTGCCAGCAGCTTCGGGTTTGGGCCGATGCCGAGATCGCCGGCGAAGTTCGGATGGTCGGCCGGAAACAGCATCTGCCGGCGGAAGGACACCGCGACCGGCAATTCGAAACGCTCTGCAAAGCGCTGGAACCGCTCGATCGCCTGCGGGTTCCAGCGCGAGCCGCCGAGGATGGCGATCGGCTTCTTGGCAGCCCAGAGGCGCTTCTGCAGATCGATGGTCTGCAAAAGTGACGGATGCGTCTCCGTCACCTGATAGGGCTCGGCATCCGCGACATCGGCGAGGTCGGTCAGCACATCCTCCGGCAGCGCGATCACCACAGGGCCAGGGCGGCCCGAGGTCGCGACATGGAAGGCGCGGCTGATGATCTCGGGGATGCGCGCGGCATCGTCGATCTCGGTCGCCCATTTCGTCATGCTGCCGAACACGGCGCGATAATCGAGCTCCTGAAAGGCCTCGCGCTCGCGCATGCCGCGCTCGATCTGCCCGACGAAGAGGATCAGCGGCGTCGAATCCTGATCGGCGATATGGATGCCGGGCGAGGCGTTCGTAGCGCCGGGCCCGCGCGTGACGAAGCAGATGCCGGGTTTTCCGGTCAGCTTTCCGGCGGCCTCCGCCATCATGCAGGCGCCGCCCTCGGCCCGGCATATGGTCACCTTCATCGAGGCGTCATGCAGCGCATCGAGCACGGCAAGATAGCTCTCGCCCGGCACGCAGAAGGCGTCGGTGGCGCCATGAAGAATGAGCTGATCGACGAGGATCTGCCCGCCGGTGCGATGAGTCATTGCTCTTTTTCCTTGTCCCTGTCCTTGCCCTCATTGCGAGGAGCGCAGCGACGAAGCAATCCAGAACGACGTCGAGCGCGCCCTCCTGGATTGCTTCGCTGCGCTCGCAATGACGGCGGATGTCATCGCGCCAACCCGCCCCAGGCGGGGTCGTTCAGGATATCGGCGGCGTGCTCGCCCAGTCGCGGACTCGGGCGTGGCGACACCTGCCGCACGCCGTCCATGACGATGGGCGAGGCGATCGTCGGGATATGGCCCGCCTTCGCGACGTCGCTGGCCAGCTCCACCTTGACGCCGCGCGCGGCAACCTGCGGGTCGGCGAAGACTTCAGCGATGTCGTTGATCGGCCCGGCCGGAACGCCGACCTGTTCGAGGGCCGCCAGCAGATCGAGCTTTGCATAGCGCTGGCAAAGCCTGTGCAGGATGTCGGTCAGCGCGACGCGGTTCTTCACCCGCGAGCGGTTGTCGATGTAGTCGATGTGCTCTGCCAACGCCGGCTCGCCCAGCACTTCGCAGAGTTTGCGCCACTGGCCGTCATTGCCGGTTGCGATGATGATGTGACCATCCGCGACCGGGAAAACATCATAGGGCACGATGTTGGGATGCGCGTTGCCGAGCCGCGCCGGCGGAGCCCCTCCGACGAGATAGTTCATCGCCTGATTGCCGAGCACCGCGATCTGCGTGTCGAGCAGCGCCATGTCGAGCGTAGCGCCTTCGCCGGTCTGGTCGCGCCGCCGCAACGCGGCGAGGATCCCGGTGCTCGCATAAAGCCCGGTGAAGATGTCGGCGACGGCATAGCCCGCCTTCATCGGTGCGCCTGCCGGCTCCCCGGTCACCGACATCGGTCCGCCCATGCCCTGCACCAGGAAATCATAGCCGGCGCGCGGGGCATAGGGGCCGGTCTGCCCGAAGCCCGTGACCGAGCAATAGACCAGCCGCGGAAATTCGGTGCGCAGCGAGACAGCGTCGAGCCCGTATTTGACGAGCCCGCCGACCTTGAAGTTCTCGACCACGACATCGGCATGCGCGGCGAGGCGCTTCACCAGGGCCTGGCCTTCCTCGGTGCGAAAATCGGCCGTGATCGAGCGCTTGCCGCGATTGGCCGAATGGAAATAGGCCGCCGACAGGTTCTCCCCATCGACACCTTCGACGAAGGGCGGCCCCCATTTGCGGGTATCGTCGCCCTCCGGGGCCTCGACCTTGACGACATCGGCGCCGAGATCGGCCAGCAACTGGCCGATCCAGGGACCGGCCAGAATGCGCGCCAGTTCGAGAACGCGCAGGCCGGCGAGGGGAGGGGTTGTCATGGCGTCATTCCGGCTTGGACACCGCCGTCATGGTCGGGCTTGACCCGACCATCTCCGGGGAAGTTCGCTCGGGACGAGATGGTCGGGTCAAGCCCGACCATGACGGCGAGGATCGATCAGAAAAACGCCTGCAACCCGGTGATCGCCCGGCCGAGGATCAGGGCATGGACGTCATGCGTGCCCTCATAGGTATTCACCGTCTCAAGGTTAGCCGCGTGGCGCATCACCTGATATTCGATCGAAATGCCGTTGCCGCCATGCATGTCGCGGGCCTGACGCGCGATATCGAGCGCCTTGCCGCAATTGTTGCGCTTCACCAGGCTGATCATCTCCGGCGCCATCTTGCCCTCGTCGAGCAGGCGGCCGACCCGGAGAGAGCCTTGCAGGCCGAGCGTGATCTCGGTCAGCATGTCGGCGAGCTTCTTCTGGTAGAGCTGCGTCTGCGCCAGCGGCTTGTTGAACTGCTTGCGGTCGAGGCCGTATTGGCGCGCCCGGTGGAAGCAGTCTTCGGCCGCACCCATCACGCCCCAGGAAATGCCGTAGCGGGCGCGATTGAGACAGCCGAACGGACCCTTCAGGCCCGAGACGTTCGGCAGCAGGTTTTCTTCCGGTACGATCACGCCATCCATGACGATCTCTCCGGTGATCGAGGCGCGAAGCGAGAGCTTGCCGCCGATCTTCGGGGCCGACAAACCCGCCATCCCCTTATCGAGAATGAAGCCGCGGATCTGGTTGTCATGTGCTGATGATTTCGCCCAGACGACGAAGACGTCGGCGATCGGCGAATTCGAGATCCACATCTTCGATCCGGTCAGGCGATAGCCGTCGGCGACCTTCTCGGCGCGGGTCTTCATGCCTCCGGGGTCCGAGCCGGCATCCGGTTCGGTCAGGCCGAAGCAGCCGACGAACTCGCCGCTGGCGAGCTTGGGCAGATACTTCTTGCGCTGCTCTTCGCAGCCATAGGCATAGATCGGATACATCACCAGCGAGGACTGGACCGACATCATCGAGCGGTAGCCGGAATCGATCCGCTCGACCTCGCGCGCCACCAGCCCGTAGGAGACATAGTTGGCGCCGGCGCAGCCATACTCTTCCGGCACGGTGACGCCGAGCAGGCCGAGCTCGCCCATCTCGTTGAAGATCGAGCGGTCGGTCGCCTCATTGAGATAAGCGTCATGGATGCGGGGGGCCAGCTTCTCCTGCGCGTAATCACGCGCGGTGTCGCGGATCAGCCGCTCGTCCTCGCCGAGCTGCTCGTCCAGCAGGAAGGCGTCGTCCCAATTCAGCTCGGCGAGCTTGTGATTGGCGGCCATGTCGGTTCTCTCCCGTATTGTTCTTGCTCACCGTCATTGCGAGGAGCGAAGCGACGAAGCAATCCACGGGGACGTCGAGCGCTGCCGCTCTTGGATTGCTTCGCGGAGCCTGTCCTTGGGCTTGCCGAAGGCAGGACCCGAGGGCTCGCAATGATGGTGGTGTTCCAATCACGCTGTCGATCACGCATCCACGTCGAAGCTGACGCCCTGCGCCAGCGGCAGCGTGGTGCCGTAGTTCACCGTGTTGGTGGCGCGGCGCATATAGGCCTTCCAGGCGTCCGAGCCGGCCTCGCGGCCGCCGCCGGTCTCCTTTTCGCCGCCGAAGGCCCCGCCGATCTCGGCGCCCGAGGGGCCGATATTGACGTTGGCGATGCCACAATCGGAGCCCTCATCCGAGACGAACAGTTCCGCGTCGCGCATGTTCATCGTGAAGATCGACGAGGACAGCCCGGCGCCGACCGCGTTCTGCATCGCGATCGCCTCATCCAGCGACTTGTACTTCATCACGTAGAGGATCGGCGCAAAGGTCTCGCGCTCGACCGGGCCGCACTGCCGGGGCATCTCGACCAGAGCTGGGCGAACATAGAAGCCGCCTGCACCGACCTCGACCTTCTCGCCGCCATGGACGACGCCACCCTCGGCGCGGGCCTCGCCCAGCGCCTTCTGCATGCCCTGATAAGCGGCTTCGTCGACCAGCGGTCCGACCAGCGTGCCGGCCTCGCGGGGATCGCCGATCTTCACCGAGGCGTAGACTTTGGCGAGCTTCGGAACGAGCTGGTCGTAGACGCTTTCATGCACGATCAGGCGCCGCAGCGTGGTGCAGCGCTGGCCGGCGGTACCCATCGCGGCGAAGGCGATGCCGCGCAGCGCGATGTCGAGATCGGCCGAGGGCGCCACGATCGCGGCATTGTTGCCGCCGAGTTCGAGGATGGCGCGCGCGAAGCGGGCCGCGAGCTTCTGGCCGACTTCCTTGCCCATGCGGGTCGATCCCGTGGCCGAGACGATCGGCACGCGGTGATCCTGCACCAGGATGTCGCCGACCTCGCGCCCGCCGATCAGCACTTCGGAGAGGCCGGCCGGCGCCTCGGGACCGAACCGCTTCATCGTCTTCTCGACGATGGCCTGTACGGCAATCGCGGTGAGCGGGGTCTTCTCGGACGGCTTCCACACGACGCTGTCGCCGCAGACGAAGGCGAGCGCCGCATTCCAGGACCAGACCGCGACCGGGAAGTTGAAGGCCGAGATCACGCCGCAGACACCGAGCGGATGCCAGGTTTCCATCATGCGGTGGTTCGGCCGCTCGGTCGCGATGGTGAGACCGTAGAGCTGCCGCGACAAGCCGACCGCGAAATCGCAGATGTCGATCATCTCCTGCACCTCGCCGAGGCCTTCGGAGACGATCTTGCCGGCTTCCAGCGTGACCAGCATGCCGAGATCGGTCTTGGCGGCGCGCAGTTCCTCGCCGAGCAGGCGGACGAACTCACCGCGGCGCGGCGCCGGCACCCTGCGCCAGACGAGGAAAGCGGCCTGCGCCCGGCCGATGGCGGCCTCTGCTTCGGCCGGCGTGGTCTCGCGCAGCGTCGCGACCGACTCACCCGAGACGGGCGATCGTGCGGAGAGGCCCGTCGGGGCGTAGGCGGCATCGGAGACGCCGAGCCGCTTCAGCAAAGCGAGGGTGTCGTTGGGAAGCGAGGTGGTCATGGTTGAGTTTTATCCTGATCGCCGGCGAACCGCAGCCCTCATCCTGAGGAGCAAACGCGAGCCTGCGTCTCGAAGGATGCTCCAGGGGTTTCGCAACCATCTGGTGCATCCTTCGAGACGCCGCTGACGCAGCTCCTCAGGATGAGGGCTCTTGTCGGAGCGCCGAGGGGCATCCCCGACATCCCACCAAGAATGCCCTCTTCCACCTGTTGAGGGCAACCGATATGTTCTCACCACTTGGTGAGAAGTTCTCATGGATAATACATTCGTTCCCGGCCGTCTTTCGGTGCCGTCTCTGTCGGCGCTCGCGGCATTCGAGGCCGCCGCGCGGCATGGCAGCTTTACGCGTGCGGCGGAGGAGCTGAACCTGACGCAAGGCGCCGTCAGCCGACAGGTCGGGCAACTCGAAAAATCGCTCGGCGTCGCGCTGTTCGAGCGCGCCAAGAAGCGCGTCAACCTGACGGCGGCGGGGGCGTCCTATGCCGCCGAGATCCGCGAAGGGCTTTCGCGGCTGGCGGCGGCAACGGTGTCGACCATGGCGTTTCGCGGCGCGGCCGGCGTGCTCAACCTCGCCATCCTGCCGACCTTCGGCACGCGCTGGCTGATCCCGCGGCTGCCGCGTTTCACCGATGCGCATCCCGGCATCACCATCAACTTTGCAACGAAACTGGTGCCCTTCGATTTCGGTCGAGAGGCCCTCGATGCTGCGATCCATTTTGGAGGTTCGGTCTGGGCCGGCGCCCGGCTGCACAGGCTGATGGGGGAGGAGATCGTGCCGGTCGCCTCGCCCGCGCTGGTGTCGCGCTTCGGCCTTTCCGAGCCGGCGGATATGCTCAAGGTGCCGCTGCTGCAGCAATCGACGCGGCCGCGAGCCTGGGCGAACTGGCTGGAGCGGCAAGGCCTGCCGCCGCAGCGCGCCTTGATGGGCCCGCGCTTCGAGCAGTTCGCCATGGTGGCCCAGGCAGCCGTCGCGGGCCTGGGTCTAGCCATCGTGCCGCGCTTCCTCGTCGAGGAGGAACTGCGTTCGGGCACGCTGGTGATCCCGGTCGATCGACCGGTGACCGGCGAGGAGGGCTATTACCTCGTCTATCCCACGGAAAAGGCGAGCCGGCCGACGGTCGTCGCCTTCCGCGAATGGCTGCTGGCCGAATGCGGCATCACCGACTGATCCGCCTCTCGACAAGCCCGGCATTGCGCGTCATTCATGCGCGGAAGTCACCAACCCGCTCGATCATAGCGCGTCCATCCGGTCGCGGTCACGATGATCGATCTCGATGCTCCAGCTGCGCTGATCCGCCGAGGCCGCCATGCCGTCTGCTTCAGAGACCGCCGACGTCGTCATTTGTGGCGGAGGGGCGATCGGCTCATCCGTAGCCTATCACCTCGCCGCCGATCCCGGCTTTTCCGGCCGCGTGGTGGTGGTCGAGAAGGATCCGACCTATCGCTACTCGGCCTCCGCGCTATCAGCTGCTTCGATCCGCCAGCAATTCTCCAGCGCGGTGAATATCCGCGTCTCGTTGCATGGCATCGCCTTCCTGCGCAGCATCGGCGAGCATCTCGCGGTCGAGGGCGAAGTGCCGACGATCGACCTGCACGAGGGCGGCTACCTCTATGTCGCCAGCGAAACCGGCCAAAAAATCCTCGAAGCCAACCAGAGGCTTCAGCAACAGGAAGGTGCCGATATCGAACTTTATGCTGCGGATATGCTGCGCAGCAAATTTCCGTGGCTGAATGTCGATGATCTGGCCTGCGGCACTTTTGGGGCGAGCGGCGAGGGCTGGTTCGACGGCTGGGCGCTGCTGCAAGCCTTTCGCAAGAAGGCCCGCAGTCTCGGCGTCGAATATCGCCAGGGCGAAGTCGCTCGCTATCTCACCGAGGGCGGCCGCGTCACGGCGGTCGAACTGAGCGACGGCCGCCGCATCGCATGCGGGGCCGCCGTCAACGCCAGCGGGACGCATGGGGCGCGGCTGGCGGCCACCGCCGGGGTCGACATCCCCGTCAAATCGATGAAGCGCTATGTTTTCTCCTTCACCTGCAGGGGTGATGTCGGGAACTGCCCGCTGCTGATCGACACGAGCGGCGCCTGGTGCCGGCCGGAAGGTCAACGGACGGCTGAGGGCCAACTCTTCATCGGCTCCTGTTCACCGCTGACGCCGGAGCAGGATGTCGAATGGGTCGAGACGGACCCGGCGGTCGAGGATGTCGACTGGCCTTTCTTCGAGGAGGCGGTGTGGATGCCGCTCGCGCACCGCATCCCCGCTTTCGAGCAGATCAAACCCGGCCGCGCCTGGGCCGGCCCCTACGATATGTGCGGGCTCGATCACAACGCCATCGTCGGGCCGGCGGTCGACGTGCCGAACCTCTATCTCGCCAACGGCTTTTCCGGCCACGGCCTGCAGCAATCGCCGGCGGTCGGCCGTGGCCTGGCCGAGCACATCCTGCATGGCGGCTATCGCTCGCTCGATCTTGCCGATCTCGGCCATGAGCGCATCGTGACAGGGCGGCCGCTGGCGGAAGCAAATATCATCTGACGGGACCGTGCCATGATCGATGCAGGCTATGTGCGGACCATGGCGGCTTACAACGCCTGGCAAAACGAGAACCTTTACGGCGCCGCCGCGACCCTGACCGACGCTGCGCGTCGCGAGGATCGCGGCGCCTTCTTCGGTTCGATCCATGGCACGCTCTGCCATCTGCTCTGGGCCGATCGCATGTGGCTCTCGCGCTTTGCTGGAACGCCGAAGCCGACCGGGCCGGGCACGGAGTCGCCGCGAATGATCGCCGCCTGGGATGACCTCGTCACGGAGCGACGTGCGACCGATGCGACGATCCGCGATTGGGCGGCCGGCCCTCTCGACGATTGGCTGAAGGGCGATCTCACCTGGACCTCGGGTCTTGCCCGCCGCGAGATGACGCGGCCGAAGGCCCTGCTGGTGGTCCATATGTTCAACCACCAGACCCATCACCGCGGACAGGTTCACGCCATGCTGACGGCGGCCGGATGCCGTCCGGGCGACACCGACCTCATGCTGGTGGACGAGCCGCGCTGACCGTCAAGGCGCCACTGGCAGCTTCTGCTCGGCCTTCTCATCGGCTGCGTCTGCGCCGCTCTCCCCCAGCTCGGGCGAAATACTGGCGGTCGTGGACTGGCTCAGCCTCTGGAACAGGCCGAGGCCGACCAGCGCTAATACGGCGATCGACATGAGCAGACCGGGATAAACGATGTTGCTCATCGTCTCACGCGAGGTTTTCGCGATCAGGACGAGCGATTCCAGCGAAAGCGCGACGATGATGATCGTCATGAACTTGGTCAGCGATCCCCGCGCCTCGGCCGGGCGACGGAGCTCGCGGTCGGACACGACCTCCTCCTCGTAGAGGAACTTGCCGACATCGGCGACGGCGACCGCGATGATGATCAGACCAATACCATCCAGCATTGTCTCGAGCGCGCCGTCGCCGGTCCAGAAGCCTTGAGCCGTACGCCACACGGCGACCCCGATCAGGGCGATCGCGGCGCAGAGCAGTGCGATCGAGATCGCGATGTAGAGGATGCGGCTGAACAGAGACACGATCTCGCCTCGCGATGGTTTGAGGTAACGGCGGGGCTTGGGGTGACGGCAGATGCCGGGTTAACGGCAGATGCTGGGTTAACGGTACGGCTTGAGCAGGGTTCCCAAGCGGTCGGCAGGGGTTTGCCATGCGGAGAGGTCAGTTGCTGGGAGCAGCATGGCGTGGTCCAAGCAGCCGACCTTGCCGGACGTTCTCCATGCCAGACACGACACCGCCTGCGCCGCCTGCCGCGCCCCTCGCCACGCCGCTTGCCGCGCCGACCCTGCCGGAATTGTTCACCGGCTTCCTCAAGATCGGGCTTATGGGCTTCGGCGGCGTTGGGCCGATCGCGCGCCATATCATCGTCGCGGAGCGCGCCTGGCTGGACGACCGGGCCTATGCGGAGCTGATGGGGATCTGTCAGGCCTTGCCCGGCGCCAACACGGTCAATGCCGCCGTCGTGCTGGGGGACCGGTTTCGCGGCGTGGCGGGCGCGCTGACCTGCGTCTTCGCGCTGATGGCGATGCCGTTGCTGGCGCTGGTGGCGCTGGCCAATATCTATGACGCCTTTTCCGCCCATCCGCTGGCGCAGATCGCGCTGACCGGCGCGGCCGCGAGCGCGGCGGGACTGATCCTGGGCACGGCGCTGCGTTTGATGAGCCGGGCCGGGCTCGCGCGCTGGGCATGGGCGATGGCGGCCGCGGCCTTCCTGGCGGTCGGCGTGTTGCGATTGCCGATGCTGCCGGCGTTGCTGGTGCTCGTGCCATTGGGGTTGGTGGCCGCGACTGTGGCAGCGAGGCGTGGCTGATGGAACGGAGCGTCTTTACCCAGCTCGCCATCACTTTTGGCACGATCTCGCTGATGGCGATCGGCGGCGCCAATGCCGTCGTGCCCGAGGTGCATCGCCAGATCGTCGACGTCCTGGCCTGGATGGACGCGCCCACCTTCGCGCGGCTCTTCGCTATCGCGCAGACGGCGCCGGGCCCTAATGTGATGCTCGCCAGCATCATCGGCTGGCAGGTTGCGGGCATTCCAGGCCTCCTCGTCGCCACGCTGGCGATGCTGATCCCGTCCTCGCTGCTTGCTTTGTCCTGCGGCAGGGGGCTTCGGCGCTGGAGCGACCATGGCATCGTGCGGATCGTCACGCTCGCGCTGGTGCCGATCGCGCTCGGGTTGATGCTCGCAAGCGGCGCGGTCGCGACGGCGGCGGCCGGGGCCGGGCTGTTCGGCTATGCGATCACGGGCGCGACGGCGGTCGTGACCTATCGCTCCAAGGTCAACCCGCTGGTGCCGATGGCGGTCGGAACGGTGGCCTATATTCTGGTCTGGCTCGCCGGGCTGGCTTGAAGGCAGCTAGGCAGGGAGGTCGACAGTCCTGGGCTCGGTCGCTTCGCGTCTGATCTGGCAGAGACCGGCCCCGATCTCGGCCAGGATGGCTCCCAGCGCCTCGAAATCGGCGGCACGCGCGGAGGTGCGTCGCCATGCGAGGCCGATCGAGCGGCGCGGCCCCGGCTCGGTGAAGCGGAAGAGCTTCACCGGAAGCTCCGGCCGAAACTCGACCGTCAAGGCCATCGCCGGAAGCAGCGTCGTGCCAAAGCCGTTGGCGACCATCTGCATGATCGTCGACAGGCTGGAGGCGCCGTATTGCCGGCGCGAGCCGCCGGGAACGGTGCCGCAGACGCTGAGCGCCTGGTCGCGCAGGCAATGGCCTTCCTCCAGCAGCAAAAGGGTCTCGCCGAACAGCCCTCGATGCGGGTCGAACCGCGCCAGATGAGCTTGCGGCACTTTCGGCACCGCCAGCAGGAACGGGTCGTCGAACAGGGGCAGGGTCACGATTCCCGCCCGCTCGATGGGTAAGGACAGCAAGGCGACGTCGAGCCGCCCGCCGACGAGTTCCTCCATCAGGGTCGCCGTCTGCGTTTCGCGAAGGCGCAGTTGCAGCGCCGGGTGCTTTCTCTGAAGCAGGGGTAGAGTCGCCGGCAGGAGATAGGGCGCGATCGAGGGAATGACGCCGAGATCGAGCGATCCGTCGAGGACACCGCGCTGACGACGCGCATGATCGACGAGGTCGCTGGCCTCGAGCAGGATTCGTTGGGCCCGCTCGGCGACATCCAAGCCCATCGGCGTCAACGCCACCGCGTTTCGGCGCCGCTCTACGAGCTGGCAGCCGAGCTCGGTCTCCATCTCCTGAATCTGCAGCGAGAGTGCCGGCTGGCTGACATGGCACTCCTGCGCCGCGCGGCCAAAATGACGGTGCCGGGCCAGCGCCGCGAAATAGCGCAACTGCTTCAAGGTGATCATCGTCGATTTGATAAACTTATCGTGGATCGCCGTAAACGGTATTGGACATTGTCGTCACAAAGCGCTGTTAGTTCCTCCAATTCCAAACCGGACGGCGCATGCGACGGCGCGTCCGGTCGTTTTTGCAGGGAGATATCGCAATGTCAGCCAATGATCCGGGTCATCCGAAGCCGGGCGCCACGATGACCACCTCGGCAGGCGCGCCGATTCCCGACAACCAGAATTCGATCACGGCCGGCTCGCGCGGCCCGGTCCTGCTGCAGGACTACCAGCTCCTCGAGAAGCTCGCGCACCAGAACCGCGAGCGCATCCCGGAGCGCGCCGTCCACGCCAAGGGCTGGGGCGCCTATGGCACGCTGAAGATCACCGGCGACATCTCCAAATACACCAAGGCCAAGGCGTTGCAGCCCGGCACTGAGACGCCGCTGCTGCTGCGCTTCTCGACGGTGGCCGGCGAAATGGGCGCCGCCGATGCCGAGCGCGACGTGCGCGGCTTCGCGATCAAGTTCTATACGCCGGAAGGCAACTGGGACCTCGTCGGCAACAACACACCGGTCTTCTTCGTGCGCGATCCCGTGAAGTTCCCCGACTTCATCCACACCCAGAAGCGCCACCCCAAGACCAACATGCGCTCGCCCACCGCGATGTGGGATTTCTGGTCGCTGAGCCCCGAGAGCCTGCATCAGGTCACGATCCTGATGTCGGATCGCGGTCTGCCGACCGATGTTCGCCACATCAACGGCTATGGCTCGCACACCTATTCGTTCTGGAACGACAATGGCGAGCGCTATTGGGTCAAGTTCCACTTCAAGACCATGCAGGGCCACAAGCACTGGACCAATGAGGAGGCCGAACAGGTCATCGGCAAGACCCGCGAGTCGACGCAGGAAGACCTCTACAACGCGCTCGAGCGCGGCGAATTCCCGAAGTGGAAGGTCCAGGTCCAGATCATGCCCGAACTGGACGCCGACAAGACCTCCTACAACCCCTTCGACCTGACCAAGGTCTGGCCGCATGGCGAATATCCGCCGATCGACATCGGCGTGATGGAGCTGAACCGCAACCCGGAGAACTACTTCACCGAGGTCGAGAACGCAGCTTTCTCGCCGTCGAACATCGTGCCCGGGATCGGCTTTTCGCCCGACAAGATGCTGCAGGCGCGCATCTTCTCCTATGCCGACGCGCATCGTCACCGGCTTGGCACCCATTACGAGACGATCCCTGTCAACCAGCCGAAGGCTCCGGTCGCGCATTATCACCGCGACGGCCAGATGAACGTCTATGGCGGCATCAAGACCGGCCATCCGAACGCCTATTACGAGCCGAATTCGTTCGGCGGCCCGGTCGAGGCGCCTTCTGCCAAGGAGCCGCCGTTGCGGATCTCGGGCGATGCGGATCGTTACAACCACCGCATCGGCAATGACGACTACAGCCAGCCTCGCGCGCTGTTCAACCTGTTCGACGCTGGCGAAAAGGAGCGCCTCTGCTCCAACATCGCCGCGGCGATGGGCGGCATCCCGCACGAGATCGAGGCGCGCCAGCTGGCGCATTTCGATCAGGTCCACCCGGATTATGGCAACGGCATCCGCCGCGCTTTGGCCAAGGCCGACGGCAAGGCGAGGCCCGCGATCTCGGTAACGCCGGCAACCCCGCAGGAAGCGGCGGAATGATCGAGCGAGCCTGAACGAACGAAAGGCCGTGGCACCCGCCGCGGCCTTTTTTTATGAGACTTGCCGGCTCCACCGTCATTGCGAGGAGCAGAGCGACGGAGCAATCCAGAGGACTGGCTCGGACAGTTGAACCCAGTCCTGGATTGCTTCGCTCCGCCCCGTAAGGACGGGGTAGCGGAGGGCCTAGAACGCCTCTTCCCAGTTCCGGCTGAGCCGCATCGCGCAGTTGATCATGCCGACATGGGAGTAGGTCTGCGGAAAGTTGCCCCAGAGTTCGCCGGTCGTAAGGTCGGCGTCTTCCGAGAGCAGGCCGAAGCTGTTGCGGCGTTGCAGGATGCGCCCGAACAGTTCCTTCGCCTCCTCGCTGCGCCCGATGGCGTTCAGCGCATCGACATACCAGAAGGCGCAGATCAGGAAGCCGGTGTGCATGTAGCCGAAATCATCCTGCGTCGCGTAACGCAGCAACAGGTCGCCCCGCTTGAGGTCGCGGCCTATCGCTTCGACCGTCGCGACGAAGCGGGCATCGTCGGGTTTGACGAAGCCCAGCTCGGCCAGAAGCAGCAGGGTCGCATCGAGCTCCTCGCCGTCGAAAGTCGAGACGAAATGTCCCTTCGTTTCGTTCCAGATTCGCTCGGTGATGGTCGCCTTGAGACGTTTGGCTTCGGTCTTCCAATAATCCTTGCGGTCAGAGCGGCCGAGCGTGCCGGCGATCCGCGCCAGCCTGTCGCAGGCCGCCCAGCACATCACGCTCGAGAAGGCATGCACGGCCTCCTTTTCTCGCAGCTCCCACGGGCCGGCATCGGGCTTGTCAAACACGGCACGGCGCGCTCTCCCATGTGTTCGAGCTGGCTGAACAGCGTGTCCTTGCCGGGCTGGATCAGCCGCCGGTCGAAGAAGGCATGCGTCGCTGCCAGCACGACCGCGCCATAGCCGTCATTCTGGATCTGGCCCGCCGCGCCGTTGCCGAAGCGCACCGGCCGGTGGCCCCGATAACCCGATAGATTGGTGGCCTCGAATTCCGTCAGCGCGCCGCCGCGCGTGATCGGGTAGAGCGGCGGCAGGTGCTCGGCGCCGCTTTCGGTGAAGTTGTCGACGATGTTTTTGATGAAGCCGAGATAGTCTTCCATCGTCCGCGTCGTGCCCAACCGGTTCAGCGCGTGGACGACGAAATAGGCGTCCCGCAGCCAGCAGAACCGGTAGTCCCAATTGCGCTGCGTGCCCGGCGCCTCGGGGATCGAGGTGGTGAGCGCGGCAATGATGGCGCCCGTCTCCTCGAAGGCGCACAGCTTGAGGGTTATCGCGGCCCGGATGACCTCGCTTTGATACTCGAAGGGCAGCGACAGCGAGCGCACCCAGTCGCGCCAGTAATCCGTCGTCTTGTCGAGAAATTCGCGCGACGTCGTCTCGATCTCGGCGCGCAGTGCCTCGTCCGAGCCGATGAAGAAGGAATAGGTCTGGTCCACCGCGAAGGCCGTGCCCTCGACGACATAGGACAAAGGCGCATTGGTCGTCAGACGGATCGTCTGGTCGGCGCCGACGAAGCGGACATGGTTCGAGCCCCGCGTCATCTCGTCGGGCGCCTCGCCGATGCCGAGACTGGGCTTCACGACGACGCGAATGCGCGGGCGGCCCGAGACTCGTCGAACCCTGCGGACCAGCTGCGGCGGGCGGAAGAAGCGCTCATAGCGCACGAAACGCGGCGCGAAATCCAGGATCTCGATGGCATTGCCCTGGTCGTCCGACAGCACCGAGGACAGCACGGCGGTGTTGTCGAGATAACCCTGCTCGCAGCGGGTCATGCCCACGAGCTCGATCCCGAAAAAGCCCCTCTGCGGCTCGGCATCGCCATCGTCCGCTTCATTGTCGATCAGGGCGCAGAAGACCGGGTCGCGGTCGAAGCGGGGAAAGCAGCCCCAGACGATGCGGGCGCGCCGATCGACCAGCGCGGCGATCGAGCAATTGCCGATCACGCCGAGATCCAGCGAGGCGGAATGGTGCCCCGCGGTCGAAATCGTAGCCGTCATCATCAGTCCCGGGAAAAGCTTGCGGCAGTCAGGCGGCCGCTCTCGGCGGCCTCGATCAGGATGTGCCTGAGCACGGTGGGGGACGCCAGCCTGATCTTGGCCTGGCTTTCATGGTCGTTCCCGATACGGATCGACAGGCCACCCATGGCGTTGACCGCTTCGAAACCGGCCTCATCGGTGATGTCGTCACCAATGAAGACAGCGCGTCGCCCGGCATAACGAGGCGTACTCATCAGCCAGGCGATGGCGTTGCCCTTGCTCGCGCCGGCCGGGACGATCTCGGCCACCGCCTTGCCTTCCTGCAGCCGCACGTCCGGTCCGAGCTTTGCCGCCGTCTTCCGCATCAGGTCGAGCGCCTCGTCATGAAGCTGCGGCGCCAGACGCCAATGCAGCGCGACCGAGATGCGTTTGTCTTCGACGATGATGCCGACATGGCCGTTGGCAAAGCGGACGAGGTCGCGCAGCGCTTCGGGCATGTTCGGCGGCTCCTCGGCCTGCGAGCGCACCGCGTCGTCGAGCCGGATCTGGGCCCCGTGCAGCCCTGCGATGTCGAAGCGGTGCGGCGCCAGCTGCTCGTCGAGGAACGCGATCGGCCGGCCAGACACCAGCGCAAGGGCGCCGTCGAGCTGCTGCCGCAACGCCTCGAGCGCAGGACCGACGCGGCGGTCGAGCTTCACGTCCTCAGGCGACGGCGCGATTTCGACCAGCGTCCCGTCGAAGTCCAGGAACAGGGCGATGCCCTGCTCGAGAGCGAGAGAGGGATCAGCTGCACCAGACAGGTTTTGCTCGGTCAAAGGCATCATCGCTCGGTATCTGGGTGATGAACGCGGCGGAAGAACGACACGATCATAGGCAGTCCTTTGCCAGGGTTGGTAGCCTTGAGGCGACAAGCTCGTGGCGTATCTGCCTAGTTTTTTGCCCGAGGCAGCATGGCGCACTATCGCCGGCCACGGCCGTGCTTGTGCTATGCGGAAACATTACGCCCTCAATGGCGTTCTGTTCCTGCCGGCTATGACAAAACTCCGGTGCCCCTTCGTTTGATGTGGAGTGTCTTCCGGTATGCGTCTCGTCGTCGTCTCGAACCGTGTGACCGTTCCCGAGCGCAACGAGAAGGCGACGGCGGGCGGGCTTGCGGTCGCGTTGAGGGAGGCGCTGGAGACGCATGGAGGGCTCTGGTTCGGCTGGAGCGGCAAGACCGGCGACGGCTCGGCTCAGGAAGTCGATCAGGTCCAGCGCGGCAATGTGACTTATGCGTTGACCGACCTCAGTGAGGCCGAGCGGCAAAGCTACTATCTCGGCTTCTCGAACCGGGCGCTGTGGCCGATCATGCATTACAGGCTCGGGCTGACCGAATTTCAGCGCAGCGACTATATGGGCTATCTCGGCGTCAATCGGCGCTTCGCCAGGGCCTTGGCCGGGTTGATCCAGCCGGACGATGTCATCTGGATCCATGATTATCACCTGATTCCGCTGGCGTCGGAGCTGCGCCGCCGGGGCATCAGCAATCGCATCGGCTATTTCCATCATATTCCATGGCCATCCGCCGATGTGCTGGGCGCGCTTCCTTTCAGCGCGACGCTGGTCCGAACGATGACCTCCTACGATCTCGTCGGCATGCAGACGGAAGTCGATGCGCGCAATCTGGTCGGCGGCCTGGTTTCGCTCTGCGGCGCCCATGCAGAGGCGGGAGGTATCCGGCTGGGCCCTCGCAAGACGGTGGTGCGCGCCTTCCCGATCGGCATCGACGTCGATGCCTTCAGGCGGCTTGCCGCGGCATCGGTCCGCCAGGCCGCGACGCCGCTGCGGGCGACCCGGGAATCGCTGGGCGAGCGCAAGCTCGTCATCGGCGTCGATCGGCTCGATTATTCAAAGGGCATCGTCCAGCGGCTGGAAGCCTTCGGCCAGTTCCTGCGCAGCCATCCCGACCAGCGCGGACGGGTCAGCCTTCTCCAGATCGCGCCGCCTTCCCGCAGCGACGTGCCGGAATACGCCGAGCTCGATCGCCAATCTGACGAGGTCGCCGGGCGCTTGAACGCGCAGCTCGGCGAGTTCGACTGGACTCCGATCCGTGTCGTGAAGAAGGCCTATTCCCGCAGCGCGCTGGCTGGCTTCTACCGCCGGGCCCAGGTCGGACTGGTGACGCCGATGCGCGACGGGATGAACCTCGTCGCCAAGGAATATATCGCGGCGCAGGATCCGGCCGATCCGGGCGTGCTCGTGCTGTCGCGCTTCGCTGGCGCCGCCCAGCAGATGGGCGAGGCGCTGATCGTCAACCCCTACGACACCCATGAGGTTGCCGAAGCGATCCGCACCGCGCTGGCCATGCCGCTCTCGGAGCGCATCCGACGCTTCGAAAGCCTCTACCGGACGATCGCCGCAACCGACATCGCATGGTGGACACAGCGTTATCTCGATGCGCTGTCGATCGGCCTGGACGTGCCGGAACAGCCGCGCGCCTGGCCGATCGACATGCCGGCGCCCAAGTCGCCGCGCTCGCGCGCCAAGGGCGGGGATCCGAAGAATACGGGGAAGACGCGCTCAGTGCCGGCCGGGGCGAAGACGCCTGCGCGGCAAAGCCGTAAGGGCAATCCTCGTCTGAGAATCGTTCAAAGCTGAGGTGGTCGGAGCGTCTCATCCGATGCATGATCTCGAACGGTGACGCGAGCAGGCTTGCCGAAAGCGCCGTTTGATCGCTAGAAGGCGAAGCGTGACGAGTGGGGCGACTCGGAGCGAGGACAGGCATCGCATCGTCGATGGCTAGAGGCTGGCGGAGGGCTGAGATCGATGCGAGGCGCTCTCGGGGGACCGGGCGTTCTGCTGCGCCGCCTCCGCGAGGTGATGGCGGCTTCGATCAGTCCGCAAGAGCGGCTCGATCGCATCGTTGTGCTGATCGCCGGCAATCTCGTTGCCGAAGTCTGCTCCGTCTATGTCCTGCGCGATGACGGCTCGCTCGAGCTGTACGCCACCGAAGGCCTCAACCGGGAGGCCGTTCACCTCACCACGATGCGCGCCGGCGAGGGCCTCGTCGGCCTGATCGCCAGCGAGGCCGAGCCGATCGCGTTGTCGGATGCGCAGGCGCACCCGTCCTTCTCCTATCGTCCAGAGACCGGCGAGGAGATCTACCGGTCCTTCCTGGGCGTGCCGATCCTGCGCGGCGGCGCCGTGATGGGCGTTCTCGTCATCCAGAACCGCGCCTCGCGCGTCTACAACGACGAGGAAATCGAGTCGCTGCAGACCACGGCCATGATCATGGCCGAGATGATCGCGGCAGGCGGGCTGAAATCGCTCGCCCTGCCGGGGTCTTCGATCGGGCTGGACAGGCCGATCCATGGCATCGGCGTCGCGCTGGCGGACGGTGTCGGGCTCGGCTACGCGGTGCTGCACGAGCCGCGCGTCGCGATCACCAACCTGATCGCCGAAAACCCGGCGGCCGAGGTCAAGCGGCTTGAGGACGCGATCGGGGCCATGCGGGCCTCGATCGACGAACTGATTGAGCGCGGCGATGTCGCCCACACCGGCGAGCACCGGGAGGTGCTCGAAACCTTCCGCATGTTCGCTCATGATCAGGGCTGGTTGCGGCGGATGCGCGACGTCGTGATGACCGGCCTGACGGCCGAGGCTGCGGTCGAACGCGTGCAGTCCGATACACGCGCCAAGATGCTGCGTCAGACCGATCCTTATCTACGCGAGCGGCTTCACGATCTCGACGACCTCGCCAACCGCCTGCTGCGCACGCTGACGGGCCGCGCCAACGGCGTCGCGCGCGAGGAGATGCCGGAAAACGCGATCCTCGTCGCGAGGTCGATGGGACCGGCCGCCTTGCTGGATTACGATCGCGGCCGCCTGCGCGGTCTCGTGCTGGAGGAGGGCGGGCCAACCAGCCACATCGCCATCGTCGCCCGCGCGCTGGGGATTCCGGCGGTCGGCGAGGTCGTCAATGCGACCGCCCTGGTGCAGGCAGGGGACGCCGTCATCGTCGATGGAATGGCGGGCGAGGTGCAGATCCGCCCGCAGCCGGATGTCGAAAACGCCTACAAGGACAAGGCGAGGCTGCGGGCACGCAAGCAGAAGCAGTATGAAAAACTCAAGGCACAGCCCTCGATCACCAGGGACGGCGTGAACATCACACTGCAGATCAACGCCGGCCTGATCGTCGACATGCCCAATCTCGATGCGACGGCCTCTGCCGGAGTGGGGCTGTTTCGCACAGAGCTGCAATTCATGGTCGCGCAGCACATGCCGACCACGGCGGAACAGCAGGCGCTCTACACCGCCGTGCTCGATGCGGCGCAGGACCGCCCGGTCACCTTCCGCACACTCGATATCGGCGGCGACAAGGTGCTGCCCTATATGGAGCGGATCGAGGAAGAGAACCCTGCCTTGGGCTGGCGCGCCATCCGCATCGGCCTCGACAAGCCGCGCCTCCTCCGGGGACAGCTGCGCGCGATGCTGCGCGCAGGCGTTGGCCGCGACCTGAAGATCATGCTGCCGATGGTGGCGACGACCGACGAATTCAGGCGCGCCCGGATGATCCTGCATCGCGAGCAGGCGATGCTGGAAAAGCAGGGCGTCGCGGCCCCGCGCGATCTGCGTGTTGGTGCGATGGTCGAGGTGCCCTCGCTGCTCTTCGAGCTGCCGGAACTCGTGCGCGAGGCGGATTTCCTGTCGATCGGCACCAATGATCTGATGCAGTTCCTGTTCGCGGCCGACCGCGAGAACAAGCGCGTCGCCGACCGTTTTGACCCTCTCAGCGTCGGTGCGCTCAGGGCATTGAAGACGATCGTCGAAGCGGCAGCCGAGGTCGATTGCCCGCTCACCGTCTGTGGCGAGATGGGTGGGAAGCCGCTCGAGGCGATGGCACTGATCGGCCTGGGATATCGCGGCTTCTCGATGTCAGCGGCTTCGATCGGGCCGATCCGGGCGATGCTGCGCGCGCTCGACACCGGCAAGCTGCGCGAGCGACTAGACTGGATGCTGGTTTCTCCCGAAGGCACGGCCAATCTGCGCCCGCAGCTCGCGGCCTTCGCATCCGAATTCAAGGTTCCGGTCTAGCGAGCGTCAGCGGCCTCCGGCTGCTCTCGAAGCGCTGTCCCCGATGTCCAGAGTCGTAGTCCCATGTCCCTGCAACTTCCCGAAGACCGTCTCGACGGGATCGTGGCCCGCCACGCCACTGCCACCGACGAGATCAATCATGCCAGCGACCCGGTTCGCACGGTGGAGCTGGCGCGGGAGCTCTCCGAGCTCGCTCCGGTCGTCGATGCGATCGCCACCTGGCGCCAGGCACAGATGACGCTCGCCGGAGCGCAGGCGCTGATCGACGATCCCGCCACCGACCCGGAACTGCGCGATCTCGCCCATGAGGAACGGGACGAGGCGCGCACCGAGATCGAGGCCCGGGCCCGCGAAATTCTGGTCGCGTTGCTGCCCAAGGATGCGGCGGACGAGCGTGGTGTCATCCTCGAAATCCGTGCCGGCACGGGCGGGGACGAAGCCTCCCTCTTCGCCGGCGACCTGCTGCGCATGTACCAACGCTATGCGGCTCAAAAGGGCTGGAACGTCGACGTGCTCTCGGAGAGCGAGGGCACGGCCGGTGGCTACAAGGAGGTCATCGCCGAGATCAACGGGCGCGGTGTCTATGCGAGGCTGAAGTTCGAATCCGGCGTGCATCGCGTCCAGCGCGTGCCCGATACCGAAGGGAGTGGGCGCATCCATACCTCGGCCGCTACGGTGGCGACTTTGCCCTTGGCCACCGATGTCGACGTCGTGCTGAACGAAGGCGACATCAGGACGGACACGCTGCGTTCGGGCGGGGCTGGCGGGCAGCACGTCAACAAGACCGAATCGGCGGTGCGCCTGACCCATATCCCGACCGGGACGGTCGTTCTGGTCCAGGACGAGCGCTCCCAGCACAAGAACAAAGCGCGGGCCTATGACCTGTTGCGTGCCAAGCTCTACGACATCGAGCGGACGAAGATCGATGCGGAGCGCTCGGCCGACCGCCGCGCGCAGGTCGGTTCGGGAGATCGCTCGGAGCGCATCCGTACCTATAATTTTCCGCAGGGCCGAATGACCGATCATCGCGTCAACCTGACCCTCTACAAGCTCGACGAGATGATGCAGGGGCTGGTGCTGGACGAGGTGATCGACGCGCTAACGGCCGAACACCAAGCCAGGCTGCTCGCTTCGGAAAATCCGGCATGACGCAAGGTGATGCGAAACAAAACAGGTTGTCGGGGGTTGCAAGGGTATCCACAACAATGGGGGGACCCTCCAATGCTCAAGACCCTTTCGATGTTCGCCATGGCCGGCATGATGACGCTGGCGATCAGCGGCGCCTCGCAGGCGCAGGACCAGACGATGCGCAAGATGACCTCGGGCCAGTCCCCGGCGCTCATGAATTCGATGACGCAGGCTCAGGCCAGCAAGGCTTGCCGCGCCGAGATGCGCGGAGCGCGCGAAAGCAAGAAGTCCATCCGCGTCAAGATGCGCCAGTGCGTCAACCAGAAGATGCAGGGCAACAACTGATTTCGGCGGGAGGCTCGCTGTCTCCCGCAGGCGACGACAAGCTTGATGGCGCCGTGCCGACCGAAAGGGCGGCGCGGCGTTTGCTTGTGCGGACCTTGAAGCGAGCCGGCATCGAAAATGCAGCCCTCGACGTTCGTTGGCTAACAGAGGTGGATACCAAGGGGCTCGATCCCGACACCCCGCTGACCCCCGAAACCTGGTCAAGACTGCAGGCGCTCATAAACCGGCGCATCGCTGGCGAACCGACCTGGCGCATCATCGGCGAGCGCGAGTTCTGGGGGCTGACCTTTCAGCTGTCGCCAGCAACGCTGGAGCCTCGCCCGGACAGTGAAACGATCGTCGAGGCCGCGCTGGCCGCCATTGAGAATCGGCAGGACGACCCGCTTGCCATTCTGGATCTCGGCACCGGAACAGGCTGCCTGTTGATCGCGATGCTGCATGAATGCACGCATGCGGTCGGGCTCGGCATCGATCTTTCGGAGGAAGCCTGCCGGACCGCGAGCGAAAACGCCGAGCGCAATGGCGTCAGCGCACGCGCCCGCTTTCGGCAGGGCCATTGGGCGGATGGCGTGGACGAACGCTTCGACCTGATCCTCTCCAATCCGCCTTACATTCCGTCGGCCGAAATCGAGACCTTGACGCCCGAGGTCAGGGATCATGACCCGAGGCTTGCGCTCGACGGCGGGCAGGATGGCCTGGCGCCCTACCGCGCCTTTGCCTGTTCCCTTCCAGCTCGGCTGAATCCAGGCGGCGTCGTTATCCTGGAGATCGGTGCCGGTCAGAAAGACGACGTGGTCGCGCTGATGCGGGAAGGGGGCCTGGAGCTTCGCAGCAGCCGCTGCGATCTCGGAGGCCATGAACGCGCGTTAATCTTCGCGTCCCAATGAAGATGCCCACAGCTTTCAGTCGATTTCGCTTGGAGACGCGTCTGAAAACGGCTATGTACCACCTAGCCGAAGCTGGCGGCGTCGGAGCCGAAGCCTTGGGCAGCCCCTTTGATTGGTAGGTTAGCTCAGCTCGGGTCGTTTTCGGATGAATGTCCGCGACGGCATCTTCGACGTGCCGGATTGGAACGGGCGCAGGCGGCGCACCCGCGGCATTCGGGGTTAGAAACCCTTTGGAACAAGAGCGCGTGAAGACCAGGAACGGCGCACGGCCCCTTCAGGTCCACTTAGTCCGACACGGCGTCGCAACCCGCCGCATGTCGAAACGCGCATGACGGCGCCACGGTTGCTTTGAACAAAGAAGCGCGAGACAGACGCGAATGAGACCAGGTCAGAACCGGCGTATGCGCGGCCGTAACAATAGCGGCGGTACCCATAACAACAACAATAACGGCAATCGCAAATCGCCGAACCCGTTGCAGCGCAGCTACGAGTCGAACGGCCCGGACGTAAAAGTCCGCGGCACGGCGCAGAACATTGCCGAGAAATACTTGCAGCTCGCGCGCGACGCTCAGTCGTCCGGCGATACCGTTGCTTCGGAAAGCTATTTCCAATACGCGGAGCATTATTATCGCATCCTGCTCGCCGCTCAGGAGCAGATGACCCAGCAGTTCGGCCATGCTTTTCCGCCGAACCGGGCTTTCGTCGATGTCGAGGACGAGGTCGACGAGGACGGCGACGAGGATATCCAGGGCGGGTTCATCCCCGGCTCCGGCCCCCAGCCCGATATGCGCGCTCAGAACGGCCACATGAACGGCAATGGCTATAACGGCCAAGGCGGGCAGCGTGCCGACGGCGGCCAGCGCAGCGAAGGCGGCCAACGCAGCGACGGCGGTGAAGGCTTCGACGGTCAGCAGCAGGGCGGACAGCGTTTCGACAGGCCGAACCGCCGCGAGCGCTTCAACAACAACCCCAATAACGAGCGCCGTTTCGATCGTAATCCGCAAGATCGCAACCCGCAGGACCGTCCTCAGCAGGACCGGCCCCAGCAGGATCGCCCTCAGCAAGATCGCCCTCAGCAAGATCGCCCTCAGCAGGATCGGAACCAGCAGGATCGCGGCGATCGTCGCTTCGACCGCAATGGCGAGCAAGGGCAGGGCAGTTACGCGCCCCGGTCCGATGCGCCAAGGTCCGACATGCCGGTTGCCGACGCTGGCTTGGGCGTCGAGGCAGCGGCACCGCTGCCGCAGCAGAATGACGAACGCAGCTTCGAGCGTCCCGAGCGCGCCCCCCGTGCCGAACGTCGCCCGCGCCGCGAACGCCAGCCGGAGCCCGAGGGCGACGACATCGCCTCGGCTCTGCCGTCCTTCCTGACCAACCCGGTGCGGATCGTGCCGGCCGAGCCTGCCCCGGTCGAACCTGCTGCTCCGGCCGCCGCGGCTGAGAATGGTGACAAGCCGTCCGCGGAAGCCGCGCCGAAGCGTACGCGCCGCCGTCGCTCGCCGCGCGAGGTGATGGATGCGTTGGGCTCCGATACCGACGGTTCAGCCGAGAGCTGATGCTCCCGACGTGACCGATTATGAATGAAAAAGGGCCCGCGAGGGCCCTTTTTGCTGCCGCGTCGGCGTCGGGCCGTTTGTCAGGCCGCGACGGCTTCGGCCGACGTCAAAACCAGACCTGGTCTGAGAACCCCGCCGGTGAGAACGCGGCAATAGAGGCCGCAATCGACATGGCCGTAGTTCTTCATCAGCGCTTTCGGAATCTGCCGGTCGCGGGCGCCGGTTTCGGGATCGACATTGGTGGCGGCGCAGCGCTCGATCCGCTTGATGACCTGCAGGCGGAGGCCGTCCTGCCCGACCAGATCCTGCCCGACGAGTTCGTTCTCGGCCCAAGCGTCCAGGCCGCTGACGAGGAGGTTGCCGCGAAAGCGCAACGGGTCGATCGGCAGGCCGATGCGCTGCTCGAGATCGGCAACGCTGGCCCGGTTGATGATGGAGACGAAACCCGAGCGGGAATCCGTAAAGCGATACGCCGGTGGCGCGGTGAGCAGCCTTGCTTCGCCGCGCAGCGAACCCGGCATGAAGCGCTCAAAGAACCGTGTGATGGCGACACGGCCGTTTTCGGTCGTCGTATCGGCTCGCAGCGTCTCTTGGTCGTCCTGCTGGATGACCAGTTCGCCGCTGGCGTCGTCGTAGCGGCTGCGCAGTCTGGCCAGTGCCTCATCGCGCATCAGCATCAGATATTTGATCTTCGGCTGATGGACCGGTTCCGCCGGATCGAAACCGGACGGGCCGTTCTCGATGGCGAAGAGCCTGTCGCCGGGAAAATAGCCGCCCGCTTCCAAAACAGCCTCGCCGATCGGCTCCGGCGAAAGCCCTTTGACCGGGTAACGGTGCAGCGTCTCGATGCGCATGGTCGTCCTGTCGTCGTGTGGCGAAACGAGAGTGATAATCGTCTTCACCAGTGTCGGCAGCTGAATTTCCGTGACCGTTTCGATCAATCCCCGGCATCGGCTTCGGGATCGACGCCCTCGCTGACCGAGCGCTGGCAGCCCCAACCCGTCAGAACGTCATCGGTGTCGTCGGCGACGAAGAAGCGCGCCGCGTCGCGCTCATATCCCTCGCCCAGCAACCGGTCGTAATCGGTGTGGCTGTGCCGGACATGACTGCCGAGCGCGAGCCAGAGCGCCGTCGCGGGCGGCAGTGTTTTCATGTGCCGACGCTCGGCCAATGCAAGCACGGCTTCGGCATCCGACAGCGGAATGCCCGGTGCCAGCGCTCTCAGTGCGCCGCGAATCGCCTTCTGTCGCTTGGTCCCGGCCATGCTCGATCTGCGCTTGGCCGCGCCCGCCGGTCAATTATGTCCAAGCCTCTTCCGTTGCGCCAATGTCACACTATCTTCAGACCCGGAGGGCGGCCGTGAGCGGCGCCCGATCCTGATCGAGAGGGCGGCAGGCCCAGCGTCGCTACGGGGCGCGGGCTGCAGGCGGAGTAGTTTGAATGAACATCGAGAAATATACCGATCGCGCGAAGGGCTTTCTCCAGGCCGCACAGACCATCGCCTTGCGCGAGGGCAACCAGCAATTCACCGCCGAGCATCTGCTGAAGGCGCTGCTCGACGATTCCGAGGGCATGGCTGCCGGCTTGATCGACCGCGCCGGCGGCCAGTCTCGCGTCGCGCTGCAATCGGTCGAGCAGGCGCTTGCCAAGCTGCCGAAAGTTTCGGGCGGCTCGGGCGGGCTGAATCTGACGCCCGGCCTGGCGCGTGTCTTCGACACGGCCGAAAAAGCGGCGGAGAAGGCCGGCGATTCGTTCGTCACCGTCGAGCGGCTGCTGCTGGCGCTCGCGATCGAGAAGGACACCGAGGCCGGCAAGGCGCTCGCCAAGGCCGGCGTGACACCGCAGGCGCTCAACACGGCGATCGAGGCCATCCGCAAGGGTCGAACGGCCGATTCCGCCGGGGCCGAGCAGGCCTATGACGCGTTGAAAAAATACACCCGCGACCTCACGGCTGCGGCGCGCGACGGCAAGCTCGATCCGGTCATCGGCCGTGACGAAGAGATTCGCCGCACCATTCAGGTGCTCTCGCGCCGGACCAAAAACAACCCTGTCCTGATCGGCGAGCCCGGCGTCGGCAAAACCGCCATCGCCGAGGGCCTCGCGCTGCGCATCATCAATGAAGACGTGCCTGAAAGCCTGCGCGACAAGCAGTTGCTGGCGCTCGACATGGGCTCCCTCATCGCCGGCGCTAAGTATCGCGGCGAGTTCGAGGAGCGGCTGAAGGCGATCCTGACCGAAGTGTCCTCGTCGGATGGCGGCGTGATCCTGTTCATCGACGAGATGCACACGCTCGTCGGCGCCGGCAAGGCCGATGGCGCGATGGACGCCTCGAACCTACTCAAACCCGCTTTGGCGCGCGGCGAGCTGCACTGCGTCGGCGCGACCACGCTCGACGAATACCGCAAATATGTCGAGAAGGACGCCGCGCTCGCTCGGCGCTTCCAGCCCGTCTTTGTGGACGAGCCGAGCGTCGAGGACACGATCTCGATCCTGCGTGGTCTTAAAGAGAAATACGAGCAGCATCACCGCGTCCGCATCACCGATTCGGCGCTGGTCTCGGCCGCGACCCTGTCGAACCGCTACATCACCGACCGCTTCCTGCCCGACAAGGCCATCGACCTCGTCGATGAGGCCAGCGCGCGGCTGCGCATGCAGGTCGACTCCAAGCCCGAGGAATTGGATTCGATCGATCGCGAGATCGTTCGGCTCAAGATCGAGCAGGAGGCATTGAAGAAGGAAAGCGACGCCGGTTCGAAAGAGCGGCTGAAGCGGCTCGAATCCGAGCTCGCCGATCTCCAGACGCGCTCCGACACCATTACCGCCAAGTGGAAAGCGGAGAAGGACAAGCTCGGCGCGGCGGCCGAACTCAAGACCAAGCTCGACAACGCCCGCACCGAGCTGGCCCAGGCTCAGCGCAAGGGCGAGTATCAGCGCGCCGGCGAACTCGCCTATGGCGAGATCCCGCAGCTTGAGCGGACGTTGGCCGAGATCGAGGCGACAGGCAATGACAGCGGCATGGTCGAGGAAGCTGTGACGCCGGACCACGTCGCGCAGATCGTCAGCCGCTGGACCGGGGTTCCCGTCGATCGCATGCTGCAGGGCGAGAAGGAAAAGCTCCTGCGCATGGAAGAGGTTCTGGCGTCCCGCGTCGTCGGTCAGCGCGAGGCTGTCGAGGCGGTCTCGACGGCTGTGCGTCGTGCCCGCGCCGGTCTGCAGGATCCCAACCGCCCGATCGGCTCCTTCATGTTCCTCGGCCCCACCGGCGTCGGTAAGACCGAGCTGACCAAGGCGCTGGCCGCGTTCCTGTTCGACGATGATTCTGCGCTGATCCGCATCGACATGTCCGAGTACATGGAGAAGCACTCTGTCGCCCGGTTGATCGGCGCGCCTCCCGGCTATGTCGGATACGAGGAGGGCGGGG
Source organism: Allobosea sp. P5_A5 (assembly GCF_056400625.1). Lineage (NCBI taxonomy): Bacteria > Pseudomonadati > Pseudomonadota > Alphaproteobacteria > Hyphomicrobiales > Alloboseaceae > Allobosea > Allobosea sp. P5_A5. The sequence continues at coordinate 106,417 of NZ_JBFUKY010000003.1, forward strand.
CGCTGACGGAAGCGGTGCGGCGCCGGCCCTATCAGGTCGTGCTGTTCGACGAGATCGAGAAGGCGCATCCCGACGTGTTCAACGTTCTATTGCAGGTTCTCGATGATGGGCGGCTGACGGACGGGCAGGGTCGCACGGTGGATTTCCGCAATGTGCTGATCATCATGACCTCGAACCTTGGTTCGGAGTATCTGGTGAACCAGCCCGAGGGGCAGGACAGCGAGGCCGTGCGCGACGAGGTGATGGGCGTCGTCCGGCAGGCATTCCGGCCGGAATTCCTGAACCGCATCGACGATATCATCCTGTTCCACCGGCTACGTCGGCAGGACATGGGCGCCATCGTCGACATCCAGATGGGCCGGCTCGCCAAGCTGCTGACCGACCGCAAGATCACGCTCGAACTCTCCAAGGAGGCGCGCGAGTGGCTGGCGGACAAGGGCTACGATCCCGCCTATGGCGCACGCCCGCTCAAGCGCGTCATCCAGAAGTCGGTGCAGGACCCGCTGGCGGAAGCTATCCTCGCCGGCGAGATCAAGGATGGCGAGGACGTGCCGGTCACAGTCGGGCCGGGCTCGCTGATGCTCGGCTCGGTTCCGTCCGTGAAGGAAAAGCGGCCGGTGGGCGTTGCGCTGAATTGAGGGCGGCGGCGTCCTTCTCCCCTTGCGGGAGAAGGTGGCTCGGCAAAGCCGAGACGGATGAGGGGTCTCGCGACCTTCGAGAAGGATCTACCTGAAGCTGCGCTAACGATTCAGCGCGGCGCGACCCCTCACCCCCGCCCTCTCCCGCAAGGGGAGCGGGGTGCGTCGAGCTACCCCCGCTTCAGCACGAACACCGCCTGCGCACCGAACAGGTTCCAGAACCACCAAGGCGCCTTGACGCCGACACGCCCACCGGCCGCGTCGAGAGCGACCGCACGCTCTTTCTCGGCGCCGACGAGATCGCACAGCGTGACGAAGTCGCGGATCGTGCAGAAATGAATGTTCGGCGTATCCCACCAGGAATAGGGCAGGGAGTCCGTCACAGGCATCCGCCCATGGAAGAACACCTGCGAGCGCATCCGCCAATGCCCGAAATTCGGGAAGGAGACGATGGCGCGCCGGCCGATCCGCAGCATGTGCTCCAGCACCAGCCTTGGGTTGCGGGTCGCCTGGATCGTCTGCGAGAGGATGACGTAGTCGAACGAGTCGTCCGGGTAATCGGCGAGGTCAGTATCGGCATCGCCCTGGATCACCGAGAGCCCCCGCGTCACGCAATCGGCCACGCCCTCGCGTGACAATTCGATGCCGCGCGCGTCGACTTGGCGCGTCTCGGCTAGTAGTGCGAGCAAAGCGCCGTCGCCGCAGCCGACATCGAGAACCCGGGTGCCGGGCCGCACCATCTCGGCGACGAGCTTGAGATCGATGCGATTGGTGTGATCGGGGAGGGTCATGGCAGTGCGTCCGGCTCGCGTAGTCCGATGTCATTCCGGGGCTTCGCAAAGCGAAGAACCCGGAACCCACGACTGGCCACAACGGAAAACAACATCCAGTCGATCGGTCTCACCCGGTCGTGGGTTCCGGGTTCGGCCCTCCGGACCGCCCCGGAATGACAAGCGGCGGAGCGCATCAAATCCCCCTGGCCCGGGCCGCGGCGCCTAGAAACCCGCGCGCCGTCGCAAACAGGTTCGGCTCGTCGAGCAGGAAGGCGTCGTGTCCCTTGTCGCTGTCGAGTTCGACGAAGGAGACCGAGGCACCGGCCGCATTGAGCGCATGCACGATGGCGCGGGAGTCAGCGGTCGGGAAAAGCCAGTCCGAGGTGAACGAGGCCACGCAGAACCGCGTCTTCGTCCGGGCGAACGCCTTTGCCAGCACGCCGCCATGGTCGTCGGCGAGGTCGAAATAGTCCATCGCACGCGTGACGTAGAGATAGGAGTTCGCGTCGAAGCGCTCGACGAAACTTAGGCCCTGGTGACGCAGATAGCTCTCGACCTGGAAATCCGCATCGAAGGAGAAGGTCGGAGCCTCCCGATCCTGCAGCTTGCGGCCGAATTTGCGATGCAGCGCCTGTTCCGAAAGATAGGTGATGTGAGCGCCCATGCGCGCGACCGACAATCCCTTGGACGGTCGCGTGCCTTCTTCGAGATAACGGCCGCCGCGCCATTCCGGGTCGGCCATCACCGCCTGCCGGCCGACCTCGTGGAAGGCGATATTCTGCGCCGAATGCTTGGCCCCGGTCGCGAGCGGCAGCGCCGAGAAGACGCGGCCCGGATAGCTCGCCGCCCATTGCAGCACCTGCATGCCACCCATCGAGCCGCCGGCGACGCAAAACAGCGTCTCGATGCCGAGGGAATCGATCAGCGCCGCTTGCGCCCGCACCATGTCGCGAATGGTCACCATCGGAAAGGACAGCCCCCAGGGCTGGCCCGTTTTCGGGTCGGTCGAGGCCGGCCCGGTCGTGCCCGTGCACCCACCGATGACATTCGCACAGATGATAAAATACCGCTCGGTGTCGATCGGCTTGCCCGGCCCGATCATCGCCGTCCACCAGCCGCCCTTGCCGGTGATCGGGTTGCGGCTGGCGACATACTGGTCGCCGGTCAGTGCGTGGCAGACCAGGATCGCGTTGGATTTCGCCGCGTTCAGTTCGCCATAGGTCTGGTAGGCGATCTGCCACCGGTCGAGCACGACGCCGCAATCCATCAGCAGCGGGGCATCTGAGCCGAACCGCGCGACCTGGCTCGATGGCTCGTTGGCCTCCTTCAGCGGGTCGGCCAGGGTAGGAGAAAGATCGCTCATCTCGTCCGTCCGGGCAGAATGTATTTGTCCTGCCGGTCCAATCGTTCGGAAAATAGAACTCTAGCGATGACGTGGCGGCGCGTCGCTGTCAACGCGGCACTGCGCGCCCGGCTTTGCCAAGCCAGCAGGGGAGCGCTAAGGAGCGTGGCCCTTTCGGAACGCACGCCTGCCCATGACCGAAGCCGCCCCGACCACGCTCGCCGATCTGCGCGGTGAAATCGATCGCATCGACAATGCGATGCATGCCTTGTTGATGGAACGCTCGCAGATCATCGAGACGCTGATTTCGATCAAGAAGACGCAAGCCTCCGGCTCCGCCTTCCGCCCCGGCCGCGAAGCCGACATCATGAAGCGGCTTGCGCTCAGCCATAAGGGCCTGTTGCCGCTCGACACCGTGGAGAGCATATGGCGCATCATCATCGCGACCTTCACCTATGTGCAGGCGGGCTATGCGGTTCATGCTGACGTCTCCGGCGGTGATGCCGCGATGCGCGATTCCGCGCGCTTCCATTTCGGTTTCACGGTGCCCTTCGTCGCCCATGAGGATGCCCGTGCGGTCATCCGCGCCGTTGCTGAATCCGCCGGCGACCTCGGGATCTTTCGGATGGACCAGGGGGCCAGCGCCGGCATCTGGTGGCGCGACCTGATCGGCGCCGACAAGCCGAAGATCATCGCGCGGTTGCCGTTCATCGAGCGGCCGGATCATCCCGCCGGGACCCCGGTCTATTGTCTGGCGAAGCCGCTCGCCGACGCGGCCGTGCGCGAGATCGTGCTTTATGCTGCGCGCGTCGAGCGCTGGTCGGACGGATTGCGGCATGGGCTTGCCGAGCATCTCGCCGAAGTCTCGGCCTCGGCCGCCGATGGCTCGCATCTTTCGCTGCTGGTCGCCGCGTCCGGCGAGGTCGACCAGGCCGCGATCCGTGCGGCGCTGGCGCCTGCCGGTCTCAGCGACTTTTCGGAGGTCGGCAGTCACGCCGCCCGCTTCGCCGTCAAATCCGCTCGTTCCTAAGTCCTCATGCTCCTGATCTGATCATCCTCGACGCCGTCATCCCCAGCGACCGCAAGGAGACCGGGGATGACCGAGCGGGGATGAAACCGAAAGCTTAGAACCATGTCCGCAACCTCCCGCCCTGTTCCCCGCCCCGGCGTGCTCGAGATCCAGGCCTATGTCCCCGGCAAGTCGAATGCGCCGACGGGGGTGAAGCTCCACAAGCTCTCCTCCAACGAGACGCCGCTGGGGCCGAGCCCGAAGGCCGTGGAAGCCTTCGCCAGCCTTGCCGGCAAGCTCGAGCTTTACCCGGACGGCTCCTCGAGCCGCCTCAAGCAAGCCATCGCCGGCCGTTATGGCCTCGATCCCGCGCGCATCATCTGCGGCAATGGCTCGGACGAACTGCTGGAACTCGTGACCAAGGCCTATCTCGGGGAGGGGGACGAGGGCATCTACAGCCAGTACGGCTTCCTGGTTTACCGCATCGCCATCCTCGCGGCGGGTGGAAAGCCAGTGATCGTGCCCGAGAAGGATTACACGGCCAATGTCGACGGCATCCTCGCCGCCGTGACGCCAAAGACGAAGATCGTCTTCCTCGCCAACCCTAACAACCCGACAGGGACCTATCTGCCCTTCGACGAGGTCAAGCGCTTGCAGGCAGGCTTGCCGGGCCATGTCCTGCTCGTCCTCGATGCCGCCTATGCCGAATACGTCCGTCGCAACGACTATGCCTCCGGTCTCGAACTCGTGGCCGAGAGCGAGAATGTCGTGATGACGCGCACCTTCTCGAAGATCTACGGGCTTGCCAATCTTCGCATCGGCTGGCTTTACGGTCCTGCCCATGTCCTCGACGCGCTGGAGCGCATTCGAGGCCCCTTCAACGTCAATGGCGCGGCAATCGAGGCCGGGGCTGCGGCCATGGCCGACGAGGCGCATGTCGCGGCGGCGATCGAGCACAATGACAAATGGCTGGCCTGGACGACGGTCGAGCTGGAGAAGCTGGGCCTCACTGTTACCCCCTCGGTCGGCAATTTCGTGCTGATCCACTTTTCCAATGACCCCGGCAAGACCGCTGGGGACGCCGACGCCTTCCTGACGCAGCGGGGCCTTATCCTGCGCGCGGTGGGCGGATACGGCCTGCCGGACGCGCTGCGCATGACGATCGGGTCGGAGGAGGCCAACCGCCTCGTCGTCGCGGCGCTCGCCGATTTCCTGTCGCCCCACCCATGAGCGAGATGATGGAAAGCCTTCCTCCGCGCCGCTCCGAGCCTGTCTTCAGCCGGCTTGCCATCATCGGCATCGGACTGATTGGCTCTTCGATCGCCTGCGCCGCGAAGGAACTGAACCTCGCCGGCACGATCATGCTCGCCGATTGCGATGAAGGGGTACGTAAGCGGGCGCGCGAACTGGGACTCGGTCACGCTGTCGTTGAGACTGCCGCCGAAGCGGCGCGAGACGCCGATCACATCATCCTGTGCGTGCCGGTCGGCGCTTGCGGGGAGGTCGCAGCCGAGATCGCGGCGGAGCTGAAGCCGGGCGCGATCCTCTCCGATGTCGGTTCGGTCAAGGGCTCGGTGGTCGATGCCGTGACCCCGCATCTGCCCGAGGGTGTCGTTTTCGTACCGGCCCACCCGGTGGCCGGTACGGAAAATTCCGGCCCCGATGCCGGCTTTCCGAGCCTTTTTCTCAACCGCTGGTGCATTCTGACGCCGCCCGACGGCACCGAGCCCGGCGCGATCGCAAAGACCCGGCAGTTCTGGGAGGGCATGGGCGCGCTCGTCGAAGTCATGAGCGCGCATCATCATGACCTCGTGCTGGCGGTCACCAGCCATCTGCCTCACCTGATCGCCTACAACATCGTCGGCACCGCCGAGGATCTGGAGGCCGTGACGCAGTCCGAGGTGATCAAGTTTTCCGCCGGCGGCTTCCGCGACTTCACCCGCATCGCGGCCTCGGACCCGACCATGTGGCGCGACGTCTTCCTGCACAACAAGGAGGCGGTCCTGGAAATGCTCGGCCGCTTCAACGAGGACCTGGCCTTGCTCACCCGCGCGATCCGCTATGGCGACGGAGAGACGCTGCACAAGCATTTCACCCGTACCCGCGCCATCCGCCGCGGCATCGTCGCACTCGGCCAGGAGAAGCCGGAGACGGAAAAACTGCGCAAACCGTGATGCCGACGGGCGAGAGGCAAGACTTCGCCTTGCTAAGAATCGGCCGGGCTGATAGAGGCTCGCCAGCGTCGCCGCTTTAGCTCAGCTGGTAGAGCACCTCATTCGTAATGAGGGGGTCGGGGGTTCGAATCCCTCAAGCGGCACCACTTTCCACGCATGCCGACGCGAATGAGTCGTGATTGCGTGGGCCTGCCGCGAGCGCCTGTCCGACGCTGTATGTTGGCGTCATTCGGCCAGATCGCTCAGCTTCATGAAGTCATCGCATCAGCTAAAACGTGTGGCTTTCCGGGTTCGACCGCAGTCCGGTCAGAAGCCAGCGAAAACGCTCCTGCCTGCGCCCCTCACGCCGGCTCGATCCACAGGTCCGCCTATTCGGCGAGCTTGGACGCCCTGAGGCGGAGCGTGACGATCAGCCCACCCTCGGACCATTCGTAGTCGATGGAGCCTCCGAGCTGGCCGGTCACGCTTCGCTGCAGAAGGCGGCTGCCGTAGCCGGCGGACTTGGTCGGGAGCTCGACGGCTGGTCCGCCCCGCTCCGTCCACGTGATCCTGATCTCGTCGTCCTCCTGGGAGCCCGATACGTCGAGCGTGCCCGTTTCGACCGAGAGTGCGCCGTATTTGAGCGAGTTGGTCGCGAGTTCGTGGATCACCAGCGCAAGCGTCGTGGCCGCCCCCTCGCCGACGCCCATTCGTGGCACGGCGACCCGGATGCGTCCGCTGAAGGCGCCCATGTCCTCGTAAGGCGAGAGCAGGATGGAAAGCAGATCGCCGAGCAGGGCGGCGGTGCCTTGGTGGCCGGGCAGGGGTCGCACCAGATCGTGAGCCCGGCCGAGCGAAGTGAGGCGGCTGGTCAGGTCCTTGGCCATCTCCTCCGCCGTGGTCGAGGAACGAGACGCGATCTGGGTCAGTCCAGAAGCGATCGCGAGCAGGTTCTTCACCCTGTGGCTCATTTCACCGGCGAGCAGCTCATGGCCCTCTTCGGCCTGTTTGCGGCCGGTCACATCGAGGAAGATGCCGTAGGCGAGATGGTTATGCAGGCCGACATCATCGCCGATCCCCCGCGCGGAAATCCACCGGATTTCCTCCCCGATCATGATGCGGAAGTCGATTTCATAGGCGCCGAGGATGGCGCGTGTCGCGGTGAAGGCCGCCCGCACCCGGTCGCGGTCGGCCGGATGGATACGAGCCGAGAGATCCTCGAACTTCACGTCGTCGGCGCGCTCGACCGACCAGAGCTCAAAGCCGCTATCATCCATTGAGAAGGCATCGGTCTCGACGTTCCAGGCCCAGAGAGCGACGCCCGCGGCACTGATGGCGCGGCGAAGGCTCTTGGCGGTCCACGCGGTCGGGTTCGATGAGGGCACGGGGTCTTCCCAAGGCGAAGGGCAAGTTGAACGACTAATCTATGGAATATGCGGCTTCGAACCTATGTCAAAAGCTACGCGACGCGCTAATCGATAACAGGCGACTATTTGTGAAAATCCGTTAAAGACCATCAGCTTGATTTCCGGGGTGCCATCCCTGCAAGGAGAGGCGGGAGGTGCCTATGAAGATCGAGTCCAAGGAAAGCGCGCGCCTGGGCGCACTCGCCAGCTTCGCCATGCTGGATACGCCCCGCGAGCAGGATTTCGATGAAATCGCCGACCTTGCGTCCCGGATCTGCGAGACGCCCATCGCGGTGGTAAATCTGATCGGAGAGGGTCGCCAGTTCTTCAAGGCCGAGGTCGGCCTGGGTGTACGCGAAACCCCGCTCGACTCGTCGTTTTGCGCCAGGGCGATCCTGGAGCAGGATTTCATGATCATCCCCGACGCGACCAAGGATGCGCGGTTCGATTGCAACCCGCTGGTGACAAGCGAGAACGGTCTGCGCTTCTACGCGGGGGCCCTGCTCAAGACCGCTGAGGGCTATGCGATCGGAACGGTCTGTGTCCTGGACTATCGGCCTCGCGAGCTCTCTTCGATCCAGCAGGATACCCTCAAGGTGCTGGCCCACCAGGTCATGCGTCAGCTGGAGTTGCGGCGGACGCTGCGCGAGCGAGACGCCGCTCAGGCGCAGCAGGCCGTCCTGAACGCCGAGATCGCCCACCGCATGAAGAACACGCTTGCGATGGTGCAGGCCATCGCGACGCAGACCCTGAAGGCGGTGTCGGAGCGTGATGCGGTCGACGCCTTCACGCGGCGCATCACGGCGATGAGCGCGGCCCATGACCAGCTTCTTCAGCAGGACTGGACCGCGGCGTCGCTGGCCGCCGTGATCCGTCCGATGCTGGAACTCCACGGCGATAACGGCCGCATCCTGACGTCCGGGCCGAATGTCGAACTCGGACCGAGGGCAACGGTCTCGATCTCGCTGCTGCTGCACGAATTGGCGACCAATGCCGCCAAATACGGTGCGCTCTCGAGGCCGGAAGGCAAGGTTTCCCTGAGCTGGCTCGTCGATGACACCGCCGCCGAGCCGATGTTGAGAATGACCTGGCAGGAATCGGGAGGCCCACCCGCGAGCGAGCCGACCCAGCTCAGTTTCGGCTCGCGCCTGATCCGGATGGGCCTTCTCGGCAGGGGCGGCGTCGACAAGCAGTGGTTGCCCGGCGGGTTGATCGCGCGGTTCGCCGCGCCCATGGCCGACATCAAGGGCTCCTGAGCCGCCAGGCGAGGGGAACTGTGGCGGACCGAACTGGTTCAGCCTGCTCGATAGCTCCAGAACCAAAGAGGTCGACCTTGCTCGCTCCGTCTCGCCGCACGATGCTGGCCTTGCTGTCGAGCGCCTGTGCGCTCGCCTATCGGCCGGCCGTGGCCCAGCCGGCGCCAGCCCGGCCGCGAGGCTTCAATTATGACGATGTCGTCCAGCAGGCCAAAGCGCTTGCCGAGCGGCCCTTCGATGCCGGCAGCGCTGCCATCCCCACAGAGCTTTCGCAGCTGACCTATGACAGCTATCGCGAGATCCGGTTCCGGCGTGACAAGGCGTTCTGGCGCGATGGCGGCTCGGATTTCCGCCTGCTGCCGTTCCATCTCGGCTTCCTTCACGACAAGCCCGTTCAGGTGCACATCATCAATCACGGCACGGCCGTTCCGATCCCTTTCACCACCGGATTGTTCGAATACGGCAAGGTGTCGGTGCCGAAGAGCCTGTCGCCCGCGCTGGGTTTCGCGGGCTTTGCCGTCACCACGACCCTCAACGACCCCAGAGTGCAGGACGAAGTCATCTCGTTCCTTGGCGCGAGCTATTTCCGCCTCATCGGGCGCGGGCACCGCTACGGCCTCTCCGCTCGTTCACTCGCTCTGGATGTCGGCGGCAAGCAGCCCGAGGAGTTCCCGTTCATGCGCGCGCTCTGGCTGGAAGAACCTTCGCCGGACAGCACCGACCTCGTGATCTATGCGCTGCTGGATTCGCCCTCGGTCGCGGGTGCTTACCGCTACGTGGTCAACCCTGGAAAAGAGACGTTTGTCGACGTGACCGCGACCATCATCCCGCGCAAGCCGATCGACCGGCTCGGCATCGCGCCGTTGACCTCGATGTTCCAGGCTGGCGAAGGCGACCTGTCGTTGCGGACCGATTTCCGGCCCGAAATCCATGATTCCGACGGGCTGATGATGCAATCGGGCAGTGGCGAGTGGATCTGGCGGCCGCTCCGCAACCCGAGGGCGCTGCGGATATCGAGCTTCGGCGACAAGAACCCGCGTGGCTTCGGGCTGATGCAACGGGACCGCGATTTCGGAAGCTATCAGGATCTGGAAGCCCGCTACGATGCCCGGCCGGGCTATTGGGTCCAGCCGCAGGGAGAATGGGGCGAGGGTCGGATCGACCTTATCGAGATCCCCACGGTCAACGAGGCCTTCGACAACATCGTCGCCTGCTGGACACCCAATACGCCACTGCCGACCGGCCAGCCGACCGAAATGCGCTATCGGATATCGGCCTTGTCGACGACCTGGAATCTGCACCCCTTCGCGCAGGCCCAGCAGAGCTTCAATGGGTCCGACATCGAGGACGGCTCTGTCGACGGGCGCGGCACCAAGCGCTTCATCGTCGATTTCTCGGGCGGCGACCTGGCCTATTATCAAAACGAGCCTGAGAGGCTGGAACTGGTCGCCTCCACGACGGCGGGCGAGATCACCTCGAAGATCCTCACCTTCAACGCACCTCTGAAAGGCGTGCGGGCGATCGTGGATGCGGCCTTGCCCGATGGGCAATCGGCGGAACTCAGGCTGTTCATCCGGTCACGCAAGCGCACCCTGAGCGAAACCTGGACGGTCACATGGTCTGTTCCGCCGGGCGATACGGCCAAGCCGCAGCCGTCGCGGAAGTGAACGGCGAGGAGAGCCGCTTCGACTTGCCATGCCCGCCGAACGGGCGAGAATGGCGCTGAACCCAGGAGCGGACGATGTGCGGCGCAAACGACGATCATCCCCACAATGCCGGCGATGATCATCATCATCATCATGATGGCGAGGCTCGTTGGAAGCATGATGGCGTTCGCGTCATCGCCGGCGACCAGCTTGACCCCAACACCGCGCAGACGCCCGGCATGTTCCGGCAAGCGGCGATCAACCATGCCCGCGTCGGTGCGCAGAAGATCTGGGCCGGAACCGTCTCGATCGAGCCCGACGCCAAGACCGGCGTCCACCATCACGGCGCCTTGGAAAGCGTGATTTACGTGGTGCGCGGACGGGCGCGGTTGCGCTGGGGCGAGCGGCTGGAATTCGTCGCCGAGGCCGGGCCGGGCGACTTCATCTATGTGCCACCCTATGTTCCGCATCAGGAGATCAACGCCAAGCCGGACGAGGTTCTGGAATGCGTTCTGGTGCGCTCGGACAATGAGGCGGTCGTGGTCAACATCACCGATGTCGACCCGGTGGAGAAGCCGGAATCGGTCTACTGGGTCGACCCGATTCACAAACATCCCGGCTAAAGCGGGCTTCCCTCAGGCGAAGCGCTTCGCCCCCGCGACGCTCAGAACGACGATTCCGGTTGCCGCGACCATCGTCCAGGCGATCGGCTCGTGCAGGATCAGCGCGGCAAGGAGCAGCCCGAGGAACGGCTGTAGCAACTGCAGCTGTCCGACGCCGGCAATGCCGCCGAGCGCCAGTCCGCGATACCAGAAGACGAAGCCGATCAACATGCTGAAGACCGAGACATAGGCCAGGCCCAGCCACGCCGATCCGCCGATGCCGCTCAACGAACTCGGCCACTGAAGCAGCGCGAGCGCGGCCATCGCCGGCAGAGAAAACAGCAGCGCCCAGCAGATGACCTGCCAGCCGCCGAGGCGTCGCGACAGCGTCGCACCCTCCGCGTAACCTAGGCCGCACAGCACGATCGCGCCGATCATCAGGAGGTCGCCGCCGAGCGAACCGGGCTCGCTATGGGCGAGCGCGAAGCCGGCGACCGTGGCGCTGCCGAGCACCGAGAACAGCCAGAACGCGAGCTTCGGCCGCTCGCCGCCGCGAAGCACGCCGAACAGGGCGGTCGAAAGCGGCAGGAGCCCGATGGAGACGATCGAGCGTGCCGCCGTGATCTGCTGCAATGCCAGCGCCGTCAGCAACGGAAACCCGACCACGACCCCGAGCGATACAATCGCCAACGGCATCAGATCCGTCCGTCGCGGCATCGTCTGCCGCAACAGCCCGAGGCAGATCGCGCCAAGGATCCCCGCGATGACGGCGCGTGCCGAGGTCAGGAACAGCGGCGAAAAGCCCGCGACGGCCAGCCGCGTCGCTGGGAGCGATCCGCTGAAGATGACGACGCCGAGCAGCCCGCTGCCCCATCCCTTGTCCGACCAAGCCATGACGATCCCCTTCGTACAACCTTTCTGAGCAAAATGCCGGTCCTGCAACAGGGACAGTTCATGACAGTTATAAGAGACTGTATGATACACTGGGCCATACAGTGAGGGGCCATGGCAGAGAGCAGAGGCAGGCGGACGGCGGAGGCGATGGCCGCGATCAGGGACTGCGCGACGCGTGGCTTCTCCAACGGCGAGCGGATGCCATCGATCCGCCGCCTCGCATCGACCCTGAAGCTTTCGCCTTCCACGGTTGCCGAAGCCTATGACCGCCTCGTGGCGGAAGGGTTCGTCCGCGCCAGGCCGGGCGCCGGATTTTACCTGACCGGGCGAGCCGCCCCGTCGTTGTCATTACGGCAAGCCGCGACGGCGCAGGAACGCGCCGTCGATCCGTTCTGGGTATCGCGACAGTCGCTCGACGCTGGCGAAGAGGTCCCGAAGCCGGGCTGTGGCTGGTTGCCGGCCGACTGGATGCCGCATGAGGCCTTGCGCCGGGGTTTGCGGACGCTGGCACGGTCGAGCGATGCGGTCCTCGCCGACTATGGAAGCACAAGGGGATCGCCCGTGTTGCGCAGCCTGCTGCTGGCCCGCTTTGCCGAAGAAGGCCTGCAGGCCTCGCCCGACCAGCTTGTGTTGACCAGTTCCGGCACGCAAGGTCTCGATCTCGTCTGCCGGCTGCTGCTGCGCCCCGGTGATACGGTGCTGGTCGACGATCCCTGTTATTTCAACTTCCAGGCTCTGCTGAGGGCGCATCAGGCGCGGGTCGTCAGCGTGCCTTACACGCCTTCGGGGCCTGATCTTGCGATCTTCGCCGAGGTTGTCGCGGCCGCCCGCCCTCGGCTCTATCTGACGAACTCCGCGCTGCATAACCCGACCGGGGCGACGATCTCGCCGCAGACCGCGCACCGCGTGCTCGGAATCGCATCGGCCGGCGACATGACCATCGTTGAGGACGACATCTTCGCCGACTTCGAGCCCGAGCCGTCGGTGAGGCTGGCGGTGCTCGATGGGCTGGATCGCGTCATCCGCATCGGTAGCTTCTCCAAAACGCTCTCGGCATCGGTGCGTTGCGGCTATGTCGTCGCCCGTGCCGAGATCATGGAGCAACTGGTCGATCTCCAGATCGCGACGAGTTTTGGCGGCCCTAGCCCGGTTGCCGCCGGACTGGTCTCGGAGCTGCTCGCCGGCGGAGGGTATCGCCGACATCTCGACGAGATCCGCCAGAGGCTGACCAGGGCTAGGCGCGATGTCGCGGGCCGGCTCGAGGCGCTGGATATCCGGCCCTGGCATAGCCCGCGCGGCGGGTTCTACCTTTGGTGCCGCCTGCCGGCCGGCGTCGATTCCGCCGAGCTGTCCCGGTTGGCGCTGGCCGAGGGCGTGGTGCTTGCCCCCGGCAATGTCTTCAGCGCCGCCCTGACGGCCTCCGAATTCATGCGTTTCAACGTGGCGCAGATGCAGGATCGTCGCATCGACGATGTTCTCGGCCGCATGGTGAGCAGGCTTGTCGGCCAAGGACAGCAGCCGCACTCGTCATGATCGAGCGCGGCTGATATAGCCGGCGCGAAAAGCAGCCGGCGTCGCCGCCGGCCCGCAAGGTGGTGAAAGTTCAATCCATGCATCTGAGGATCGGCACCCGCCGCAGCCCCCTGGCGATGGCCCAGACCCATCACGTCATGGCGCTGATCAAGGCGCAGGTTCCGGACGCGGAATTCACGCTTTGCCAGATCGCCACGATTGCCGACAAGGATCGTAAATCCGAGTTCCATGAATTCGGCATGGTCGGCGTGTTCGCGATCGAGCACGAACAGCAGCTCGTCAATCGTGAGGTCGATTTCGTCGTCCATTCCTTGAAGGATCTGCCGACGACCCTGCACGAAGGGCTGGTGTTGGCCTCTGTCCCGGAGCGGGAGGACCCGTGCGACGCCCTTTGCGGGGCGACGATGGAGACACTGCGTCAAGGCGCGCGCGTCGGAACGGGTTCGCTGCGTCGGCGCGCACAGATCCTCAGCCTCAGGCCGGACGCGACCGTCGTCCCGATCCGCGGCAATGTCGGCCCGCGGCTGGCCAAGATCGACGGCGAGGACGGGCTCGATGCCGTGATCCTCGCCCAGGCCGGGCTGAAGCGGCTGGGCCTGGACGGCGCGACGGCCGAGGTGCTCGATCCGACCCGTTTCCCCTATGCGGTCGGCCAAGGCGCGCTCGGCCTCGAAGCCCGCGCCCAGGACACGGCCGTCATCCAGGTCCTGAAATCGATCGAGTGCCCGCGAGCGCGTGCCGAGGTCGAGGCGGAGCGGGCGATGATGCATGCGCTGGGCGCCGGTTGCAGCCTTCCAGTTGGCGCCTTCGCCCATTGGCGGGACGGCAAGCTCGCCCTTCTGGCCCAGATCACGTCGATCGACGGCACCGAATGTGTGACAGTGACCGAGCACGGGGAGTCTGAGCGCGCGGCCGCGATCGGTCTGGCCGCCGCCGAAACCCTGAAGGAGCGGGGCGGCGGGAAAATTCTCGAGACCAGCTTTCGCGGTCATTACCCTAGCTTCAAATCGCTCTGAGCCAAGCCGGGCTGCGATAAAGAAAGGCCCGGTCTCCGCGAGGAGGTCCGGGCCTTTGCGTGGCCACCGCCGCTGATCGCGGGTGACCGTTTCCTGTCATTCGCCTCAGAGCGACTGCATGATCTCGCGGTTCTGCGCAGCGAACCGCGCAGCTTCCGGCTTGAAGAGCATCCATGCGGGCTGGGGCACCGTGTGCACCGGCGACTGCATCGAGATTGTGAAAGGACCGGTATTGCCGGCCGGCTGGTCGGGATCGAGCCTGGCCGCGCGGCACATGGCGCGGGCGATCCGCTTGATTCTGTCTTCGTCCATATCCCACTCCACCACGAGGGTTTAGCGCGGGGAGAACGCCGAATCCCCAGCCCAGGTTCCGCATATCTCGAAAAATAAAATACCCTTATAAATCATACTGTTATGGTGATAAACTTAGCGCCAGCGAACTTGCCGGAAGTCAAGCGCCATCTTCCAAGCGGGTTGCCCAGGACAAGCCTGCGTGGTGGTCGGGCGCTTTAAAAAAGCGGTAGCCGAGTTGCTTCGGCTACCGCTGCATCGGCGCAAAACCGATGATCAGACCTCTGGCGGCAGGGAGCCGCGATCGAAGACGGGAATGCTGTCTCGTGGGGCGGCTGGGTTGCCGCCGATGGGAATGTCCTCGGCAGCTTGACGAACCGCTTCCTCGCTCTCGGTCAGCCCGTCCTCGGTATCGTTGGCGTCGCTGCCCGCATCGTGAATGTTGGTTCGTTCGCTGACGCGCTGCACATCGGTCGTCTCAAAGTCGATATTGGCCTCGAACGGCGTCAGCGTCTCGCCAGGCTCGTTATCACGGCTTTGTGGAGCGGAAGCGTCAGGCCTTTCATCGGTGCGGTTCATGGCGTGTCTCCTGTGTGAGGGGTTGAACAACGAAGCGATGGCGCTCGCCATCGTTCCAGAACCCGGATCGTCAGGCGGCGAGAAGGCCCAGTGCGCGCTCGATCCGCGAGCAAAGCCCGCTTGCCCGCACCCGGGCGTAGCTGCGCTGCAGGCGTCCGCTCGCATAGGCGTCAACGACGATGGTGTGCACATAGCTTTTGCGGACGACGGCCGGCGTGTTCGACAGCCGCTCGGAAATCTGCCGCATGATGTCGGCGAGTTGGCGCTTCTTGCCGGTCTCGCTGATCGCAACCTCGGCGGCGAGCAGCAGCTCGGCCGCCGCCGCATTGGCGGCCAGCATGCGCAAATCCTTGCTGCTGATCGGCAGGCCCGAAACCCGCTTCAGATAGGCGTTGATCTCGCTGGCATGGATCGCGGCGATCGTACCGTCGTCGCGGCGGTACTGCAGCAACCTGCGGCCGGGAAGGCTCGCGATGCGCTTGACGGCGCGGGCCAGCGCCGCGTCGGTGACAGAGCAGGCGATGTCCTTGCTGCTCTTGCCGCGGAAATGCAACGCCACCTCGTTGCCGGACAGCGTGACGTGCCGCTTCAGCAGGGTCGAGGCGCCATGGCTGCCATTGGTCTTCGCATAGGTCTCATTGCCGACGCGGATGTGGCAGCGGTCGATGATCGCGGCGGCGCAGGCGAGCGCCTTGTTATGGTCGAGCTGGCGCCCGCGCATATCGATGGCGATCTGCGCGCGCAGTTTCGGCAGCGCGGCGATCAGGAGTGCCAGCCGCTTCAGCTTGCGACGCTCGCGCACCTTGTCCCAGCCGGGATGGTAGCGATGCTGGATGCGCCCGGCCTCATCCCGCCCCACCGCTTGCAGATGTGACTGCGGATCGTCGGAAATACGCACGTCCTGATAGGCCGGCGGGATGGCCAGCGATCGGATGCGCGCCAGCGTCCCCTCGTCGGTCACCTTGTCGCCATCGGCGTCCCGGTAGCCGAAGGATTTGCCGTGGCGCACCCTCCGGATCGTCAACTCGTCTGCCGTGGCACGACGCAAACGCGAAGCCGAGCGTTTGGCAGCAGGGGTCTGGGAGGCGGCAAGTTTAGCAGCAGTGGAGGGTGAAGGAGCGCTCATGGGGAGACTCGCGAGTAAGCTGCGAGACCAATGCGCCGCTGCCGCCGTTGGTTCCGCCGGAACGCGAGATCCGCCGAAAGACGATTGAGACGCTGCCGCTCGGGCGGCTGCGGGGACGTCGACTTCCTGGTTCGACTTGCCTGGCGACGGCCCGCGCGACATTCTCGATCCCAGTTCCCAACGACGCAAAGCCCCAAGACGAATGACAACGCCTGACCTGCTCGATCCGCCGCTCGAAACCATTCGCTTCCACGGGCTGAAGACCGGCCCGAAGCTGCTCATCCTCGGCTCCGTCCACGGCAATGAAACCTGCGGTCCGAACGCCATCGCCAAGGCGATCGAGGATTGTCGCGCGGGCCGTGTCCCGATCCAGCGAGGAGAGGTGACGTTTCTCCCTGTCGCCAATCCCAAAGCCTTTCGCCAGAAGACCCGCGAGGGGGACCGCAATCTGAACCGCGACCTGCGCGAACGCCCGCAACCGGCCGACAACGAGGACAGGATCGGCAACCGTCTCTCAGCGATCCTGCGCGAGCACGACATGTTGCTCGACATCCATTCCTTCAGCGGGGAGGGCGTGCCCTTCGTTTTCTTCGGGCCTGAGGATAATCGCGGGCCGCTCGAGCCCTTCCGCCACGCGGCAGCCGAACTCGCCTTTGCGGCCTGTCTTGGCGTCGAGCTGATGATCCACGGCTGGCTCGACATCTATGTCCGCCTGATCGCGGCGCGCGAACAGCTCGACCTGCCACGCCTCGCGGTGACCGAAGGGTTCGGAACGACGGAATTCATGCGGTTCGCCGGGGGCTATGGCGTCACGCTGGAATGTGGGCAGCACGACGATTCGACCTCGCCCGATATCGGCTATGCCGCGATCCGCAACGTGCTCGACCGTCTCGGCCTGACCGACGAGCCGCCGCCGGAACCGGCGAGGCGCACGGTCGTCCAGATGGACGATCTGGTGATCTGCGAGGCGGAGGGAGATCGACTGGTCGGCAGTTGGCGCACCGGCGACCAGGTCGCGAAGGACACGCCAATCGCGCAGCGCGCCGACGGCAAGGTCGTCACGATGCCGCGCGATGGCTTCATGATCTTCCCCAATCCGAAGGCCAAGCCGGGAGAGGGGATCTGTTATCTCGGAACGGAAAGCGCCCGCCGGCTCTGAGCCGACGGGCGACAGGATGTTCTACTGGATGACGCCGCGCTTCTCGCCGAATCCGGGGATGTCGCAGCGGCATGGAGCGCCGCGTGAGATCGGCGGCGTCGGGCAGCTTCCACGGCTTGTCACGCACATGCCGCCTGCTCGAGGGCCACGCGGCGGGCCGTAGTCGTAGTCGTCAGGCGGCGGCGGGCCACGGCGGCGATAGCCGTAATCCGGCGGCGGCGGAGGGCGCCGATACTCGTCCTCATAGCGCGGCGGCGGAGGCGGCGGCCGGTCGTATTCGTAACGCGGACGATAAGGGTCGTAATATTGCGCGCCGGCGGGGGCGGCAGCGAACATCGCCGCGCCAGCCAATACGGCCAAGGTCAATTTCTGGAACGACATGTTTCCCTTCCTGTCGGACGTCCGGCTGCCCGAACGAAACCCGACGCCCATGCTGTCAGCGGCATGATGAACAAAGGCTGATAGCCGATTTGGTTCCAGGCTTCGGCACGCTTTCTCTGTTGAGTTTCGTTTCGCAGCCAGAAGAGTGCTTGAGGCCGGGCAGAATCGCATGCACGCGGCATCCGCGTGCAGCGTCAGTCCGGTGTGATTGCGATCAACAGGTCGCCGGCAGCCGCGGTCTTGCCGGGTTGGGCCGCGACCCGCGAGACCGTGCCCGCCGCGGGCGCCTTCAACTCCATGAAGAGCTTCATCGATTCCAGTACAGCCACGACTTGCCCTGCAGCGACACGATCACCCTCGCTGACATGCACGGATGCGATCGTGCCCGGCATTGCGGCTCGCACCGAATCCCCCGCCAAGCCGCTGCCCTGGCGTGCCGCAACCGCCGCATCGACGGCAAGCGCAATAGTGATCTGGCCCTCGAACGCTCCATAGCGCAGCTGAAGGCCCCCGCTATCGCAGATGGCATCGACCTCGGATCGACGGCCATCGACCGTAACCCTCCAGCGCTGGGCCTCAGGCGTCCGCTCGACGACGCATGAAACGCTTTGGCCGCCGGAAAGCACCCGGTATCCGCGACCGGCCGTTTCGACCAGGAGCCGCCGGCTTTCGCCACCGCTCGTCACGCTGAGATGACCGCCCGCGACGCGGCCCGCTGGCGCAAGCAGGCGGAAACCGCCGAGCGTTCCCCATGGTCCAGCGACCGCGTCGCGGCTTTCGAGCCAGATCGCGGCTGCGACCGCATCGCGCGCCGCCTCTTCCGCCACACGCGGGCGCCAGCCTTCCGGCCAGTTCTCGGCGATGAACAGCGTCGTTGCTGCGCCATCTGCGAATGTCGGGTGCCGCAGGGCATCGACCAGGAAGGGCCGGATCGTTGCTGGCCCCAGCACCGTCATCCGCTCCAGCCCATCCGCCAGGCGCCGCCGCGCCGTTTCGCGGTCCGGCCCGTGTGCAATGACCTTGGCGAGCATCGAATCGTAGAAGGGCGAGACGATGCTTCCCGTCTCGACGCCGCTGTCAACGCGCAGCCCGTCCGGTGCGCGCCAAAGCGCGATCGTGCCTGTGTCGGGGCGAAAACCCTCATCGGCCCGCTCGGCGGTCAACCGCGCCTCGATGGCGTGGCCGGTGCAGGTGACCTCGTCCTGGGCCAGGGGCAGCGCCTCGCCGGCTGCGATTCGGATCTGCCATTCCACCAGATCGAGGCCGGTGATGGCCTCCGTCACAGGGTGCTCGACCTGCAACCGCGTGTTCATCTCGAGAAAGAAGACGTCCTGCGTCTGCGCATCCACCAGAAACTCGACCGTGCCGAGGTTGTCGTAGGAGATCGTCCGCGCCAGGGCCAGCGCATGGGCATGCAGGGCTGCACGGGTCTCGGGCCGCAAATTCGGTGCCGGCGCCTCCTCCAGCAGCTTTTGGTTGGAGCGCTGCACGGAGCAGTCGCGCTCGAACAGGTGGACGATATGGCCGTGCCGGTCGCCCGCGACCTGCACCTCGACATGGCGCGGCCGCGTCACGAACTTCTCGACGAGCAGGCGACCGTCTCCGAATGCGGCTTCGGCTTCCTTGCTGGCAGCGTCGATTGCCGCTGCGAGATCGGACTCGCGCTCCACCTTGCGGATGCCCTTGCCGCCGCCACCGGCCGAAGCCTTGACCATCACCGGCAGGCCGATGCGCAGGGCTTCGCGCATCAGTATTTCGGACGACTGGTCTTCCCCGTCATAGCCGGGGACGCCAGGCACGCCGGCCTGACGCGCGATCTGCTTGGAACGGATCTTGTCGCCCATCGCCTCGATCGCCGAAGCCGAAGGGCCGATGAAGGTGATGCCGTTGGCCTCGCAGGCGGCGATCAGGTCAAGCCGTTCCGAGAGAAAGCCATAGCCCGGATGGATGGCCTCCGCGCCGGTCTTCAGTGCGGCCTCGATGATGCGATCGGCCCGCAGATAGGAATCGCGCGCCGGCGACGGGCCGATACGGACGGCGACATCGGCAAGTTGCACATGCATCGCATTCGCATCGGCGTCCGAATAGACCGCCACGGTGCGGATGCCGAGGTGACGGCAGGTGCGGATGATCCGGCAGGCGATCTCGCCGCGATTGGCGATGAGCAGGGTGGAGAACATCAGCGCCCCCTTGTCATTCCGGGGCGCCCAACGGGCGAGCCCGGAACCCACGACTGGGTGAACAATGCAAACGCGGGTCGCGGCCTTGGGAGAACCCGGTCGTGGGTTCCAGGTTTTCCGCTTCGCGAAGCCCCGGAATGACGGAGGTCGAGCGCCATCATCGCCATCACATCCGATAGACCGGCCGCGGGCTGTTATCGCGCGGTTCGCCAGCCGCGAGCGCGAGACACAGACCCAGCACGTCGCGCGTCTGGTCGGGCTCGATGATGCCGTCGTCCCACAGCCGCGCCGTGGCGTAATAAGGGTCGCTTTGCTCCTCGAACTGGGCGCGGGTCTTCGCGTCGAGCGCTGCGATGGCGGCCTCGTCGGCATCGCCCTTCAGCGACTGCCGTCGAAGCTCGGTGACGACGTTGGCCGCAACCTCGGGGCTCATCGTCGCGATGCGCGCATTGGGCCAAGAGAACAGGAAGCGCGGCCGGAAGCCGCGCCCGCACATGCCGTAATTGCCGGCGCCATAAGACCCGCCGATCAGCACGGTGTATTTCGGTACCCGTGCATTCGAGACCGCATAGACGAGCTTGGCCGAATGCTTGGCGATGCCGCCGCGCTCGGCCTCGGTGCCGACCATGAAGCCGGTGATATTTTGCAGAAACAGCAGCGGTATCTGGCGCTGGTCGCACAGCTCGATGAAATGCGCGCCCTTGAGCGCCGCTTCGGAGAACAGCACGCCGTTATTGGCGAGGATGCCGACCGGATAGCCGTGGATATGGGCGAAGCCGGTGACGAGCGTCGCGCCGTAATCCGGTTTGAAAACGCTGAACGCGCTGCCGTCGACCATGCGGGCGATGACCTCGCGCACGTCGTAGGGCCGACGCAGATCGGTCGGCACGATATCGACGAGTTCGGTGGGATCGAGCTTGGGCGCCACTGGAGCTTGAGGGGGAGCGGTGATGCGGCCGATCTCGCCAAGCGCGCCGACGATCTCGCGCAGCTTCGCGAGCCCCTCCATTTCGCTCAGGGCAAGGTGGTCGCTGACGCCGGAGACCAGCGTGTGCATCTCCGCCCCACCGAGCGTTTCCCCATCGACGACCTCGTGGATCGCAGCCTTCACGATCGGTGGGCCGCCGAGATGGATGCGGCCGGTCCCCTTCACCATGATGACCTGGTCGGACAGGGCGGGAATGTAGGCGCCGCCGGCCGTCGCTCCTCCGAAGACGATCGAAAGTTGCGGGATGCCGGCCGCGGACATCCGGCACTGGTTGTGGAAGGAGCCGCCGAAATGATCGCGATCGGGGAAGACCCGATCCTGCTCGGGAAGGTAGGCGCCGCCGCAATCGACGAGATAGACGCAAGGCAGCCGGTGTTCCCCGGCGATCTCTTGCGCCCGCAGATGCTTCCTCACTGTCTCGGCGAAGAAGGAGCCGCCCTTCACTGTCGCATCATTGGCGATCAGCATGCAGGCGCGCCCCTCGACCATGCCGATGCCGGTGACGATGCCGGCGCCGGGCACCTCGTTGCCGTACAACCCATGTGCCGCGAGCGGCGACAGTTCGAGGAACGGCGTCTGCGGATCGAGCAGCAGGTCGATGCGCTCGCGCACCATGATCTTGCCACGTGATTCATGGCGGGCGCGCATGCGGTCGCCGCCGCCTTGAGCAACGACGCCGTGGCGCTCGCGCAAGGTGGCGATCATCGCGGCGAGCGGGGGAGGGGCTGTTAGGCTTGCGGCCGATACCGACATCGCGGCTCCTCTTGCGGTCATCCCGGGCGGAGCGAAGCGCAGACCCGGGATCCATGCCTGAACCGTTCCGGAATGGATCCCGGATCGGCGCCGCTGGCGCGGCTTGTCCGGGATGGCCCAGCGTCTAACTCAATGGCAACGAAGCTTGATCGCTTCGCCGATTTGACCTACCGTCCGGTAGGTAGTCTCATCGCCGCGCCGCGGTCAAGCAGGAGGAACGCCATGTCGGCCGTCGAAAAGCTCGCAGGCGGGGGCGCCCCTCGCTCGCCCTATTTCACCGAAGAGCACGAGGCGCTGCGCGACCAGGTCCGCCGCTTCGTTGAAACCGAGATCAAGCCGCATGCCCTGCAGTGGGAAGAGGACGGCTTCGTTCCGCGCGAGGTCCTGCGCCGCATGGGCGAACTCGGCTTCTTCGGCATCCGCTATCCCGCCGAATATGGCGGCTCGGAGATGGACACGCTTGCCACCGTGGTCCTTGCCGAAGAGCTTGGCCGCTCGACTTTTTCCGGCGTCGCGATCACGGCTTTGGTCCACACCGACATGGCCTCGGTCCACATCGCCCATGCTGGCAGCAAGGCGCAGAAGGACGCGCTGATGCCGGCGATCATCGCCGGCGAAAAGATCGTGGCGGTGGCCGTTACAGAGCCGGATGCGGGCTCGGACGTGAAGGGCATCCGCACCACGGCGAGGCGCGAGGGCGAGCATTATGTGCTGAACGGCGCCAAGATGTTCATCACCAACGGCGTCCATGCCGATTTGTACTGCGTCGCCGCCAAGACCGATCCGCAGGCCAGGCCATCGCAATCGGTCTCGATCTTCCTCGTCGAGAAAGGCACGCCCGGCTTCACCGTTTCTCGTGCGCTCGACAAGCACGGCTGGCGCTCGTCCGATACCGCCGAGCTGTCCTTCGTCGATTGCCGCATCCCGGCCGAAAACCTGCTCGGGCAGGAAGGGCGCGGCTTCTATGCGATCATGAGCAACTTCCAGAACGAGCGCACGGTGATCGGCGCCATGGCGATCGGCGAATCGCAGGCCGCGCTCGACCTCACTCTGGATTATGTGAAAACGCGAAAAGCCTTCGGCGCGCCGCTCTGGGAAAAGCAGGCGATCCGCCAGCGCCTGGCCGATCTCGCCGGCAAGATCGAAGCCGGCCGCCAGCTCGTTTATCACGCTGCCTGGCTCGACGCGCAGGGCTTCGCCGCCACCCGCGAGGTCTCGATGGTCAAGGCCTACTGCGGCGAGCTGGTCAACGAGGTGATGTATGACTGCCTGCAGTTCCATGGCGGCATGGGCTACATGCGCGAAAGCGCGATCGAGCGCATGACGCGCGACGCCCGCGTCCAGTCGATCGGCGGCGGCGCCACCGAAGTCATGCTCGAAGAGGTGGCGAAGCGGCTGTGACGAAGCTCCGCCGTCATTCCGGGGCGCGCCGAAGGCGCGAACCCGGAACCCACGACGGGGTGACCCGGGCGAACGCCCACGCGCTCCGGAAATCTTGCGCGCCTGACAGGTCTCACCCGGTCGTGGGTTCCGGGTTCTTTGCTGGCGCGAAACCCCGGAGTGACAGAGGGGGCTGCCGATGAGCGTGGTCGCCGAAGACGATCAACCCACCGAACCTGCCTCCCGCCGCCGCATCCTCGACCATGCGGCGCGCCTGCTCAGCAATGGCGGGTACCATCAGACGACCCTGCGCGAGATCGCCGAGGCGGTCGGGATCCGCAAGGCGAGCCTCTACTACCATTTCGGCTCGAAGGAGGAGATCGTCGAGGCGGTGGTGAACGACGGCGTTCGCTTCGTCCATGACGGGGTCGTCGCCGCACTTGCAGGAACAGCGGCGCGGCCGCCGCGCGAACGGCTCGAGGCGGCGATCCGCGGGCATCTCGCGGCGTTGCACGGGCATGGCGACTACACCTCGGCCAGCATCAAGGTGTTCAATTTCGGCGCGGCGCCGGCGCCGGAGAGCGTGCGCGCCGTGCGCCGCGCTTATGAAGAGGTCTGGCGAGGGCTGATCGCGGAACTGCAGCAGGCGGGCGCGTTGCCGCCCGAGCGAGCGCCGGACGTGTTGCGCAATTTCCTGCTCGGTGCGCTGAACGGCTCGACGGATTGGTACCGGCCGGAACGGCACGACATCGCGACCCTGGCTGGCGAATTCGCGGCCCTGATCTCACCCGCGCCGGGCTGAGCGAAGGCGGACGCAGAGGCGTGCCGCGCCGGGAGACTGGCGGTGAAAGGCAGGCTTGCTACGATGGCATCGATTGCCGCTCCTTCGCAGCGGTCTCGACAGGACATCTCGCCGATGCGCGCCTTCTACCACCCTGACCAGGCCCTCCACGATCCGCAGCAATATATGCGCTTCGGCAAGGTCGTCGCGCCCAAGGACCTGCCCGAGCGTACGGAGCGCCTGCTGGCCGCGCTCGCGAAACACGGCATCACGCCCGAGCGGCCGGCAGCCCATGGCACGGCCCCGATCCTCGCCGTGCACGATGAGGGTTTCATCCGCTTTCTCGAAGGGCTGTGGGAGCGCTGGACCAAGCTGCCCGAGCGCGGGCCGGAAGCGTGGCCCAACACCTTTCCCTATTGGAGCGGACGCACCGACGAGGATGTCCGCCCGCCTTGCCGGCCGACCGGCATCGTCGGCCAGATGGGCTGGTATCTCGGCGATATGTCCGTGCCCGTCGGCGAGCATTGCTGGACCTCGACCCTGCGCTCGGCCGAGACGGCAGTTTCAGGCGCCGATGCCATCCTGGCAGGCGAGCAGGTCGTCTATGCGCTCTGCCGGCCCTCGGGCCATCATGCCCGCGCCGACCGTGCTACCGGCTTCTGTTACGTCAATAACAGCGCCGTGGCGGCGCAGCGCCTGCGCTCGAAATTCGACAAGGTCGCGGTTCTCGACGTCGATGTGCACCATGGCGATGGCACGCAGCAGATCTTCTATCGCCGCGACGATGTCCTCACGGTTTCGATCCACGGCGACCCGTCGAGCTTCTATCCGTTCTACACGGGATATGAGGACGAGCGCGGCAACGGCTCGGGAGAGGGCTTCAACCTCAATTTGCCGCTGGCGCCCGGCGCGGGCTCGGCCGAGATGCAGGCCGCGATCGACCGCGCCAGCCGCGCGATCCGCGACTTCGGCGCGCAGGCGCTGGTCGTGGCGCTCGGCTATGACGCGCATAAGGACGATCCGCTCGGCGTACTGAAGCTCGAAGCCGCCGATTTCGGCACGATCGGCCGGCAGATCAGGAGCCTCGGCCTGCCGACGCTCGCGGTGCAGGAGGGCGGTTACGCGATCGAGGCCATCGGCGACTGCCTCGATGCGTTTTTGGGCGGATTCAAGAAGTAGAGCGTAAACGCCGTCATGCTCGCCCTTGTGGCGAGTATCCACGTCTTGAACACGACATTCGACCAGCGGAGACGTGGATGGTCGGCACAAGGCCGACCATGACGGAGCGGCGTGGGCCGGTCCTCAAATCACCGCCTCGATCAAAAACGGCCCCTTCCGGTTCAGCGCCGCCTTGAAAAGATCGGCGAACTCCTCCGCAGTCGTCGCGCGAGCCGCTTCTACGCCCATGCCGCGCGCCATCAGCACCCAGTCCAGCGCCGGCTCGTCGATGTTGAGCATCAATGTGGCATTGCGGCCGAAATCATTGACGCCGACGGCGCGCATCTCGCCATGCAGGATCTGGTAGGTCCGGTTGGCGAAGATCACCGTGACGATATCGAGCTTCTCGCGCGCCTGCGTCCACAGCCCCTGCACCGTGTACATACCGGCGCCGTCCGCCTGCATGGCGACGACCTTGCGGTCGGGGCATGCCACTGCCGCGCCGATAGCGAGCGGAATGCCTTCGCCGATGGCCCCGCCCGTGAGCTGGATGTAGTCGTGCTGCGGCGCGCTGTGGCAGTCGAAATAGAACATCCGGCCTGACGACACCGATTCATCCGCGATGATGCAGTTCTCAGGCAGCAGGGACGAGACAATAGCGCAGGCCTTGTCGGCATCGAGCTTGCCGGTCGGCAGCGCGGGCGCCTCGCTACGCGGCGGCGCGATAGAGGCCGGCGCGATCTTCGTCGCACCCATCTCGTCGGCGAGCGTGTCGATCGCAAGAGGCAGGTCGTCGCCGGGCTTTGCCAGCGTGACCACCTCGCACCCCTCATGGACGAGCCGACCCGGCTTGCCGGGATAGGCGAAGAAGCCGACCGGAACCTGTGCGCCGACCAACACGAGGTAATCGACATCCTTCAACTGCTCGAGCGCCTTGTCGATCGGGTAATGGATCTTCGCGATCGCGACGCGGCCGACGCCGCGCTGGATGCGCCCGTTCGACATCTGGGCGAAGATTTGCGCACCGGTCGCGGCGCAAATCCGTGCGGCCATCTCCATCGGCCTTTCGCGCAGGGCAAGCCCCGTCAGCATGATCGCGGCCCGCGCGCCATGCTTTCGCAGCCCCACCGCGACGTCGCGGATCGTATTGGCATCGACGCTTTTCAGCGCAGGCAGCGTGACCGGTTTGAGCTCTGCCGGCTCGACGCTGTTCCAGGCGCAATCGGCCGGGAGGATCACGGTGGTCACGCCGGGCAGCGTCAAAGAGGCGACATAGGCTTCCTCGATGGCCGGGCCGACATCCTCTGCCGAGGCGATGCGGCGCACGAAATGCGACATCGGCCTTGCCAGGCTCTCGATGTCGCTGGTCAGCGGCGCGTCGTGCTGGAGGTGATAGGTGGCGTGGTCGCCGACGACGTTGATCATCGGCGTCCAGGCGCGCCTCGCATTGTGCATGTTGGCGAGCGCATTTGCCATTCCGGGCCCGCAATGCAGCAGCGTCGCGGCCGGCTTGTCGGCCATGCGCGCATAGCCGTCGGCCGCGCCCGTCACCACGCCTTCGAACAGCCCAAGCACGCAGCGCATCTGCGGCTTGCGGTCCAGCGCCGCGACGAAATGCATCTCGGACGTGCCGGGGTTGGCGAAGCAGACATCGACATCGTTGACCAGTAGCGTGTCGCAAAGGCGGTCGGCACCGTTCATTCCAGCAACCTCGGATGAAGCGAAGGGAAGAGACGCATGGCGTCTCGGGCTTCAGAAGGGAGGAAATTGCGCGGCTTCTGTCAAACGAGAGAATGTCATGGCTGTCCCTCGTCCCGGTGATCGGCGATGGCCGCGCCTCGCTTCCGAGCTTTCATCCCGAGGAGCCGCGGCACGCGGCGTCTCGAAGGATGCTCCAGCTCGCTCCGATAGCGCCCTCTGGAGCATCCTTCGAGACGCAATCCTGCGGATCGCTCCTCAGGATGAGGGCTGAGGTTGGCGATGACGTTTGCCACACGTCACAGCCCGCTTGACGGATTTGCATATGCATTTAACCTGACTTGGAACGAAGGTTGCATTGCGCGGGCGACGGGGCCGATGGCCTTTGAACCGGGCGATGAGGCCGAACAGGGGAAGGTGTCGACCATGACGAATTTCAAGCGGGCTGGTGCGTGGGCGGCCTTGGGTGTGGCGGCGCTGCTCGTCTCTGGCGGCGCTCAGGCGCAGACCAAGGTCGCGGTCGGCATTTCCGGCTGGACCGGCTTCGCGCCGCTGGTGCTCGCCAAGGAGGCCGGCATCTTCGCCAAGAACGGGCTCGACGTCACGATCAAGAAGATTCCGCAGAAAGATCGCCACCTCGCCATCGCCTCGGGCGACATCCAGTGTGCGGCCACCACCGTCGAGACCTGGCTGGTCTGGGATGCGGCCGGCATCAAGACGAAGCAGATCTTCCAGCTCGACAAGAGCTACGGCGCCGACGGCATGGTGGTGCGCAAGGACACTGCATCGATCAAGGATCTCAAGGGCAAGACGGTCGCGGCTTCGGCGCCCGGCACCTCGCCCTATTTCGCGCTGGCCTGGATGCTCAAGGAGAACGGCCTATCGGTGAAGGACGTCAAGGTCGTCAACATGGAGCCCGGCCCGGCCGCCCAGGCTTTCATCGCCGGCCAGAACGATGCGGCGCTGACCTATGAGCCCTATCTCTCCGCGGTGCGCGACAAGCCCGACGCAGGCAAGATCATCGCCACCACGCTCGACTACCCGATGGTGATGGACACCTTCGGCTGCACGCCGGCCTTCCTGGCCGATGACAAGGCGGCGGCAGCGTTGACCAAAAGCTATTTCGAGGCTCTCGCTATGATCAAGGCCGATCAGGCCAAGGCCTATGGCATCATGGGCGCGGATGTGAAGCAGAGCGGCGAGGAGTTCGGCAAATCGGCCGCATATCTGCGCTGGTCGGATGCTGCTGGGAACAAGGCGTTCTTCGCCGGCGACTGGCAAGCCTTCAACGCCAAGGCGGCCGATCTGCTGCTGGAGATCGGCCTGATCAAGGCCAAGCCTGATTTCGCCACGCTGGTCGACACCAAGTTCGTCGAAGGCAAGTGAGGCCGTTGGATTGACCGGGCCTCGCCGTCATGCTCGCCCTTGTGGCGAGCATCCACGTCTTGAACACAGGTCTCGACCAGCGAGACGTGAATGGTCGGGACAAGCCCGACCATGACGGTCCAGCAGCCCGTGCTTCCCGATGTGCTCGCGCCTGGCCTTCGGGTCGTCTTCTGCGGCACGCAGGCCGGCGCAGCCTCCGCTCGTCTCGCTGCTTATTACGCTGGACCGGGCAACAAGTTCTGGCAGGTGCTGCATGCGGTCGGGCTCACTCCCAGACGGCTGGCGCCGGAGGAGTATCGGGACGTGCTGGACTACGGGATCGGTCTCACCGATGTCGCGAAGTCGAGCGCGGGTCCGGATTCGGCGCTGCGTCTCGCGGATGTCGATGCGGCCGGCCTGGTCGGACGGATCGCTGAATACAAGCCACGCTTGCTCGCCTTCAACGGCAAACGCGCCGCACAGGCGATCCTCGGCTTCGGTCCGCTCGTTTATGGCCTGCAACCGGCGACGCTGGCGCAGGCCATGGTCTTCGTCCTGCCCTCGACCTCCGGCGCTGCCGCCGGCTTCTGGTCGCTCGAACCTTGGAAGCAGATGGCTCAGACGATGACCGGATTTTCTGCATGAGACCGCTTCAACCTGTCTCGGTGCCGGCGCGTATCACTTACGGCCTCGCCTTCTTCGCGCTGTTCGTGGCGCTCTGGGCGGTCGCGACCTTCGGTGGCTATGTCCAGCGCCTTTTCCTGGCCGATCCGCTGACGATGGTCGGCGAGGGCTGGAAGCTGATGACGGTCTACGGCTTCGGCTTCGACATCCTCATGACGATCTGGCGTGTCCTCGGCGGCTTCATGATCGCGGCGCTTGTGGCTCTGCCGCTCGGCATCGCGATGGGCGCCTACAAACCGATCGAGGCCTTCCTCGAGCCTCTCGTCTCCTTCGCGCGCTATCTGCCGGCCTCGGCCTTCATCCCGCTGCTGATCTTGTGGGCCGGCATCGGCGAGACCCAAAAGCTGCTCGTCATCTTCATCGGCTCGGTCTTCCAGCTTATCCTGATGATCGCGGTCGCGGTGGGCGGGGTCCGGCGCGACCTCGTCGACGCTGCCTATACGCTCGGCGCCAGCGACCGCTCGGTGGTGCGCCGCGTGCTGCTGCCTAATGCGGCGCCGCAGATCGCCGAGATCTTCCGCCTCGTGCTGGGCTGGGCCTGGACCTATGTCATCGTCGCGGAGCTGATCGGCTCGTCGTCGGGCATCGGCCACATGATCACCGATAGCCAGGCGCTGCTCAACACCGGCCAGATCATCTTCGGGATCATCATCATCGGGTTGATCGGCCTGATCTCCGATTTTGTCTTCAAGGCGGTCAACCAGCGCCTGTTTCCATGGGCGCGGCTATGAGCAAGCTCCTGATCGAAGGCGTCGGAAAGGTCTTCCCGGCCCAAGGCGAAGGCCAGCCGACACGGGCGCTGATGCCGACCTCGCTCACCGTAGGCGACAACGACTTCATCTCCATCCTCGGCCCCTCCGGCTGCGGCAAGTCCACCCTGTTGCGCATCGTCGGCGGGCTGGAAGCGGCCAGCGAAGGCCGCATCCTGCTCGACGGCGCGCCCGTCGCCGGGCCGGGTGCCGATCGCGGCTTCGTCTTCCAGAGCTACACGCTCTTCCCCTGGCTCACCGTGCAGCAGAACATCGCCTTCGGGCTGCGGGAAAAGGGCGTGCCGGAGCAGCAGCGCCTCAAAATCGCGCGCGACTGGGCTGGCCGGGTCGGGCTGTCAGGCTTTGTCGATCACTTCCCGAAGCAGCTGTCGGGCGGCATGCAGCAGCGCACGGCCATCGCCCGCGCGCTCGCCAACGACCCCAAAATCCTGCTGCTCGACGAGCCCTTCGGCGCGCTCGACAACCAGACCCGCGCGCTGATGCAAGAGATGCTGCTCGGCATTTGGGAACGCGAGCGCAAGACCGTGCTGTTCGTGACCCATGATATCGAGGAGGCGATCTTCGTCGGCTCCCGCGTGGTGGTGATGAGTGCGCGCCCGGGTCGGATCAAGGCCGACATCACCGTCGACTTGCCGCATCCGCGCCCCTACACCATCAAGACGACGCCGGAATTCGTCGCGCTGAAAGAGCGCCTGGTCGAGGAAATCCGCGCCGAGGTGATCGCCGCCGATCACTGAGGCGCCTTCAGTGGTGCAGGAATGGGAGAAATGCCGGCTCCTGCCCCGGCTGCGGCCGGTTGGTCATCAGGACGACGCGTCTTGGCCAACCTCCTGCCGGGTCTGGAACTATTCCCGCTCCGCGCCAGACCGAAATGACCGCCTTCAGGCCACCGGGGACAGTGTCACGGCAAAAAGTTCGCCTGCACCCTCGATGGTGAGTTCGACGGTGCCCGGGCCATCGAGCACCGCGCTGTCGCCCGCGACCAGACCCTCACCGTTGACGTGCCAAGCGCCGCGCCGTGTCACCAAAATCAGTAATCCCCGGCCAGCCGCCATCTGATGGGTCCCGTTGGTCAATCGCGAGACGTTGTGCGTCCAGCGACCCCGCCGGCTCATCACGTTGAGATCGTCGATCGGGCCGTCAGTCAGCCGGCCGCTCACGGCGCGGTCGGCGGCAAAGAAAAACGGCTCGGACGATCGATCGAGTTCAACCGTCTCGCCATCGTCGAACACCAGCGCCAGGCCCTGACCGCCGAGCAAAGACAGCGTGCGATCGATACCCGGAAACGACGAGAACGGACCATCCGCGCCGACATGCGCCATCGAGATGCGCCAGTCGAAATCGCTCAGGGCTGCGCCGGGTGGCGAAACAGCGATTTCGGTGGTGGTTCCGCCGCCGTTCTTCCACGGCATCGTCGCGTAGTCGGCGGCGCGGATGATGCGCATGATGTCCTCCATCGTCATTCCGGGAGCCCGCGCAGCGGAGGACCCGAAACCATAACGGGCGTGTCCTTCTCGTCATGGTCGGCCTTGTGCCGACCATCCACGTCTTCTCCGGCGAGCGTCGTGGTCAAGACGTGGGTTCTCGCCACGAGGGCGAGAATGACGGTAAGCCTCGCCCGCTCGTGGGTTCCGGGTTCGCGCCTTTGGCGCGCCCCGGAATGACCGGATCATCAGCCCAAGATCCCCGGTAGCTTCAGGCCCTTCTCGCGGGCGCAATCCAGCGCGGTGTCATAGCCGGCATCGGCATGCCGCATCACGCCCGTCGCCGGGTCGTTCCAGAGCACGCGCTCCAGCCGCTTGGCCGCCTCGGGCGTTCCATCCGCGACGATGACCACGCCGGAATGCTGCGAATAGCCCATGCCGACGCCGCCGCCATGATGCAGCGAAACCCAGGTCGCGCCGCCGGCCGTGTTCAGCAAGGCGTTGAGCAGCGGCCAGTCGGACACGGCGTCCGAGCCGTCCTTCATCGCTTCGGTCTCACGGTTCGGGGAGGCGACCGAGCCGGAATCGAGATGGTCGCGGCCGATCACGACGGGCGCCTTCAGTTCGCCCTTCGCCACCATCTCGTTGAAGGCCAAGCCCAGCCGGTGGCGGTCACCCAGCCCGACCCAGCAGATGCGTGCCGGCAGGCCCTGGAACTGGATGCGCTCGCGCGCCATGTCGAGCCAGTTGTGCAGATGCGCATCGTCCGGCATCAGCTCCTTCACCTTGGCGTCGGTCTTGTAGATGTCCTCCGGGTCGCCTGAGAGCGCCGCCCAGCGGAACGGCCCGACGCCCCGGCAGAACAGCGGGCGGATATAGGCCGGCACGAAGCCGGGAAAATCGAAGGCGTTGGCGACGCCCATATCCTTCGCCATTTGGCGGATATTGTTGCCGTAATCGAGCGTCGGCACACCCATCGTCTGGAAGTCGAGCATCGCTTTCACGTGGCTTGCCATCGAGCGCTTGGCGGCCTCAATGGTGCCGGCGGGGTCGCGTTCCCGACGCTCCTCCCACTCGTCCAGCGTCCAGCCAGCGGGCAGGTAGCCGTTCAGCGGATCATGCGCCGATGTCTGGTCCGTGACGACGTCGGGGCGGATGCCGCGCCTGACCATGTCCGGAAACACCTCGGCGGCATTGCCGAGCACGCCGACCGAGACGGCCTTGCCCTCGGCATGCGCCGCCTCAACGATTTTGATCGCGTCGTCGATGCTGTCGGCCTTCTCGTCGAGATAGCGCGTTCGCAGGCGAAACTCGATCGAGGACGGCTTGCACTCCACCGCGATCATCGAGGCGCCCGCCATCGTCGCGGCCAGCGGCTGCGCTCCGCCCATGCCGCCAAGCCCACCGGTCAGGATCCATTTGCCCTTGAGCGACCCGCCATAATGCTGTCGGCCGATCTCGACGAAGGTCTCGTAGGTGCCCTGCACGATGCCCTGCGTGCCGATATAGATCCAGGAGCCGGCGGTCATCTGGCCGTACATCATCAGCCCGAGCTTATCGAGATGGTGGAAATGCTCCCAATTGGCATAGGCCGGGACGAGGTTCGAATTCGCGATCAGCACGCGCGGCGCGTCCGCGTGGGTCTTGAAGATGCCGACCGGTTTGCCGGACTGGACCAGCAGCGTCTCGTCGGCCTCCAGCGACCGCAAAGAGGCTACGATACGGTCGAAATCCTCCCAGGAGCGGGCAGCGCGGCCGATCCCGCCATAGACCACGAGTTCGCCGGGCTTCTCGGCGACGTCCGGGTCGAGATTGTTCATCAGCATGCGCAAGGGAGCTTCCGTCAGCCAGCTTTTGGCCGAAAGCTCCGTGCCGCGTGGGCTGCGGATGACGCGGCTATTGTCGATGCGGGTCATGAACGGCTCCGTCGGAGGGTGGCGGCTGCGTCGAGCGCGGCGGAAATGGTGGCGCCGAGCGCCGATTGCAGGGTGGCCGCCCTGGTCGCATCGAAGGTCCAGGGCGCGCCTTCCGCGACGAGATAGGCGCTCAGGGCCTTTTCCATCTGGATCGCGTGGACCTGCTGCGCCGGCCGGCCGTAATGGCGGGTGATCCAGCCGCCCTTGAAGCGGCCGTTTCTGACGTGGCTCAGCGGCTGCCGACCCATCGCTTCGGCCGCGGCGTTCTCTACCTCCGCTGCGCAGCTCGTCCCGGAATTCGTGCCAAGATTGAGCATCGGCAGCGTGCCGGGAAAGAGCCGCGGGATGACCGACTTGATCGAATGGCAATCCCACAGCAGGCAATAGCCATGCTCGGCCTTCACCCGTGCGATCTCCGCCGCGAGCGCCTCGTGATAGGGCTGAAAATACGCAATCCTGCGCCGCTCGATCTCGGCCGCATCCGGCGGGGTCCGCCAGATCGGCGCCCCGTCGAAGGTCGTGGTCGGCACCAGTTCGGTCGTCGCCTGGCCGGGATAAAGCGAGACGCCGGCAGGGTCCCGGTTGAGATCGATGACGAAGCGCGAGAGCTTCGCCTCGACGATGCTCGGCTGGAAGCGATCGGCGAAGGCGTAGACCTGCCGCATATGCCAGTCGGTGTCCTCGACCAGATGCCCGCGCTCGTTCAGCTGCGCCGCGACCTCAGGCGGGAGCCCGGTGCCGGGATGCGGCATGGACAGCACCAGCGGGGAGGAGCCGGGGGTGACCGTGACGATGTCCGGCATCACTTTGAAAACTCCGCGAACGTATCGAGCCCGGCCGCCGTGCCGACGGCGCCGGACAGCACGAATTCCGTCGCCGCCGCGAGGTCGGGCGCCAGGTAGCGATCCTCGGTCAGTGGCGCGATCTTCTCCCGCAGCAGCGCCAGCACCGGCTCCAGCCTGGCGCTGGTCTTCAGCGGGCGGTGATGCTCGATCGCCTCCGCCGCTGCCATCAGCTCCACGCCGATGATGCTGGCGGCATTCCGCGCCATGTCGATCAGGCGGAAGGCGCCATGCGTTGCCATCGAGACATGGTCCTCCTGGTTGGCGGAGGTCGGGATCGTATCGACGGAAGCGGGATAGGCCTTCTGCTTGTTCTCGGAGGCCAGCGCCGCGGCCGTCACCTGCGCGATCATGAAGCCGGAGTTGAGCCCGGCATCGCGAGCGAGGAAGGGCGGCAGGCCGCTCATCACGGGGTCGACCAGCAGCGCCATGCGCCGCTCCGAAAGATTGCCGATCTCGCAGACGCCGATCGCCAGCATGTCGGCCGCGAAGGCGACCGGCTCGGCATGGAAATTCCCGCCCGAGACGATTTCGCCCGGCCCGAGCACGAGCGGATTGTCCGTGACGGCATTGGCCTCGATCGCCAGCGTCGCCGCGACATTGCCAAGCAGGTCGCGCACCGCGCCCATTACCTGCGGCTGGCAGCGCAGCGAATAAGGGTCCTGCACCTTGCTGTCCCCATGGCGATGGCTTTCGCGGATGGCGCTGCCGGCGATCAGCTCCAGCAAGGTCCGCGCCACGCGGATCTGGCCGGGCTGGCCGCGAAGCTGCTGGATGCGCGGATCGAACGGCGTGTCGGAGCCCTTCAGCGCATCGACGGAGAGCGCGCCCGCCACGATCGCCGCATCGAACACCCGCGTGATCGCGACGAGCCCGGCCAGCGCGATGGTCGTCGAAACCTGCGTGCCATTGATCAGCGCGAGCCCTTCCTTGGCGCCAAGCGTCAGGACGGACAGGCCGGCGCGCTCGATCCCTGCGGCCGCCGGCAACGTCTCACCATCGATCCGGATGTCGCCGAAGCCCATCAGCGCCGCGGTCATATGGGCCAGCGGTGCCAGATCGCCTGACGCGCCGACCGAGCCCTTGGCAGGAATGAGAGGCAGGGCATCGGCGGCGAGCGCCGCCGTCAAGGCATCGACCACGGCAAGGCGCACGCCCGAAGCGCCGCGCGAAAGGCTGGCGGCCTTCATCGCCAGCAGCAGACGCACGATGCTGTCGGGCAGGGCAGGGCCGGTGCCGACCGCATGCGACAGGATCAGATTGCGCTGGAGCTGCGCCAGATCGGCATCCGCGATACGCACGCTGGCGAGCTTCCCGAAGCCGGTATTGACGCCATAGGTCACGGTGCCGGCCGCGACGATCTCGTCGACGATCTTCTGCCCTGCGGCAATCGAGCGGCCGCTGTCGCCGTCTATCGCCGCGGTCGCGCCGTCGAGAATGGCGCGCCAATCCGTCAGCGAGGCGGCGCCGGGGGAAAGCGAGATGCGTGTCATTGTCCGTTCCAGATGCGGGCATGCAGCGGGTTGAAGCCGATGCGATAGGCGAGTTCGGCCGGGCGTTCGATATTCCAGATGGCGAGGTCGCAGCGTTTGCCGGCCTCAAGCGTCCCGGTCTCGTCCTGCAATCCGAGCGCGCGGGCGGCGTTGCGGGTCAGCCCCGTCAGCGCCTCCTCCGGCGTCATGCGGAAAAGCGTGCAGGCCATGTTCATCACCAGCAAGGGCGAGGTCAGCGGCGAGGAGCCCGGATTGGCGTCCGTCGCCAGCGCGATCGCCACGCCGTGCTTGCGCATCAGCTCGATCGGCGGCTTTTGCGTTTCGCGCAGAAAATAAAAGGCGCCGGGCAGCACGACCGCGACGGTGCCGGCCTTGGCCATCGCCACGACGCCGGCCTCGTCGAGATATTCGAGATGGTCGGCCGAAAGAGCGCCCATCTCGGCTGCGAGCTTGGCCCCGCCGAGATTGGAGAGCTGCTCGGCATGAAGCTTGATCGCAAGGCCCTTGGCCTTGGCGGCCTCGAAGACGATCCTGGTTTCCGCGACGGAAAAGGCGATGCCTTCGCAGAAAGCATCCACGGCGTCGGCAAGGTCCTCGGCCACGACGGCATCGAGCATCGGACCCGCGACCAGGGCAGCATAATCGCCGGAGCGGCCCTTGTATTCCGGTGGCACGGCGTGGGCCCCAAGGAAGCTCGTGCGCACCATGACGGGACGCTCCCGGCCGATACGCCGGGCGACGCGCAGCTGCTTCAGTTCGGCGTCCCGCTCCAGCCCATAGCCGGACTTGATCTCGACCGTCGTGACACCTTCCGCCATCAGCGCGGCGAGGCGCCGGTCGGCCGAGGCGAACAACGCGTCTTCGCTGGCGCTGCGCGTCGCTGTGACGGTGGAGAGGATGCCGCCGCCGGCCCGCGCGATCTCCTCATAGCTGGCCCCTTGCAGGCGCAGTTCGAACTCATGGGCGCGGTCGCCGCCATGCACGAGATGGGTGTGACAATCGATCAACCCGGGCGTGATCCAGCGCCCTTCGCAATCGATCGTCTCGGTGGCTTCGAAGGGGGGCACGCCGTGACGTGGGCCGGCATAGACGATCCGGCCATCGCGAGCAGCGATGACGCCGTCCTCGATGGCGCCGTAGGGCATCCCGCCGGCCATTGTCGCCAGTCGGGCGTTCGTCCACACCCGGTCGCAGCTGGTCGTCCCGTCTCGCGTTTCGGCCACGTCGCATTCTCCCCGCGAGCCTTGCCCGCTATGCTTGTGTCGCGAATATGCTATCTAATTGCATATGCAAATGACAAGTGGTTATTTGCATATGCAAATCTCGACGGAGCCGAGCCGTGACCGAAACCCTGCATCTGGCCGAAGCGCTGCTGCCGCTCGGCTTTGCCCGCAATGTGAAGGTGACGGTCGAGGATGGCACGATCACGGCGGTCGAGGCCGATTGCCGGGCGGACGGTGCGGGCCGTCGCTTCGCGGGCCTGGCCTTGCCCGGCATGCCGAACCTGCACAGCCATGCTTTCCAGCGTGGCATGGCGGGGCTGTCCGAGCGACGAGGTGCCCCGGAGGATTCGTTCTGGACCTGGCGGGAGGTGATGTACCGCTTCCTCGACAGGCTCGATCCCGATGATGTGCAGTCGATCGCTGCGCAGGCCTTCGTCGAAATGCTCGAGGGCGGCTTCACCGCTCTCGCCGAATTCCACTACCTGCACCACGATAAGGACGGACGAGCCTATGCGAACATCGCCGCGATGGCCGAGGCGGTCGCGGCGGCCGCCGCTGAGACCGGGCTCGGCCTGACCCTGCTGCCCGTGTTTTATCGCTACGACAATTTTGGCCAGGCGCCCTCGGTCCATGGCCAGCGGCGCTTCGTCAATGACCACGAGTCTTATGGGCGCCTGCTGGACGCGAGCATGGCTGCGATCCGCGATCTGCCGGATTCGCGGCTCGGGGTCGCGCCCCATTCGCTGCGCGCCGTGGCGCGCGAAGATCTCGGCTGGCTTGCCTCCCTGCGGCCGGACGAACCCGTCCACATCCATGTCGCCGAGCAGATGCGGGAGGTTGAGGACAGCCTGAAGCTAACCGGCCGGCGCCCGGTCGAGCTCTTGATGGAGACTGTCCAGCTCGACAGGCGCTGGTGCCTGATCCACGCGACGCATCTCAGCGACGCAGAGCGGGACGGCATCGCCCACTCTGGCGCGGTCGCAGGTCTTTGCCCGATCACCGAATCGAGCCTCGGCGACGGCATTTTCGATGGTGTCCGTTATCGAGAGGCGGGCGGCGCGCTGGGGATCGGCAGCGACTCCAACATCCAGATCGATGCCGGTGCCGAATTGCGTCAGCTCGAATATTCCCAGCGCCTGCGCGACAGGCGCCGCGCGCTCTTCTCCGAAGACCAGGCATCGACGGGGCTGGCCCTCTGGCAGGCCGCCTGCGCTGGCGGCGCGCGGGCCTGCGGCCGGGCGATTGGACGGCTCGCGCCGGGCTCGCGCGCCGATTTTATCACGCTGGATCTCGACCAGCCCGCAATCGTCGGCAAGAGCGGCGCAGACGCGCTGGACAGCGCGATCTTTGCGGCCAACGCCCTGCCTTTGCGCGACGTGGTCGTCGGTGGCAGGACCGTGGTGAGCGAGGGCCGCCATCATGCCCGCGAGCAGGTGCGCTCGCGTTTCGGCTTGACGATGCGCCGCCTGCTGGCAGCTTAGGTCGGATGATGGCGCAGACGCAGCTCGACGCGGTGAAGCTCGACGGAGCCGGCCCGGTCTATGATCAGATCCGGCGCGCCATCCGCGATCTCGTGGTGGGCGGCGCCTGGCCGCCGGGCACCTCGGTGCCGCCCGAACATGCACTGATGGAACAACTCGGGACGTCCCGCATGACGGTGCACCGGGCGCTCGTCCAGCTTGCGGGCGAAGGCCTGATCACACGCCGCCGCCGCTCCGGCACCGTCGTGGCGAGCCCGCCCGCCAGCCATGCCATGTTCGACATCCTCTCGATACCCGAGGAGGTCGAACGGCTGGGCCAGCTTTATGCCCACGAGATCCTGTCGCGCGGAACCGGTAAGGTCTCGCCGGAGATTGCTGAGCGGTTCGGGCTGAAGCGCGGGGATAAAGTCGTCCACCTGTCGGTCTTGCATCGCGGCGACGGGCGCCCGCATGTGTTGGAGGAGCGAGTGATCCACCTCGCGGCCGTTCCGGGGGCTTTAGCGGAGAGTTTCGCCCAGGTGCCGCCGGGCGATTGGCTGCTCCGGAACACGCTCTGGTCGCAAGCCGAGCATGCCATCAGCGCTGTCGGTGCCTCGACGGCGGATGCCGCGCTGTTGCAGGTTCCGGACGGCGAGCCATGTTTGCTCGTGGAGCGCCGGACCTGGAACCAGGACCGGCCGGTGACAGCGGTCAGATTGCTCTATCCAGGCCCGAGGCATCGCTTTGTCGGGCGCTTCGGCCCTTACGGCCCAGCCTGACGCGCAGGACCTGCTCACACAAAAAAGCCCGCCATCGCTGGCGGGCTTTGAAGAGGCTTTGGAAGCGGTCGATCAGCAGGGGTAGCTGACGCGGCGGCCCCATTCGTCGCGGCCGTAGCAAGACTGCTGCGTCGCCGCGCCACCGATGATGGCGCCGCTGGCACCGCCGATGGCCGCGCCGGCAAGCGCGCCGCCGGCCCGGCCCGTCGCCGCGCCACCGATGATCGCACCGGCACCCGCACCAACGAGCGCGCCCGTGCCGGCATTCTGTTCGCGCGGGGTGCAGGCGCCGATGGCTGCGCCGAGCGCGACGATGAGCATGAGCTTCTTCATGGGCGGTGTTCCTCCGATGGTTTCAGTGTCGCTGACGCCTCAACGGGGCGTCGAACCAAAGGTTCCCGCCGCCTGAGCGCGGTCAGGCAAATGCGTTGGGCCGCGTCGGTGCGCTTTAGACGGAGTGGCTGGGCCGGTCGCGATGGCCGCCTCGAAGCCTCGCCAAAAGCCTGGAACCTTCCCGAAAAGCCGGCGTTGCATTGGCAAGTCCAACGGATATGGCCGCGAACGCCGGTTCGTTGCCATGCCGAACAGTGGAGGAGCAGACGATGTCGATGTCCAGCGTTTCGACGAGCGGTAGCCCGCTCATCGCCGGGGCCCGCGTCGCCGGCACGGATGTCTATAACGCCGCCGGCGATCATCTTGGCGAGATTTATGACGTGATGCTCGACAAGCAGACGGGCAAGGTCGCCTACGCGATCATGTCCTTCGGCGGCTTTCTCGGCCTTGGCGAGAAGTACCACCCGATTCCCTGGAGCGTGCTCGATTACGATCGGCAGCGCGGTGGGTATGTGGTGCCGCTCACCAAGGACAAGTTGGAGGCCGCGCCGATGTACGACAGCGAAGGCGAGCCCGACTGGGAAGACAAGGCTTACGGCAAGCGTGTCCATGATTACTACGGCACGATGCCCTACTGGATGATGTAGCGGCTGCCAGTTGCAGGTCGCGGCGGTTGCTATCCCCCCAGCCGAACCGTCGTGGCGGCGGGATGCGGGCCGAAAGGCCCGCATCTTCCGTTTTATAAAGGGCACTCGGAGGGCGCCTTTCCCGATGACCGAACGGAACCTGCGGCTCCTTTCGGCGTCTGTACTTGGAAATGGGGAACCGGTGCGCGCTTGTTGCCGCGCGTTTGTCTCGAGGAATTGGACATGCGAATCCGCTACGGCTATCGGATCGAGCTGGTCTGCGCGACAGAAACGGCGCTGATGACCCTTTTGGACGTGCACCCGTCGCGGCGCCATGACCTGACGGGCCCCGACGAGATGCGCGTCACATCATTGATGGATGAGCGTCAGCCTGTGGCGGTCAGTCAGCATCTCGATGCGTACGGCAACATCTGCCGCAGGATTGTTGCGCCTCCGGGCGGTATTCGCCTGGAGTCCGAAGGCGTCATCTTCGACTCGGGAAAACCTGACACCATCGTGCCGAATGCCCGGGAGGTGCCGCCGGCACGTTTGCCGGACGAGGTGCTGCCGTTCCTGCTCGGTAGTCGTTATTGCGAGACGGACAAGCTCAGCGGGCAAGCTTGGAACCTCTTCGGCAGCACCACCCCAGGCTGGCAGCGTGTCCAGGCGATCGTGGACTTCGTGCATAATCACCTGACCTTCGGATATCACTTCGCACGTTCGACCCGGACAGCGGCGGAAGCTTTCGATGAGCGGGTCGGCGTCTGCCGGGATTTCGCCCATTTGGCCGTGGCACTGTGCCGCTGCATGAACATCCCGGCCCGTTACTGCAATGGCTACCTCGGAGACATCGGCGTGCCCTACAACCCGGCCCCGATGGATTTTAACGCCTGGTTCGAGGTGTATCTGGGCGGGCGCTGGCACACCTTCGATGCCCGCCATAACGAGCCGCGCATCGGGCGCATCGTGATCTGCCGGGGACGGGATGCTACGGACACCGCGATGATCAGCTCCTTCGGGCCGCATACGCTGCAGCGCTTCGAGGTCGTCACCGAGGAAATCGACGACAATCCGATGCCGCTCGCATCTCGGGCCTTCGGCCAGTTTTCTGTTCGGCCGGCGATGTAAGCTTGCTGGCATCCTGCGGCTTAGATCAAGTTCATCATGATACGTCACATTGTGGTTGCGAATGCGCGCGCCGGCACGGTTCTGGAGGCCGGCGCCGACGTGTTCGAGGCGAGGCTGAAGGCCGCGTTCGCCGCCTGCGGGTCGCAGGCGGAGATCAGGCTCGTGCCGCCGCGCGACATCGACGACGCTCTTTCGCTGGCTATCGAGGCCGATGATGCAATCCCTGTGATCGCCGGCGGTGATGGCAGTATCAACCGGGCTCTTCCCGTTCTGATCCAGGCCCCGCGCCCTGTCGGTGTGCTGCCGATGGGAACGGTCAACGTGCTGGGCCGGGATCTCGGCTTTTACGGAACGCTGGAGCAGCAGGTTGCAGCGCTTTGCGAGGGCGAGCCGATCCGGATGGATGTCGGCCGCGTCAACGACCGCATGTTCCATTCGCTTTCGGGGATAGGCTTTTTCAGCCTGATGGCGCGTGAGCGCGAACACGCCCGGCGCCGCTTTCCGTTCAGCCGGGCGGTGGCTTTCGCGTTTGCAGCGACACGCTCGATCCTGTTCACGCGTCCGATCAGTGTGGATATTCTGATCGGCGACGACCACGTCACGGTCGACGCCGACGCGGTGCTGGTCACGGTCAACCGTTTCGACGGTGCCGATTGGCGCCGCGACGCCTTAGATGGCGGGACGTTCGAGGTTCACATCCTCAATTCGGGCGGCCTTTATTCGCGAACCAAGGCGGCGCTGTCGGTTGCGTCCGGCCGTTGGCGGGGGTCGAGCAATCTGGTCTCCTTCACCGGGGAGGCCGTCACCTTGAAGCGGCGCGACAAGCGCCGGGGGCACGTCACCTTCGATGGAGAGGTCGAGCGCCGGAGCGGTGCGCAGGCCTATACGGTTCTTCCCAAGGCACTGCACGTCATCGCCGGCCGTAAGCAGGCTTCGTGATGGAAGCCCTGCCTCCCGCGAAAATCGACCGGGCCGCCGCTCAGCCCACGCTCGCCAGCCGGACGCCCGCGCCACTGCGCCCCAACCTCATCTTTCCGATCGCCGCGGGTCTCGCATTCGTTGTCCTGACCGTACTGATCGCGCGGGGCTATCACTTCGCCTTCGACCGCAGCCTGATCTTGCTGATGCGCGTGCCCGGCGACCCCTCGACGCCGCTCGGGCCAAGCTGGTTTCAGGAAGCGGTGCGGGACATGACCTCGCTCGGCAGCTTCGTCGGACTGTTCTTCATGACGCTGACGGCCGTCCTGACGCTCTGGGTCTGCCACCGTCGGCGTCTTGCCATTGGCCTCACAATCAGCGTGCTGGCGGCGTTGATCGCGAGCAATGGCCTTAAAATGGCGATCGGTCGCTCCCGGCCGGATATCGTGACTCACGAAGCGTTGACCTTCACGGCCAGCTTCCCGAGTGGCCACGCCTTCCTGTCCGCCGTAACGCTGCTCTCGATTGCGGGCTTCGTCGGACTTGCGTCCAAACGTGCCGATATCGCCAGACTTTGTCTCACGCTCGCCTGGGTGATGACCGTTCTGATCGGTCTGAGCCGCATCTATCTCGGCGTGCATTGGCCGACGGACGTGCTTGGCGGCTGGCTGCTCGGCGTCGCCTGGGCGAGCCTGGTGACGGCCTGGATCGGACGCTGGGCGGCCTCGTCCGAGCCGGCCTGAGTGGCCTGACTCAGCGCATGTCTATGGTAGCGTTGACCCCAAGATCGGGCGTCCGCCCGAGAATCCGCGCTGTGGCCAGCTTGAACGCGACCAGTACGCTGCTCGAGGGCCCGTCCCAGATTTCGGCTGAGATCGGCGTTAGTGCCAGGATCGTCGCATCTGGGTCATCGGCGCGATTGGGAAACCAGGCATCCGCCATGGGCGTCCAGATATCGCGAAGCAGCGC
The DNA here is from genome assembly GCF_056400625.1 of Allobosea sp. P5_A5. Taxonomy (NCBI): domain Bacteria; kingdom Pseudomonadati; phylum Pseudomonadota; class Alphaproteobacteria; order Hyphomicrobiales; family Alloboseaceae; genus Allobosea; species Allobosea sp. P5_A5. The sequence continues at coordinate 149,089 of NZ_JBFUKY010000003.1, forward strand.
ACGATCGACCACCTCCGATGCGGCGCAGGTGATGGCCGCGTAGAAATTGCGGTCTTCCTGGCTGATCGCGATCGAGACGGAGGGCGAGCGCAAGGCTTCGCCGATGACGCCGGTGTGGCGGTGAGAGATGAATAGCAGGCGGTGACGGTCGCGGTCGATATGGCCCGACATCGGCCGGGTCTTCACGCCCTCCGCCGTGACCAGCGAGACCATGTAGACCGGATGCGCGGAAAGCGCGGTCCAGATGCGTTCCTGCAGTTCCGTCTCGGGCATCGCCGCGCTCCTCCTCGCGACATGATGACACGTCACGGTCGCTGACGATATGCCGCCGGCTGGTCGAATTCCGACACGTCGCGGAACTTCGGCTGCAGGATCGCGTTTGGGTGCCGCCGCGGCTTTCTGCCGCTCTGCCAAGGATGATTCATGCCCGCTTCGCGTAACCTGCTTGTTCTTCTCGTCGTCGTCCTCGTTGCTGCACTCGCGGTGACCGGCTATTCTCTATACCAGGAGCGCAAGAAGCCGGAAGGCGTCGAGATTTCCGTGGGCAAGAATGGCCTGTCCGTCGAAAAGAAGTGAGGCCATGGGCGTCCTGCGATGAGTGGGACGCCGCGTCCCTCCCGAACAATGGCCAGCGCAGTGCAAACGGGCTAACAACGGCCCGCCATCACACCGCCCGGGAGAGATCGATGAACGCCCCCTTCAAGAACCTGATCGCTGGCGAATGGGCCGGCGGGGCCAACGCTTCCCGCAACATCAACCCTTCGGACACCAACGACGTCGTCGGCGAGTACGCGCAAGGCACGGTCGAGGACCTGAACAATGCCGTCGCCGCCGCCAAGGCCGCGTTCCCGGCCTGGAGCCGCACGACGCCGCAGGAGCGCTACGACGTCCTGAAAAAGGCGTCGGACGAAATCCTCGCCCGCAAGGAAGAACTCGGCAAGCTGCTCTCGCGCGAAGAGGGCAAGACGCTCGCCGAAGGCATCGGCGAAGCTGGCCGCGCCGGGCAGGTTTTCGCTTTCTTTGCCGGTGAATGCCTGCGGTTGGGCGGTGAGATGATGCCGTCGGTCCGTCCGGGCGTCGGCGTCGAGATCACGCGCGACCCGCTCGGCATTGTCGGCATGATCACGCCGTGGAACTTCCCGATCGCGATCCCGGCCTGGAAAATCGCGCCGGCACTCGCCTGGGGCAACTGCGTCGTCATCAAGCCGGCAGACCTGGTGCCGGGCTCGGCCTGGGCCCTGGTCGACATCATCCAGCGTGCCGGCCTGCCCAAGGGCGTGCTGAACCTTGTCATGGGCCGTGGTTCGGTCGTCGGCCAGGCGCTGCTCGAGCACAAGGACGTCACCGCGATCTCCTTCACCGGCTCGGTCGCGACCGGCCGCAAGGTCGCAGCCGCCTGCATCGCGTCGAACCCGATGAAGAAGGTCCAGCTCGAGATGGGCGGCAAGAACCCGCTCGTCGTGCTCGACGATGCCGATCTCAAGACGGCCGTCGAGGTCGCCGTGAACGGTGCCTTCTTCTCCACCGGGCAGCGCTGCACCGCCTCCTCGCGCCTGATCGTGCAGGCCGGCATTCACGATCGCTTCGTCGAGGCCTGCATCGAACGACTGAAGGGCGTCGTCGTGGACGATGCGCTGAAATCCGGCACGCATATCGGCCCCGTCGTCGACCAGAGCCAGCTCGATCAGGACCTGAAATACATCCAGATCGCCAAGGACGAGGGCGGCAAGCTGGTCTTCGGCGGCGAACTCATCAAGCGCGACACCCCCGGCTTCTATCTCCAGCCGGCGCTGTTCACCGAGACCACCAACGCCATGCGCATCTCGCGCGAGGAGGTTTTTGGACCGGTCGCCAACATCGTCCGCGTCAAGGATTACGACGAGGCGTTGAACGTCGCCAACGACACCGAGTTCGGCTTGTCCTCGGGCATCTGCACGACGTCGCTGAAATACGCCACGCACTTCAAGCGCAACAGCGAGGCCGGCATGGTGATGGTCAATCTGCCGACGGCGGGCGTGGACTATCACGTCCCGTTCGGCGGCCGGAAAGGCTCGAGCTACGGCTCGCGCGAGCAGGGCGCCTATGCCAAGGAGTTCTACAGCACAGTCAAGACGGCCTACACGCTGGCCTGATCGGTCCAAACAGACTGGACGATCCCACGGCCCCGGCTTACCGCCGGGGCCGTTTTCATGTCGGGGCCGGCCCGCTGAGCCGGTCCGCCAATGCAAGCCCGACCAGCCCCGTCAGCAGGGTGATGCCGCCAAGCGTCGCAATGACGGGGGCAAGGCCGAAGGCGGCGAAAAGCGTGGGTGCCATCAGATAGCCAGCCAGCGAGCCGCCGAACACCGCGCACATCTGCAGGCGATAGACCTGGGCGATGCGCTGCGGCGGAAAATCGTGCTGGATGATGTGCAGCAAAGCGAGATTTTCGAACGGCCCGTTGATCGCGGCCAGCGCCGCGCAAGCCATCAGAGCAGCCGTGTTCGGCGCGAAGGGCATCAACAGCACGCCCAGCCCGAAGGTGAGTTTCGACATCACCAGCCACAGCCATGGGCGCTTCGGTGTGATGCCGGCCAGAACAAGGTTGGCCGCGAGGTTGCCGGCGCCATAGGCGCTCATCATCAGGCTGTAGGCGGTCAGGGGTTCGGGGCTCGTTGCGCGCAGATACAGCGCCATGCCGAGCAGCACGGCCATCGACCAGGTCACATTGCCGACGAAATCGGCGATCAGCCCGAAATGCATCAGGCGGTGGCGCCTGACGGCCCGCGCGCCGCCCATGATCGCGTCGATGACCGAGGACCAGCCGCGGCTTGTTTCCGGCGCCGGCAGCGGTGCGTTCTTAAGCGCCGCGCGGACGCCCAAAGCCGAAAGCAGGAACCCGCCCGCCGTGATCGCGAAGAACTGCCCGATGGGGATGAGTCCGTTGACGAGCGCGATCAGGCTGGGGCCGAGGATGCGCGCCATCCGCCGTGTTGCGTCGAACAGCCCGTTGACGGCATGGCGGATCGAGGTGCCCGGCGCGAGCCGCGGGAGCGTCGCCTGCAAGGCCGGATCATAGACCGAGGTCGCGAGCGCGACCGCACCGGCCGTCACCGCGAGCAGCGGCAGGCTCATGACGCCGAAGGCGCTCGCCGCCGCCAGCAGCAAAAGCAGGATCGCCCGAAGGATGCTGACGGCGACCATGGTCGTGCCATGCCGCCAGCGATCGGTCAGGGCGCCGGCGAACAGGCTGCCGAAAAGCAGAGCGGCCGATTGCAGCGCCGAGATGTAGCCGGCATCGCGCCCGATCAGCGACGACGCGATCCAGATCACGGCCACCATGTAGAATTCCGCACCGGTGGCGGAAAGGAGCTGCGAACTCCAGAGCAGGGCGATGCGCCGGTCGGCCAGCGGTTTGAAGATGAGCATCGGTCAGGATGTCCGAAGCGTCAGCCTACGGGGATGACATCGACGGCGATGCCGATCTTCTGCGACCCGGGACCGACGAGCACGCCGTCGAGCGGGGCGACATCGGCATAGTCGCGCCCCACCGCCGTGACGATATGGTCGTCGGCGACGATCAGGTCGTTGGTGGGATCGAGGCCGATCCAGCCGATTTCCGGCCCGCACCAGATGGTCGCCCATGCGTGGCTGGCATCGGCGCCTTCGAGCCGCTTTTGGCCCGGTGGCGGAATGGTGCGGATATAGCCGCTGACATAGGCAGCCGGCAGGCCGAGGCCCCGCAAGCCCGCGATCATGATATGGGCGAAGTCCTGACAGACGCCGTGCCGCTCGGCGAAGGCCTCCGCCAGCGGCGTCGAAACTTCCGTTGCATCCGGATCGTAGGTGAAATCCCGCCGGATGCGCGCCATGAGCTCGCTCGCAGCTTCCAGAATCGGCCGGCCCGCGCCGAAGCTCTCGCGAGCATAGGCGACGACGGCCGGCACGGCGGGCACCAGACGGCTCGGATAGATCTGGTGGGCCGGAGAGTCAGGTGCGAGGCTGGCCGAGCCCAAGGCAAGTTCCGCAACCTCTTCCCAACTCCGGGTCAGCCCGGGATGGGGCGCCGGCGCCCGCTCGACGGTGACCCGCGCGCGCATCTCCACCCTCAGCTCGCGATGCGGCTTGGTGATGGTCGCCATCGTCATGCGGTTGCCGAAGAAGCAGAGCCCGTCGCTGCGTTCGGCGGGGCGTGGCGTAATCGCCAGTTCGCTTTTCTGCACGGATTGGCCCGCATCGTCCCGCGGCAACAGCCTCAGAACGCATCGGGCGAAGGGGACCGTGCGGCTGTAACCGTAAGTCGTGACGTGGCGGATATCGTAGATCACGCGATACCCGTCAGCCGCGAACGTTCCGGCCCGCCATTCTGCAGAAAATAGCGGTCGGCGACCGCGCCGGAGAGGCCCATCAGGGACTGCTCGAACAGCAGGATGCGCGCACGGTCGAGACGGTCTGCCTCCACCGTGCGGCAATCGGCTGCGAGGCGAAGCGCGAGCCGGCGCGGCTCCTCCAGCATCCCGCTTTCGGTCAGCGAAGGCAGCGCCTTGATTTCGGCATCGAGCCTGTCGACCTGGAAGGCGAAGGATCGAGGGTTGTAGGGGTCGAGCATGACGAGGTCGAGCACGGGCAGCAGGCTCGCTCCGATCATGTAGCGGGAACGATAGGTGATCTGGGAATCGGTCAGGTCGAGCAGTGCATCGAGAGACTCGCTCGAGGCATCGGGCTCGGCAAACTGGCGGGCAAAGCGGCAGGTCGCAATCCCGCGTTCGATCCGCCGGCCGATGTCGAGGAAGCGCCAGCCCGGCCCGCGCACCATGTTCTCCTGGCTCAAGCCCGAGAATGCCGCGAGCGTCTTCAGGGCGCGATCGGCAAGCTCATAGGCCTCGCCTTCCGGCAGCGGCCGTTCACCTGTCGGCGTGAGCTGCCGTTGCAGATCGCCGAACAGCCGCCAGGCATCGACCGAAAGCCGCTCGCGGATGATGGAGGCGGTCCGCCGGGCTTCTCGCAGCGAGGCGGCAGCCGAGCCATAATCGTCCAGGCTGTGCAGCGCGTGATGGACCTGCGTGGCCGCCCTCTGGCCCTTGCCGCTCGGCGTGGCGCCCCATGACACCAGGAGATCCCCAAGCTGCTTCTGGGCCTTGATCCGGCCGGGCGCAGGCGTATCGGCATCGATCAGGCGGCCGAGCAGGGCCCGGACCGACCGCAAGACCGCCTCGCCGCGCTCGAGATAGCGCCCGAGCCAGAACAGGTTGTCGGCGGCGCGGCTCGGCAGCGTGCCGGTGATGCGCCGGATCGGGATGCGGTCGGCGGTGGGCAGCAACGTCACCTGCTCGACAGGCGTCTGCGATGTGACCCAGACATCGCTGGACCGCACGCCATTGCGCATGCTCACGGCGCGGGCATCGGGCTCGTCCGAAATGCGGCAAAAGCCGCCGGGCATCACCTTCCAGCCATCCGGCGTCGCGGCGGCGAAAACGCGCAGCGTCATGGGATGGGGCGCGAGACGCCCGCCCTCATAGACCGGCATGGTCGAAAGCCGCGCGATCTCCTGCCCGACATAGTTCAGGCCCTGCGTCGCGATTTTCGTCCGCAAGGCATCGCGCTCGCTGGCCGAAAGCTCGCCGGCCACAACCGGACGCGCCTCGGTGGTACCGGCATGACGAAAGGCCGGCGCGACGCACATATCCTCGAGCCGCGCCAGCACCATTTCGCGTTCCTTCGGCTGCCCGCACCACCAGGTCGCGACATTGGGCAGGATCAGTTCTTCTCCGAGCAGGCGCTCGGCGAGCGCTGGGAGGAAGCTCATCAGTGCGCGCGCCTCGACGACCCCGGTGCCGAGCCCGTTGGCGATGTGCACCTGACCCTCGCGCACGGCCTGGACCAGGCCGGCGACGCCGAGTTGAGACCGCGCGTTGAGTTCGAGCGGGTCGGCGAAATCCCCGTCGATGCGTCGCCAGATCACGTCCGCGCGCTTGAGGCCGGCAATGGTGCGCACATGCACGCGGTTCTCGTGCATCGCGAGGTCGCCGCCTTCCACCAGCAGCAGCCCGAGATAGCGCGCGAGATAGGCCTGTTCGAAATAGCTCTCGTTGAGCGGTCCCGGCGTCAGCAGGCAGATGCGCGGATCGACGCGCTTGGAACGGGACACGAGCCCGGCACGAAAGCCTTGGAAGAAGGCCGCAAGCCGCTCGATGTTCATCGAGCGGAACATGTCGGGGAAGGCGCGCGTCAGCGCCAGCCGGTTCTCGAGCGCGTAGCCCGTGCCGGAAGGCGCCTGCGTGCGGTCCTCCAGGACCCACCAGCGCCCGTCCGGCCCACGCCCGAGGTCGGCGGCATAGAGCTGCAGAGCCGCCGCGCCGGGCGCGCCATGCAGCGGCCGCAGATAGTCCGGGCTTCCCGTGATCGCGGCCGCCGGCAGCAGGCCCTTGGCCACCAGCTCGCCGGGTCCATAGATGTCGTCGAGCAGCGTCGAGAGAAGCTCGGCACGTTGGGCGATGCCGGCCGAGATGGTCTGCCATTCCGCGCCGGATATCACGAGCGGGACATGGCTCAGCGGCCAGGCGCGCTCACCCGCACTGGGATCCCTGGCATCGAGATCGCCATTCACGCGGTAGGAGACGCCGGTATCGTGGACATGGCGGTCGGCAAGCCCGAAGCGCTGGCCGAGTTCCCCTTGCGTCAGCGCGCACCATTCATCCAGAAACGGTTCCCAATGCGGCCGCACCGAGCCGCGCGCATCGATGAACTCGTCATAGGAGCCGGGCAACGGCCGATAGCCGGCGAGCAGCGTGGCACGCCGCTCGGCCGTCGTGCGTCCAGAGCGGATACGCCCCTGCACCGCCATGTGTTTTATCAGACCCCAGCCGCCGCTTCTCGTTCGACCCTGATCGGTCGGCGAACGAGATCGCGCTTATGATGACGCGCCGCGCCGCAGATCCAGTGTGAACGGGAACTCGGCGTTGCGTTCCTCCGGCGGAATCGCCAGAGCGCCGGGACTATGACCGATCGCCTCGAAGCGCGCGAGCCGTCTGGCCTCCGCCTCGTAGGAATTCACAGGGGGTGTCTCGTAATTGCGACCGCCGGGATGAGCGACATGGTAGACGCAGCCCCCCAGCGAGCGCCCGACCCATGTGTCGACGATGTCGAAGGTCAGGGGCGCATGGACCGGAATGGTCGGATGCAGCCCGGCGGCCGGCTGCCATGCCTTGAAGCGAACCGCGGCGATCGCCTCGCCGTTGACGCCGCTTGCGGTCATCGGCAGGCGCCGGCCGTTGCAGGTGATCAGGTGCCGGCCCGGCACGAAGCCCTTTGCCTTGACCTGCAATCGTTCGATCGAGGAATCGACGTAGCGGACCGTTCCACCGATCGCCCCCTCTTCGCCCAGCACATGCCAGGGTTCGAGCGCCTGCCGGATTTCCATCTCGACGCCGCCATGGGCGACCTTGCCGAAAAACGGAAAGCGGAATTCGGCCTGCGCCTCGAACCAGACCGGATCGAACGCGTAGCCCGCCCGTTGGAGATCGTCGAGCACCTCGCGGAAATCCTGCCAGACGAGTTCCGGCAGCATGAAGCGGTCGTGCAGCGCGGTGCCCCAGCGCACCAGCTTGCCCTCTAGCGGTTCACGCCAGAGCCAGGCGATCAGAGCCCGCAGGAGCAGTTGCTGCGCCAACGACATCCGCGAATCCGGCGGCATCTCGAAACCGCGGAATTCCAGGAGCCCGAGCCGCCCGGTCGGACCGTCCGGCGAATAGAGCTTGTCGATGCAGATTTCGGTGCGGTGAGTATTGCCGGAGACATCGACCAGCAGATTGCGGAACAGCCGGTCGACCAGCCAGAGCGGGATCGGAGCCTCGCCGGGCTTGGGCACCTGCGCCAGCGCGATCTCCAGCTCGTAGAGCTGGTCCTGCCGTGCCTCGTCGATACGCGGCGCCTGGCTGGTCGGGCCGATGAACAAGCCCGAGAACAGATAGGACAGCGAGGGGTGGCGGTTCCAGTAGAGCACGATGCTCTTGAGGAGGTCCGGCCGGCGCAGAATGGGCGAATCCGCCGGCGTGACGCCGCCGAGAACGACATGGTTGCCGCCGCCGGTGCCGGTATGGCGCCCGTCGACCATGAACTTCTCGGCGCAAAGCCGCGCCAGCCGCGCCTCTTCGTAAACGCCTTGCGTGATCGAGACAGCATGGCGCCAATCCGTCGCCGGATGGATGTTGACCTCGATCACCCCGGGATCGGGCGTGACCTTGATGTAGTCGATGCGGGGGTCGAAGGGTGGCGCATAGCCTTCGATATGGACGGGCAGCCCGGTCGTCTCGGCCGCCGCTTCCACGGCCGCGACGAGATCGAGATAATCCTCCAGCCGCTCGACCGGCGGGAGGAACACGCAAAGGATATTGTCGCGGATTTCGAGGCTGAGCGCCGTGCGCACATGCTCGCCGCCAATCTCCTGCTCGACCCGGTCCTGAGCTCCCGCACCGGCCGGTGCCTCGCCCTGGAGCGACATCTGCGCGTGAGCCTCGCCGACGCTCGAGCCTACATCCGGAGGAGCGGCCACGTCCGCGGCCTTCTCGGGAAGAGGACTGAGGGGAGGGGCCGCCGCCAGAGGGCCCCGGGCCTCTAGCGGGTCCTGCGGGTGGATATGCGGATATTCCGCCTTCGGGACGACCGGAAGCGAGCCGAGCGGAAGGCGATAGCCCAGCGCCGAATCGCCCGGCACGAGGAAGAGCTTCCCGCGCCGGAGGCTCCACTTCTCCGAGCGCCAGCGCGCGTCGCTCGCCGCTGCCTGCCAGCGCTGCACCGGGATGACATAACCGCGCGGCGTGCCCAGTCCGAGCTCGAAGACCTGCGCCATCCGGGCCCGCTCTTCCGGATCGGCGAGGCGTGAATCGAGCGGGTCGACGTTGTCCGGAAGCTGGGCCTCCTTGAGCAGCCAATGGCCGGTGTCTTCATAGGCCGGCATCACATAATCGGCCCCCAGCCCCAAGGTGGAGGAGAGTGTCGAGGCCAGTGCCTCGGCATCCCGCATCGTGGCGCGGGCTTCCAATTCTCTGTCGCCGCCGGTCTGGGCGCCGGGCTCGCGTGCGATCAGCTCGGCATTCCGCCAGATCGGCTGGCCGTCGCGGCGCCAATAGAGCGCAAAAGCCCAGCGCGGCAGGCTTTCGCCCGGATACCATTTCCCTTGTCCGTAATGCAGCATTCCGCCCGGCGCGAAACGTTCGCGCAGACGCCGGATCAGCGTATCCGCACGCTGCCTCTTGGTCGGCCCGACAGCCGCGGTGTTCCATTCCTCGCCGGTCTGGTCGTCGATCGAGACGAAGGTCGGCTCGCCGCCCATGGTCAGGCGGACATCCTGCGCTTGCAGATCGGCCTCGACCTGCTCGCCCAAGGCGTCGAGCGCCTGCCAGGATTCCTCGGAGAAGGGCAGGGTGATGCGCGGCACCTCGTGCACGCGTGCCACGCTCATATGGAAGTCGAACGTCGTTTCCGCATAGCTCGCCACGCCCGAAACGGGCGCCGCCGAGCTGTAATGCGCCGTGGCCGCCAGCGGCAGATGCCCCTCGCCGGTCAGCAGGCCCGATGTGGGGTCGAGCCCGACCCAGCCGGCGCCGGGAATATAGACCTCGCCCCAGGCATGCAGGTCGGTGAAGTCCTTGTCCGTGCCGCGCGGCCCTTCGAGCGGGTCGATATCGGCCTTCATCTGGATCAGGTAGCCGGAGACGAATCGGGCGGCGAGGCCGAGATGGCGGAGGATCTGCACCAGGAGCCAGGTCGAATCGCGGCACGAACCGGATTTGATGTCGAGCGTCTGCTCGGTGTCCTGCACACCCGGCTCCATGCGGATGCCGTAGGCTATTGTCGAGGCGAGCCGCGCATTCAGATCGACGACGAAATCGACCGTATTGGTCGGCTCGCGCGGGATCGTCTGCAGGAACGCCTGCAGCAGCGGCCCGGCGGGCTCGGTGACGAGATAGGGCGCCAGCTCCGTCCGGAGCTCGGACTCGTAGCTGAAGGGAAATATCTCGGCATGCGTCTCGACGAAGAAATCGAACGGATTGATGATCGACAATTCGGTGACGACATCCACCTCGATGCGGAATTCCGTCACCGGCTCTGGAAACACGAAGCGCGCCTGCCAGTTTCCGGCAGGGTCTTGTTGCCAGTTCACGAAATGCTGGGCGGGCGAGACCTTGAGCGAATAGGCATTGATCGCCGCGCGGCAATGCGGCGCCGGCCTCAGCCGGATGATCTGCGGCCCGAGCGTGACCGGCCGGTCGTACCGATAATGCGTGACGTGGTTGAGCGCCGCGATGATAGCCAAGACTTGGACCCGTCTTTCGTGATGGGGCCGAGCGCCCCATCACGGAACGTTAGCGGCGTGGGGACTCAACGCAAGAGCGCGCGTGACGGACGGTGCCCGCACATATCGGGCGATTGCCTAAGACATGTGCATAATCTTGCAAAAGAGGGCTGATCCCGACCGTTGCTGATCGCAGACAGGGCTTTTGAAGGGCGTGCTCAGAACGCTGCCGGCACACTCAACGCTTTGCATTCGGATCGATCCGCCCCAATGTCGCCGCAGCCTTCGCTGATGCGAACATGCTTCGCTGTCGGGAGTTCGAACACCCATGGATGCCGCCGTCGACCACGAGCTTCGCCCGGAGACCATTCCGGAGCGAACGCCAGTGCCCCCTTTCGATCTCGTGATTTTCGGCGCGGGCGGCGATCTCGCCATGCGCAAGCTGTTCCCGGCGCTCGGTCAGCGCAATCGCGAGGGCGTGCTGCCGGAGGAGAGCCGCATCCTGGCGATCGTCCGCAAGACCGAGGATGTCGATGCGCTGCCGAAGCAGATCGCCAAACGTCTGCAGGAGGAGGGCATTCCCAAGGAAGACATCGCGTCCTTCCTGAAGCGCCTTACCATGGTGCTGCTCGACGCGCTGAAACCCGAGACCTATGAGGCGCTCAAGAAGGCCCTGGGTTCCTCGGACCGCGTGCGCTCGTTTTATCTCTCGACGCCGCCGGACCTGTTCATCCCGATCTGCGAGAACCTCGCCAAGGCGGATATCGTCACGCCGACGTCGCGCGTGATCATGGAAAAGCCGCTCGGCCGCGATCTCGCCTCCGCGCGGGAGATCAACGATGCCGTGGCGCGCATCTTCCCGGAGAGCAGCACCTATCGGATCGACCATTATCTCGGGAAGGAGACGGTGCAGAACCTGCTCGTCCTGCGGTTCGCCAACACCCTGTTCGAGCGTTCATGGTCGAGCCGCGATATCGACCATGTGCAGATCACCGTTGCCGAGACCGTCGGTCTGGAAAGCCGCGCCGGCTACTACGACAAGGCCGGGCATATGCGCGACATGGTGCAAAACCATATCATGCAGCTGCTGACGCTTTTCGCCATCGAGCCGCCGAACATGATCGAGGCCGGCGCTGTCCGCGACGAGAAGATCAAGGTGCTCAAGGCCCTCAGGCCCATCGTCGGCTCGGACGTGCAGCGCTTCACCGTGCGCGGACAATACGGGCCGGGCCAGAGCGACGGCCAGCGCGTCAAGGGCTACGCGGACGAACTCGGCCGCGGCTCCAATATCGAAACCTTCGTCGCCATTCGGTGCGAGCTGGATTCCTGGCGCTGGGCCGGCGTTCCCATCTATATCCGGACCGGGAAACGCCTGGCGCAGCGCTATTCGGAGATCGTCGTCACCTTCAAGCCGGTGCCGCATTCGATCTTCGGCGGTGGCGGCGGAGACAAGCTCGACGCCAATCGCCTTTTCATCCGCCTCCAGCCCAATGACGGCGTGCAGCTTCAGTTGATGATGAAGGTTCCCGGTTCGGGCCGGCTGAAGATCGTGCCCCGCCAGCTCGACCTGCGCTATTCGACCGCCTTCGACGAGCGCACGCCCGATGCCTATGAGCGCCTGTTGACCGACGTGATCCGCGGCGACCAGACGCTGTTCATGCATCGCGACGAGGTTGAGCAGGCCTGGGCCTGGGTCGATCCGATCATCGCCGGTTGGCAGGATTACGCGCCGCATCCGCACCGCTACGCTGCCGGCTCCTGGGGGCCGTCGCAAGCGATCGGGCTGATCGAACGCGACGGTCGGTCCTGGGCCGATCCGGAGCCGATCTGATGGAAGCCGGACCTCTCGCCTGGCACCGTTTTGCTACGCTCGCCGACGCATCCGAGGCGCTGGCGGAAGCGGTTTCGATCCGCCTGCGTGCTTTGCTTGCCGAAAAGGATACCGCCAGCCTCGTGGTGCCCGGCGGCACCACGCCTGCCCGATTCCTCGCCGCCTTGGGCGAGCATGATCTGGATTGGGACAAGGTGACGCTGCTGCCGACCGACGAGCGCTTCGTCGCGCCCGACGATCCTGCGTCCAATGAGCGGATGCTGCGTGAGCAGTTCGTCCCGCTGAAGCAGCAGCGCGTGCGCTTTTTGTCCTTCCACGGTCACGGCAGCGACATCGAGGCCGCAGCCGCGGTGCTCTCCTCCACGCTGGCCGAATTGCCGCCGCTCGATCTCGTCGTCAGCGGGATGGGCAATGACGGGCATGTCGCCTCGCTCTTTCCCGGCGCCGAGGCGAGCTTCCTGTCGGTACCGGACAGCGGCATCGTCGTCGCCCGCCCGCCCGGCCTGCCGCCACGGCTCTCGCTCTCGCCGGCCCGCCTGACCGGCGCCGGATGGGCAAGCCTGCTGATTTCAGGCGCGGTCAAGGAGGCGGTGATCGCGGAAGCGCCGCAGCGCGCCAAACCCTTGCCTGTCGACCTGCTGATGGGACGGACGCAGGGGCTCGACGTCTATTGGGCGAAGGCGTAGAGCGCAAAGCGCGCCTTGAATCCGGCTCCCTGAATCGATTGAAAGACGAGACCATGGACGAGACCGCTGCGATTGCCCGGCTGAAAAACTGCGGCGTCATTCCCGTCGTCGTCATCGAGGACGCCTCGCGCGCCGTCGACCTCGCCCATGCCCTTGTCGCCGGCGGCATCGATGTCGTCGAGGTGACCCTGCGCCGCCCCGCCGCGATGGAGGCCTTGGAGGCGATCGCCAAATCGGTGCCGCAGGCGCTCGCTGTGGCGGGTACGGTTGTGACGCCAGCTCAGGTCGCGCAGGTGAAGGACGCCGGCGCCCAGGCGGTGGTCAGCCCCGGCTTCAGCGAAGGCGTCGATGAGGCGCTCCGCAAGGCCGGACTACCATGGCTGCCCGGCGTCGCGACGGCGTCCGATTGCATGCGCGCCGTCGCGGCCGGCCGCACCACCGCGAAGTTCTTCCCGGCGGAGCAGGCCGGCGGTCCGCCCGCGCTCAAGGCGCTGTCCGGCCCGTTCCCGCAGATGAGCTTTTGCCCCACTGGCGGCGTCGGTTTGAAAAACCTCGCTGATTATCTCGCCCTCCCGCAGGTGATCTGCGTCGGTGGCTCGTGGTTTGTGCCGGCCGATGCCATCGCGGCCGGGGACTGGAACCGCATCACGACGTTGGCGCGCGAAGCCAAGGAGGCTTTCGCCAAAGCGAGGGGCTGAGAAGCGTCATTCTCGGGCGTAGCGGAGCGGAGACCCGAGAATCTCCGGCAGGAGGAGGCGCTGTCGCCTTCTGCGGCATGAGATGCTCGGGTCAAGCCCGAGCATGACGCCTTTGATCAAGCCGCCAGCCTCTCCCGCACCAGCCCCGCGATCGCCAGCGAACTGGTCAGCCCGGGGCTCTCGATGCCCAGCAGGTTGACCAACTCCGGCACGCCATGGATGTCGGGCCCGTCGATGCGGAAATCCGGCATTGGCTCGGTTGGCCCGTGCAGCTTCGGCCGGATGCCGGCATAGTCCGCGACGAGCGCACCGTCCGGCAATGCCGGCCAATAGGTGCGGATCGCGGCATAGAATTTTTCGGCCCGGGCCGGATCGACGATCAAATCCTGATCGCTCTCGACCCATTCGACATCGGGACCGAACTTCACCCGCCCGCCCATGTCGATGGTGGCATGGATGCCCAGGCCCGCGGCCTCCGGCACCGGATAGACCAGATGCGAGAAGGGCTGGCGCCCGGTCAGCGCGAAGTAATTGCCTTTGGCATAATGCTGCACCGGCACATATGCGGGCGGAAACCCTTCCAGCCGCGTCAGCAGCCTTGGAGCGCCGTGGCCGGCGGCGTTGACGATGGTGCGGACGGTGTAGGTCGCCGGATCATCCCCGCCGAAGTCGACCGCAAAGCCCTCGCCATCGCGCCGCCAGCCGGCAATCGGCGTGTTCAGCGCAAGCGACCCGCCCGCCGCTTCGCACTCGCCGAGGAGCGAGAGCATCAGCGCATGGCTGTCGACCACGCCGGTCTCGGGCGAAAGCAGTGCGATCTCGCAGCGCACCTCCGGCTCCATCGCCTTCGCCTCGACGCCCGAAAGCCACCGCAGTGAATCAACGCCGGACGCCTGCGCGCGCGCCATGATCGTCTCCAGCGCGGGCTTCTGCGCTTCGGAGGTGGCGACGATCAGCTTGCCGCAGGCCTTATGCGGCAAGCCCCGCTCCCGAAGATAGGCGTAGAGAAGCCGGCGTCCCTGAACGCAGACGCGCGCCTTCAGAGAGCCCGGCGGATAATAAATCCCGGCATGGATGACCTCGGAATTGCGCGCCGAGGTCTGGGTGCCGATGCCGTCGGCTGCCTCGGCGATGACGACCTCGCGCCCGGCCAGCGCCAACTCGCGAGCCACTGCGAGGCCGACAACGCCGGCCCCGATCACCAGGCAATCGATGTCACTCACTTTTTCCTTCTCCCCTTGCGGGAGAAGGTGGCTCGGCGAAGCCGAGACGGATGAGGGGTTGCGCAACAGAAGAGGACGGCCATCGTCACAGCTTACGGCAAGAACATCGGGAAATCCCGGTTAGGTCGGTGTGACCCCTCATCCGCCCCTTCGGGGCACCTTCTCCCGCAAGGGGAGAAGGGAGCGGTTCATCTCAGGCCGCGCGTTGCGGCATCGAGATCTCGATCAGGCTCGCCCAATAGTTCACGCCCACGGGAATAACCGCGTCGTTGAACTCGTAGGCCGGGTGATGCAGCCCGGCGGAATCGCCGTTGCCGATGTTGATGAAGGCGCCGGGACGTTCCTCCAGCATGTAGGAGAAATCCTCGGAGCCCATGGTCGGCGGCATGTCGGTGGTGATCGCATCCGAGCCGAAGACCTCCTTGGTCACGCTGGTGACGAAGTCGGTCTGGCCGTGATGGTTGAAGGTCACCGGATAACCGAGATGGTATTCGAGGTCGTATTTCATGTCGAAGGCCTTCATCACGCCATCGACAATCTCGGTGATGCGCTTTTGCGCGATCTCGCGGGTCTGCGGCGTCAACGTGCGCACAGAGCCTTTGATTTCGGCCGTCTGCGGAATGACATTAAAGGCCTCGCCGGCATTGAGCGCCGTCACCGACACCACGATCGAATCCAGCGGGTTGACGTTGCGCGAGGCGACGGTCTGCAGCGCGCTGACGAGCGAACAGCAGGCGACGATCGGGTCGTTGACATTGTGGGGCGCGGCGGCGTGTCCGCCCTTGCCCTCGATCTTGATGTGGATGCGATCAGCGGCGGCCATCGCCGGTCCCTTGGTGATCTCGAACCGCCCCACCGGCACGCCGGGCTTGTTGTGCATTCCGTAGACCTCCTGGATGCCGAAACGGGTAATGAGCCCGTCGTCGATCATCGCTTTCGCCCCGGCGCCGCCTTCTTCGGCCGGCTGGAAGATCAGCACGGCCGTGCCGTCGAAATCGCGCGTTTCCGTCAGGTATTTCGCCGCGCCGAGCAGCATGGCGGTGTGCCCGTCATGGCCGCAGGCGTGCATTTTGCCCGGAATGGTCGAGCGGTGCTCGAGATTGGTCTGTTCGTGGATCGGCAGCGCGTCCATGTCGGCGCGCATCGCGATGACCTTGCCCGAACCGTTGTTCCTGCCCTTGATGACGCCGACGACGCCGGTCTGGCCGATGCCGGTCACGACCTCGTCCACGCCCCACTCCCGAAGCTTTTCGGCGACGACGCCGGCGGTCCGATGCACCTCGTACATCAGTTCGGGATGGCGGTGGAGATCGCGGCGGATCGCGGTGATTTCGGGGGTCAACGCCGCGATGATGTCGGTCTTGGGCATCGTATCCTCTGAGATAAGCCTTTGCGGCCACGCGGAAGCAGGCCTCGTATCCGGAAGCTAGCCCAGCTTTGCGCCGGCTGTCCAAGCCACAGGCGCCGGGGCGGTGGGCATGCATGACATGACCGGTGCGTCAGCACCGGATTCCGCAGCGTTTCGCGGACCAGCGGCTTCGCAGCCGCATTGTCGCCAGACGACAAAATCCGAGCCAGCCATGATTTGGTCACGTCAGGGCAATAGCGAAGCCGCCGCTCAGGTCAGGCTGGCCCGTCGATGCCGCCTCTAGCCATTCCCCGTGTCACATCAAGTCTGGAAGATTATGCGTCGATTGTTGTTGCTTGTGTTTATGTCGATCCTCTTGCCTCGGGCGGCCTTGGCTGACATGCCGGTCGACAAGATATCCTTTCAACCCCAGGTCAGGAATCTGAGCTGCCTCAAGCCTGAGACGACGGCGATGATCGCCGATCTCGTCGCCAAGATCGGTCCGATCGAAATTACCTCGACCTGCGGCGGCCGTCATGCCCGGCACTCCCAGCATTATCTCGGCCGCGCCGTCGACTTCAGGCCGCTCGCGACCTCGCCGCGCAAGGCCGCCGCTGCGGCGCGCTCGCTGGAAGCGGTCGGCGGTGTCGGCACTTATTCAAACGGCCTCGTCCATGCTGATGTCGGCGTTCGGGAGGCCTCCTGGCATGGCCAGAAGCGCAGCCGCTATGCCGTGGCCCATCAGCGCAGCCACTACACCCGCGTCGCTCGCAACAACCGCTGACCCCTGAACGCTCGCCGGCAACCGTCATTGCGAGCGTAAGCGAAGCAATCCAGGGGCGGCCGCGCGCTACGTCCCCTGGATTGCTTCGCTACGCTCGCAATGACGAAATCTGGACCGCTGGCTGCGAAAGAACGCAGGCGCATGGGACCTCACACCCCATACTCGGCCCGCCAGCGCGTGATGTCGTCGAGCGCGACATTCGAGCCGCAGAGCACGAGGCAGATGCGCTCGCCGGGCTTGAACATCTCCTTGCGCCGAAGCGCCGCCGCGACGACGCAGGATGCGGCAGGTTCGAGCAGCACGCGTCCGTTCTGCAGCACCCAGACGAGTTCGCGCACCGCCTCGGCATCCGGGACGACCACGATCTCGTCGAGGAACTGCCGGGCGGCGGCCATCGTCCGCTCGGTCGCGAAGGGCGCGCCGAGCGTGCGCGCGATCGAGGTCGGCCGGATCGGCACCGGCATCCCGGCCTCCAGCGCCTGCGTCATCGTCGTTGCGCCCTCGGTTTCGACGCCGTGGATGCGGATCGAGGGATCAAGCCCCTTCAGGGCCGCACCGACGCCGGCTGAAAACCCGCCGCCGCCGATCGAGATGAAGACATGGTCGAGCCGCCCCCCGGCATCGGTCGCAAGCTCCAGCCCGAGTGTGCCATGGCCGGCGATGATGGCCGGGTCATCATAGGAATGGACGTGGATCATGCCCTGCCGGGCGTAGTCCTCCGCCCTGGCGAAGGCCTCGACCGAATCCTCGCAGAGTTCGACCTCGCCGCCCATCTGCCGGGTCAGCTCGATATTGAGGGCCGGCGTCGCTTTCGGCATCAGCACGAGCGCACGCGCACCCATGCTGCCGGCGACCAGCGAAAGCGCGATGGCGTGGTTGCCGCCCGAAACCGTGACGACGCCACGCGCGAGCTCGGCCGCGCTCAGCTCCATCAGACGGTTGAAGCAGCCGCGCACCTTGAAGGAGCCGCCGAGCTGGAGGCTCTCGACCTTCACCCAGGTCTCGACGCCAAGCCGCCCCGAGAGGCCGGCGCTGTGGAAAGTCGGTGTGCGCCTGACCTTGCCGGCGATGCGCGTGGCGGCCGCCTGGACATCGGCAAGCGTGACGTCGAAGGGCATGGCGACGTCAAAGGACATCGTGACGTCGGAGGATTTGGTGACGTCGAAGGACATGGCGGCAATCCTGGCAAGAAGGCGGTAGCGTCTCTTGCCGGCACGAGAGCTTGCCACCGCAGCGCCGTCAAGCTGGCCTCGGCCCTCGCCCTCTCGTAGCGGCAGGTTGTCCTCATGAGCGGGAAGGTCTTAGCCTATGGCACGATAATGGCCTGTGGCCTGGTTTGGGAGAACAGCCCGTGACGATGACGCCGAAAGAGATGCTGTCGAAGCTGGTCTCGTTCAACACCGAGTCCCAACGCAGCAATCTCGATCTGATCCATTTCTGCCGCGATTATCTCACCGGGCTCGGCGTCGAAAGCCACCTCGCGCCAAGCCCCGAAGGCGACAAGGCGAACCTGTATGCGACGATCGGCCCCCGGACCGAAGGGGGCGTCGTCCTCTCCGGACATACCGACGTGGTGCCGGTCGCGGGCCAGGCCTGGACCTCCGATCCCTGGACGCTGACCGAGCGCGACGGCAAGCTCTACGGACGTGGCGCCTGCGACATGAAGGGTTTCGACGCCATCGCGCTCGCCCTTGTGCCGGAGATGCTGGCGGCACCGCTGAAGCGGCCGATCCACATCGCGTTGTCCTATGACGAGGAGGTCGGCTGCCGTGGCGCGCGCGTGCTGATCCAGAAGATGGTCGAGGACGGCATGGCGCCGTCTGCCGTCATCGTAGGCGAGCCCTCGATGATGAAGGTCGTGACCGGCCACAAGGGCGGCTTGCGGATGCGCACTGCGGTGCGCGGCCATGCCGTACATTCCAGCCGCATCGATATCGGCGTTTCGGCCGTCATGGTCGCAGGCGAGCTGATCCATTGGCACAACGAGACGATGGCCCGCAACAAGGCGCAGGCATCCGCCAGCAACGGCTTCGAGCCGCCCTATTCCACCCTGCATGTCGGCGTCGTCGAGGGCGGCACGGCGGTCAACATCGCCGCCGAGCATTGCAGCTTTACCCATGAGGTTCGCTGCATCCCCGGAGAGCGGCAGGAGGATTACGTCGCCCTCTACCGGGCGAAGCTGGCCGAGATTGAACCGATCATGAAGGCGATCGCGCCTGCGACCGGCATCGACTTCGAGGTCACGTCCGATACGCCGGCGATGGGGCCGGAGACGGACGGCGCGGCCGAAGCGCTGTGCCGGCGCCTCACCGGCGATAACGGCCGGCATGTCGTGGCTTACGGAACCGAAGGCGGGCTGTTCCAGCGCGCCGGCTGGTCGACCGTGGTCTGCGGTCCAGGCGACATCGCCCAGGCCCATCAGCCGGACGAGTTCCTTTCCGTTGCCCAGCTCGAAGTCGGAACGGCCTTCGTGCGGAGCCTGATCGCGGATCTGTCGCGATAAGCCGGGACGGGCCGGCCTGCGCTCAGGCGGCGCCGGCCGGCGGCCCCGCCTTCGGCCGGGTATGGTTGGCCGCTCGCATCGGCAGCGGCACGGCCGGCCTGTCGGTTCGGTACTGCCCGCGCGCCACCGCGCCGAACATCAGGATGACGGCGGTCAGCGTCATCAGCCACCACGGCAGCAGGGGCCCGAAGCCGAGCGCGCCCAGGGCAAAGGCGGTGGTGAACGCAGCGACACCGCCGGCGGCCAGGGCGCCCGGCATGCGGCCTGCGGCGCGGATGGCGAAGTAGAGGCCAGCAGCCGCTGTCGAGGCGCCCACGAGACCGAGTTCATACCAGGTCTCGAACAGCAGCGAGGCGGGAGCGGCCGGTGGCAGCACGCCGTTCATCTGCCCGCGCAGCACCGTGTCGAGCCCGTGACCGGTGATCAGCTCGACCGGCGACTGACGGATCACGTCGGCCCAGATCCAGAGCGCCTGCGCGAAATCGGAGGCGCTGTCGGGTAGTGCCGCGACAAGGGGCGCCAGCAGGAAGGGCAGCAGCGGCGCCAGCATCATCAGCCCGGCCACGATGGCCGCGATCGCCCGCGTCGCGCTGGCGCGGCTCGCCGTCACGGCGCCGAACGCAACCGCGCCGAACATCATCGGGATCGTCTCGCCGTCGTCGAAGCGGGTGAAAGACAGAAGCGCGATGACGAAGGCGAGACCGAGTGCGCTCATGCCCCGCTCGCGCGACAGAAGCCATGCAAGCGCTGGCCAGGCCATGATCAGCACGATCGAAACGCCGCGCTCGACGGCGGCCGGCGGTGCGTCGGTCTGCCGAAGGAAGGCGGAGATGATCAGCGCCAGTGCGGCGATCGCGGTCACGCCATTGCCCAGCGCGACCAGGTTGAGATTTGTCGAGCGCATGCGCTCCGGCAGCGCCGAAAGACCGAGAAAGCCAAGCGCCACAGCCAAGGCCAGGTTCGTCGCCTTTTCCAACGCGGCGGCGGGGTAGGGGCTCCAGACTAGCGAGAGCATGGCCCACGCGACCAAACCGACTAGAATCAAACCGGGGCGGCTGATGATTGAATCGCGCAGAACCCGCAGGAAACGCCCCGGCTCCTCGATCAGCGCGGCGATGACCAGCAGCACGATGCCGATCGGAACGAGCACGACGGCGGCGCGGCGGGACACCAGCGCGACCAAGGGCAACGCCAGCGCAAGCAGGCCGAAGCCGATGCGGCGCAGCAGCATCGCGGCGTCGAGCGCGGGATCGAGCGGGGCGGGCGGATGCTGACGGTTCATGCGTTCCGACGGGCTGATAGGCCTCGGCTCGCCAGGTCACCGAGATCGAGCCGCGCCCACCCTAGCCGCCTGCCGGTCCCGCGACTGTAGGTGCAGCGCAACACTGTGCGCATTTCGCCACGCCAGGATGTCCCGGCTGCTCTGGTGCTGGCCGAGCCGGCATGAGATGGATCGCCGATGAGCTCGCTGGCGGCCATACCCTATCGGAGCGGTTTCGGGATCGACGCGTTGATGCTCGATCTCGTCGTGCGCCTGCGGCAGCGCGGGCTGCGGCTCGGCGGCGTCGTCCAGCACAATGACCCCGACTGCGCCGATCGCTGCATGGCGATGTCGCTCGAGGATCTCGGCAACGGCACGCGTTTCCCGATCAGCCAGGATCTCGGGGCGGCGGCGCAGGGGTGCCGGCTCGATGCGAACGGTCTGGCAGCCGCGACGACCGCTTTTGCCGATGCGCTGGAGGGGCGGGCGGACCTCGTGCTGGTCAACCGCTTCGGCAAGCAGGAGGCCATGGGTGAGGGCCTGCGCGATGAGGTGGCGAAGGCGGTCATTGCCGGGCTGCCGACTCTCGTTCCCGTGCGGCAGGATTTCCTGCCCGCCTGGCGCGACTTCGCCGGGGAGGACTGGATCGAGCTGCCGGCCGAGGCCCCGGCGGCGGAACGTTGGGCGCTGGATGCGGTCCGCATCGTCGCCTGATCGCCGCCGGACCCGGGCCTGCCGATGCTGACCGCACCCGATCATCCGCCGACGCCCGGCCTGATCCTTGCCGGCGGGCGGGCACGCCGCATGGGCGGGGCCGACAAGGCGCTGCTGCGCCTCGATGGTCGGCCGATCCTTTCTCATCTGGTCGAGCGTCTCGAAAGCCAATGCGACGGGCTTCTGCTCAGCGCCAATAGCGATCCGGCGCGCTTTGCAGCTTATGGATTGGTGGTGGTGCCCGATACGATCCCGGACTTCGCCGGGCCGCTCGCCGGTATTCTGGCCGGGCTGGACTGGCTCGCGATGCACCGCACGAATCCCGAATGGCTGCTCAGCGTCGCGGCCGACACGCCCTTCATCCCGTTGGACCTCGTGTCGCGTCTGCATCTTGCCCGAGCCGAAGCAGGAACCAGACTGGCCTGTGCCGCTTCTGACGGACGCCGGCACCACGCGATCGGCCTCTGGCCGATCTCGCTGCGCGATGAGCTGCGCGCGGCTTTGGGGGCGGGCGAGCGTCGCCTCGGTGCCTTCACGGCAAGCTATGGCGCAGCCCTCGCGGAATGGCCGGCGAACCCGGTCGACCCCTTCTTCAACGTCAATACGCCGGACGATCTGATCGCGGCGGAGGCAGCGTGGCGGGCCTAGACCCACGCGCCCTAGCCGCTGCGCTCATTCGATGACGATCCGCGGCGCGGGCCGCGTCGTGCCCTGCAGGCTCGCCTGCACCTGCCTTGCCAGCGCGACATAGGCCTTCGCATGACTGCTCTGCGGATCGCTGGCGACGATGGGCCGGCCACCATCCGAGGTCTCGCGGATTGGCATCGCCAGCGGGATTTCGCCTAGGAAGGGAATGCCGAGCCGCTCCGCCTCGTGCCGCGCCCCGCCATGGGCGAAGATATCGGAGCGATGGCCGCACTCCGGGCAGATGAAATAGCTCATATTCTCGACCAGCCCGAGGATCGGCACCGCGACCTTTCGGAACATCGCCACGCCGCGCCTTGCGTCGAGCAGGGCCAAATCCTGCGGCGTCGAGACGATGACGGCGCCGGCGAGCGGGACTTGCTGGGCCATCGTGAGCTGCGCGTCGCCGGTCCCGGGCGGCATGTCGACGACAAGCACGTCGAGCTCGCCCCAGGCGACTTCGCGCAGCATCTGCGTGATGGCGGAGATCACCATCGGCCCGCGCCAGATCATCGGCGTCTCCTCGTCGACGAGGAAGCCGATGGACATGATCTTGAGCCCATAGGCCTCCATCGGCGCCAGCGTACGGCCCGATACGATCCGGGGCTTACCGGTGATGCCGAAAATCTTCGGCATGGATGGGCCGTAGATGTCGGAATCGAGCACGCCGACCTTGAGGCCGAGCGTCGCGAGTCCCACCGCCAGGTTGGCGGCCGTGGTCGACTTGCCGACGCCGCCCTTTCCGCTGGCGACCGCGATGATCTGCTTGACGCCTGGCACGCCGGAAGGCTTCGGCGGCGCGCCGCCCGGGCCGGGCCGCTGCGCCTGCTGCCGGGCCTGCATGCCGGCCGAGGGGGCAGCTTTGTCCGCGGTCAGCCCGACGAGCACCTGCGTCACTCCCGGCAGCCCGCCGACGGCGCTTTCTGCAGCCCTGCGCACCGGCTCCATCGCGGCAGCCTCCGTGGCATCGATGCCGATCGCGAAGATCACCTTGCCAGCTTCGATCAGAATGTTCGCGACCCGGCCCGACCCGGCAAGCGATTGGCCGCTGGCCGGAAGTTTGACCAGTTCGAGCGCTCGCAGGATATCGGCTTCGGAGAGGCTCACGGACTTGTCTCCCTGCGGCCGGCGCCGGCCTTGCGGATATGAAAAACCAGGATGCGCCCCTCGTCGGGCCGCTGCTCGATCATATCCCCGTTTTCGCGCGCGAGATGGGGTAGGTCTATCGCGGTCAGCGGGTCTGTGCAGTGCACGACGAGGAGGGTCCCCTCGGCCGCTTCGCTCAGCGCTTTGCGCACCCGCAAGACGGGCAGAGGGCATTTGAGGCCGCGCAGATCGAGCGGAATTGTCTCCATGCGAGTTCATAGGCCGGCTTTCCGCCAACCGGCAACCCAGCCGCTGCACGGCTTGACCGTTTCGTGCTCCGCGCCGAAGAGAGCTGAGCCCGAATGCGAAAAGGTCGGAATCGCGATGCGGGCATCTGGCCCAGCGAGACAGAGGCAGCCATGGCGCGCCTGAGTGCGGACGAGGCCAGAGCGCCTCTCCTGACG
This sequence comes from Allobosea sp. P5_A5, assembly GCF_056400625.1. Classification (NCBI taxonomy): domain Bacteria; kingdom Pseudomonadati; phylum Pseudomonadota; class Alphaproteobacteria; order Hyphomicrobiales; family Alloboseaceae; genus Allobosea; species Allobosea sp. P5_A5. The sequence goes on from NZ_JBFUKY010000003.1 coordinate 172,644, forward strand.
ATCGAGCAGGCCGGCGAAAAGGCCGCGATGCTGGTCGAGCGCGTTCGCGAGACGGTGACCACGGCGCTGGAGGATGCGGATGGACGCGTCCTTGCGGCGGATATCGCCGCTCCTCTGTCGCTGCCGCCTTTCGCCAATTCCGCCGTCGACGGGTATGCGCTGCGTCACGCCGACCTTGCCGTGGGGGATGAAACGCGACTGCCGGTCGTCGGCCGGATCGCGGCCGGTCAGGTTGCGATCGAGATGAGCCGCGCCAGCGCCGTCCGCATCTTCACAGGCGCGCCCCTCCCCGCCGGCGCCGATACGGTGGTGATGCAGGAAGAGGTGCGGCGCGATGGCAACGGCATCGTCGTCCCGGTCGGATCGAAGCATGGCGCCCATATCCGGCCAGCAGGCGAGGATGTCGCCAGAGGCATGCGGGCTTTCGCTGAAGGGCACCGCCTGCGCCCGCAGGATATCGGGCTGCTCGCCGCGCTGGGACTTGCTCGTGTCGATGTGCGGCGCCGCCCGCGCGTCGCGTTGTTTTCCACCGGTGACGAACTGACCGAACCCGGGCAATCGCTTGCAGCCGCCGCGATCTACGATGCCAACCGGGCCATGCTGCGCGCACTGCTGGCGAGGGCCGGGGCAGAGCCCGTCGATCTCGGCATCCTGCGGGACGATCGCGAAACGCTGGCGGCCCGGTTGAGCGAGGCCGCCCGGGATTGCGACCTCGTCATCACCTCAGGCGGCGTTTCGGTCGGGGAGGAGGACCATGTCAAGGCCGCGGTCGCCAGTTGCGGGGCGCTCGATCTCTGGCGGATCGCCATCAAGCCGGGCAAACCCGTCGCGATCGGGCATATCGCTGGCACTCCTTTCATCGGCCTGCCGGGGAATCCCGTCGCGGTCTTCGTCACCTTCGCCTTCGTGGCCAGGCCCTTGATCGCGAAGCTTTCGGGCTGCCTGGGTTCGCCGCTGCCGCGTTGGCCGGTGAAGCTCGGTTTCGATTATCGCAAGCAGCCCGGCCGCCGTGAATTCCTGCGCGTTGTCCTGCAACCGGCACCGGACGGTGCACCTGTGGCGATCCGTCATCCCGGCATCGGCGCAGGCTCTCTGATCTCGCTGGCGCAGTCGAAAGGACTGGTCGAGCTGGCGGAGGAGGTCGAGCACGCGCGGCAGGGCACGCTGCAGCCATTCCTGACTTACGCGGATCTGCTCGGCTGAGGCTCAGTCGCGCCGGAAGACGACGCTCGCCCCCCATCCCAGAAGCAGTGCCATGAGGACCGTCGCCAGCCCGTAAAGCACGGGCAAGTCATAGGCGGCTGACGCCAGACGCTGCTCCGACCCGGTCTTGATCACCTCGAAATTCGTCTGCTGGCGGGCCAGTTGCACGCCGCCGGCATAGAGGACGACATCGACAGTGTAGGTTCCGGTCGGGGCCGTCGCGGGGATGTCGACCGGTGCGCTGAACAGGGCGTTCGAGAGAAACGTCACGCCCCGTTCGCGATAGTCGTACAGGCCTTTGGCGACCATGATCCGCACGAGGCTGTCGCGGAAGCGGACCGTGCTGGCGTCGTCGAACCACGCCTGCGCGGTTCTTTCGGCATTCCCGAGGCCGACCCGGCCTCGCTCCGCCATTTCGGCACTCATCATCTCGCTGACCGGCCGGTTGCTGGCCACGAACAGAAAAACCGGGCTTTCGGGGAAACGCCGCTGCGTCCGGTTGATCCAGACGGGGCCGAGGTTTTCCTTCTCGCGCACCAGCAGCATCCGCTTCGGCCCGCGCACCGTGACGACGATGTCGTTCGGATCGCCGCGCGAAACGCTGCGCCCGTCGCGCTCGACCATGCCGAAGACGGTGAGCTGGCTGCCGGTGTAATTCGATGTGATCTGGATCTGATGGCTCGACATCGCCGCCACCAGCGTCTCCGCGCCGGCCGGCACGGAGACGAAACACAGCGCGAGAAACAGCCCGAGGACTCGCCTCATCGCGCGCCGTCCGGCAGCACCACCGAAAACGGTTCGCTCGGCGGAATCAGAAGCTCGATTGCAAAGCGCAGGCCCACCGAGACGATCAGCAGCGCCAGCAGCAGCCGGAACGATTCGACATTGAGGTTGCGTGCCGCCCGCCCGCCGAACTGCGCGCCGATGACGCCGCCGACCAGCAGCAGCGAGGCCAGGATGATATCGACCGACTGGTTGGTGACCGCGTGCAGAATGGTCGCACCCGTCATCGTCACCAGGATCTGGAACAGCGACGTGCCGACGACCACCGCAGGCGGAATCCGGAAGAAGTAGATCAGCGCCGGCACCAGAATGAAGCCGCCACCGACGCCGAGCACGGCGCCGATGAAGCCGATGATCGTCGCCAGCGTCGCGATCGGCAGCACGCTGCAATAGAGACCCGAGCGCCTGAAGCGCTGTCGCAGCGGCAGGCCCATCCACCAGGGATGCGTGCCGCCTTTGCGCTTCAGCCGCGCCGGCTTGCCGGCCCTGACGCGCAGCATCGCCCGCAACGCGTCGTAGAGCATCAGCCCGCCGATCACCGAGAACAACGTGACGTAGGACAGCGTGATCACCAATTCGAGCTGTCCGAGGCGGCGCATCGTGTTGAAGAACAGGACGCCGAGGACCGTGCCGATGATGCCGCCCGTGACGAGTACGCCGCCGAGCTTGAGGTCGAGCGCGCGCCGCCTGAAATAAGTCAACACGCCCGTCATCGAGGAGCCCGCGACCTGAGCCGCCACGGTCGCGACCGCGACCGCCGGAGGAATGTCGAGGAAGATCAGGAAGGGTGTCAGCAGAAACCCGCCGCCGACGCCGAACAGCCCGGAGATGAAGCCGACCGCGCCGCTCAGGCCCAGCACCATCAGCACGCTGATCGGAAGCTCGGCGATGGGCAGATAAATCTGCACGTCGTCCCCTTTTGCCCGGCGCGGGAGCAAACCCTCTGCGCCGAAAAGTCCCGGATCATGCCGTCCGGGTTCAGGCCGGTTCCAAAATGGAAGGCGGGCCGAAAAGGCCTGCCTCAGAAGACTATTCTTTATGCTGCGGCGTCAACATGTCCGCACCATGACTGGCTCGCTCAACTGCGCGCCGGCCTTCCGGGCTTGCCCAGGAGAGCCGCTGTCGGCGCCGCATCCCAGCCCTTGGCCGGCGGCGTCACTTCGTTGGCGAGGGTATCGAGCGTCTTCGGCTTCCAGCTCGCGGCGCGGGCCTTGGCGGTGGCGAGATCCTCCGGCTTCAGACGCTGGGCAACCTCGTCGCGCTTCTTGGCGGCATCTTCGTCGCCCTGGCCGGCGGCGACCGAGAACCAGACATAGGACTGGACGAGGTCCATCGATGCGCCGAGGCCACGGCCGAGCAGCACCGCGAGATTGTACTGGCTGTCGCGCACGCCAAATTCGGCTGCTTTGGCGAACCACTGGTTGGCGGTGGCGTAATCGGGCTTGCCGGCCGCGCCCTCGGCGTAGAGCACGGCGAGGTTGTGCATCGCCTTGGCATTGCCACGCTCGGCGGCGCGCTCGTACCAGGTGCGCGCCAAGGCCAGATCGCGTGGCGTGCCGACACCCTTCTCGAACATGTTTCCGAGACGGAACTGCGCCGGTGCGAGGCCGGCCACGGCAGCCCGCTCGAAGAGGCGCAGCGCGACCTTGGGGTCGCGGTTGCCGGCCGGGCCGTCGGCGGCACGCGTCGCGAGTTCGTAGACAGCTCTCGCATCTCCGTCGAGCGCAGCCTTGCGCAGGCCGGCGCTACCCAGACCCGTCGGCAGGTCGCCGAGACCCGTGGCCGCCTGCAGCCCTGCGGGCGCCGCCGCCTGCGGGATGGGCGCGAGCGGATCGGTCGCCATCATGCTGGGCGTTGCGGGGATGGCGCGGCTGGCGGCGGGCGCATCAGCCTCGGCCAGCTTGGGCGCCTCGGGCGCCGCCGGAGCGAGCGAGGACTGCTCTCTGGTGGGCGAGGCCGGGGCGGTCTGGGGCGCCTCGGGGGTGGCAGGCTGCGCCGCAGGCGGCACCAGCGCCGGATTTTCATTATGGGCCGTCTTGGCCCCGTCGCCGCGCAGCGCGCCGGTGACGACATGGGCGGTGCCCATCGCCAGGATCACCGCAGCGAGCGCCAGGAGGAGCGGACGCTTGCGCTTCGCCATGATCTCGCGCAGGCGGCCGGCGCTCTTGGCGGTCGGCTCCGTGCTGGCGGCAGCCGGGGCGGCGGCGGCCTCGCTGGCGGCCTTGGCCGAGCGGCGCGCGGCGGCGATGAGGCTTTGCCGGACCGACTGCTGGTCCTGGCCGGCGGCGATGCCCGCGTCCGGACGCGGGCGGCCGGACCCCGGCTCGAGCGGCAGGTCGAAGGCGGCGCTCGGCAGGCCGAGGCTCGGCTCGGTCCGCGCCGCGAGCGGGATGGCGATCGGCGCGCGATCTTCTGCTGTAGCGACGAGGGGAGCCGGGGCACGCGTCTCGGCCGTTATCGCGGCCTTGATTTGCGGCTCGGGCGCATGCGGGAGGGAAGGCCGCGTCGCCCGCTTGTCGGCGATCAACTCGCCTTCGAGGTTCGCCAGCCGGCCCATGATCGCTTCGAGCGTGTGATGGACAGCGCCCAGCGTGTCCTGCGTCTGTCGCTCGGTCGAAACCTGCGTGTCGCGCAGGCCGGAGACCAGGCTGGAAAGCTCGGCGATGCCCTTTCCGGGGGCGACCTTGGTGGCCTGGGCGAGGGCGACACGCTCGGCCGCAGTCTCGTCCCGCGCGGAGCGCAGGTGCACGACCAGATCCTGCAGCGTGCGCTCGATACCGCTTTCGGCGTTGCGGGTGGCGGCGGCCTCGTCAAGCCGCGTCGCAAGGCCGGAGATCTGCTGCTCCAGCGCCTCGAAGGAGTCCGTGTTGGCGCCAGGCGCGCCGGCCTCGTCGATCTTTTCGGCGAGCCTCTGCAGCATCGCCTCGATCGGGCTGAGGTCCACGATCGCTCCATCCTCACCGGTGATGCGGGTGAGCTGGTTGGAGGCGGCCAGACCGTCGATGCGTGCCGCGAGCGAGTCGATCTGACGTGTGATCGCCGCCGGACCCTCCTCGGCCAGCTGGTCGATCCGCATCTGCAAGGCGTCGATACGGCCTTCGATCTTGTCGGCCGGCCGGTGCTTTGCGAGGACGTCGAGCTTATGGGCGAGACCGTCGATCTGCGTGCCAAGATCGGCCAGCGGAGCGGAATAGACATCGCGCGACTGATTGGTCAGGACGACGCTGCGGACATCCTCGATCGCGGACGACAGGCTGCGCATCTCGCGCATGTCGGGCTGGCCCTCGCGCAGGCGGCCGACTTCGAAGCTCAGCGAGGCGATCTGGTGAGTCAGCTCCTGCAGCCGGTCGTCATGGCTGCCGGCCGTCACGATCTCGCGCAGCTCCGACATGTCGCGCAGCAGCGGAGCGAGGCTGGCCCCGTCGCCCCGGCTGGCGAGCGCATCGATCTTGGCGGCAAGATGCGCGATCTCCAGCTCGAAGCGCTGATAGGCATCGCCCGAGCGATCCTGCGAGAGGCGCGACACCTCGGCCTCGATCCGGGCGAGCGGCTTCAGCACCGGCTCGAACTGATCGCGACGGTCCAGGCGCTCCAACCTCTCGCCGAGCGTGTTGATCTTGGTTTCGATGGCGTGGACGATGGCTTCGGTTCGCGAAGGCTGTTGCGCGGCTGGCTGCGTCTGCGCCGGTCGGCGCGCGGCGTCAGAGCCTAAGCGGGCATTGAGTTCGCGCAGATCTTCGCGAAGTGCCGATATCCGGTCCTGCGGACTTGCCGCCTGTGGGGCTGGCTCTTCGCCATGGTCGAGATGACGCTGACGCGTCCGGATGTCGGTCACCGCGGCGGCGAGGCTTTCCCTGCTGAACGCGAGGCGCGGCGCGACCTGCGCGCGCAGCGCTGCTTCGTGAGGCTTTGGGTCCGATGATTTGCGTTCGATATCGGCAATGCGCTCGCCGATCGTCTTGATGGCCTCGGCGATGACCCCGGTGGCGCGTTCCTGGCGCTCGGCGGCGGTCCGCTCGCCGGTCGAGAGCCGGTCCTCGGTCTTTTCGATCCAGCGCGTGATCGAATCCAGCGCTCCGGCGGTGCGTTGGCTCGATTCGCGAGTCAGGCGTTCCATCACCTCGGCCTGCTTCACCAGCAACTCGACGTCGCTGCGCTCCGCGGCAGGCGCCGGCTCAGCCGGGATGGGCGTGGCGGCGGCAGTGTCTGTCTGTCCTCGCGAGAGTCGGGCCAGCCTCTCCGAGAGAGCAGCGATATCGAGCTGCTCGGGGGCCGGCGCACGCGGGGACGCTTCGGCGGCCGCGGCCGCCTCGGTGCGGATTTTGTGATCCAACCACTCGCCAAGGGTCATTCCGGCGCGACGTGCGGCAGCTTTCGCCGCGTCGCGCGTCCTCGGATCGACGCCTTTGACGCTCCAGGGCAAGCTGCTCGCCATTTTAATGCTCGCCTAAGGGGTTTCTGCTCCCGAGTCCTGCAGTTCTGACGCTGCCAAGCTCGCGTGACCCGATCATCCCTTGAAGGAAACGTTGACACCTTCGCGGGAGTAGGACCACGACGCCGACATTTGGTCGGTATGGTAAACAGCCGGTTAACGATTACGGAGGTTTCGTTAATTTCTGTCGTGGCGCGCCGCCACAAGGCGCTGCTGCCGGCGAGATAACGGTAACTTACCCCCATCCGCCAGCCATTACCTGACGCTACGGGAGAGGCCTGCCTAGGGTCGCGACTTAAACCGGCGCACCGCATCGGTCCGCCTGTCTTCAAGGAATGAATGAAGCAATGTCACGCCACAGCTCCGCTATGGCGGGTTCTTCGAATCATGAAGCCCGTACCGAGGATGTCGTCGAGCAGGAGGGCGGGTTCACCATCAGCGATCTGGCGCGTGATTTCGGCGTCACGCTGCGGACCCTCCGTTTCTACGAATCGCGCGGGCTGATCTCGCCGGCGCGTTCGGGCATGACCCGCGTCTATTCGGCGCGTGACCGGGCGCGTCTCGCGTTGATCCTGAAGGGCAAGCAGCTTGGCTTCACGCTGGTCGAGATCCGCGCGATGCTCGCCAACGAGGACAAGAAGACCGAAACAGGCACCTCCGCCGCCTCGGTCGGCGGGCTTCACCTCACCCGCGACCAAATCGTCGAGCAGCTCGAGCTTCTGCGCAGCCAGCGCACCGAGATCGAGAACGCGATCAAGGAGCTGGAAGCATCGCTGAGCAAGCTCGCTAAGAGCTGAAGCGGCACCAAGGCGAGCGCCTGCCAAAGAGCTAGTAGACAGTACCCCGGCCCCTGCGCCGGGGTTTTTGTTAGGTGACTTCGCGAGGGGAGACGGCGGTCGGTTGCAAGTCTGACCAAATTGTTTATATGTGAACTATCTTGAGCCGGATTGCTTCGACGCATCCTGGCGATGTGAGTTCCTGGCGATGCGAGGGAGGTTTAGATGCCGAGCTATAAGGCACCCGTCGAGGACACGCTGTTCCTGTTGAACGACGTCTTCAACATCGAGCGCTACAACAACCTGCCGGGTTTCGCCGACGCGAGCCCCGATGTGATCGAGGCGGTGCTGGGAGAGGGCGCCAAGCTCTGCGAGGAGGTCCTCCAGCCGCTCAACCGGTCCGGCGATCTGGAAGGCTGCACCCGCAACGCCGATGGCAGCGTGACCACGCCGAAAGGTTTCAAGCAGGCCCACGAAGCCTATGCCGGCGGCGGCTGGATCGGCCTCGCGATGGACCCTGAATATGGTGGACAGGGCCTGCCCTACACGCTCGGCGCCGTGATGAACGAGTATGCCTCTTCCGCCAACATGGCCCTTGCGATGTATCCGGGCCTGACCATGGGCGCGATCGCAGCGCTGTATGTCCATGGCTCCGACGAACAGAAGCGTACCTATCTGCCCAAGATGATCGACGGCACCTGGTCGGGCACCATGAACCTGACGGAGCCGCATTGCGGCACCGATCTGGGCCTGCTCAAGACCAAGGCGGTGCCGAACGGCGACGGGTCCTATGCGATCACAGGCACCAAGATCTTTATCTCGGCTGGCGGGCAGGACATCACCGAGAACATCGTCCATTTGGTGATCGCCCGCATCGAGGGCGCGCCGGCTGGAACGAAGGGCATCTCGCTCTTCGTCGTGCCGCGAAACAGCATTGCCGCAGATGGCTCCGTGGGGGCGAGCAATCACGTCACCTGTGGCTCGATCGAGCACAAGATGGGCATCCACGGCAACGCCACCTGCGTCATGAACTATGACGGCGCGCAGGGCTGGCTCGTCGGCGCCGAGAACAAGGGCCTCAACGCCATGTTCGTGATGATGAACGAGGCGCGCCTCGGCGTCGCGATCCAGGGCCTCGCCCAATCCGAAGTCGCCTACCAGAACGCCGTCGCCTATGCGAAGGACCGCTTGCAGGGGCGCTCGCTCACCGGCGCCAAGAACCCGGACAAGCCGGCGGATCCGATCATCGTCCATCCCGACGTGCGACGCACCTTGATGTCGATCAAGGCCTTCAACGAGGCGGCGCGGGCTTTCGTGATCTGGAATGCGCTGAAATCCGACATCTCCCATCGCTCGCAGGACGCGGCCGAGCGCCAGGCGGCCGACGATCAGCTCGGCCTGATGACGCCGGTGCTGAAGGGCGTGTTGACCGATGTCGGCTTCGATAATGCGGTCAAGGCCCAGCAGATGTTCGGCGGCCACGGCTACATCGCCGAATGGGGCATGGAGCAGTTCGTCCGCGATGCCCGCATCGCGATGATCTATGAAGGCGCTAACGGCGTGCAGGCGATGGACCTTGTCGGCCGCAAGCTCGGCCGCGATGGCGGCCGCGGCATCATGGCGTTCTTCAACGAAGTCGGCGGCTTCCTGAAGGACAATGCCGAGGATGAGGCGCTGAAGCCTCTGCTCGGGCCGCTTCAGATCTCGCTCGGTCACCTTCAGCAGGCGGCGATGTGGTTCATGAACAATGCCCTCGCAAAGCCCGATAATGCCGGCGCTGGCGCCACCGATTTCATGCACCTGCTCGGCCTCGTTTCCCTTGGTTATATGTGGGCGAAGATGGCCAAGGCTGCGCAGGAGAAGCTGAAGGCCGGTGCCAACGGCGCGACCGAACGCATGAACGCCAAGCTGGTCACGGCGCGCTTCTTCATGGAGAGGACCCTGCCGGAGACGGCGGCGCATCTGGCACGGATCACGGCGGGCGCGGATACGACGATGGCGCTGAGCGCCGAGCAGTTCTGAGACCCGCCGGCCTCGCCGTCATTGCGAGGAGCGTAGCGACGAAGCAATCCAGAGGCCGCAAGGCTCGACGCCCCGACCCGGTCCCTCTGGATTGCTTCGCTTCGCTCGCAATGACGGTCTAGGCTCGCTGCAAAATAACGATGACGGGAGGCCCTCCATGGCAGACGCATTCATCTACGATCACGTTCGCACGCCGCGCGGGAAGGGCAAGGCCGACGGTTCGCTGCATGAGGTCACCGCGATCGAGCTCGGCACTCAGGTGCTGCGCGCGATCAAGGATCGCAACGATCTCGATCCGCTGCTTGTCGAGGACGTCGTTCTGGGCTGCGTTGATCCGGTCGGCGAGGCCGCCGCCGACATCGCCCGCACGGTCGCGCTCAAGGCTGGCTACGGCAAGGAGGTGCCGGGCGTTCAGATCAACCGGTTCTGCGCCTCGGGGCTGGATGCGGTGAACTTCGCCGCGGCTCAGGTGATGTCCGGCATGAAGGAGATGGCGATCGGCGGCGGCGTCGAATCGATGTCGCGCGTCGGCATGGGTGCGTCGGGCTTCGGCATCGCGGTCGACCCCTCCGTCGCGATCGACACCTATTTCATGCCGCAGGGCATCTCGGCTGATTTGATTGCGACGAAATACGGCTTCTCGCGCGACGATGTCGACGCCTTCGCCGTGCGCTCGCACCAGCGCGCTGCAAAGGCTTGGGCGGAAGGGCGCTTCAAGCGCTCGGTCATCCCGGTCACCGACGTCAACGGCCTCACCATTCTGGACCGCGACGAGACGATTCGGCCCGACACCAACATGCAAGCGCTCGCCGCACTGAAGGCCTCCTTCGTCCAGATGGGCGAGATGGGCGGCTTCGATGCGGTGGCGACCGCCGCGCATCCGGATGTCGAATTCGTCAATCACGTCCACCACGCCGGCAATTCCTCGGGCATCGTCGATGGCGCGGCCGCTGTCCTCGTCGGATCGAAGCGCGCCGGCAAGGCGGCGGGGCTCAAGCCCCGCGCCCGCATCAGGGCTTTCGCCACGATCGGCTCCGACCTTGCGCTGATGCTGACCGGCCCGGTCGACGTCACCGAGCTGGTCCTGAGGAAAGCTGGCATGTCGAAGAAGGACATCGACCTGTTCGAGTTGAACGAGGCGTTCTCCTCGGTCGTCTTGCGTTATCAGCAGGCCTTCGACATCGACGACGACATCCTGAACGTCAACGGCGGTGCCATCGCGATGGGCCACCCGCTCGGCGCCACCGGCGCGATGGTGCTCGGAACGGTGCTCGACGAGCTGGAGCGGCAGGACAAGGAGGTCGCGCTGGTGACGCTCTGCGTCGCCGTCGGCATGGGCGTCGCCACGATCATCGAACGGGTTTGAGGAGAATGACCATGAACCTCACCAATTTCCGCTTCGAAACCGACGCCGACGGCATTGCCGTCGCGACCTGGGACATGCCGGGCCGTTCGATGAACGTCATCACCCCCGAGGTGATGGCGGAGCTCGATCAGATCATCGACGCCGTTGCAGGCGATGAGGCGATCAAGGGCTGCGTCGTCACCTCCGGCAAGGATAGCTTCTCCGGCGGTGCCGACCTGACCATGCTGCAGGGCCTGCGCGACCTCTATGTGAAGCTCGCCAAGGAGAAGGGCGAGCAGGTCGCGATGCAGAGTTTCTTCGACGAGAGCCGCAAGCTGTCGCTGCTCTATCGCAAGCTCGAAACCTGCGGGAAACCCTTCGCCGCCGCGATCCATGGCGTCTGCCTGGGCGGCGCCTTCGAGCTTTCGCTGGCCTGCCAGTATCGCGTCGTGTCGGACGATGCTTCGACCCGCGTCGGCCTGCCTGAGATCAAGGTCGGGCTGTTTCCCGGTGCCGGCGGCACCCAGCGTGTCTCCCGCCTGATGCAGACTGGCGACGCGCTCCAGATGATGTTCAAGGGCGAGCAGGTGAAGCCGCTGCCGGCGCGCAACTCCGGCCTCGTCCATGCGGTCGCAGCCCGGGCTGAGATCGTCCAGAACGCCAAGGACTGGCTGAAAGCCAACCCGCAGGCCACCCAACCTTGGGACCAGAAGGGCTTCAAGCTGCCATCGAACAAGGTGCATTCGCCGGCCGGCATGCAGATCTGGCCGCCCGCCAATGCGATTTATCGCCGCGAAACCAACGATAACTACCCGGCCGCGCGCGCGATCCTTTCGGCGGTCTATGAAGGGCTGCAACTGCCGATCGACCTCGCGCTGAAGGTCGAGAGCCGCTACTTCGCCAAGATCCTGCGGACGAAGGAGGCGGCCTCGATGATCCGCTCGCTCTTCGTCTCGATGCAGGAGCTGAACAAGGGCGCCCGCCGCCCCGCCGACGTACCGCCCTCGAAGCTCAAGCGTGTCGGCGTCGTCGGCGCCGGCTTCATGGGCGCTGGAATCGCCTATGTCACGGCACTGGCTGGCCTGGAGGTCGTGCTGATCGACCGCGACATCGAGGCGGCAGAAAAGGGCAAGGCCTATTCGCACAAGCTGGTTTCCGACCAGATCATGAAGGGCCGCGCCAAGACCGCCGATCGCGACGCGCTGCTTGGCCGCATCACAGCGACGACCGACTATGCCGACCTCAAGGGCTGCGACCTGATCGTGGAGGCGGTTTTCGAAGACCCGAAGGTCAAGGCCGAGGTCATCGCCAAGGTCGAGGCGGCGGTGGGCCCGAAGACGATCTTCGGCTCCAACACATCGACGCTGCCGATCACGGGCCTGGCCGAGACGAGCCAGCGGCCGAAAAACTTCATCGGCATCCATTTCTTCTCGCCGGTCGAGAAGATGCTGCTGGTCGAGGTCATCATGGCCAAGAAGACCGGCGACAAGGCGCTCGCCATGGCGCTGGACTATGTCCGCGCCATCAAGAAGACGCCGATCGTCGTCAACGATGTCAGGGGGTTCTACGCCAATCGCTGCGTCGGCAATTATCTGCGCGAAGGCCATCTCATGCTGATGGAGGGCGTGCCGCCGGCGATGATCGAGGCCGCCGGCAAACAGGCCGGCATGCCGGTCGGCCCGCTTTCGCTCAATGATGAGGTCGCGATCGATCTGGCGCTCAAGATCGTCAAGGCGACGAAGGCGCAGCTCGGCGAGGGTGCGATCGATCCCCAGCAGGAGCATCTGCTCAACGCCATGGTCGAAACCAACGGGCGGCTCGGCCGCAAGAACCGCAAGGGCTTCTATGATTATCCGGACGCCGGGCCGAAGCGCCTGTGGCCGGGCTTGGCCGAGATCGTGGGCGGCCGGCTCGCGCCCGAACTCGTCGATATGGAAGAGCTGAAGCAGCGCCTTCTCGTCACCCAGGCGCTGGAAGCGGCGAAAACCTATGAGGAGGGCGTCGTCACCGATCCGCGCGAGGCCGATGTCGGCTCGATCATCGGCTTCGGCTTCGCACCTTGGTCGGGCGGCACGCTCTCCTATATCGACAATATGGGCGCGGCGGCCTTCGTGAAGCTCTGCGACAAGCTGGCGAAGCGCCATGGCGAGCGCTTCAGGCCCAACCGCATGCTGAAACGCATGGCCAAGACCGGCGAGAGCTTCTACGGCGCGGTGGAGAAGACGGCGGCGGCCTGAGCGCCGCCGCGTGGCTATTCGGGCGATCATCCGGTTTCCCGATCCACGTCTGCGCCTGGCGGCCGCGCCCGTCACGCGCTTCGATACGGATCTGAAAGCGCTCGCCCAGGATCTGCTCGAAACGATGCGCACTGCACCCGGTGTCGGCATCACCGCGCCCCATATCGGCGTGCCGCTGCGGCTTGTCGTGCTGGAGCTGACGCCCGGTGATGTCGGGTTCTACGTCAATCCGGTGCTGCTTGCGAAGTCCGACGAGATGATCCGCCATGTCGAAGGCAGCGTCTCGATGCCGGGCCTCACCGAGGAGATCGAGCGGCCGGCGCAAGTGACGATCGGCTATCGCGATCTCGACAACGTTGAACAGAGGGAAGATGCAGAAGGCTTCCGCGCCATCTGCCACCAGCACGAAATCGACCAGCTCGACGGCGTCTTTTGGATCGACCGCCTGTCGCGGCTCAAACGGGAGAGGGTGATCGCACGGTACAACAAGCTGCGGCGGGCCTGAGTTTCCGTCATTGCGAGCGTAGCGAAGCAATCCAGGAGGACTGGGTACAGCCCGAGCACGCGCCCCTGGATTGCTTCGCTACGCTCGCAATGACGGACAGGCATACGGAGCCTATCGGGCCAAGTCTTCGTAAAGGTCGCGCCAGCCCGGGTTCATAGCCTCGATCAGCGCGAGCTTCTTGGGACGTGATCCCCCCTTAATCTGCTTTTCGCGCGCAATCGCATCATCCATGCGCTCATGCCGCTCGTACCAGACGAGCAACTTGCACCCATAGCGTTTCGTAAAGCCAGCTATGGCTCCCGTCCGATGCTGCCAGCTGCGTTCACCCAAATTCGAGGTTACGCCGACATAAAGCGTGCCGTTGCGAGCACTCGCCATGATGTAGACGGTCGGTTCGCGCATTCTCTGATACTGGCTGTACCGTTATTGCGAGGAGCATAGCGACGAAGCAATCCAGAAAGGACCGGGTGAAACGTTCGACCCAGTCACCCTGGATTGCTTCGCTAAGCTCGCAATGACGGGAAACTTCAGTTCGCCACAGCCCGGATCACCCGGCGCAGCTTCCCGATCAGCTCATCGACTTGCGATTCCGTGATGATCAGCGGCGGCGAGAAAGCGATCGTGTCGCCGGCCGTGCGAACCATCAGGCCTTCTTCGTGGAAGGCGCGGTCGATCACCTCGTAGCCGCGCTTGCCCACGCCCTCTGCCCGAGGGGCCAGATCGACGGCGCCCACCAGCCCGAGCGTGCGGATGTCGACGACGTTGGGTTCGCCCCGCAGGCTCATCACCGCATCGGCCCAGGCATCTTCCATGCCGCGCACGCGCTCGAACAACCCTTCCTCGCGATAGATGTCGAGCGCGGCAAGGCAGGCGGCTGCCGCCAGCGGGTGGCCGGAATAAGTATAGCCGTGGAACAGCTCGATGACGTTGTCCGGCCCGCCCATGAAGGCGTCGTAGATGTGCTTGCGCACGATCACACCGCCCATCGGCACGGTGCCGGAGGTCACGCCCTTGGCAAAGGTGATCATGTCCGGGATCACGCCGTAGCGCTCGGCCGCGAAGGCGAAGCCCAGCCGCCCGAAGCCGGTGATCACTTCGTCGAAGATCAGCAGGATGCCGTGCTTGTCGCAGATCTCACGCAGGCGCTTGAGATAGCCCTTCGGCGGCGGCAGCGCGCCGGTCGAGCCCGCCATCGGCTCAACGATGACGGCGGCGATGGTCGAGGCGTCGTGCAGCGCTACGATCCGCTCCAGATCATCGGCGAAGTGCGCGCCGTATTCCGGCTCGCCCTTGCTGAAGGCCTGCTTCTCGCGATCATAGGTATGGGAGATATGGTCCGTGCCCGTCAGCAGCCCGCCGAAGAATTTGCGGTTGTTGACCATGCCGCCGACCGAGATGCCGCCGAACCCGACGCCGTGATAGCCGCGCTCGCGCCCGATCAGACGGGTCTTCGACCCCTTGCCCGAAATGTTCCAGTAGGCCAGCGCGATCTTCAGCGCCGAATCGGCCGCTTCCGAGCCAGAGCCGGCGAAGAAGACATGATCGAGGTCGCCCGGCGCCAGTGCCGCGACTCGCGCCGCCGCGGCGAAGACCTTCGGGTGGCCATATTGGAAGGAGGGCGCGTAATCGAGATCGCGCGCCTGGGCCTGGATGGCCTGAATGATGGGCTCGCGCGCATGGCCGGCATTGCAGCACCAGAGCCCGGCCGTGCCGTCCATCACGGGTTTGTTATCGGGCGTATAGTAGAACATGCCCTCGGCGCGCGCCACCATACGCGGGTTCTTCTTGAACGAGCGGTTCGCCGTGAAGGGCATCCAATAGGCTTCGAGATCGTTCGGCACGGCATTCGAGGCGTTGGTCATCACGGCGTCCTGTGGATTAACGTTGGTTCAACGTAGCAGGCGCAGACGTGCTGTAAATCGCCGCGTTGCAGGCCATGGCTGCGCGCCGTAGGGGGTCTGGCAATGTTCGTCGCATGACGGGGCGGGACGCCGGACGGCGCCTGTGACATAACCCGTCCGAGAACCGAGGCGGAGGACCGGACGGAATTCGATGGGAGACAGCGCCGACGGCATGGAGCGGCTCGATGACGAGGCCGCCGCCGAGATCCGCGCGGCGCTCGGCAGGGTACTCGCGTCGGACATCTTTCGCGCCGCGCCGCAGCTCTCGGCATTCCTGACCTTTGTCGTCGAGCGCACGGTCGAGGGGCGCCGGTCCGAACTCAAGGGATATACCATCGCGGTCGAGGCGCTGGGCCGGGCGCCGGAGTTCGATCCGCAGAGCGACCCGATCGTTCGCGTCGAGGCCGGGCGCCTGCGCCGGGCCTTGACGCAATATTATGCCTGGGAGGGGCGTGAGGACCCGCTGCGGATCGCCGTTCCCGTCGGCGCCTACGTGCCGCTTTTCCTGAACGCCCGCCCGCCCGCGGGCGAGCCGGACGAGGGACCTCCTCCGCCAGTGCTTGAAAAGGCGCGGACCATCCCGTTCTGGGGCGTCTCGCGGTGGCCGTTTACAGGAGTCGCGGCGCTGGCCTTCGCCTTGATGGCGCTCGTGCTTTGGTATGTTTATCCGGGCATGGCCGGACCAGCCGGCTCTCAGGACCGCGCCGCGCCCGACCTGCCGACGATCGCGATCATGATGCCGCAACTCCCGAGCGATCCCGCGCTCGCCGATCGCCTGCATCGCTCCACCAGCGCTTTGATCGATGTGATGACCCGCTTCGACGATCTCGTCGTGGTCAAGGCCCCGCCTCCCGGTGCGCCGGTGCCCGACGATGCGGATTATGTGCTCGAGGCCACCCTGCGGGCGGCCGACGGCACGCTCGAGGGATTCGGCCGCCTTCGCGCGGTCAAGGATGGACGGATCATATGGGCTTCGTCTAGCCGACGTCCGACACATGATGTCCTGACCGATCAGGATATCAGCGAGCGGATGCGCCGCATCGCCACGCGGTTGGCGGAGCCCTTCGGCATCATCCATGCCGAGGGACGGCAGAATCCGGCTTCCACCGCCGGCGGCTGCATCTACGACGCGTTCGACTATCAGCGTTTTTTGACCCGCGAGCRCCATCAGGCCGCGCTCGAATGTCTGGAGCGGATCGTCGCCCGCGATCCGGGCTTCTATCCGGCGTGGGCGCATCTCTCCGGCCTGCTCATGTCGGAATACATGTCGGGCCGCGTCGTCGACGCCAAGCCATTGCTCGATCGCGCCCTGTCGACGGCTCTCACGGCGCAGCGCCTCGCTCCGTCGTCCGCGCGAGCGCAGCAGGTCGTCATGGACGCCCTTTTCCTGCGCGGTGCCACCGACGACGCGGTGAATGCGGGCCGCGAAGCCATGAACCGCAACCCCTACGACCCGATGGTCATGGCCGACCTCGGCGCGATCTATGTTCGGCTTAATCGCGCGGAAGAAGCCTTGCCGCTCCTGAAGCGGGCCGTCGAACTGACGCCTGGCCGGCCCTCATGGTATGATTTCTATGCCTACCTCGCCGCATATTTGGCGGGCTCCCCCGGCCAGGCACAGACTTATTTCGGGTTCCTGGCGGCGGATGCCAGCCCGCTCGGTCTGCTGGCGAGGGCGCTGCAGGCGGGGCGCGACGGCGATCTGCCGCACCGGCAGGAGCTGCTCCGACAGCTTGCCGAGCAGGTGCCGATTTTTGGCAGCGACCCGCACGCCTACATGGCTCGCAAGGGTTTTGGCATGGACGTCGCAAAGCGCCTTATGGGAGACCTCGGCTTCGAATGATGTCGAGATGGGTGGCGCATCGCTGCATCCCAGCTGGCGTTGAGAAGCCACTGCCGGTCGAGCGTGGTGCTGCGAGAGCGCCGGCTCGCCTGTTGCCGCTGGGAGCGCTATCCTGCATGCCACTGGCCTGATTCGTCTCGTCCCCCCAACTCCGACGCGAGAGCGCTCCCTTGGCCCGTGTCCGCCTGAAAGCCCTGCATCCCCTCGCCGGCGCGGTGACCGGCGTTGCGGCCGGCGCCGTCCTCACGATACTCGTGCCGAGCTCGCTGGGCGCCGCGCTGGGGCTCGTGCTCGCGGGCGCCGGGCTTGCGGCGAGCCTGCGGGGTTATGAGGCGAGGATGGCGACGCAACGCGAACTGCTGTTCGCCGGGCTCGGCGAGGTGAAGGTCAGGCTCGCGACGAACGCCATCCGGATCGATTCGGTGTCGCAGCGCGTCGAGCAGATGCCGATGCGCGATGTCGACGCCGCGCCCGCCCGGGCCGCGATCAACGAACTCACAGCCGAGGTCGGGCTGCTCGGCGACCTGATTCATCAGGTCGCCACGACCTTGGCCGATCACGACGAGAAGCTGGCACGCAACACGGCGCAGCCGGCGCTGGTGCTGCCCATCCCGGCAAATGCGCCCGAGGTGGTGCTGGATCCCGAGGCGCAGCGCCGCGAACGGGCCGAGAAACTGGCCGCCGAGCGCGCCGCCGCGACCAAGGCGGCAGACGAACAGGCCGAGGCCGAGCGCGCCGCGGTCATCAGCGCCGCGCTCAGCGAAGGGCGCCTCGAGGTGCATCTCCAGCCGATGGTCTCGCTGCCGCAGCGGCGCACGCTCGGCTACGAGGCCTTGCCGCGCCTGCGGCTCGACGAGAACACCTTGCTGATGCCGCATGAATTCATGCGCACCGTCGAGGAGCGCGGCTTCGGGCCGACGCTCGATGCGCTCGTCCTGACCCGCGCGCTGGCGATCGCGCGCCATCTCGGCGCCAAGGCCGGCAACATCTTCGTCTCCTGCAATTTCAGCGCCTCGACCTGGGAATCGGCCCGGGCGCTTGCGACGCTCGCCCGCATTCTCGACAAATATCGCGACCATGCCGGGCACCTTGTGGTGGAGGTGCCGCAGACGATCTTCCGCGCGCTTCACCCCACCAGCCTCGGCCTGCTCGGGGCCATGTCGGCCAACCGCGTGCGGTTCGCGCTCGACGACGTCGGCGATCTCCGCTTCGATCCCCAGGCATTGCATGACCGTGGCATTCGCTTCGTGAAGATCTCCGCAAGCCTGTTGCAGGCGCATGTCGAGGGACGTCTGCACAGCGACATCGACGTCGGCGATCTCGCCGCGCTGCTGAGTCGTGCCTCTGTCGCGCTCGTGGCCGAAGCCGTCGAGGACAATCCGGCAGCGGCCGACATGATCGAACTCGGCATCGGCATGGGGCAGGGCACCGCCTTTTCGCCGCCTCGCCCCGTCAAGCCGGATGTCTTCGCCGAACCGGAGCAACCGGCCCAGCCTGAACCGGCCCAACCGCAGCCGGCCGAGACGCTGCGCTCCGCCGAGATGCAGCGCTCCGCAGAGATCCTGGGATATCCGCCTTTGCCCGCACCCATCCCGGTCGAGCCCGCGAAGCCCCAGCGGGTGCCGTTCCGGTCCGTGCTGCGGCGCGCGACAGCCTGAGCAAGCCGCCCGGTAGGGCCGGACGCACAAGGCGGGTTCCGCCCGGCACGGTTCCTGTCTAGAGCTGGAACGCGGCTGCACCGCTTCAGTCAGATCAGGATCATGCCGATGCCGGCTTCAGGCCAAACTCTAGCGCTCGCGGGCTTTTCGGAGATCGCCGACCGTTTCGATCTCTGTTTCTGCGATGTCTGGGGTGTGGTGCATAATGGCGTCGCCGCGTTTCCCGGGGCCGTCGATGCCTTGGTGCGGATGAGGCAGCGCGGCACCAGCGTCGTGCTGATGACGAACGCGCCGAGACCGGCCGATCTGATCGCCCGCCAGCTCGACGGCTTCGACGTGCCTCGCTCGGCCTGGGACGCGATCGTCACCTCGGGCGATGTCTGTCGTCTGCTGATCGGAGCCCGCGCCGGCCAGCCGATGTTCCGGCTCGGCCCCGACCGCGACCTGCCGCTGACGGCCGGGCTCGATGCGCCGGAGGTCAGCGCGGCGGACGCGTCCTATGTGCTCTGCACCGGCTTGTTCGATGACGAAGCCGATACGCCGGAGACCTATGCTGATCTGCTGCAGGGTTTTGCGGCACGCGGGCTCGAGCTGATCTGCGCCAATCCCGATCTCGTCGTCGAGCGCGGTGGACATATCGTGCCGTGCGCGGGCTCGGTCGCGCTCGCCTATGAGGAGATCGGCGGCAAGGCGATCTATGCCGGCAAGCCGCATCGGCCGATCTATGAGACCGCGCTTGCCATGGCCGAGGGCAAGCGGGGAGCTCCGATCCCGAAGAACCGCATCTGCGCCATCGGCGATGCGATCCGCACCGACATCGCGGGCGCTTCGGAATTCGGCATCACCGGAGTCATGGTGATGGCGGGAATCCACGCACAGGATCTGGTGGAGGCCTCATGGGAGGACCGTCACGGCTGGTTCCACCGCCAGACGCACCGGCCGGACCACGCCTTGCCGCATCTCGTCTGGTGAGATCCGGGCGGCTCAGCCGGCGCAGACCGCCTCGATCTTGGTCTTCAGCGTCTGCGCGTTGAACGGCTTGACGATGTAGTTGCTGACGCCGGCCTTCTTCGCCGCGATCACATTTTCGGTCTTGGATTCGGCCGTCACCATGATGAAAGGCGTCTCGGCCAGCTTGTGCTCGTCGCGGACGCGCTGAAGCAGCTCGATGCCGCTCATCGGCTCCATGTTCCAGTCGGAGATGACGAGCCCGTAGCGCTTGTCGCGCATCTTTTCGATGGCCGACGAGCCGTCGGACGCGTCGTCGACATTCTCGAAGCCGAGTTGCCGCAGCAGGTTGCGGATGATGCGGATCATCGTCTGGTAGTCGTCGACGACCAGGATCGGCATTGTGGGGTCGAGACCCATTGCGATGCTCCGGGACACGGCGGTTGCGGCGTCGACAAGCGACGCCGTGCCACCGTTAGCCCGGTGGCTGTGCGTCCGGTGTTGATAGCCTCTGCCCGTTGCAAAGCCGTTAATCCGATCCTCGACTTACGGGTGCATCGATGATGCGCTGCACCAAAGTCGCATTGCTCTCTTGTTGCACCTGCGAGACGTTGAAGGTCCGATACCTCCCAGCAAGGGCGGCACCACCGCCATGCCAGCATGATGACCGTTCAGCCGTCGCCCATGGGCGCTTTCACCATCCATGCCTTCGAGGATCTGCGTTTGGGACAAAGCGAAAGCCTGATGCGCACCGTCATGGAGCGCGATATCGCGCTGTTCGCCGAACTGTCGGGTGATGCCAATCCGATCCATCTCGACGAAAGCTATGCCGCGGGGACCAAATTCGGCCAGCGCATCGCCCATGGCATGCTGACCGCGAGCCTTGTTTCGGCGTTGCTCGGCACGCGCCTGCCGGGTCCCGGCGCGGTCTATCTTTCGCAGACCCTGACCTTCCTTGCGCCGGTCAAGATCGGCGATGTCGTGACAGCGCGCGTCGAAGTGGTCGAACTCATCGCGGACCGGCGCCGGGCGCGCTTCTTCTGCGAATGCCTGGTCGACGGCAAGTCCGTGCTGGAGGGCGAAGCCTGGGTCGCGATGCCGCCAGCCAGGGGTGTCGAGCACCGCGACGCTTGACGCTTACCGGCCTTCCCCGCAAACACGGCGGATGATCCGGGCTCCGTGGCCCGGGATGCCCGCCGCAGGATGTTTCCGACCGATGACTGCCCCAGCCGAGGCGGATTCCGGCCAACAGCCGACCGCCTTCGTTCTCGATCTCGCAAAACCCGTGCCCGAAGCGTTGCGTGGTGCGGTTCTGGCGCTGGGCAATTTCGACGGCGTCCATCGCGGCCATGCCGCACTCGGCCGGGCCGCCGGCCGGTTGGCGACCGAGCGTGGCAAGAGGGCCGCCGCGTTCACGTTCGAGCCGCACCCGCGCAGCCTGTTTCGTCCGCAGGAACCGGTGTTCCGGTTGACGCCGCCGCAGCTGAAAGCCGAACTGCTGGGTGGGGTCGGCCTTGTGCGCACCTTCGTAATGCCGTTCGATCTCGATACCGCCGCGATCGGTGCCGAGCGGTTCATCGATGACATCCTGCTCGAAAAGCTTGGTGCGACCGGTCTCGTCTGCGGCTACGATTTCCATTTCGGCAAGGGCCGGACCGGCTCGCCGGAAATGTTGCAGGCGCACGGACAGCGCGCCGGTGTTCCCGTCATCGTCGTGCCGCCCTACTCCTGGCAGGGAGAGCCGGTGTCCTCGACGCTGATCCGCACGGCACTAGAAGCGGGCGATGTGACGCGCGCTGCCACCTTCCTGGGCCGTCCCTGGTTCGTGCGGGGCGTCGTCGCCCATGGCGACAAGCGCGGGCGGGACCTCGGCTATCCGACCGCCAACATGAACCTCTCCCGGGACTGCCGGCTGCGGTTCGGGATCTACGCCGTGCGCATGAAGATCGACGATGTCTGGCATGACGGCGTTGCAAGCTTCGGCCGCCGGCCGACCTTCGACGACGGGGCGCCGCGGCTTGAAACCTTCGTCTTCGATTTCTCGGGCGATCTCTATGGCAGCCAGGTCGATGTCGCCTTCGTCGAGTGGCTGAGGGGCGAGGCCAAGTTCGACTCGCTGGATGCGCTGATCGTCCAGATGGACGCCGACAGCGCCCGGGCGCGCGCGATCCTGGCAGTCACGCCGTCCTTCCTTCCGTGAACGGCGCCTGCTAGAAGCCCCTCATGCCCGCTGCCCGCGCCTTGCTCATCGATTGTTTCCGGCGAATTACGGGCCCGGCTGCCGCCTCGCGCTAAGGCGCGGGCGCCTGCGCAGTCCGGGTTCGACACCGCTTTTCCGTTCCCTTGCGAGGATGTGCTGAGGCTTATGCGGCCCGCCATCCCGATTGTCCGAGCCGGATATGACCGACAAGACCAAGACCCAAGCCCCGCAGGCGACCGAGGCCGCACAGGGCTTCGACTATTCCCAGACCCTGTTCCTGCCCCAGACCGAATTCCCGATGCGCGCCGGCCTTCCCACGCGCGAGCCCGAACTGCTGGCGCGCTGGGCGAGGATCGACCTCTATCGCAAGCTGCGCCAAGCCGGGCAGGGCCGCGACAAATTCGTGCTGCATGACGGCCCGCCCTACGCCAACGGCAACATCCATATCGGCCACGCGCTGAACAAGGTCCTCAAGGATCTCGTCACCCGCTCGCAGCAGATGCTTGGCCAGGATTCCAACTACGTACCGGGCTGGGACTGCCACGGCTTGCCGATAGAGTGGAAGATCGAGGAGCAGTACCGCGCCAAGGGCCTGAACAAGGACGACGTTCCAGTCGTCGAATTCCGCAAGGAGTGCCGCTCGTTCGCCGAGCATTGGGTCGATGTTCAGCGCGCCGAATTCAAGCGCCTCGGCGTCGAGGGCGACTGGGACGATCCCTACCTCACCATGGCCTACCCGGCCGAGGCGCAGATCGCCCGCGAGATCATGAAGTTCGCCGAAACGGGCCAGCTCTATCGCGGCTCGAAGCCAGTGATGTGGTCGGTCGTCGAGAAGACCGCGCTGGCCGAGGCGGAGGTCGAGTACGAGGAGCATGTCAGCGACACGGTGTTCGTGGCGTTTCCGGTGCTGAATCCGCCGTCGTCATGGTCGGGCTTGTCCCGGCCATCCACGCCTTCCTTCGGCGAGGGCGGTGGTCAAGACGTGGATGCTCGGGACAAGCCCGAGCATGACGGACAGGGTCCTTCCGTCGTCATCTGGACGACGACGCCGTGGACGATGCCGGGTAACCGAGCGATCTCCTTCTCGAACCGCATCGCCTACGGCCTCTACAAGGTCACCGCCGCGCCGGAGACGAACTGGGCCAAAACCGGAGCGACCTATCTGCTCGCCAAGAACCTCGCCGAAAGCGTCTTCAAGGCTGCCAAGGTCGAGGCGTTCGAGCTTGTACGCGATGTCGAGGCCTCCGAACTGGCCGGCCTGACCGCCGCCCATCCCCTGCGTGGCCACGGCTACGACTTCGATGTTCCCCTCCTCGACGGTGACCATGTCACCGACGATGCCGGCACAGGCTTCGTCCACACCGCGCCCGGCCATGGCCGCGAGGACTTTGACATCTGGATGGCGAATGGCCGCCAGCTCGCCGAGCGCGGCATCGAGACCCGCATCCCCTACACCGTCGATGCCGATGGCCGCTTCACCAAGGAAGCGCCGGGCTTCGAGGGCGCGCAGGTCATCACCGAGAAGGGTGAGAAGGGCAACGCCAACGAGGTCGTCATCAAGGCGCTGGTCGAGGCCGGCAACCTCGTCGCGCGCGGCCGTCTGAAGCACCAGTACCCGCATTCGTGGCGCTCGAAGAAGCCGGTCATCTTCCGCAATACGCCGCAATGGTTCATCGCCATGGACAAGCCGATCGGCGAGGCCGGCGCGCCAGATGTGTCCGCACCGGCGCCGACACCCAGTGGTAACACCGACACGCTGCGCAACCGCGCGCTCCGCTCGATCAAGGAGACGCAGTGGGTGCCGGCCGCGGGCGAGAACCGCATCAACGGCATGATCGCCAACCGCCCCGATTGGGTGGTCTCGCGCCAGCGCGCCTGGGGCGTGCCGATCACGGTCTTCGTCGAAAAGGAAACCAAGGCGATCATGGTCGACGCCAAGGTCAATGCCGCCATCGCGGACGCCTTCGAGGCGGAAGGCGCCGACGCCTGGTTCACCGATACGGACGGCGCCCGTTTCCTCAAGCCCTTCGGTTATGATCCCGCGAAATACGAGCGGGTCACCGACGTGCTCGATGTCTGGTTCGATTCTGGCTCGACCCACGCCTTCACGCTGGAAAAGCGCCCTGACCTCGCCACCCGCCGCATCATCGACGGAGGCAAGGACCGGGTGATGTATCTGGAAGGCTCCGACCAGCATCGCGGCTGGTTCCATTCGAGCCTGCTCGAAAGCTGCGGCACGCGCGGCCGGGCGCCCTACGACATCGTCCTCACCCATGGCTTCTGCCTGGACGAGAAGGGCGAGAAGATGTCGAAATCGAAGGGCAACGTCACCGCCCCGCAGGACATCATCAAGGATTCCGGCGCCGACATCCTGCGCCTCTGGGTCGCCGCCGCGGATTATTCCGACGATCTGCGCATCGGCAAGGAAATCCTGAAGACCTTCGTCGAGACCTATCGCAAGCTGCGCAACACCCTGCGCTGGATGCTCGGCACGCTCGCCCATTTCAGCGAGGAGCACCGCGTCGCGGATATGCAGACGATGCCGGAACTGGAGCGGCTGATGCTGCACCGGCTGGCGGAACTCGGGCCGCAGGTCGAGGAGGCCTATCGCACCTACGACTACAAGAAGGTCGTGACCCTGCTCTCGCAGTTCATGAACACCGAGCTTTCGGCCTTCTATTTCGACGTGCGCAAGGACGCGCTTTATTGCGATCCGCAGTCGAGCCATGTCCGCCGCAGCGCGCTGACGGTCGTCGACCATCTCTTCCGCTGCCTGACGACCTGGCTCGCGCCGATCCTGGTCTTCACCGCCGAGGAAGCCTGGCTGGAGCGCTATCCCGCCACGAAAACGGCCGACGGCTCGGTCCATCTGGAGCTGTTCGCGCAGGCCCCGGCCGACTGGCTCGACGCCGAGCTGGCCGAGCGCTGGGCCAAAATCCGCAAGGTCCGCCGCGTCGTCACCGGCGCACTGGAGCTGGAGCGCGCCGCCAAGCGGCTGGGTTCCTCGCTCGAAGCGTCCCCGCAGGTCTTCATCGACGACCCCGATCTGCGCGCCGCGCTGTCGGGCGTCGATCTGGCGGAAATCGCCATCACCTCCGGCATTCGCGTCGAAGGCGGGGAGGGGCCGGCAGACGCTTTCCGTCTGGCTGACGTACCCGGTGTCGCGGTGGTGCCGCATCGCGCGGACGGCGTGAAATGCGCCCGCTCCTGGAAGTATTTCGACCCCGCGACCGCCGCCCCCGGCTATCCGGCCGTCACCCCGCGTGACGCCAAGGCCCTGCAGGAACTGGGAGTTCATCCCAAATGAGCCCGGCCCGCCGCCTCGGCCTCGCCACGGTCCTGATCGTCTTCGTCGCCGACCAGGCGCTGAAGCTCTGGCTTCTCCACGGGGCGGGTCTTGCCGAAAACGGCCCCTTCGACGTGGCGCCTTTCCTGACGATCGTGCTCGCCTGGAATCGCGGCATTTCCTATGGGCTGTTCCAGCAGGGCACGGATATCGGTCGCTGGCTCCTGGTGATCGTCTCGTTCATCGCGGCGATCTGGCTCTGGCGCTGGATGTGGCGAACCGACAGCCGCTTCACCGTTTTCGCCCTCGCGCTGATCATCGGCGGCGCGCTCGGCAACGGGCTTGATCGGGCCTGGTATGGCGCGGTCGTCGACTTCGTCCATCTGCACTGGGGCAATTTCAGCTGGTACATCTTCAACATCGCCGATGTCGCGATCGTTGTCGGCGTAGTGGGTCTGCTGTATGAGTCCTTCCGACCAGCTGGGGAAAAGCCAGCGTGAAGACGGTTTTGCCATCCTTTCGCCGCCCGTGCGTGGTTGAAGGACGGCATCAATCGTCCAAAGGGAGATTTGACATGGCGCAACGCATCCGCGTGACGCATCTGCTGCTTGCCGGCGGGCTTGTTCTCGCGGCTCAGCCTGCGTTTGCTCAGGAAGGCATGCTGTTCAAGAACCTGTTCGAAGGCACCTTCGGCGGCAAATCCGGTGACGATATCGACTACCGCGCCCGCGCGCCTCTGGTCGTGCCGCCGAACTCGGCCCTGCCGGCCCCGCAGCAATCGGCCAGCAGCCGCAACGCCGCCTGGCCGAAGGATCAGGACATCGAGCGCCGGCGGGAAGACAGGGCCGCGAGCTATGCCGCCGCGGCGGAGAAGTCGCGCAATAATCCGGTGCTCTCGCAGGAAGAGCTTCGCCGTGGCCGCACGCTGAACGCGGCGCCGAACGGTTATGAGGAGCAAAGCAACTACAACACGGTGCTCGCGCCGATCCGCCAGGGCAAGGAACTCGCGGCGCGTCGCAACCTCCAGGCGGAGGAAGAGACGCTGACCTATGGCTCCGAGCCGCAGCGCAAGCTCCTCACCGAGCCGCCGACAGGCTATCGTCGCCCCGCCGCGACGGCCGCGATCGGCCCGGGCAAGGGCGGCCCCGTCGAAGACAAGCAGGCTGTCGGCGTTCGCGAATTCGCGACCGGCCAAGGCCCGGTGATGCAGCAGTAATCGTCGCAAGCGCGGTTCGGCCCTTGCCGAAACGCCGTGAGCTGACCAAGTTGTCGACCAGGGGCGGGCGCATCGTGCCCGCCCCTTTTTGTCCCTGCGGAGACATCGCCCGGTGAACATGCATGCGCGCCAGCCTGGTCTGGCCGAGCCCGTCGAATCCTTCCGCCTCGCCAACGGCCTCGATGTCGTGGTGGTCAGCGACAGGCGCGCACCCGTCGTCACGCATATGGTCTGGTACCGGAACGGCTCTGCCGACGATCCGGCGGCCAAGTCGGGCATCGCGCATTTCCTCGAGCATCTGATGTTCAAGGGCACGGAGCGTTGGCCGGCCGGAGAGTTCTCCAAGATCGTCGCGGGTTATGGCGGGCAGGAGAACGCTTTCACCTCCTTCGACTACACCGCCTATTTCCAGCGCGTGCCGAAAGAGCACCTGCGCGCGATGATGGATTACGAGGCCGATCGGATGACCGGCCTGTCCTTCGACGAAAGCGTGGTCGGGCCGGAGCGCGACGTGGTGCTGGAAGAGCGGCGCATGCGCGTCGATTCCGATCCCGCAGCCCAGCTTGGCGAGGAGTTTTCCTCGGCCCTGTTCTTCCACCATCCTTACGGCACGCCGATCATCGGTTGGGAGCACGAGATCGAGCGCCTGAACCGTGACGATGCCTTCGCCTATTACCAGCGCTTCTACACCCCCGAAAACGCCATCCTGGTGGTAGCAGGCGACACCGATGCGGCCGAGGTGCGGCATCTTGCCGAGGAGACCTATGGCAAGATCGCGGCTCGCGGGGCGGCACCCGTCCGCAGCCGGCCGATCGAGCCGGAACCGCGGGCCTCGCGCCGCGTCCAGCTCAACGACGAGCGCGTCCAGCAGCCTTCGCTGCGGCGCGGCTGGCTGACGCCGACCTACACCAGCGGCGACCGCGACGAGGTCTTCGCTCTGGAGCTCGTCGCGGAAATCCTGGGCGGGGGCACCACCTCGCGGCTTTACCGCAAGCTCTGTGTCGAGCAGGAGCTGGCGGCAGGCGCCAACGCCTATTTCATGGGCTCGATGGTCGATCGCGCCGCGCTCCAGATTTCTGCAAGCCCGCGTCCCGGCGTCGAGATGGCGACGATGGAAGCCGGGCTGGACGCTACTCTCGCGACCTTCCTCGCAGAGGGCCCCACCGAACTGGAAATGGCCCGCGCCCGCACGCGCCTTGTCGCCGAGACGGTGTTCGCCCGTGACAACCAGTCCTCGCTGGCGCGTATTTTCGGCTCGTCGCTCGCCGTGGGTGAAACCGTCGCGGACGTGCTGGCTTGGCCGCAGCGTATCGAGGCCGTGTCGCGCGAGGCGGTGATGGAGGCGGCGCGCCGCTACCTCAAGCCTGACCGCAGCGTCACCGGATTGCTCCTGCCGGCCTGACCCGCCGCGCCCAGATCGAACAGGCGGGGCTCCAACGCCGCCGACAGGATACGCCATGACTGCGAATCTCAACGCACCGCTGCCCGTCCCGCCGCTTAACACGCAGGGGCCGGCCCTCGATGTCCAGACCGTCCGTTCGCCCGGCGGCATCGAAGCCTGGCTGGTCGAAGAGCGCAGCCTGCCGCTGATCGCGATCGACTTTGCCTTCGACGGCGGCGCCTCGCGCGATCCGCTCGGCGCGGCCGGCAGCGCTTACCTCGTCTCGGGCCTGCTCGACGAAGGCGCGGGTGATCTCGATGCCGAGGCTTTTCAGGGCAAGATGGCCGATCACGCCATCCATATCGGCTTCGACGCCCGGCGCGACGAGTTCCACGGCTATCTCCAGACCCTGTCCAGCCAT
This sequence comes from Allobosea sp. P5_A5, assembly GCF_056400625.1. Classification (NCBI taxonomy): domain Bacteria; kingdom Pseudomonadati; phylum Pseudomonadota; class Alphaproteobacteria; order Hyphomicrobiales; family Alloboseaceae; genus Allobosea; species Allobosea sp. P5_A5. Next base: position 200,801 of record NZ_JBFUKY010000003.1, read on the forward strand.
CGCGACACGGCTTTCGAGCTGCTGGGCCTGGCGCTGAACAAACCGCGTTTCGACGCTGACGCCGTGCAGCGCGTCAAGGCGCAGATCATTGCCGGCTTGCAGCGGCAGGCTAAAAACCCCGAAACCATGTGCCGCAACGCGCTTTATGCGACGGCCTTTCCCGGCCATGCCTATGGGCGCCCGGAAAAAGGTGATGTCGACAGCGTGTCGCGGCTCGAAGCGGCGTCGCTTCGCGCCGTCGCGCCGGTCCTGCTCGATCGCGCAGGCCTCAAGATCGTCGTCGTCGGCGATATCGGCGCAGACGAACTCGCCGGCCGGCTCGATGCTCTCTTCGGTGCCTTGCCGAAAGGCGACCCGCGCCCGCTTCCCACGAGCCCGCTGCCGATCCACGGCCTCGGCCAGACCCATGTGATCGAGCTCGATGTGCCCCAGACCGTTCTCCGCTTCGTCGGGCCGGGGCTCCTCTGGGACGATCCGGATTACATCGCCGCGAATGTGCTGAACCACATCCTCGGCGGCTCGGCCTTCACCTCGCGCCTCTTCATGGAAGTCCGCGAAAAGCGTGGGCTTGCCTATGGCGTCTCCTCCAGCCTGATGCCACTGCGCGAAGCGGCGATGGTCGTCGGCGGCACGGCGACCCGCAACGACCGCGCGGCGGAATCGCTCCAGGTGATCCGCGAGGAGATGGCCAAGCTCGCTGCGGACGGCCCAAGCGAACACGAGGTCGAAGAGGCCAAGCGCTATATCGTCGGCTCCTACCCGCTGCGCTTCGACACCTCGCCGAAGATCGCGGGCGAACTGCTCAATCTGGCGTTGCGCGGCGATACGCCGGCCTTCCTCGGCGAGCGCAACAAGCGCTTCGCAGCCGTCACGCTCGCCGATGTGCGACGCGTCGCGGCCCGTCTTTTCGGCAACCCGGACCTGCTGGTCCAGGCCGTCGGCAAGCCGGTCGGATTGGTCTGAACGAACTTCTTTCTTCGCTATGGATGGTGCCATGCTTCAGCAAAGCTTCGATCTCGCGCTCGAATCCAAGGTCGGCAAGGGCGGCATTCCGGACGCTACCTTCGACAAGGCTCTGGAGGATCTGAAGCCCGCTCTGGCAAAGCTCCAAGGGCAGGCCAAGGACGGCTCGCTGCCGCTGCTGAAGCTGCCGAGCGACACCCATGACCTCGGGCCGGTCAAGGCTGCGGCCGAGCGCCTGAAGAGCGGCGGCGCCACCGACGTACTCGTGCTCGGCACCGGCGGCTCCAGCCTCGGCGGCCAGACGCTGGCGCAGCTCAAGGGCTACGGCATCGCGGGCCTGTCGCAGTTCATGTCCGGCACCCGCGTCCACTTCATCGACAACCTCGACCCCGCGACCTATGCCGCGCTGCTGACGAAGCTGCCGCTGAAGACGACGAAATTCGTCGCGATCTCCAAGTCGGGCGGCACCGGCGAGACCCTGCTGCAGTCGATCGCCGCGATCGAGGCCCTGCGCGGTGCTCATATCGACGACACCGCCATCGGCGAGCATTTTCAGGGCCTGTCGGAGCCGGCCAAACCCGGCAAGCTCCATCCGCTGCGCGCGCTGCTCGAGCCTTATGGCGTGCCGTTCCTCGAGCATCACACCGATGTCGGCGGGCGCTATTCCGTCCTGACCAATTGCGGCCTGCTGCCGGCCGCCGTGCTCGGCCTTGATATCGACGCGCTGCGCCAAGGCGCCGGTCGCGCCGTGGCGCCGCTGTTCGCCGGCAAGGACGTGCGCGAGACGCCGGCTGCGCTCGGTGCCGCGCTGCACATCGCCGCGATGCGCTCCGGCAAGAACATTGCGGTTCTGATGCCCTACGCGGACAAGCTCGCGCTGCTCAATCGCTGGTGGATGCAGCTCTGGGCCGAAAGCCTCGGCAAGGACGGCAAGGGCACGCAGCCTGTCGGTGCGCTCGGGCCGGTCGATCAGCATTCGCAGCAGCAGCTTTATCTCGCCGGACCGAAGGACCGCTTCTTCACCGTGCTCACCACCGGCGTGAAGGGCAAGGGCCCGCAGATCGACGCCAAGCTTGCCGAAAAGATCGGGCAGGGCGACTTCGCCGGCAAGACCATTGGTGACATGGTGGCGGCCCAAGGCATCGCCATGATCGACACCTTCGCCAAGAATGGCTGCGCCGTGCGCCGCTTCCATGTCGAGCATATCGACGAGACCAGCCATGGCGAGGTGCTGATGCACTTCATGCTGGAAACGATCCTCACCGGCTATGCGATGGGCGTCGATCCCTTCGACCAGCCGGCGGTAGAGGAGGCCAAGCTGCTCGCCAAGCAGTACCTGGCGGAAGGGCGCAGTTGAGCGGCCTCGTTGCCTCGTGGACGTCATACTCGGGATTGACTCGAGCATCTCATGACGCGAAGGCTCGGGTGCCTTTTTCGGCAAGAGATTCTCGGGTCTACGCTTCGCTTCGCCCGAGAATGACGCCAGAGTGCTGTCGGTTCGATCCTAGAACACCATGACCGTCCGCCGCCTCGATCCTATCCTCGTCGACCGCATCGCCGCCGGCGAGGTGATCGAGCGGCCGGCTGCGGCCGTGAAGGAGCTGGTCGAGAACGCGATCGACGCCGGCGCGCAGACGATCGCCGTCACGATCGCGGGCGGTGGGCGCGAGCTGATCCGCGTGGTCGATGACGGCGCCGGCATGACGCCGGAAGACCTGGTGCTCGCGGTCGAGCGCCATGCCACGTCCAAATTGCCGGATGGCGACCTCTTCGCGATTCAGTCGCTGGGCTTTCGCGGCGAGGCGCTGCCTTCGATCGGCTCGGTCTCGCGACTTTCGATCGAGAGCCGCCGCCGCGATGCCGCGCAGGGCATTGGCCTCGTCGTAGAAGCCGGCGAAAAGGGCGTCGTGCGGCCGGTGGCGGCAGCTCCCGGCACGCGCATCGAGGTCTCGGATCTGTTCATCTTCACGCCCGCCCGCCTCAAATTTCTGAAGAGCGACCGGGCCGAGGCGCAGGCCGTGGCCGACATGCTGCGACGCCTCGCCATCGCCCATCCCGAAATCCGTTTTTCGCTGTCGGGCGAGCATGCCGGTGCGTTCGACTGGCCGGCTGAACCGATGGGCGAGGAGGGCCTGCTGCGTCGGCTCGGCCGCGCGCTGGGGCGCGATTTCCCGGAGAACGCGTTGCGCATCGAGGCCGAGCGCGAGGCTTTCCACATTTCGGGCTTTGCCGGCCTGCCGACCTTCCATCGCGGCACCTCGGCCGGCGTCCACCTCGCCGTCAATGGCCGTCCGGTGCGTGACAAGCTGCTGCTGTCTGCCGTGCGCGGCGCCTATGCCGATGTCCTGCCCTCGGACCGGCATCCGGTGCTCTTCCTCGATGTCGCTTGCGAGCCGCGCTCGGTCGACGTCAACGTCCATCCCGCCAAGAGCGAGGTGCGCTTCCGCGATCCGGCGCTGGTCCGGGGGCTCGTGGTTTCCGGGCTGAAGGCCGCGCTCGCCGCCGCCGGCCATCGCGCCACGACAACCGGCGGAGCGCGCACGCTCGATGCCTTCCGCGCAGTGTTCGCGATGGGCGGCACCGGCACGACGATCCCGCGCCCCGCCTTTCCAACAGCGCCCGGCTGGGAGGCCGCCGAGCCATGGCCCGGCGCCGACAACCTGCCGGCGGAGCAAGCGACGCAGGGTGGCTTCTCCGATTTCGCCGCATCCTCGGCCGACGCCCGCGCCCATCTCGCCGAACCTTCGAGCGACACACTCGACCGGCCGCTTGGCGCGGCGCGTGCCCAGCTTCACGGGACTTATATCGTCGCCCAGACCCGCGAGGGCATCGTCCTCGTCGACCAGCACGCCGCGCATGAGCGGCTGGTCTACGAACGCCTCAAGGCCGAGCGCGCGCGCTCAGGTATCGCCCGCCAGCCCCTGCTCCTGCCCGAAGTGGTGGAACTCGACCCCGTCGAGGCCGATCGGCTGAATGCCGCGAGCGCTGAGCTCGAAAGCCTGGGTCTTCTGCTGGAGCCCTTTGGGCCTGGCGCGGTGCTGGTGCGCGAGGCCCCCAGCCAGCTCGCAGGCGGCAATCTTCAGCGCCTCGTTCGCGACGTCGCCGACGCGCTGGCCGAGCACGGCACCACCGGCTCGCTGGCAGATTCACTGGAAAGACGCCTCGACCATGTGCTGGCGACCATGGCTTGCCACAACTCGGTCCGCGCCGGCCGGCGCCTTCGGCCGGAGGAAATGGACGCTCTGCTGCGCGAGATGGAGGTCACGCCCAACTCGGGCCAATGCAACCATGGCCGGCCGACCTATGTAGAACTGAAGCTCGGCGATATCGAGAAGCTGTTCGGGCGCCGTTGACCGTTGCCCCGGCGCGGCCGGGCATCCACCGGATGCCACTTGCCTCATCGAAGCGGCTTCGCCACATTTGCGTTGAGGAGTTTGCCGATCAAGGCGTGTGGCGCTGGCGTGCTTTCGGATCGAACCGGCGAGCCGCGGCTCATCCAGCAACGGGAGGAAGTCTGATGCCCGCAGCCAAAAACACGATCTGCCTCTGGTACGACAAGGACGCCGAGGAGGCCGCGAACTTCTACGCCTCGGTCTTCCCCGACAGCCGGGTGACCGGGGTTTTTCGCGCTCCGACCGACTTTCCCTCCGGCAAGGCGGGCGATGTCCTGACGGTCGAGTTCACCGTCGCCGGCATTCCCTGCATCGGGCTCAATGGCGGGCCGGCCTTCACGCAAAGCGAAGCCTTCTCCTTCCAGATCGCAACGGACGATCAGGCCGAGACCGACCGCTACTGGAACGCCATCGTCGGCGATGGCGGCCAGGAAAGCGCTTGCGGCTGGTGCAAGGACAAATGGGGCCTCAACTGGCAGATTACCCCCCGCGTCCTGACCGAGGCGATGGCGGCCGGCGGCGAGGAAGCCAAACGCGCCTTTACCGCGATGATGACGATGAAGAAGATCGACGTGGCGGCGATCGAGAAGGCGCGGCGGGGCGGGTGAGTCAGGTCGAGCGGTAGAAGCCGCGATCGATGTTCCAGAGTGTCATTCCGGCGTCACCAGCTTGCGGAAACCATTCGTCGTCGACGATGGCCTGAAGCTCTCGACGCGCGGCAATGTAGTCCACGGCGAGATTGGCGCGGGCAGCCGTCAGGCGAACCTGCATGTTCGGATGGTCAAACAGCGTCATCAGTATCCGCCTTTGATCGCCGGGCCTCGATTTCAGCTCATTTTCTATGGCGAGAACACGATCAAAGCGTCGGTTAAAGCCCGCATTTCATTACCGTCCAAGGCGTCGTACTGCTCGATGCAGAGCCGCTCGAACAATTGGACAAGCTCATGCTGCGACAGCGTAGTGAGATTTTGTCTCTTCATTTGAGTCGATACCCGAACGGGAAACCCCTCGTGGCTGCCGGCGCCTTGCTGGACGAGTGAGAGCGCTTCGGGTGCCGGGGATAAGTCCGGAGGTGCTCGTCGCTCCTAGGCCGCCCGAAGGAACACCACCTGCGTCTCGCCATAGGCGCGCCGCTCGATCTCCTCGAAGCCGTCGGGTAGTGTCAGCTCCGCATCGGCCGCCTCTTCCAGCACGACGAGCGCGCCCGTTTCCAGCCAGCCGCCTTCGCGGGCCGAAACCAGCGCCTTTTCGCCCAGCCCCTTCCGATAGGGCGGGTCGCAGAAAACCAGCCCGAATGGGGCCAAGCCGCTGATCGGCCCGAGCTTCGTCGCGTCGCGGCGGAAGATGCGGCTGAGGCCTGCGAGCCCGAGCGACATCTGGTTTTCGCGGATCAATCCGCGCGCCTCCGTGCCGTCGTCGACCAGGAGCGCAAAGCCGGCCCCGCGCGAAAGCGCCTCGAAGCCGAGCGCGCCCGTGCCGGCGAAGAGATCGAGCACGCGCGCGCCCTCCAACACCTCGTCATAGGCATGGGAGAGCACGTTAAAGAGCGATTCGCGCAAGCGGTCCGAGGTCGGTCGGATGCTGCCGATCCCCGGTTTCGGTCCGGCCAAAGGCCGGCCGCCCAATCGCCCACCGACGATCCGCATGGCCTAAGCTCTAGTCGCGCTTGCCGCGCGGGCCGCCCGAGCGTGGGCCAGCGCCGCCAGGACGCCCGCCGCCAGGCCGACCCCCGCCGGGCCGCCCGCCGCCACCGCCAGGCTTCCCGCCGAAGGGACGCCCGCCGCCGGCCGGTCGCTCGGAAGAGCGGGCCCCGGAGGGTCTGTCGCCGAATGATCTGCCGGCCGGTCTGTCGCTGAAGCTGCGGCCGCGTGGGCTATCGCCGGCCGGACGTTCGGTGAAGCGACGGGCCGGGCGCTCGGCCCCATCTTGCGAAGGTCTTCCGCGCGGAGCCCGCTCGGGGCGGTCGCCCTGCGGGGCGCGATCCTGCCAGGGACGCTCGTCGGCTCGGTCGCGTCCGGCCATGTCCTCGCGGGGGCGCCGCACCGGCCTGTCACCGCCGGTACTGCGCTCGAAGGCGCGCGGCGGGCGCGCTTCGCTGCCGCGCTCGTTGCGCGGCTTGCGGTCCGGCCGGCGCCGGCCTTCCGGCTCGGCTGCGGTTTCGTCGCGTCGAGCACTGCTGACGCGCTCGACCAGAACGCGCCGCCCCTTGGGATCGGCAATGGCCTTGTCGCGCTTGCGCGCGACCTCGCCGCTGGCCTCCCGGGTATCGCGCTCGAGCTTGGGGTCGGCACCCCGGCGCGGCGGCTTGCGCACCCGATCCGTCTCGGAGGCCTCGTCGCGCCAGACACCACGCGTCCAGGGTTTGTCGCCACGCGGCCGCTGCGCGGGCGCTTCGTCCATCCGCGAGGGATCGGCCGAGCGGCGGCGTGGCCGCTCGTCGCCCGCCGGGGCCGGGCGTGGCGCGGTCGGCAGCATGTCGCGGCGGGGTGTCTCGAAATCGGCGCCGGCCTTGGCCGAAAGCTCGTTGCCGAGCTGGTCCTGTAAGACGCGCGAACGGATTTCCTCGACCTCGCCTTCCGGCAGGTCGCCGAGCTGGAACGGGCCGAAGGAGATGCGGATCAGGCGATTCACCGTCAGCCCGAGATGCTCGAGCACGGTCTTGACCTCGCGGTTCTTGCCTTCGCGCAGATCGACCGTCAGCCAGGTGTTGAAGCCCTGCTGCCGCTCGAAGCGCGCGACCACCGGCCCGTAATGCACATCCTCGATCGTGACGCCGTCCTTGACCGTGTCGAGCACGTCCTGCGTCACTTCGCCGAAGGCGCGCACGCGGTAGCGCCTGAGCCAGCCGGTCTCCGGCAGCTCCAGCACGCGCGCCAGGCCGCCATCATTGGTCAGCAGCAGCAGCCCTTCGGTATTGATGTCGAGGCGGCCGATGGTGAGCACGCGCGGCAGATCTTCCGGCAGCGTGTCGAAGACGGTGGGGCGGCCCTCGGGGTCGAAATTGGTGGTGACGAAGCCACGCGGCTTGTGAAACAGCCACAGCCGCGTGCGCTCGCGCGCCGGCAGCGGCTCGTCATCGACCAGCACCGCGTCGGTCGGCTTGACGTCATAGGCCGGGCTTTCCAGCACCTGCCCGTTCACCTTGACGCGGCCTTCCGCGATCATCGCCTCGCTGTCGCGACGCGACGCGACGCCGGCTCGCGCCATCACCTTGGCAATGCGCTCGGGCTCCTGCGCGACGATCAGCTTGCTTTCGACGGGCGTCTCCTCGCGAGGCCGCTCGCTACGCTCCGGCCTTGGACCACGTTCCGGCCTTGCACCACGATCGGGCCTTGGACCACGATCGGCAAAATCTCCGCGCGGGGCTCTGGGCCGCTCGAAGCGCCTTTCGCCTTCGCCTTCGCTGCGGCGCGGAGCGCCACCGAAGCCGCTGCGCGCAGGCCGCTCAGTGCGATCCCCGCTTTCTACACGCGGGCGGAAGCTCCGTTCGCTGCCGCGATCGTCGCCGGGCGGGCGATCCTCGCCGCTGCGTGCGCGGAAGGGGCGGGGCCCACCCTCGGTGCGGGCGGGACGTTCGCCATCGGGACGACGCGTGCGAGGCGCGCCATCGCCCGCGGGCCTGTCGAAGCGGCGCGCGGGGCGCTCTGCGCTGTCGGACTTGCCGCCGAACGGGCGACGCTCAGCGCCTTCGCGCGTATCCCGGCGTTCGCCGCCGTCGCGGGGCGGGGCGCTGCGGCCTTCGCCGGAGCCACCCGGGCGCTTGGCACCGAAGCTGCGGCCTTCCGCGCCGCCGCCCGGACGATTGCCGCCGAAGCTCTTGGCGCCGAAGGTCTTGCCTCCGAAGCTCTTGCCGCCCGAACCTTGGCCACCCGAACCTTGGCCGCCACGGCTGCCGCTGCCGCCGCCCTTGCGGGGCCCGCGGCCTGTGCTGTTGTTATCGTCTTTCATGGTGGCTCCTGAGCCTGCCGAGCACATCCGCTTTGCGGGGACGGCCAGGCTCGATTATGCGCTATCGTCGGCGCTTGTAGCAGAGGCCCCGTCAGGCTGCGAGTTCCAAAGCAGGATTTTCGATGCCGCAACCGTCCCCTCTCATCGACGCCATGTCGCTCGCCTTCGATGCGGCAAAGGCTGCGGCAGCGCGGGGCGAGGTGCCGGTGGGCGCCGTCGTGATGCGAGAGGGCGTCGTCCTGGCTGCTGCCGGCAACCGCACGCTGGAGCTGAAGGACCCGACCGCCCATGCCGAGATGCTGGCGTTGCGCCTGGCCTGCGAGGTCGTCGGCAGCGAGCGGCTGATCGACTGCGACCTCTATGTCACGCTGGAGCCGTGCCCGATGTGCGCGGCGGCGATCTCGTTCTCCCGGATCAGACGGCTTTATTTCGCCGCCGCCGATCCCAAGGGCGGCGCGGTCGAAAACGGGATCAGGCTTTACGAGCACGCCACCTGCCACCACGCCCCGGAAGTCTATGGCGGCCTTCGCGAAAGCGAGGCGTCCGCGCTGCTGAAGGACTTCTTCCGCGCGCGGCGCTGAGGATTAGGTGTCGGAGCTGACGACGCCGAGTTTCTGCGCGAGCTGGGTGCGGTTCAGGCAGGAGACGTCATAGGTGACCTCGCGGCCCCTGAAGCCCTGCTTCCCCAAGTCGAGCGTCATGCCCCGGGTCACGCCGTCGATCCGCGCCTCGCAAGCTTGCGCGGTGGTGAACTCCGCCTCGTTGACGCGCGATGTCGAACAATGCGGCTCGCCCGAGATGCAGGCGACGATGACCATGGTGAAAGCGTCCATCCGGCGAGGCTCCCAGTTTCTGCCTGCTCGAGGCTGCGCCGGCATGGTTAGCGGAGCGTTAACGGCCGGCTGGGCCTCTCATTGGATCAAGCAAGATGCGCGCCGTCAGCCCAGGCTGCGCCAGCACAGATAGACACCCAGCAGAAGAAGCCCGGCAAAGAAGCAAAGCCGGAAGGCCGCCGGCGAAATGCGTTGACGAACGAATTGGCCCGCCGCCATTCCCGCAACCGCCGGCAACAGGGCCACCCCCGATTGCCAAGCGACAGTGAGGTCGAGCGCGCCTGTCCCGATGAGCCCGAACGACAGCGCCAGCGTCGAGACGATGAAGGAGATGCCGAGCGCCTGGACGAGCTCGTCCTTGTCGAAGCCGAGCGCCTGGAGATAGGGCACGGCCGGCAGCACGAAGACCCCTGTCGCGGCCGTTGCCATCCCGGTGGTAAAGCCGATGAGCGGCCCGAGCCAACGCTCCAGATGGGCCGGCACGCGGAGTTTCGCCGCCTTCAGCCCGACCAGCGCGTAGACGATAAGCGCAATGCCCAGCCAGAGCGTCGCGGTGCCGCCCTTGCTTTGCTGCAGCAGCCCCGCGCCCGCCCAGGTGCCCAGGCAGATCGTCGCCAGCATCGGCCAAAGCCGCCGGATGATCGGCCACAAGCTGGGTCCGGTCGCGATCTGCCAGCCATTGGTGACGAGGTTGGGAATGACGAGCAGCGCGGCCGCCTGTGCAGGCGCCATCGTGATGCCGAGGATGCCGACAGCGATCGTCGGCAGGCCGAGCCCGATCACGCCCTTGACGAAGCCGGCGAGAACGAAGGTCGCGGTGATGAAGATAAGCAGGGTCGTGTTGTCCATCTCCCGGTTCTGGCAGCACAGACCGTCGCTGTCGCGGGCCGATGCTACGGCGAGCACCGTAGCGTTCCGGCTTTCTTGCGAAGCGCGATCGGCGCATCATCGCCTGATGAGCACGCCCCTTCCCTATGCCGGTCCCTATCTCGCCGAGATCGCCCATCTCATGGGCGACCCGGCGCGGGCCAACATGCTGCATGCGTTGATGGACGGACGTGCCTTGACGGCCAAGGAGCTTGCCTGGCTTGCCGGGGTCGCTCCGCAGACGGCGAGCGGGCATCTCGGCAAGCTGGTGCAGGGCGGATTGCTCGAGGTCGCGAGCCAGGGCCGGCACCGTTACTACCGGTTGAAGGGGCCCGAAGTCGCGGCGGCGCTGGAAGGCCTGATGGTGCTGGCGGGGCGCACAGATTGCGGGCGTCGCCTGCCTCAGCGCGTCGGCGTCGAGCTGGCGCATGCCCGCACCTGCTACGACCATTTTGCCGGACGGCTGGGTATCGGCATTCACGATGCGCTGATGGCCGGCGGCCATCTCGGCGCCGGTCCGGGCGGTTATGTGCTGAACGACACCGGCAAGAGGGTCTTCGCCGCACTCGGCGTCGATCCTGAGGCGCCGGGCAAGGCGGGCCGAGCCGCCCTGCGCCCCTGTCTCGATTGGAGCGAGCGACGGCCGCATCTTGCCGGGCACCTCGCCGCGGCTCTGGCCTGCCGCTGCTTCGAGCAGTGCTGGACGCTCCGTCGCAAGGACAGCCGGGCCGTGACCTTGACCGACGAAGGATTTGCGGCGCTGTCGTCGGCGTTACCGGGCTTTCGGTGTGACACGCCCGAGCCGTCCCTCAGCAGGTCGCGGAAAGAGCGCGTTCCAGAGCCCGCTTGACCTCGTCCTTCAACGGCTCCGATGCGGTCAGGATCGCCTGCGCCTTGAAGAAATCGAGCCCGCCGATGCCCTCCAGCGCATGGCGGATCAGGATGTCGGGCGGTTGCCGGGCCACCATGCGCTGCACGAGCGAGCGTGTCAGGATTTGCGACGCTCCGACAATCGCCTCGACAGCGCCGGGCACGCGCGCGTCCGCCGCGTCGGAGGGCGGCGCGCTCGCGTCGACGGCGAGCACGATCCGGCCGGGCGCGAGCAACGCCTCATAGGGCAGGGGGTTGATCGCCCCGCCGTCGATCAGAACCTGACCGCCAAGCGAGACCGGCCTGACGAGGCCCGGGATGGCGAGCGAGGCGGCGACCGCCGGCGTCAGCGGACCCTGCGACAGGGTGACCTCGACATGCCGGTGGTAATCGGCCGCCGTGGCCGAGAAGGGAATGGCGAGATCCTCGAAGCGGTCGGGCACCGCATCGGGCCAGAACAGATCGAGCAGCCTTTCGCCGTCCATCAGCACGGGATTGCCCAGTCCGCGCACCAGATCGGCGAGCCTCCCGACACGCGCCTCCAGCAGCCGCGAAACGACCCGCGCGCGGTCCCTGAAGCTGGACTGGACATGCTCGCGCAAGGCCGCACCGGGAATTCCGGCGGCATAGGCCGCCCCGATGATCGCGCCGATGGAACAGCCGGCGATCAGGGTCGGCTTGATCCCAAGCTCGTCCAGGGCCTCCAGCACGACGATCTGGCTCAGCCCCCGCGCGCCCCCTGCGCCGAGCGCCAGGGCGATCTCGGGATTGCCGGGCGCCGGCGAAAGCGCTGGCGTTGCGGAGCGGGGCTCGTTCATCACGGGAATCTGGCGAGCGTCGCAGTTTCTGGCAACCTGCTCGGGCCCCTCTGCCGTGATCAAAATCTCGGAGAGCGCGACAGGCTGTTACGGCCGCTCTACATACGCAACCTCAAGTCGAAAGTATTACACGTCAAAGTTGTATATCATCGAACGGCGCGCTAAAGGACGGGCTCTATCGAATCGACGATAAGGCTGGCCGCAGAGCCGCCAAGGGAGCGAACGACGGGCATGCGTATCGGAATCGGCGCTTTCGCGCTCACGGCCGTCTTGATTGCGGCCAAAGCGACCGGCGCGTCGCTGTCATGGATCCTCGTTTTTGCGCCGATCTGGGCTCCGTTGGCGCTGTTCCTGATCTTCGCGGCCGGCTGCCTCGCTCTCGCTGCGCTCGCCATGGGACAAAGGCGGCGCCCGGCAATGAAGGCTGCCGACGAACCCGCTCCCCGCCCGATCTTCGGCGCTGCCGAGCGACCGCGGCAGCCCACGGCTCAGGCCGTCGCGCTGCTCGGCGGCGTCCATCTAGTGGCGGCTCTCGACGCGCTAGGCGCGATGACGTCGTTCATCTGAGCGCCGAGAGAGGAACCGATCGGTCATGCTAATCTATCTCGGGATTGTCTGGCTCGCCTGCGTCGTCGTTTTTCTCGAACTCGCGGCCCGCGCGCCGGCCGCCGACTGAATCTGTGCGATCGTCAGCGGGTTCGGGCCGCGATGGTGAGGCGCCGCAAAGTCACTGACCCGGCCAGACCATCGCCCGTAAGACTGAGTTCATCCGGTTTGAAAAGCCCGATGAAGCGCCGCTTGCCGATCTCGAAGACGACCATCGAGCCGGCGATATTCTTCAGGATCAGCGGCTCGCGCTGGAACGGCAGCTCCTTATCGAGATTGGCCTGCATGCGCTCGCCATCGAGCGTGATCGTCATCTGGTCGCCGACCCAGACACCGCTCATTTGGGCGAGGATCGGCTCGGCCGCCGCAATCGGGCCGCCGCAGCCGATGATCAGGAATGCCAGCAGGACAGCGCAGCGGACCATGCTCATGAGGTAGCCCGGATCAGCTGGCCGTACAACGGATGGAGCGGCGCCTGACCGATCCGCAGGCGTTGTCGGCCGATAGCCGCCGTGTGCGGAGGCCCGCGCTCAGCCCTGCTCGCGCTTGACAGCCTGCCAGCCAATGTCGCGGCGGCAGAAGCCTTCCGGCCAATCGATACGGTCGACGCCGCCATAGGCCTTGGCCTGCGCTTCGGTCACGCTCTTCCCGAGCCCGACCACGTTAAGCACGCGGCCGCCGCTCGCGACGAGCTCGCCGCCTTTCTGCGCGGTGCCCGCATGGAACACCAGCACGTCGTCCAGACCCTCGGCCGCGTCGAGCTTGCGGATCACGCTGCCGGTCTCCGGCTGGGCCGGGTATCCCCGCGCCGCCAGCACCACCGTCAGCGCGGCTTGATCCTTCCAGCGCAGATCGACGCTGCCAAGCACGCCGTCGCAGGCCGCCAGCAGCGCCGGCACGATGTCGCTGAGCAAGCGCGGCATCAGCACCTCGCATTCGGGATCGCCGAAGCGGACATTGTATTCGATCAGCTTCGGTCCCTCGGTCGTGATCATCAGCCCGGCGAAGAGCACACCCTGGAACGGCATCCCGCGCTTGGCCATGCCGGCGAGCGTCGGGTGGATGATCTCGGTCATCACCTGCTGCTCAAGCGCGGGCGTCATCACCGGGGCAGGCGAATAGGCGCCCATGCCGCCGGTGTTGGGGCCGGTGTCGCCGTCGCCGACGCGTTTATGGTCCTGAGCCGAAGCCAACGGCAGCGCATGGCTGCCATCGCAGATCGCGAAGAAGCTCGCCTCCTCGCCCTGCATCCACTCCTCGATGACGACCTCCGCGCCGGCAGCTCCGAGCCCGCCCGCGAACATCATTTCGATAGCGTCATTGGCCTCGTCCAGCGTCTGCGCCATCACGACGCCCTTGCCGGCTGCGAGCCCATCCGCCTTGATCACGATCGGCGCGCCCTGCCGCGCGACATAGGCCTTCGCCGTGTCGGCATTGGAGAACCGTCCGAAGGCCGCGGTCGGGATGTGGAACTGAGCGCAAAGCTCCTTGGTGAAGCCCTTGGACCCTTCGAGCTGCGCTGCCGCCTTCGACGGACCGAAGACCTTGATGCCGGCGGCCTTGAGATCGTCGGCGATGCCCGCGACGAGCGGACCCTCCGGCCCAACGACGACGAGCCCGACGCCTTGCAGTCGGCAGAAGGCGACGACGGCTTGATGGTCGGCGATGTCGATCACGACGTTCGCCCCGCATTGCGCCGTGCCGGGATTGCCCGGCGCGATGAAGAGCTGGTCGCAGAGCGGCGACGCCGAGATCGCCCAGGCCAAGGCATGCTCGCGGCCACCGGACCCGATCAGAAGAATCTTCATGCTGCCGTCTCCTGTTCGGACATCCGTCCCTGGCTCATCCCGAGGGACCGAAGGAAGATCCGGGAGCCATTCCGGACCTTCACCGAGAAGGGTTCCGGCATGATCCCGGATCTGCGCTTTGCTCCGTCCGGGATGACCCGCAAGGGTTCCGGAGCCATATTCGTCTGGCCGCAATAGCGGCCGGAGACATTCACCGCAACGCTTCTGCCGCGGCTTTCGCACCGCTATGGTCCGACCATGGACAGCGAATCGCAGAAGCCCGCCGGCAACGCTCCCGAGTGGTCGGTCTCCGACCTGTCCGGCGCGTTGAAGCGCACCATCGAGGATAATTTCGGTTTCGTGCGCGTGCGCGGCGAGATTTCGGGGTATCGCGGCCCGGTCGCGTCCGGCCACGTCTATTTTTCGCTGAAGGACGTCAACGCCAAGATAGATGCGGTGATCTGGAAGGGCGTCTTCGGCCGGCTGAAAACCCGGCCTCAGGAAGGCCTGGAGGTGATCGCCACGGGGAAGGTCACCACCTTCGCCGGCAAGTCGAGCTATCAGATCGTGATCGATTCGCTGGAGCTGGCCGGGGTCGGCGCGCTGATGGCGCTGCTCGACGAACGCCGCAAGCGGCTCGCCGCCGAGGGCCTCTTCGCCGAGGAGCGCAAGCGCGCGATTCCCTATCTGCCTCGCGTGATCGGGGTCGTGACCTCGCCGACCGGCGCCGTCATTCGCGACATCCTGCATCGGCTGGAGGATCGGTTCCCGCGCCATGTCCTGGTCTGGCCGGTACGGGTGCAGGGCGAGACCAGCGCCGCCGAGGTCGCCAACGCGATTTCCGGCTTCAATGCTCTGCCGGAAACCGGGCGCATTCCACGACCCGACGTGCTCATCGTCGCGCGCGGCGGTGGCTCGCTCGAGGACCTGATGGGCTTCAACGAGGAGGCTGTCGTCCGTGCCGCCGCCGCCTCTCAGATCCCGCTGGTCTCCGCGGTGGGCCACGAGACGGACTGGACACTGATCGATCATGCAGCCGACCTGCGCGCACCGACGCCGACCGGCGCGGCAGAAAAGGTCGTGCCGGTGCGGGCCGAGCTGATGGCCTCGGTCGCGGATTTGTCGCGGCGCCAGCATGGCGCGATGCGCAGGCTCTCCGACCGGCGCCGCGCGGATCTGCGCTCGCTCGCGCGTGCATTGCCGGCGGCCGAAGCCGTGCTGTCGGGCCCGCGCCAGCGGCTGGACCTCGCAGCGGCGCGCCTCGCCCCTGCGCTCGCCCGCAATGCCCGTGCGCATGAACTGCAGCTCCAGGCTCTGGCGCGGCGCCTTTCCGATCATTCGCCGCGTCTGCGCCTGGCCAAGCTGCGCGCCGAGCTTGCCGGGTTCGGAAGGGTGCTCGCCGCCGCGCGAACCAATGCGCTTACAGCCGAACGCACCCGCATTCGCACTGATCAGGCCCGGCTCGGCGTTCTCGAAGCGAGGATGCGCAACGCACTCGGCCAATCGATCCTGCGGCGTCGCGACCGTAGCGAGCAGACCGCCGGTCGCTCGCAGCGGGCCTTTGCGCAAAGCCTTTCGAAGCGGCAGGACCGTCTCGCCTCGCTCTGGGCCTTGATCCGTTCGCTTGGCCCCGATGCGGTGCTTGCGCGCGGTTATGCGTTGATCCGCGACGAATCCGGCGGGCTTGTCCGAGGCATCGCACAGGCCGAGCCGGGCCGCCTGCTCGACGTGCAGGTCAGTGACGGCCATTTCGGCGCGATCGTCGCAGGCGGCGATGCGCCGATCCGGGCTCAGCCGCCGCGTCCTGCCCGCAAGGAAGGGCCAAAGGCGGCAAGCCAGGGCAACCTTTTTTGAGACGCAGCCTTACGGCGCCTTGAGAAAGGTCTCGACGCGCTTGAGCGCATCCGCGCGCGCCGCCGGATTGGTCCCGACGGTGACCTTGCCGGTGCCGTTGGCCGAAAAGGCGACGTTCTCGCGTTCGTTGAGATCGAGCCGAGGATGGTCGAAATCATGCACGGCGCCGGGATAGACGACAAGTTCCACGGGCTCGCCCCGCATTTGGGCGGCGCGCGTCAGGTAGCCGCAGGGCGCCACCGGGGTCCAGTCGTCATCGGCCCCCATCAAAATCAGCAGCGGGATCCTGACCGCGAAGCTCGGCGTCTCCGATTGGGCGCGGCAGCCGGGATAAAAGGTGACCGCGCGACGGAAATCCGGATTGCCGTCGGTCGGCGCGCGGTCCTTGCGGACGGCGTTCAGCACGGTCGAGCCACCGCCGGACCAGCCGATCAGGGAGATCGCGGCGGCGCGGATATCGCCGCGCTGTTGCAGGAAGGCGCGCGCGGCCGCGACGTCACCGGTGCGTTCCCGCCCGGCGCGGACGGTGAGATCCTTGACACCGCATTGCGAACCGAGCCCCCGCGAGCCGTAGCTGTCGGGCATCAGCACGGCGATTCCGCCCGCCGCCAGCCTCTCGCCCCAATCGGCGTGGCGCAGCGAAAGCTTGCCGGGTTCGCGCCACAGCCCGCCGCAGCCATGCAGCGCGATGACCGCGGGAAACGGGCCGGCGCCGGCAGGGCGGAACAGCACGCCGTCGAGATGCCCGCCATCCATCGGAATCTCGACGCGCTCATAGCCGCTGGCGAGAGCCGGCAGGGCGGGCAGAACGAGACTGATCACGCACGCCAGAAGGCGCCACAGACTGGACATCACCGACCAGAGGTTTATCAAGATCCGGGTGTTTCCGGGACCAACGACTATTCCGGCTTCCTGCGCCGCAAATCAATGATTTGATGCAAGTTTGATGAATATCAGCGAGCGCCTTCCGACACAGGGTCCCGAGGCGGCCCTCGACTACGGCCATGGCGAGTTCCGCGTGGTGAAGCCCGGCGCCTTCGTGCGCTGCGCGGTGACCGGCGCGCCGATCCGCCTCGACGACCTCCGGTATTGGTCTGTGGATTGGCAGGAGCCTTATGCTTCGCCTGAAGCAGCGCTCCTTCGCCTACGCCGCGCCGGACGTGCCTAGCGCCGAGCGGAGAAGCGCCTCGACCGCTGCCTGGTCCTCGAAAACAAGCGTGACCGGCACAGGCACCAGCATCGCGGCGTCGCTCGCCGGCCAGAGCCCGGAGAGCTTGGTCATGTCCTTTTCGGTCGTGGCGACGAGGGTGTCCAGATCCTTTGCCTGCGCGACGATGCTGGCGACATCGCTGCTGGAATAGGCGTGGTGGTCACTGAGGCGCCGTTCGGCGACGATTTTCGCCCCGATCCCATCCAGCGTCGCCCGGAATTTTTCAGGCCGCCCGATGCCTGAAAGCGCAAGCACGTGCTGCCCCCGCAATCTGTTTGCGGTAGCGATATCCGGCAAGAGCCGGGCTTTGAAGACGCCCTTCACGCGGGTCTGGGAAAGGCGCGCGACGCGATCGCCCGCCTCTCCATCGCCGATCACGAGCACCGCGTCGATCTCGGCGAGCTGTCCTGACAGCGGCGCCCGCAAAGGCCCGGCCGGGAGGCAGAGCCTGTTTCCCACGCCGCTGCCGCCATCGACGACAGCCAGCTTAAAATCCTTGATGAGCGCCGGGTTCTGCAGACCGTCATCCATCACGATGAGGCTGGCGCCGGCCCGCCGCGCCAGGGCGGCTCCTGCGACCCGATCGCGGGCGATCACCGTGCGGGCATGGCGCGCCATCAGCAGGGGCTCGTCGCCGACTTCGGCTGCAGTGTGGCGCGAGGGATCGACTTCGAGCGGGCCGGCCAGCTTTCCGCCATAGCCGCGCATCAGCACGAAGGGCGTTTGACGCTGCTGTCGGAGCAGGGCGACCAGCGCGATCGCGGTCGGCGTCTTGCCGGCGCCGCCGGCGATGAAATTTCCGACGCAGATCACCGGCAGGCCGGCAGGCGTGCCCGCTCGTCGCATCCGCCGGAGCGTCACCGCGCCGTAAAGCGCTCCCAGCGGCGCCAGCAGCCAAGCCAGCGGCGTCGGCTTCTCGCGCCACCAAAACCCGGGCGCGCTTGGCATCAGGGCGCCGTCTCGCGCTGCCCGAGTGCGGCGCGCATCAGCAGGGGCTCGATCGCGTCCAGTGTACGGTTGATCGCGCCGCCGAGCTGGTTCGCGGTTTGGGCGGCCGCACGTGCCGCCTGCCTGGCGCCGGCGGGCTCGTTGAGCCAGCGATGCACCGCGCCGGCCAGTGCTTGCGCGTCCGCAACCTCGCGCGCGCCACCGCCCTGGTCGAAGGCTGCGAAGATTTCGGAATTATTATGCACGAAGGGTCCGTGCAGCAGCGCGCAGCCGAGCTTGGCCGGCTCGATCGGATTATGACCGCCAATGCCGTCAATCAGCGAGCCCCCCAGAAAGGCGACCTGCGACAGCCGGTAGAACAGCCCGAGTTCGTTCAGCGTGTCGGCGACGTAGAGATCGACGTCGCGCTCCGGGCTTTCCCCGGCGGCACGGCGGGAGACCGCGACATCGTTTGCTTCCGCCAAGGCGACGATGTCGCTGCCGCGCTGCGGGTGGCGTGGCGCGATGATCGTCAGGAGCTTCGGCAGATGGCGCTTCAGCGCGAGATGGGCACCTAGCACCAGCTCATCCTCGCCAGGGTGAGTGCTGGCGGCGATCCAGACCGGGCGGCCGGTCGTCATCCCGTCGAGGATGGCGAGCGTGTCGGCATCGGCAGGGGGAGCCGGTACGTCGAATTTCAGATTGCCGGCGACACTGACGCGCGGTGCGCCGAGCTGCGCCAGCCGCTCGGCGTCGGCTTGTGATTGCGCCAAGCAGGCCTCGAAGCAGGAGAGCAGGAAGCGGGCCGAGCGCGGCATCTTGTACCAGCGCGCGAAGGAGCGCTCCGACATTCGCCCATTGACCATCACGACCGGCAGCGCGCGGCGCTGCGCCTCGACCAGCAGATTCGGCCATATCTCCGATTCGCAGATCAGGCAGAGTTCCGGCCGCCAATGCTCGAGGAAGCGGCGCATGTAGCGGGGCACGTCGAGCGGGATGTACTGGTGGATGGCGCCCGCCGGCAGGCGCGCCGCCATCAGCCGCGCCGAGGTGACCGTGCCGGAGGTGACGAGCACGGTCAGGCCGCGCTTTTGCAGGCGCGCTATCAGCGGCAGCAGCGTCACCGTCTCGCCGACGCTGGCGCCGTGCAGCCAGACCAGCGGCCGGTTCGGTCGCTTGACGCTGGCAAGGCCACGCCGCTCGCCCAGACGCTCCGGGTCTTCCTTGCCGCGACGCTGGCGCACCAGCAGCAGCGCGGCTACCGCCGGCTGCAGCAGCGCGCTGGCGATGCGGTAGGCCCGCAGCGGCAATCCCTTCCGGCTCATGCGACCGGCCCCGTCGCAGCGGGCGCATTCGCGGAAGGAGTTGCTGCCGCGCCAGCGCCGCGCAGCCCGGCGCCGGGGTCGCGGGCGCCGACCAGTTCGTAGGCGCGGGCATGGACGGTATCAAGGCTCGCCTGCACGGCAAGGCGCGCGGCCTCCTGCGTCGCCTCGTCGGCGTCGCGCGCGACGTAGATCGGCTCGCCCACGACGACGGCGCCGTGGCCGAAGGGAAGGCCGATCGAGGCCCTGTCCCAGCTGTTGAAGTCGATGCGCCGGCTCGTCACCACAGCCACCGCCCGGATCGGCCGGCCTGACGCTCGCGCGAGGGCGACGATGCCGGGACCGGCGATGCGCGCGCGCTTGGGAATATCCGCCGTCAGCACCATGGATTCGCCGGCTGCCAGCTTGCGTACCATGGCCAGGAAAGCGCTGGCGCCGCCTTTCTCGCGGATCTTCTTGCCGAGCGCGCCCGAACCGCGGATCGCCCCGATGCCGAGTTCCCGCAGAGCGACCGCGTTGAAGCCGCCATCGCCATGACGCGAGACCAGCGACGACGCCTTCATCCACTCCGGCTTCGCGAAGGGGATCATGATGTGCTGGCCATGCCACATCGCGTAGATCAGCGGCAGCTCCGGCCGTACCTGCTCGTAAATCCCGGCAGGTTCGAAAACGATCCTGTTCGTGCGACGCACAAGGCGCAGATAGCCGGCGAGCAGCCTGCCGAGCGTCTCCTGCGCCATCTTTGTCTTGAGGATCGAGAAACCCATCGTTCCGGTGCTTGCCGGCCGCTCAGGCCTTGGTGGCTTCGGGGTCGAGCAGCCGGTGCAGATGCACCACGAAATACCGCGTCTGCGCCTGATCGACCGTCTGCTGCGCCTTTGCCTTCCAGGCGTTATGGGCGCTGGCATAGTCCGGGAAGATGCCGACGATGTCGAGCTTCGACAGGTCCTTGAAGGTGACGCCGTCGAGGGAGGCGAGCTCGCCGCCGAAGACGAGGTGAAGAAGCTGCTTCTGGTCCGGTTCCGCGCTCATCGCTCTCTCCATGGCCGTAGGGCGCCTCCATAAGCCATTGCGGCGGCGGGCGCGAGGCGGCCGAATGCTGCAGGCGCGAAAAAATCGCTCCGCGCGGAAAATTCAGTTTGTTTGCGTCTGTTCGCGTGCCTCTCGCAACGCTTGCAGCAGCGGGGAGGCAAGCGCCGCGTCGCTCGCGACCAGCACGCCATGGACCGGCACCGGGCGGTTATAGACGACGGCCTCGCCCTGGCCGCCGTTGAGGACACCGCCCGCCTCGCTCAAGACGAGATCGGCCGCAGCCAGATCCCAGTCGCGCGCGCCCGCCGAGATGAGCCCTGCGTCGATCGAGCCGTCGGCGATGCGGGCAAGCCTCAGCGCCAGCGACGGAATCTTGTCGGCCGCATGAAAGGTCGCGATCCGGGCCAGCGCGTCGAGCATGGGCTTCGGGCCCGCGATGCGCGCATCCGTCAAAGCCGGGTGCACGGTCGTCTGGATCGGCTCGCCATTGCGTTTCGCGCCTGCGCCGCGGATGGCACTATAGGTCGCGTTGCAGGCGGGTGCATGAACGATGCCGAGGACAGGCTCGCTCCCTTCGAGAAGCGCGACGCAGACCGCCCAATCGGGCGATCCGCCCATATAGGCGCGCGTGCCGTCGATCGGATCGACGACCCAGACGAGGCGTCGGGTGAGCCGCTGGGCATCGTCGACGGTCTCCTCCGAGAGCCATGCCGCCTCTGGCAGGAGGGCGGAGAGCCGCACGCGCAGGAAGGTGTCGACGCCGATATCGGCTTCGGTCACCGGCGAGCCGCCGCTTTTCGCCCATGTCCGTGCCGCCGTCTTCGCGCCGGGGCGGAAAAGGTTCAGCGCGATCTCGCCGGCCTCCAGGCAGCTTTCGCTCACCGCTCTCATCAGTTCGGCGGCGATAGGGAGCGTTGATGCGGTCATGGCTCCGGTATCGAACGCGCGGGATGTCGTTTCAAGCCGAAAATGCGCTTCGCAATGGAAAGACTTCGTCAAGCATCACGCCGGAAAGCCCCTCCTGGGCCGCCGATAAGGCTCGAAACACGCTCCTTTAACCTCGCCGGTTAAGCGCTCGCACACCGGCCCCGGCCACCTTCGTGAGGCAAGCACGAGAGCCCCGGCATCGACAGAGGGCTCCGCTGCGGCAGGGATTGAGAGAGGCGTTATAACCGATGGCCAGCGTCACGCCGGTCGCCGGAGGGAGTGGTCTTGCACCACGTCTCTCCGGTGGACCGATCACATCAGCGATCGTGTCCCACAACCCGATGCCCCGGCAGCCCTCAGCGCCGGGCCTCGAGCGGATCGGCTCGGTCCGCATCCTGCGGGCGTCGGCCGGCTGGCGCGGCGTCGCGCTGCGGCTGGCAAACCCCACCGGCACCGATGAGCGCTTCGAGTTGACGCTGACGGCAGGCGACGGGCGCTCGGTCGTCATCGCCACTGCGGACCAGGAGGATGCCGTCGCTCTCTGGCGCGATGTCGGCCGCACCAGCGGCTTGCCTTTGCTCTTGGAAACCGGGGAGGGCACCATCTCCGAACCGTTTCCCCAGCTTGGCCGCGTCGCGCTTGGCCCGACGCGGATCAGGCGGCGCTATGCGCTGCTGGCCGGGCGCAGGCCGCGATTCCTAACCCGGCGCAAGCCCGGCCGGCTGGCCGAATTGCCGGTCATGGTCTCCGGCGAGCGGCTGACGGACTAAAACCCGAGCGCAGTGCGGCCCGCGCCATCGAGCGCGAGGCCGGCGGCGAGAACAAGCCCGGCCCATTTGTTCGAGCGGAACAGCATCAGCGCTTCATGCGCCTTCGCGCCGGGGATGCGCGCGATCTGCCAGCCGAGATGCACGGCAAAGCCCGCAAAGCCGAGCCAGGCGACAACGCCGCCCGAGACGAGCCAGATCGCCGTCGCGATCAACGCCACCGCCAAGCCAAAGCAGATCGCGACCGCCTCTCGCGTATACTCGCCGAAATAGCGCGCGCTCGATTTGATCCCGGCAAGGACGTCGTCCTCGAGATCCTGCATCGCGTAGATCGTGTCGTAGCCGACGGTCCAGGCGACCGATGCCGCGTAGATCAGATAGGCGGGCGCATCGAGGCGGCCGAACACCGCGCTCCACGCCAGCAGCGCTCCCCAGGAGAAGGCGAGCCCCAGAACAAACTGGGGCATGTTCGTTACGCGCTTCATGAAGGGATAGATCGCGACGATCACCAGCGAGGCGATGCCAAGCAGCACCGTGAAGCGGTTGAACTGCAGCAGTACGACGAGGCCGCCGAGCGAGAGCGCGACCATGAAGAGCGCGGCCGCTTTTGTGGTCACCTGGCCGGACGGCAAAGGCCGCCCGCGCGTGCGCGCGACCTCGGCGTCGAGTTTGCGGTCGATGATGTCGTTGAAGGTGCAGCCGGCGCCGCGCATCAGCACCGCGCCGATCAGGAAGAGCACAGCATGCCAAAGATTGGGCAAGGGCTGTCCCGCCGCGATCGCGGCCAGCCCCGCCGACCACCAGCAGGGCAACAACAGGAGCCACCAGCCGATCGGCCGCTCGATGCGGGCGAGCTTGAGGAAGGGCCGGGTGGCGCGTGGCGCGAGCGTATCGACCCAGTGGCCGCTCACCGCATCGGGGAGCGGCGCATCCTCGCCGGACAGCGATCCGGGACGCGCGCGCTCGGTCATCAGACAGCCTTAGAGCGCGCCTTGCGGAACACGCAGTCCGCCGCCCGCGCCGCTCGTCACCGAATCGGCGCCGCCGAACGGGTTGGCGCCCTGGGCCTGCTGCTGCGCGCGCTTCTGCATCGTAGCCTGCTGCTTGACGGCATTGCAGGCCTGGCCACGGATGGTGATGATCTTCTTGTTATCGGTGGTCATCCCATCGATGAAGGTATCGGGGATCTGGCACCAATCCTTGTTGGCGGTGGCAAATTTTAGCGTCGCTTCACCGTTGTTCGCCAGACGCCCGAAAGTGGAGCAAGCCTCCTGCGGGGTCATCTTGCGCTTCGCTTTCTGGACGGCGGCGATGCGCTCGACCATCGACCTGCGCTCGGTCAGCAGTTTCTGCATCTGTTCGCAGCCTGTGCTGGACTGCGCATAGGCCGGAGCTGCGCTCAACAGCGACGCGGCCGCAAGGCCGAGGGTCGCGAGCACTCCTGAAGCCATCTTTCGCCGCATGCCGTCCTTCTCCAGATTGTCTCGGCCGCCTCTGGCCGTTCCCGCCCGCTATGCTTAACAGCTGCCGCTGTTAACGCCAAAAACCCGTGCGAGTCCATGAGGCCTTCAGCGTAGACGCATCATGAAGACATCGATGGAATCGCATCGTTCTGTCGGAAGCCCTTGCCCTAGAGCGGGATTGTGGCGCTTTTTGCGACTCAACTTACGCATCCGCCGATGCGGCGAGGTTCCTTTGCCGATGTCCCTGCCTGATTTCGCCCGCCACCGGCTCTATTTCGACGCTCCCTACAGCGTGGGCAGCACGCTCGTGCTGGAGCGCGACCAGGCGAATTATCTGCTGAACGTGCTGCGCCTGAAGGCGGGCGAGGCCGTACGGGTCTTCAACGGGCGCGACGGAGAATGGCTGGCCCATGTCGCGCCGGAGGGACGCAAGCAGGCGAGCCTGACGCTCGCGGAGCAGGTCAGGACGCAGCCGCCGCCACCGACGCTGCATTATCTCTTTGCCCCGCTAAAGCACGCGCGGCTGGATTATATGGCGCAGAAAGCGGTGGAAATGGGCGCAGGCGTGCTTCAGCCCGTGCTCACCCGCCGCACGCAGGTCTCGCGCATCAACCTCGAGAGGCTCCGGGCGAATGCGATCGAAGCTGCCGAGCAATGCGGCATTTTGAGCCTGCCGCGCATCGAGCCCGAGCAGCCGCTGGAAGCGGCGCTGGCCGGGCTGCCTCCTGAGCACCTGTTGATCTTCTGCGATGAGGACATGGCGCAGCAGAGCCCTATCGCCGCGCTGGCCCGCCGGCCTCCTAGCCCGGTCGCGGTCCTGATCGGACCCGAAGGCGGTTTCGACGACGCCGAGCGCCGCCTCATCGCGGCGCGTCCCAACACGCTGCCGATCTCGCTCGGCCCCCGGATCCTTCGGGCCGATACGGCGGCCGTCGCTGCCTTGGCCGTGATCCAGGCTGTCCTGGGCGACTGGTCGCGCGATTGACGGAACGCGCCCGAGCCTCGTCGCGTTGGCAAGTCGCCGCGTTGGCAAAACGAGGGGCGAGAAGCTGATGCTCGACGACGGCGCAAAGGCCGCGCCTCCGACAGCCCGCGGATCGTCTGCGGGAGATGGAGGCAGACAGATGGACGCGACGTTCCCCTTCGGCATCGAAGAGGAGTATTTCCTCGCTGACGCCACGACGCACGGCGCGGTCGGCAAGGTGGCGCCGGCTTTTATCGAAGCCGCGCAGGCCGCCTTTCCCGAGGAGGTGCAACGCGAAATGCTGCAGTCGCAGATCGAGATCGCGACGCCGGTGATGGGCGATATGACTGAAGCGCGCAGCACGTTGCTTCGCCTGCGGCAGGGGCTGGCCGGGCTCGCGGCGAAGTACGACATGCTGCTGCTGGCCTCCGGCACCCATCCCCGTGCGGTGTGGTCCGAGCAGAAGGTCACGGATGCGGCGCGCTATGATGCGCTGCTGCGCGATCTTCAGATGATCGGCAGCCGCAATCAGTTCTGCGGTCTGCATATCCATGTCGAGGTGCAAGATGAAAACGATCGCATTCGGTTGATGGCCCGCCTGATGCCTTATCTGCCGCTTCTCCTGGCGCTTTCGACCTCGTCACCCTTCTGACAGGGCGCCCCGACGGGCCTGCTCGGCTATCGCCTTGCGGCCTATAACGAATTGCCTCGAACGGGCTTGCCCGAGCTTTTCACCGAGCCGGACGACTATCGCGCTTATGTCGAGGCGCTGACCAAAGCGGGCGCTATCAAGGATGCGAGCTATATCTGGTGGGCGATCCGCCCCTCGCTGCGCCATCCGACCCTGGAGCTGCGAATCGCCGACAGTTGCACGCGGCTGGAGGACACGCTTGCCATCGCCGCGTTATATCGCTGCCTTGTTCGTCATCTCCTACGCAATCCCGCGCTCCATGCGCGGCCGACGCCGGCGACGCGCGGCATCGCCGCCGAGAACATGTGGCGCGCCCAGCGCTATGGCATCCATGGCGGACTCATCGCTGCGGATGGTTCCGGAATGCGCCCGGTCGCGGACCTCGTCGCCGAACTTCAAAACGAGCTGGCGGAGGATGCTGTCGCCCTCTACTGCGTCC
Organism: Allobosea sp. P5_A5; assembly: GCF_056400625.1. Classification (NCBI taxonomy): domain Bacteria; kingdom Pseudomonadati; phylum Pseudomonadota; class Alphaproteobacteria; order Hyphomicrobiales; family Alloboseaceae; genus Allobosea; species Allobosea sp. P5_A5. The sequence continues at coordinate 226,481 of NZ_JBFUKY010000003.1, forward strand.
CCGAACTGGCGCGCTGCGCGGCAATTATCTCGGACGGGACCAGCGCCGACGCGCAACTGCATGTTTTCGAAGGGGCTCGCGAAGCCGGTGGGAGCGATGATGCGGCATTGGCCGCAGTCGTGCAGTGGATCGCCGCAACCACCCGAGGCGGCGGCGGCGCGCTCCGCCCCTCGATCAATCCATCGGGCCCGCGTCGCGCCGGCTGAGGACCATGCCGGGTGCGCTAGCCTTGCCTGGGACGCTTGCCGCCCTTTCGCGAATGCAAGGCCGCGGTCGTTGTCGCGCGTTCGGCTCTCGCCTATGTCTGTGCTCCCCGCGCCTTGATCCGGCCGCCTTTCGGCAGCCGGGCGCCCAGGCCTTTCGTCTGTTCTGCCGGAGCGCCTATGGCTCGCGACGTGTCCGATTCCACCCCGATCGGCTCCAAGGAGGAGCTGGTTTCCTGGATCGCAGCCGGCGAGAAGCCGCCGGAGCGCTTCCGCATCGGTACCGAGCACGAGAAGTTTCCGTTCTATCGCGCCGATCTCGCGCCTGTTCCCTATGAGGGGCGCGCTGGCGCCGGCGGCATCCGCGCCCTGCTCGAGGGGATGCAGCAGCGGCTCGGCTGGGAGCCGATCGTCGATGACGGGCATATCATCGGTTTGGCCGGACCGGACGATCTCGGGGGGGCGATCTCCCTGGAACCGGGCGGTCAGTTCGAACTTTCCGGCGCGCCGGTCGAGACGGTCCACGAAACCGCCGACGAACTCGCAGCCCATATCGCAGATGTGAAGGCGGTCGCGGAGCCGCACGATATCGGCTTCGTCGCCCTTGGAGCCTCGCCGCTGTGGACGCGGGGCGAGACGCCGGTGATGCCCAAGGGCCGCTACAAGATCATGGCGAACTACATGCCGAAGGTCGGCAGCATGGGTCTCGATATGATGTTCCGGACCTGCACGGTGCAGGTCAACCTCGACTTCGCCACCGAGGCGGACATGGTGCGCAAGCTGCGTGTCTCGCTGGCGTTGCAGCCGCTGGCGACCGCCCTCTTCGCGTCGTCGCCGTTCCTGGAGCGCAAGCTGAACGGCTTCCAGTCGATGCGCTCCGAAATCTGGCGCGATACGGATAATGAGCGCTCGGGGATGCTGCCCTTCGCCTTCGACGAGGGCATGTCCTACGAAGGTTACGTCGATTACGCGCTCGATGTGCCGATGTATTTCGTCAAGCGCGGCGATGTTTACCACGATGTCGCCGGCGCCTCTTTCCGCGACCTGCTGGCCGGGCGGCTGGCGCTACTGCCAGGCGAGCGCGCGACGATTTCCGATTGGGCGAACCACCTGTCGACGATCTTCCCGGAAGTTCGCCTGAAGCGTTTTCTGGAGATGCGCGGCGCCGATGCCGGTCCGCCGGAAATGCTGGTGGCGCAGGCCGCGTTCTGGGTCGGCCTGCTTTATGACACCCGATCGCTCGATGCGGCCTGGGATCTGGTCAAGGGCTGGAACGCCCAGCAGCGCCAGGCCCTGCGCGATGCCGTGCCGAAGCAGGGGCTCACTGCCGACGCAGCCGGTCGTCCGCTCCGTGACGTGGCGCGCGAGGTGCTGGAACTGTCGCGCGCCGGATTGGTGCGCCGCGCGCGCAAGGATGGGCAAGGCCAGGACGAGAGCCGCCATCTCGCGCCGCTGCAGGCGATCATCGACGGCGACCGAACGCTCGCTCAACAGCTCGAAGCGCGCTATCGCGGCGAATGGGGCGGCGCCGTCGAGCCGGTTATGCGGGCGCTGGCGTTCTGAACCCCGGCGATACCGATTTCCGTCGGAAGCGTGGCATTGCACCGGGCAAATTAACGCTTTTGCCGCGAATGGGCCGTTAATCTGGCCGCATGAAGACGCTTGCCGCCAGATGGGTCTGTCTGCTGCGCGACGAGCGCGGCGCGACCGTGATCGAGTACGCATTTATTGCGGGGTTCGTGTCCCTGTCGATCATTGCCGGCGCGACGCAGATAGGTCAGACGGTCAAAGGCTTCTTCGAAGCCGTCGGACGCGGCTTCGGCTGATCGGACTTCGCATCGCTTTTCGGGTCGAAGCGCCTTACTCCGCCGCCACCTTGAAGCTCGCCAGATTGTCCAGGCTCTGGATGATGTGCTCTGCCAGCGCATTCGACAGCACCGAAGGGTCGAAGCGCGTCCGCAGGAGCCCGATCTTGCAGGAGGGCAGGGTGGCGAACCCGTCCGAAGGTCCGAGGATCCGCATTCCCGAACGGATTGCGCTTTCCGGCAGAACCGAGACGGCAAGCCCGGCCACCACCGCGGCACCGACCGCCGTCGAATTCCAGCTGGCGTAGAGCACGCGGAAGCGCCGGTTTTTCGCCTCCAACGCGTCGACCGCGGCCTGGCGCCAATTGCAATTCGGCCGCCCCAAAGCGAGAGGCAGCGGGTCTTCCTCGTGCACGGCGTGGCGGGCCGAGGTCACCCATAGCAGCGGCTCGATGCGGATGATTTCGCCCTGTCCGCGGTTCTCGACATGGGTGATGATGGCAAGGTCGATGTCGCCCGTGGCGATCCGCTCCGCCAGCATCGGCGTCGGTTCGCAGACGACCGTCACCTCCGAGCGCGGGTTGGAGCGGGCAAAGCGGGCCAGGATTTCCGGCAGATAGCGGTCGGCGTAATCGTCGGGAACGCCAAGGCGAATGCGGCCTTTGAGGTCGGCATCGGTAAAGCTCGCGACGCATTCCAGGTTCAGGCGAACAATCCGGCGTGCGTAATCCAGCAGCCGCTCGCCATCCTCGGTCAGCTTCGCGTGGCGCCCGTCGCGGCCGAATAACGGCCTGCCGACGCGCTCCTCCAGCCGCTTCATCTGCATCGAAACGGCTGATTGCGTCTTGAAGACGATCTCGGCCGCGCGGGTGAACGACCCGGTGTCGGCGATGGCGACGAAGGTCTTCAGTTGATCGGCGTCGAGCACATGGGCCATGGCGTTTCCCGTCAACGGACATCATCAATATCCGTGTTGCGAAAGATCATAACCATTCGTTTGGCTGATGACCAGCGTCGGATTAGACCTGTCGATGTTCACCGATTGGCGGCCAGAAGGTGCGTCCAGGCCGGCGGTGGACACCGTGTTCATCTTTCGCCTGAGGAGGCTGTCGTGCTGCTCTTGACCATCGCCGCAAAGTCGCTGTCGTCCGTTCCGGCCGGTGTCGTGCGCGTTGCCGGCACGGGCCTGACGCAAATCGTACTGTTTGGCCGCGCCTTGATGCATCGACGCGAGGTCATGCGCCTCGGCGAACTCGATGAGCGGAGCTTGAAAGATATCGGGCTCGTGCGCTCGGATGTGAGTGGCGCCCTCGCCAGTTCCTGGTTGGCCGATCCGTCCAAGGTTCTGGCGTCGCGGGCAAGTGCCAGCGCCGATGTCGCCGACGCTCGCCGCCAGCAGGCCGTCCGCCTCTCCGAAAGCGGCCCAAGGCTGGCCATGCGCGGCGAAAGTCTGGCCGTGCGCTCCGAACCCGCTTTGGCTCACTGCGCCTGACATTTTTTCGCGCTGCGCCTGACCCCTTGGTGCAGCGCTCTTACGGGCGGGAGCTTCGGCTTCCGCCCTTTTTTCATTCAGAAAGCGGCTGGCGCTGAGCCTCGACGCCGCTCAGCGTGGCGGCTGGCCGCCGCCCAGCATCGCGTCGAAGATCGATTTCATCGCCTTTTGGTGATCGTCCTGAATCTGGCGTCCGTGCTCGAACATCTGGTTCAGCGCATCGAGCCCGATCGAACCGGGGCCGGGCGGCAGGTCTGAATTCGGTACCGCAGCCGCTTCAGGTTCCGGCGCTGGCGGCGGCGCTGCTGGGCTGCCAGCCGCTCCGGCGCCTGGTACGCCGCCCCCGAACATGCCGCCGAGAATCTGCCCGAACATGCCGCCGAAGGGGTCGTTGGGGCCGGCCCCGGTCTGGCCCGCGGGGGGCGGCGCCGCGCTCGCCTGCCCGAACATCCCGCGCAGGATCGCATCCATCGGGTTGACCTGAGGCTGGGGAGCAGGTTGCGCACTCGGCATCTGGCCGCGCATCATCTCCGCGAATTGCCCGAGCATGCCGCCGAGGCCTTCGCTGCTCGCTGTTTTCGATAATCCCCCCATCAGCATCGCAGCGATGACCGGCAGCATCTGTTTGAGGATGGCCATGCTGACGCCGCTGGTCGCGGCAGCCTGCGCCGCAACGGCTTGCGCCACCTCCTGCGACCCGAAGATGCGGCTGATCACATCGTTGCCGGCGCTGTTGGCGCCCGGCGGAATGCCCGTGCTCGGTGCCTCGAAGAAGCGCGCATAGGGCGAGGCCGTCATCATCTGCGCCAGCGAACCGAAGGCATACGGATTCTGCGTTTGACGCTGAAGCCCCATCGAGAAGGCCGGCAGAAGCGCGTCCAGCGCGGCCTGCGTCTGTTGCATGCTGATGCCGTATTGCCGGGCAAGGTTCTGCATCGCCTGGCCGTTCTGGGCCGATTGCATGATCTCGAACAGGTTCATCATCAGGCGCCTCCCGGATCATTATGAGTTGACCGCGACGATAGCAGCCGGTGGGCCGCTGGCAATCGATGATGATGGACTGCGGAAGGAGGGCAGCGCCGCCGTTCAGCGCTCCGGCTCTCCGACGCCCCCGACCGCGACCTCCGCGCCACCGTCCTCGATGACCTCCTGCGTTTCCGCAGTGAGAGCCTTCGACTTGCCCTTGGGCGTGACGAGTGGTTCCGGGGAGACACGCGGCACGCGGTTGAGGCCGGCCGCGATCCCCTCATTATACTGGATTTCCATGCGCTGCGCGTCGCGATCCCGGACATGCTCGATGACCAGTTCGGCCTCGTCGCGGGTCAAGCCGATGGCCTCCAGCGTGACGCGGCCGAAGCCGAGCGCCGATTCGAAGGTTTCGCGCATCTGGTAGTCGACATTGGCCTTCATCAGGTCGATGGCATGGACGCGGTCGAACGCCCTAACATGCAGGCGCGCATTCGGGAATTCCGCTCGCACCATCTCGACGATCCGCGAAGCGGACTCCTTGTTGTCGATGCAGACGCAGATGACGCGCGCCTTGCCAGCACCGGCCGCCCGCAGCACGTCGAGGCGCATTCCGTCGCCGTAATAAATCTTGAACCCGAATTTCGCCGCCGAGCGGATCCGTTCGACATCGGCGTCGATGATGGTGACGTCGATATGCTGCAGCAGCAGCGCCTGGGTGACGACCTGGCCGAAGCGACCGAAGCCGATGACCAGAACCTCGCTGCGGCCGGCCCCGTCGAAATCCTCGTCGATCGTTTCTGCCGTAATCCGCTTGAGCAGGACGGTGTCGATCGCCTTCGCGACGATCGGGCCCAGCAGCATGCTGATGGCGGCCAGCGCGGTCACGATCGCCGTCTGGCGGGCATCGAGCAACCCGTTGGCCAGAGCCAGCGGCAGCAGCACGAAGGCGAACTCGCCGGCGGGCGAGAGCAGGGCGCCGGCCCGGATCGCTTCGATCCATGACGAGCACGACACCCGCAGGATGGTCGCGACGACAGCAATCTTGAACAGCACCAGCAGGGGCGCGGCGATGACCAGCAGCAGCCAGTTATCCGCCACGATCCTGAGATCGAGCGACATGCCAACCGCCATGAAGAACAGGCCGAGCAAAACGCCGCGGAACGGCTCGATATCGGCTTCCAGCTCGTGCCGGAAATGCGAATCCGCCAGCATCACGCCGGCGATGAACGCGCCCATCGCCATGGAGAGCCCGACATGCTCCATCAGCAGCGCTGCGCCCAGCACGATGAGCAGCGCCGCAGCGGTCATCACCTCCTTGGCGCCGCTGTGAGCCAGAATCCGGAAAAACGGGTTGAGCAGGTAGCGTCCGGCGAGAACGATGGCCGCGATCGCCGCCAGTGCGATGCCGAGGCCGATCAGGGCGCTTGTCGGACTGCCCGCTTTTCCCTCTGTCGTCGCCAGCAGCGGCAGCAGGGCAAGCACCGGCGCGATTGCGATGTCCTGGAACAGCAGGATCGAAAAGGTACGACGCCCGTAAAGCTCGTTTCCATCCCCGCGTTCCTCGAGCAATTGCAGCGCGATCGAGGTCGCCGACAAGGCGAGGGAAACACCGACGGCGATGGCCCCGGGGATCGAGAGTCCAAGCCACCAGCCGGCGAGCCCGATGACGCCCGCGCTGACCGCCATCTGCGTCAGGCCGGAGCCGAGGATGTCGCGACGCATCGAGTAGAGTCGCGCCGGCTGCAACTCCAGCCCGACAAGAAACAGCAGCAGCACGACGCCGATCTCGGCCGTGCCACGGATCGCGTCCGGGTCCTGGATGACGCCCAGCAGGGAGGGGCCAATCACGATGCCCGCCGCCAGATAGCCCAGCACCGCCGACTGCCCGAGCTTACGGAAGATCGGCACGGCGATGACGGCGCCAGCGCAGAACGTCAGGATCGGCGGTAGATAGCTGGCATGGGAAACGACTTGGGCGGCGGCTTCGGCCATGACTGCTCACGCTGAAAGGGGCGGCGGCCGATGGCGCCGACGCTCCTATCTAGGGGCTTGGCACCTAGAGCGCGAGGGGCAAGCATAAGGATCGTGCATCGTTCCGATTCTCATTGTCTGCAACCGCAGAGAGGCGGAACTGATGTGTTCGGTCCGAGGGTATTATGGCTGAGGATGGAAAAGTCCCCGTTGGATTTCTCTTAATCGCAACGTCTGAGGAAAAAAGAGGCGCAGCGATTAAAGAGGTGGCTAGGTTAGATCATGAACAAGTTATCCACATCGAAAATGCAATAGCCAAATTAAATCAATTTAGATCATCTTTGCATGTCGCTAATGGAGTCATATTTAATCGAAATGATTTAATCAAAGAAATGATTGACGGCGGTAACAGGTATCTCACTAATGGAATCGTTGACGCAAACTTCATGGATGAATTTTCTAATTCAATATCAATAAGAATAGCCAATATGTGTAGTATGTTTAGGTCATTTATAGATCATTCAACTAGATCATATTTAAAAGATTACGGAAAAAATTCTCCTGAATATAATATGTGGAACAAATTGCTATCGAGTGAATATGATTCCAGCGTGTACTATAGAATAATGTATCACATAAGGAATTATGTACAGCATTATGATATGCCTCCGATAAGGCTATCCATCAATGAAACGCATGGGAAGGTCTCGATCAGCGTCGATCTTTCTATTAAGGCAATGATGGAAGACAATTTGTTTAGATAAAAGATAGCTTCAAATAATATTGAAAGTGTTATTTCCATAATAAAACTGATCGAAGAATGGGAAAAATCGTACTTTACAATAAAATCTCAATTGGTTAGTGACAGAAATAAGGCCATATCCGAATATGCAAAAATAATTCTATCGATCAGAAGTAAGTTCAACATCGATGATCGGGGCAATTTGGCTTTATCAAAAGATATGAAACTCAGCGAGAATGGATCGAAATTAAAGATCGACCTCAAGTGGATTGATGAATCTTTCGCTCAAGATATTATCGATCAAGAACTGATTTAAGATGGCGCGTTCTCCCAAAACGGCTTCAACTGCGCCTCCAGCGCGCGCTGAAAAGCCGGCCGGCCGATGCAGCGCGCGCGATAGGCAGCCAGCTTCGGAACCCGCTCCAGGATGTCGTCGGGCACGTCGCGCAGGACGCAGGCCATGATCAGGTCGCCGGCGGTGAAATCGCCCTCGAGGTAATCCTTCTCGCCGAGCGCGGCTTCGAGCTGCTTCAGGCGTTTGTCGACCATCTCCACGATCTGCGGCCGACGCTCGATCGTCCAGGGCTCTCCCTTGTGAAAGATGTCGGTCAGCGCGAGCTGGCTGATATGGGGCTCGATCGAGTTGAGCGCCGCCAGGATCCAGGTTGCGACGCGGGCCCGACCGGCCTCGTCCGCAGGCGCCAGCGCAGTCGATTTCCGCGACAGGTAGAGCACGATCGCCCCGGACTCGAAGAGTTCGACCTCATCGTCGCGAAACGCTGGAACCTGCTCGAAGGGCTGCCAACTGCGATATCCGGACGAGGACTGGTCGTCGCGCCCGATCAGCGTGGCCTCATAGGGCAGCCCTGCTTCCTCGAGAGCCCAGCGCACCCTGAGGTCGCGGACATGGCCTTGCGCGAACGGCGGCACCCAGCGGAAGGCGGAGACGTGAATGGTCATGGCGTTTTCTCCTCTGTTTTTGTCGTTGGTTCGGCGGCGGTCCATGCGGCCAGCGCGTCCAGCCCTTTGCGCGTCGTCGGCGCGTCGGGATCGGCGAGCGTGGCCTCCAGATCTTCGTGCAGGGCCAGCCAGATCGGCAGCGCGGCCAGGAGTTTGGCATGCCCCGTGGGCGTCAGGGCGACGCGCCGCGAGCGCCTATCGTCCCGATCCGGCGCGACGCTGGCCAGCCCCTCGCGCACCAGCGGCTTCAGCGCAGCGGTCAGCGTGGTGCGATCGGCCCCCAGCGTTCTGGCGACGGCACCAATCGTCGGCGGCTCCGGACGGTTCAGCGACATCAGCAGCGAGAATTGCTCGTTGGTGAGGCCATGCATCCGCAAGGCATCGTCGAAGCGGCGGGCCAGCACCCGCGCCGCTCTCTGCACATGCATGCACAGGCAGCGGTCGCGAACCATCAGCGTCGTCGCGAAAGGGACCGTCGTCATCGTCATGCCGACAGTCATGTTGATATCAACATGACTGTCAATCGGCTCGGCCGCTTCCTTGACATCGCCGTCTTCACGCCGAAAGAAGACGCTCGATCCCGACCGGAGTTTCAAGGCCGCGTGACCAAGCCGCCGCTCGACATTCTGCTCTGCGCCCCGCGCGGTTTCTGTGCCGGGGTGGTGCGCGCCATCGACGCGGTCGAGAAGGCGTTGAGCCTGCACGGAGCGCCGGTCTATGTGCGCCATGAGATCGTGCACAACAAATACGTGGTCGAATCCCTGAAGCGGAAGGGCGCGGTCTTCGTCGCCGAGCTGGGCGAAGTGCCCGATGAGAGCCGGCCGGTGATCTTTTCCGCTCATGGGGTCGCCAAATCGGTTCCAGCCGCGGCTAAGCTGCGCAATCTCTTCGCCATCGACGCGACCTGTCCGCTGGTGACGAAGGTGCATCGCGAGGCCGAGGTCCATCACAAGCGCGGCCGCCATATCCTGCTCGTCGGTCATGCCGGCCATCCCGAGGTGATCGGTACCATGGGACAATTGCCGGAGGGCGCGATCACCCTGATCGAGACGCTCGCGGATGTCGCCGCGCTCAGCCCCCCGCCCGGTGTCCCGCTGGCCTACGTGACGCAGACGACGCTCTCGGTCGACGACACCCGCGAGATCGTCGACGCCCTGCAGTCCCGTTTTCCGGAGCTGATCGCGCCGCACAAGGAAGACATCTGCTACGCAACCACCAATCGGCAGGAGGCGGTGAAACGCGTCGCCCCGCTGGTCGAGGGGCTGATCGTGGTCGGCTCGCCCAATTCATCGAATTCACAGCGCCTGCGCGAGGTCGCGGAGCGGGCCGGCTGCCCGGTCGCACGGCTGGTGCTCAGGACCGACGAGATCGACTGGTCGGCTTTCGGAAACCTTCGCAGCCTCGGCATCACCGCAGGCGCCAGCGCGCCCGAAGTGCTGGTCGAGGAGATCATCGACGCCTTCGCCGAGCGCTATGACGTCCGTGTCGAAACAGTCTCGACCGCGAGCGAGGACGTGTTTTTCCCGCTGCCACGCGAATTGCGCGGCGAGCCCGCCAAGACCGCCGCAGAATAAGCCGAAACGAGCATTCATCTTGGCCGTTTACACCGAAGTTCCCGATGATGAGCTGGCAGCCTTTGTGGCGCGCTATGGCATCGGCGATCTGCTCTCCGCCAAGGGCATCGCCGAGGGTGTTGAGAACTCCAACTACCTGCTGCGCACCTCGCAGGGCGCCTATATCCTCACCCTCTACGAAAAGCGGGTGAACCCGGACGATCTGCCCTTCTTCGTCGAGCTGATGCAGCATCTGGCCTCGCGCGGGCTAATCTGCCCCCAGCCGGTGCAGGACAGTCGCGGAGAGAGGCTTGCCCGGCTGGCCGGGCGCCCCGCCGCCATCGTGACCTTCCTCGACGGCTTGTCGGTGCGTCGGCCGACCGCGCAGCATTGCCAGGAACTGGGCCGAGGGCTGGCGCAGCTCCATGAGGCGGGCGCCGATTTCCCGATGGAACGCGTCAATGCGCTCTCCGTACTGGGCTGGCGTCCACTGGCGGAGCAGGCTGGCAGCGATGCCGACAAGGTCTCGCCGGGCCTGGCCAGGCGCGTCGCAGCCGAAATCGCCGTGCATGAGGCAAGCTGGCCGGCCGAACTCCCGCGCGGCGTGATTCATGCCGATCTGTTTCCCAACAACGTCTTTTTCATGGGCGACAGGCTGTCTGGCGTGATCGACTTCTACTTCGCCTGCACCGATGCCTTCGCCTACGACGTGGCGATCTGCCTGAATTCCTGGTGCTTCGAGGCCGACGGTTCGTTCAATCTCACCAAGGGCCAGGCGCTGCTGGCGGGCTATGAGAGTGTTCGCCCGCTGGAGCCGGCCGAGGTCGAGGCCTTGCCGCAGCTTTGCCGGGGCTCGGCCCTGCGCTTCCTGCTGACCCGGTTGGTCGACTGGCTGAATGTGCCGCCGGGCGCGTTGGTCAAGCCGCATGACCCGCTCGAATACGACCGCAAGCTCGCCTTTCACCAGCGCGTCCTCGACGCGCGCGAATACGGGCTGAAGCGATGAGCGGTGAAGGTCACTGCGTAACGGCGCATACGCGACGCCGTCATTGCGAGGAGCGGAGCGACGAAGCAATCCAGGGGTGCGTCGAGCCCTGCCACTCCTGGATTGCTTCGCTGACGCTCGCAATGACGGGAGAGGAAGCATGAGCGACGCCGTGGATGTGTGGACGGACGGCGCCTGCTCCGGCAACCCTGGCCCCGGCGGCTGGGGCGCGATCCTCGCCTTCGGCGGCGTCGAAAAGGAGCTTTGTGGCGGCGAGGCGCAGACCACCAACAACCGCATGGAGTTGATGGCGGCCATCTCGGCGCTGGAGGCGCTGAAGCGCCCCTGCACGGTCGCGCTCCACACCGACAGTCAGTATCTGCGCCAAGGCATCACCGGCTGGATTCACGGCTGGAAGAAGAATGGCTGGAAGACCGCCGACAAGAAGCCGGTGAAGAACGTCGAACTCTGGCAGCGCCTCGAAGCCGCGTTGGGCCGCCACACCATCGAGTGGAAATGGGTCAAGGGGCACGCCGGCGACGCGATGAACGAACGCGCCGACTCTCTGGCGCGGGCCGGAATGGCGCCGTTCAAGCCGGCGCGCTAACGTGACCTGCCTCAGCGGCGGTTAACGCGGCGCTCACCACGATACCAGGCATTTGCCTCAAATGCCCGCTTCGCCGGAACGGCATTGGCTTCAACGGATTGTCCTTGCATCACGGAGGGCAGTCCCGATGACGTTCCGTATCCCCCTCGATGTCTGGCTTTGGCTGGCGGTGGCGCTCAACCTTGCGATCTCCGCCGCACTCTACGCGCAGCCGCTCGCAACTTTCGGCTGAGGCGTTCTCGATAATTGCGGCGAGGTGCGCTCGTCCGAGCGTGACTTAACGCTTCAAAAAAGGCGCCGGTCATCCCGGACAGGCGCTGCTTCGCAGCTTGTCCGGGATGACCCGTAATCAGGACATGCGGTCTGCCAGCCTCAGGCCGACAGCACGACGACCTTGGTCTTTACCGGGGTCTGGTCGTAGAGGTCGATCATGTCCTGGCTGAGCAGCCCGACGCAGCCGCTGGTGATGCCGGAGCCGATCGTGTCCGGATCGCTGGAGGCATAGATCGTATAGAGCGTGTAGCGGCCGTTCTGGTAGAGATGCAGCGTACGCGCGCCCAGCGGATTTTCCAGGCCGCCCGGCATGCCGCGCGCGTATTTCGCGGCTTCCGGCTGGCGCTTGATCATTTCAGCCGGCGGCGTCCAGGTCGCCCATTCCGACTTGCGCCCGACATAGGCGTCGCCACTCCAGCGGAAGCCGTCGCGCCCGACATTGGCGCCGTAGCGCGTCGCGGCGCCGTCGCCCTCGATCCGATAGACATAATAATTGGCGGGATCGACGATGATCGTGCCCGGCGCTTCCTTGGTGTCGTAGCGCACGGTGCGGCGCCAGTATTTCGGGTCGACCTTGGTGATGTCGGCGGCCGGGATCGGGAACTTCTTGTCGTCGACCGGCCCGTAGACCCGCGACGCTTCAGCGAGGCTCATCCCGTCCGTCGCCCCGCAACCGGCCAGCCCGAGCGCGCCGAGGCTGACGGCGGACCCGACCAGAAACGACCGGCGGTCGAGCGAAGTCCGGCCGATGCCGGCGCTTTTATCGTTCATGATCATGGTGTGGCAGTGTCCCATATTCGCTCGCTCGACGAGAGCACGATCCAGCATACACGAACTGGACGTTTTGCGGAGCGCACACTGCCGTTACGCGATGCGCTTGGCAAGCGCTGGGCGCGCACTTCGAAGGACGGTCAGCGCCAGCCCAGCCCCGGCGCGACATGGGTCAGGATCGCCTCGATGACATGCGCATTGTAGTCCACGCCGAGCTGGTTCGGCACGGTCAGCAGCAGCGTATCGGCCTCGGCAATCGCCTCGTCCTTCTTCAGTTCGGCGATGAGCTTGTCGGGCTCCGTCGCATAGCTGCGGCCAAAGATCGCCCTCGTGCTCTCGTCGATGAAGCCGACGCTGTCCTCCTCCTGCCCGCCACGGCCGAAATAGGCGCGATCGCGATCGTCCGTCAGCGCGAAGATGCTGCGGCTGACCGAAACGCGGGGTGTCCGCTGGTGCCCGGCTTCCTTCCAGGCCTCGCGATAGGCGCGGATCTGCTTGGCTTGCTGAATGTGGAACGGCTCGCCCGTCTCGTCATCCTTCAGCGTCGAGCTTTGCAGGTTCATGCCGAGTTTGGCCGCCCAGATGGCGGTCGCGTTCGAGCCGGCGCCCCACCAGATGCGCTCGCGCAGGCCGGGCGAATGCGGCTCGAGCCTGAGCAGCCCGGGGGGATTGGGAAACATCGGTCGCGGGTTCGGCTGGGCGAAGCCTTCGCCGCGCAGCACATCGAGAAAAGCCTCGCCATGGCGGCGGCCCATATCGGCGTCGCTCTCGCCCTCCGCTGGGTGATAGCCGAAATGCCGGAAGCCATCGACCACCTGCTCCGGCGAACCGCGACTCAAGCCCAGCTGAAGCCGGCCGCCCGCGATCAGATCGGCGGAGCCCGCATCCTCCGCCATGTAGAGCGGGTTCTCGTAGCGCATGTCGATCACGGCGGTGCCGATCTCGATTCGCTTCGTTCTGGCTCCGATCGCCGCCAGCAGCGGGAAGGGCGAGGCAAGCTGTCGGGCGAAATGGTGGATGCGGACATAGGCGCCGTCGGCGCCGAGTTCTTCGGCCGCGACGGCCAGATCGATCGATTGCAGCAGCGCATCGCCGGCCGAGCGCGTGCCCGATTGCGGCGAGGGATTCCAATGGCCGAAGGAGAGGAAACCGATGCTCTTCATGACGTGGCGATCTCAGTCTGGCGCAGTCGAGCGCCCGATGGGAGGATTGGCGCGAGCGCTAAACCGCTGCGAAACTAGTTCCCTTCCATATAGGAGCTCGCCGATACGTCCGCATTGCACTCGCGCAAATGCGGCCCTGCATCGACGCAGCGCTGCCGTCAGCCCCAAGACGCCGTCAGCCCAAGGACTGGCGGTAGACGATGAAGCCCGGCTTGTCGGCGACCTTGTCGTAGAGTGCCTGACCCGGCAAGTTGGTCTCGTGGGTCTGCCAGTAGACCCGAAAACAATTCTCTGCCCGCGCCATCGCGTTCACAGCCTCGATCAGCTTGCGGCCGACGCCCGCGCCGCGCGCTTCCGGCACGGTGAAGAGATCCTGCAGATAGCAGATGTTGCGCTCGCTCCAGGTCGAGCGGTGGATCACCCAATGCGTCATGCCAAGCACATGACCCTCGCGTATCGCCAGAAACCCGCCCATCGGCTCCTGCCCGCTCGTCAACCGCTTGAAGGTCACGCTGTCGAGCTCAGCCGGCAGGCTCGCCTTGTAGAAGCTCAAATAGCCGTGCCAAAGCGGCAACCAAGCTGCATGGTCTGTGCTGGTGAGCGGGCGGATGACGACGTCGGACATGGTTTTCCTCCGATGCAGAGGCTAGTCCCACAGCGCCGGCTTGTCTCATGACAAGCCGCGATCCGATCGATCAATTTGGCGGACGCCCGATGAAGTGGCCAAGGAAAAGCCCGCGCGAGCACATCGCACGGGCTTTTTTCGTCTCGCGTCGAGCGCTCAGAGCTGGCCGAGCATCGTCTCGGCGCCGGAGAGATCGGCCTTGCCGGCGGCCTCTTCGACATTGAGGGCCTTCACGACGCCGTCGTCGACGATCATCGAATAACGCTGCGAGCGGGTGCCCATGCCGAAGCCCGTGCCATCCATCGACAGGCCGATCGCCTTGGCGAAATCCGCGTTGCCGTCGGAAAGAAAGTCGATCTTGCCGGCGGCCTCGGTCGCTTTCGACCAGGCGTCGAGCACGAAGACGTCGTTGGTCGAGGTGACCATGATGGCATCGACGCCCTTGGCCTTGATCTCCTCGGCCTTGGCGAGATAGCCCGGCAGATGGTTCTTGTGGCAGGTCGGGGTGAAAGCGCCCGGCACTGCGAAGAGCACGATCTTGCGCCCCTTGAACAAGTCGTCGGTGGTCTTGGGCGCGGGGCCCTCAGCCGTCATGACGCGGAACGTCGCCTGCGGAAGCTTGTCACCCAGCTTGATCGTCATCGCGCCCGTCTCCTGAAAGCCTGCGGCTCGCGGCCGCCGTGCTCCCCGATTAGGGCTTGACCGAGGGGATGTCGAGTTCGAGCCTCGTCTCGACGGCTTTGGGTGCGCCCGTGACCGTGAAGATCAGCGGGATCGGACCGGTGGAACCCTTCGGCCGGTCGTTTATACGAATCTGGGCAAGCACGGTGCCGTCGGCCTGAGGCGTCAGCCGCGGTCGTCCGAACGACCACATGCCCGAACCTTCGATGAAGATGTCGTCGATGCCGCCGCCGGTCGGAACCTGCAGGATCAGCCGCAATCCCGGATCGACCACCTTATCGTCGGGACCGGCATCGAGGATCGCGGTTTTCTCCTTGTGCGGTCCGGGCTTCACCGGCACAGGCACGCGAGCCTCGAAGCTCTCCAGCCGCGGCGAGGTGACGGTGGTGACGCCCGGCTCCAGCCACAAGCGCGCCTCGCCATGCACGGGGATGCAGATTTTCTGGCACACCGCATAGTCGAGCTTGAGGGCCACCATCACGGGGCGCGAGGCATCGACCGGCTGCAGCGAGACCGGAATCACCACCTCGCCAACATAGCCGACCGAATAGCCCGCCGAATCCTCGAAGCGCTGCGGCGCCGGCCAGCGCACGTCGAGGCCGCCGATATTGGTAGAGCCTGACCAGTCGAAGGCGGGGGGAACACCGAATTCGCCCGGGCTGCGCCAATAGGTCTTGTAGCCGGGCGACATCACGATCTCGACGCCGACACGCTGCTTGCCGCTCGCCGTCGTCGGCCCGGCGATCAGGCGCAGCCTGGCGTACTCGCTGGTCGACCATGGCGAGGTGGCGGCCTCGGTCGGCCCGTCCTGCGCGTGAGCGGTGCAGGCGGAGGCCAATAGTACCAGAAGGGACAAAATGCGGATCACGGCATTGCCTTAGCGATTGCCGGGCCGGAAAGCGAACAAAACCTGGATTCCTCACGCGAATGCGGGATGGCGACCCTGTGTTCATGACTCCGGATTGGGGCGCATTCGCGATGCCGTTCTTTTCCGGCCGATCCCGGTTTTCAGCCGGGGCGAGTTTGCTCTAGCATGGTCGCATGAAGTTAGGCTCCCAAACCCGCCTCGACGGCCGCAACTATCTCGACGGGCAGTGCCTGATCGCGATGCCGGGCATGGCCGATTCCCGGTTCAGCCGCAGCGTCGTCTATATCTGCGCCCACTCCGAGGACGGGGCGATGGGCATCATCGTCAACAAGCCGGCGGGCGACACGAAATTTCCGGACCTGCTGGTGCAGCTCGACGTCATTCCGTCGGAGGACTTGATCCGGCTGCCTGGTAGCGCCGAGCGGATGCAGGTGCTGCGCGGCGGCCCGGTCGAGACCAAGCGAGGCTTCGTACTCCATACCGCCGATTTCTTTCTGGATTCGGCGACGCTGCCCATCGACGAGGGTGTCTCCCTGACCGCGACTCTCGATATCCTCCGCGCTATCGCGGACGGCAAGGGTCCGGAGAGCGCGGTGCTGGCACTGGGCTATGCCGGCTGGGGCGCCGGCCAGCTGGAAGCCGAAATCCAGTCCAATGGCTGGCTGCATTGCGAGGCCGATGCAGCGCTGCTGTTCGATGAGGGCATCGACACGAAATACAACCGCGCGCTGGGCAAGATCGGCATCGACCCGGCGTTCCTGTCGCGCGAGGCCGGGCACGCCTGAGCGACGATCGCGTTGGTATTCCGGCTTCGCGGAGCGGAGAACCCGAAACCCATGACCGGGTGACCCGCCCGCAACCGCGCGTCAAATGTCTCGCGAGCGTCAAATGTCTCGCTAGATCGGTTCCGGGTTCGCGCCTGCGGAGCGCCCCGGAATGACGCCAGCGGAGCGGGAAGCTCTGCGATCAGGTCTCGATGATCCTCAAGCCGCTTCGGTCGCCACCGCCGCGCTCGCGCCCATCAGGCGCCGCGCCTCGGCAGCCGACATCGCTTGGCCGAAAATGTAGCCCTGCGCGTACTGGCAGCCGAGCTGGTAGAGCTCGATCGCGTCCGACTCGCTCTCCGCGCCTTCCGCCACCACGTCCATGCCGAGGTCGGCCGCCAGCTGGACGATCGAGCGCAGGATGACCGGCAGGCGGCCATGGCCCATCTGGCGCACGAAACTCTGATCGATCTTGATCGTATCGAAGGGGAAGCGCTGCAGATAGGACAGCGAGGAATAGCCGGTTCCGAAATCGTCCAGCGACAGGCCTGCTCCGAGATCCCGAATGCGCTGCAGCATCTGCGCCGCGTATTCCGGGTTCTCCATGACGAGGCTTTCGGTGATCTCGAGCTTGAGCGTGCCGGGCAGCACGCGTCGGCGCCCTAGAACCGTTTTCACATCATGCAGCAGGTCGTGGCGCAGCAACTGCCGGCTGGAGACGTTTACGCTGGCGAAGATCGGCGGATCGACCTCCAGCGCCGCCTGCCAGGCTTCGAGTTCTCGCGCCGTCTTGTCCATGACGTAGATGCCGAGATCGACGATCAGCCCGGTCTCCTCGGCGATGGCGAGGAAGTCTTGCGGCATCAGGCGGCCTTCGCGCGGATGGTCCCAGCGCACCAGCGCCTCGAAACCCGCGATGGTACGGTCTTCCAGCCGGACGATCGGCTGGTACATCACCTGGATTTCGCCGCGCTCGATTGCGCGGCGAAGGTCGCTTTCCAACGCGAGCCGGTCGTTGCGGTCGGTCCGCATCGCCGGCACGAAGATCTCGATCTTGTTGCCGCCCTGGCGCTTGGCATGGGCCATGGCGAGCTCGGCGTTCTTCAGCGCGTCGTCTTTCCGGGCGGCGGGCGCCGGGTCGAACAGAGCAAGCCCGATCGACGGCGTCAGCACGATCTCGCGCTCGGCATAGGTGATCGGCGTCGAGACCGCGCGGCGCACCAGCTCCGCCAGCGCCAGGATGCGCTCAGGATCGCGCTCCGAGACCAGGATCATCGCGAAGGTATCGCCGCCGATGCGGGCCAGCGTGTCCTGCGCCCGCAGCAGCCGGCCGAGACGGCGCGCCAAGGTCAGCAGGATCGAATCGCCGGCCGAGAAGCCGACCGATTCGTTGACCTGCTTGAAGCGATCGACATCGATGACGAGAACGGTGGGACGGATATTGTCGTCGGCGCGGGTGAAGCCGAAGATCGCGCCAAGCCGGTCCTGGAACAGCTTGCGGTTGGGCAGCCCTGTGAGGTTGTCATGCACCGCGTCATGCAGCAGCCGCTCCTGCGCGGTGCGCTGGTCGGTGACATCGGACAGCGTGCCGATGACACGGATGACCTCGCCGTCCGAGCCCAGCACCGGACGGGCCTTGATGTTCAGCCAGTGATAAGCGCCGCTCGATGAGCGCATCCGGACGTCGAGGTTCAGCTTGCCGCGCCGCTGTTCCAGCACGGCGTCCAATGTCACGCGATAGCGGTCCCGATCCGCGACATGCATCAGCTCCAGCCAGCGCGACGCCGAGCCTTCCAGCGTGCCCTTGGGCAGGGCGAGCAAAACCTCGATCTGCGGTGAGACGAAGATCTTGTCGGCGCTCACATCCCAGTCGAAGACGAGGTCGCCCGAGCCCGACAAGGCGAGCGCCCGGCGTTCGGTGTCCGAAACCAGCCCTTGCGACAGGCCGGAGCCGGCGAAGGCGTGCTGGATCACGGTGAAGCCGATCAGCAGCACGATCAGCACGAGCCCACCCAGTAAGGCAGGCGCGACCAGATCGCGTTGAAACTGCCCGGTCACGGTGAAGCCTGCCGCCGTCACCCAGACTGCGAGCAGGAACCAGGTCGGAATCAGCATCACCGCGCGCTCGTAGCCATGCGTGGCGAGATGCACGACGAGGATGAAGCCGATCGCTGCGACGGCCGCGATCGAGATGCGGGCGATGCCGGCGGCCATCGGCGCATCGAACACGGCGAGCCCGATCAGGCCGGCAAGACCCAGAATCCACAGAAGGGTGATGTGGCCGTAGCGCACATGCCAGCGCGACAGGTTGAGATAGGCGAAGAGGAAGACCACGAGCGTCGCCGCGAGCACCACCTCGGCGCCCGCCCGGTAGATGCGCTCGATTTGTGGCGTCAACGGAAACAGACGCTGGAAGAACCCGAAATCGAGCCCGGCATAGGCGAGCACAGCCCAGGCCAGCGCGGCGGCGGCCGGAAAGATCACCGCGCCCTTGACCACGAAGATGATGGTCAGGAACAGGGCCAGCAGGCCGGCAATGCCGATGATGATGCCCTTATAGAGCGTCAGCCCGTTGGTTTTCTGGCGGTAGGCGTCGGGCTCGTAGAGATAGAGCTGCGGCAGGTTCGGCGATTTCAGCTCGGCGACGAAGGTCACCGTCGTGCCGGGGTCGAGCGTGATCAGGAAGATGTCCGCATCGGGACTGGCCTCCCGGTCGGGCGAGAGGCCCTGGCTCGCGGTCACAGCCTCGATGCGCCGGTCGCCGAGATCGGGCCAGACGACGCCCGAGCCGATCAGCCGGTGAAAGGGAGCGACCAGCAGCCGGTCGATCTGCTCGTCCGAATCGTTGGTGAGCGCGAAAACGATCCAGTCCGGCCTCGCGCCGGCCTCGCGGGCCTTCACCGCGATGCGACGCACGATTCCGTCCGGCCCAGGCGCGGTCGAAATCTGGATGACGTCGCCGTCCGATTTATTGCGCTCAACGATGTTGGTCAGGTCGATGACGGCCGCGTCGAGCGGCACCCGAACCGCATCGACCGCCAAGGCCGGGCTGATGCCGGCGAAGCTGAACCACAGGGCAAAGCCGGCGACGGCAAGGCCGATCCGGAGGAATCGCTCGGAAATGGACAAGCTGCGCTCGGAAACCAGACGGAAGACGATCGTTCGATATTGAACGATTTTTCGTAGCGGTCGCTCATGGCGAGGGCAAGGCAGGGCAGGCCTGCCATCCACCGCGACGCTCAAGCCTGGCCCCCGGCCGGCCTGTCTGACGAAAGCGCCGCGTAGAGCAGATGATCGGCCCAGACGCCGTTGATCTTGAGGTAGCCCCGCGCCAGCCCCTCATGGCGAAAGCCGACCCGCTCCAGCAGATGGCGCGACGGCAGGTTGTTGGGCAGGCAGGCAGCCTCGACGCGATGCAGCGCCAGCTCCGAGAAGGCGAAGCGCAGTGCGCCGCGCACCGCTTCGCTCATATGTCCCTTGCCGGCATGGCGCTGGCCCATCCAGTAACCCAGCGTGCAGGCCTGCGCGACGCCGCGCCGGATCAGACCCAGGGTCAGCCCGCCGAGCAGTGCCTCGGAATGGGCTTCAAAGACGAAAAGCGAATAGGCCTCGTCATTGCCGATTTCGCGTGTCGCGCGCTTGGCCCGCAGACGGAACGATTGGCGGGTCAGGTCGTCCTCGTTCCATGTCGGCTCCCAGGGCGTCAGGAACTCGCGGCTTTCCATCCGCAGTACGGCCCAGGCGGAGAAGTCGTCTGGGTCCGGGGCGCGGAGGTAGAGGTTGGTCGTCCGGATCAGCGGGCGGCTCTGCGGTTCGCTGGGAAAGCGGAAGAGCGCCATCGCCGTCTCAATCCGCCGCGCGGGCGGCTTGCCGCAGGCGCTTGGCCGGGGGCAGGCCATGGAGCGCACCGATGGCCGCGATCGTCGGCTGGTGGCCGAGCAGCGCGCGCCCGGCGGCGCGGACATCCGCGAGCGTCACGGCGTCGAGCCGCGCCGCGAGCTCCTCGCGCGGGATGGCCCGGCCGAAGAGCAGAACCTGCCGCGCCATCTGCTCCAGCTTGCCTCCGGGGCTCTCGAGCGAGGCCAGAAGCCCGACTTTCATCTGGGCGCGCGCGCGGGCGACCTCGGCTTCCGAGACGTCCTCCGCCGCCTTGCGCAGGCAGCCAAGCGCGACCTCGATCAGCTCGCCTACATCCTCCGGGGCGGTGCCGGCGCCGATGCCGAAGACGCCGCAATCGGAGAAGGGCCAATGGAAGGCATCGATCGCATAGGCGAGGCCGCGCTGCTCGCGCACCTCCTGGAACAGCCGCGACGACATTCCGCCGCCGAGCACGGAAGCGAAGATCTGCAGCGGATAATGGGCGCCGTTGGCAAAGGCCTTGCCGGGCAGGCCGAGCACCAGATGCACCTGCTCCTCGTCGGAGCCGATTCGCGCCTCGCCGCCGCGATATTCACCGCCTTCGCGCGTTAGGATTTCGACGGGCGGTGCCGGAAGCGCCGCCAGATGTTCGCGCGCCAGCGCCACCAGCTCGGCATGGTCGACCGCGCCGGACGCCGCCAGCACCATGTTGCCCGAATGATAGTTGCGCGCCAGATAGGCCCGGACCGCATCGGCCGTGAAGCCCTTGACGGTCTGAGCCGTTCCCAGGATCGGCCTGCCGACCGGCTGGTCGGGGAAGGCGGCCTGCAGGAAGCGGTCATAGACGAGATCGTCCGGCGTATCCTGCACGGCCGAGATCTCCTGCAGAATGACGCCCTTCTCGCGCTTCAGCTCGTCTTCGGTCAGCGCAGGGCCGGTCACGATATCGGCGAGGATATCGACCGCCAGCGCGAGGTCGCTTCCGAGGACGCGGGCGGTGTAGCAGGTGTATTCGACCGACGTCGCCGCGTTGAGATCACCGCCGACGCTCTCGATCTCCTCGGCGATCTGCAACGCGTTGCGCCTCGCCGTGCCCTTGAACGCCATATGCTCGAGCAGATGCGCCAGGCCGTGCTCATGGGGCAGCTCGTCGCGCGAGCCGGCGCCGATCCACAAGCCCAGCGAAACGGTCGCGGCATGGTCCATGCGTTGCGAGACGATGCGCAGGCCGGATGGCAGCGTGGTCAGATCGACATCCGGATCATGTGCCCCTCGGCCAAGGGCGGGCGCCGCGATCCCGGCGGTCTCGGTCGGCCCCGCGACGCTCACGCCGCGGCTCCCCGGACGGCACGGGCGCGGGTGCGCACGAAGGCCTCGACCGCGCCGAGATCATTGGGAAGCAGAATCATGCGCTCCTGCCGTTCCATCAGGTCGGCGAGGTGCGCCGGGAGCACCGGCACGATGCCGCTGGCGGCCTCGACGGCAGCCGGGAACTTGGCTGGATGGGCCGTGCCGAGCACGACGACGGGGGTCGCGGGCTTGCGTGCCAGCTGCCTGCGGGCCGCGCCGACGCCGATCGCGCTGTGAGGATCGAGCAGATAGCCGCTCTCGGTCCAGGTTTCGCGGATCTCGGCTGCGATTTCCGTCTCGCTCAGCGCCGTCGCATCGAACTCGCTGCGGATGCGCGCGAGGGGCTCGGGCCCGATCTCGAACCGGCCCGACTGCTGCATCGACTGCATCAGCCCGCGCACCGCTGCGCCGTCGCGGCCATGGGCCTCGAACAGGAGCCGCTCGAAATTCGACGAGATCTGGATATCCATCGAAGGCGAGGTCGTGGCGTGGACACCGCGCATCTCGTAGACGCCGCTCGCCAGAGTGCGCGTCAGGATATCGTTGCTGTTGGTGGCGATGGTCAGCCGCTCGATCGGCAGCCCCATCTGCTTGGCGACCCAGCCGGCGAGGATGTCACCGAAATTCCCGGTTGGCACCGCGAAGGAAACCGGCCGCGCCGGCGCGCCGAGGGACACGGCAGCCGTGAAATAATAAACCACCTGCGCCGCGATGCGCGCCCAGTTGATGGAATTGACGCCTGAAAGGCCGATCTCGTCGCGGAAGGCGTGATGGTTGAACATCGCCTTCACGAGATTCTGGCAATCGTCGAACGTGCCCTCGACCGCGATGGCGTGGACGTTGTCGGCATCGACCGTGGTCATCTGCCGGCGCTGCACATCGGACACGCGGCCCTCAGGATACAGGATGAAGATGTCGACGCTCTTCAGCCCCTTGAAGGCGTCGATGGCGGCCCCGCCGGTATCGCCGGAGGTCGCGCCGACGATCGTGGCGCGCTGCCCGCGCTGGCCCAGCACATGGTCCATCAGCCGCCCGAGCAACTGCATCGCCACGTCCTTGAAGGCGAGCGTCGGGCCGTGGAAGAGCTCAAGCACGAAGAGATTGTCGCCGATCTGCGTCAGCGGGCAGACGGCCGGATGCCGGAAGGTCGCATAGGCGTCGCGGATCATCGTGCCTAGCGCCTTGGGCTCGATATCGCCGTCGCTCAGTGCGCCGACGATGCGCTCGGCCACCGCCGCATAGGGCTGGCCGGAAAAACCGGCGATCTCGGTGGCGTCCAGGCGCGGAAAGCTTTGCGGCAGATAAAGCCCGCCGTCGCGGGCGAGCCCGGCCAGCAGGGCGTCGGAAAAGCTGAGCGCCGGGGCTTCGCCCCGGGTGGAGACATGCAGCACGTCTGAAAGCCTTTGTGGGTGAACGATGATGCTATAGGCCGGTCCGCCGCTTTGGGCAAAACCTGTGAGCGTCAGTCGACAGGCGCCCGCTTTCGGGCCTGGAGCGAAAACACCGAGAAGACACCGATCAGCGTCGCTGCCAGTCCAAACCAGGTCAGCGCGTAGGACAGGTGATTATCGGGAATGCGGTCGATCAGCTCGCCGACATCGACACCGGCCGGCGGGGTCATGCCGTCGCCCTCGCGTTGCTCCTCCAGATAGAACGGAGCCGGCGGCAGGCCGAGCGCGGCGGCGATGCCGGCCGGGTCGCGCGTGAAGAATTCCCGGCGCCCCGGCAGATCATCCGGCGTAAAGGCATTGCGCTTTTCCGCTGCGCGCAGGAAACCGCTCACCGTCGCCGGGCCGCTCAGGGGACCGATCTGGCTGGCGCGGGCCTCCGGCACGAAGCCGCGATTGACCAGGATGGTGCCACCATCCTCCAGCCTGAACCCCTGGAAGATCCAGCGGCCGAACCCGGAGAGCTGCCGCGAGCCGGGGGGGCCGGCTGCGATCGTGGTGCGAACGCCGGCAACGCTGTCGCCGATATA
Source organism: Allobosea sp. P5_A5 (assembly GCF_056400625.1). Lineage (NCBI taxonomy): Bacteria > Pseudomonadati > Pseudomonadota > Alphaproteobacteria > Hyphomicrobiales > Alloboseaceae > Allobosea > Allobosea sp. P5_A5. The sequence continues at coordinate 250,099 of NZ_JBFUKY010000003.1, forward strand.
TGCGCCCTTCGCGGCGATATGCGTGAGGTCGAGCGTCGCGGGGTCGAGCTTGACCCAGTCGGTGCTGGGCGGCATCGCTGCCGGCGCCCCGGCGGCCTGCAACGTCAGCCGCTCGATATAGGCGTGCTTCTCGCCCATCCGCTCGATCTGCCACATCCCCAGCCCGCACAGAATGACGGTTCCCACCACTGTCAGCAGCGTTGGGAAGACGAGGCTCGTCCGCTTCACCGTGCCCGCTGCGCTGGTCATCGCTTGAGCCGACCCTCCTCGGCCTGGTGGGTATATTGCAGCGCGACCGCCAGCCCCTTCATGGGCCGCAGCAGCCCCAGGCAAACGAGGGTGGCGAGGGGCAGCCACATCGCCAGATGCAGCCAGATCGGCGGCTCATAGGCGATCTCGACGTAAAGAGCGCAACCCAGCACCAGGAAACCGGCGATCAGCATGATGAAGACCGCAGGCCCATCCGCCGAATCGGCGAATTTGTAGTCGAGCCCACAGACGCTGCAGCGCGGTCTTACCCGCAGGAAGCCCTCGAAAAGCGCGCCTTCGCCGCAGCGTGGGCAGCGACCGGTCAGCCCGGTCTTGTAGGGCGAGGGCAGGGATGGGCTTATCTCGGGCATGAAAGACCCTCCGAAAGAGCAAAGGCGGCCTCGCGGCCGCCCTTTTTCGCAGGTGACCGCTGAAAATCGCGGTGTCGGCTCAGTGCCCGGCTGCGGTCGCTGCGCCGGCGCCCCAGACATAGATCGAGGCGAACAGGAACAGCCAGACCACGTCGACGAAGTGCCAATACCACGCGGCGAACTCGAAGCCGAGATGCTGGTCGGGCTTGAAGTGGCCGAGATAGGCCCGGTAGAGGCAGATCGCCAGAAAGATCGTCCCGATGATGACATGGAAACCGTGGAAGCCGGTCGCCATGAAGAAGGTCGCGCCGTAGATGTTGCCGCTGAACGCGAAGGTGGCGTGCGAGTATTCATAGGCCTGGCACAGCGAGAACAGCGCGCCGAGGATCACGGTCAGCCAGAGGCCCTGCTTCAGCCCGGCGCGGTCGTTGTTGATCAGCGCGTAATGGGCCCAGGTCACGGTCGTGCCCGAGGTCAGCAGGATCAGCGTGTTGAGCAGCGGCAGGTGCCAGGGATCGAAGGTCTCGATCCCCTTCGGCGGCCAGTGCCCGCCGGTGAAATCATAGCGCAGGAAGTTGATATGCTCGCCTGAGAACAGGCTCGCGTCGAAATAGGCCCAGAACCACGCGACGAAGAACATCACTTCCGAAGCGATAAACATCATCATGCCGTAGCGGTGGTGAAGCTGCACCACGCGGGTGTGGTGACCTTCCTTCTCCGCCTCGCGGACTACGTCCATCCACCACGACAGCATGGTGTAGAGCACGCCGAGTACACCGACGCCGAAGAGCAGCGGGCCGAGATGCATGCCGCCGATCGGCAGCGCCTTCATCCACATCACGGCGCCGATCGCCATCACGGTCGCGCTGCTCGCGCCGACCAGCGGCCACGGGCTCGGATCGACGAGGTGGTAGTCGTGGTGCTTGGTGTGGGCCCCGGCCATAATCGGTCTCCGCGTGCGGCTGTTTCGTCCGCGCTTCGTAACGAGCGCGTTTTACAGTTTTGGGTTGGTGGCGTCACCCTCGGCGGAGCCGGCCCGGCCTTCGACGACCGGCTGCCCTGCCTTGGAGGCGAAATAGGTATAGGAAAGCGTCAGACCCTTGATCCCGTCGAGCTCGTGGTTCTGTGCGATCTCGGGGTCGATATAGAAGACCACCGGCGCCTCGAAGCTCTCGCCGGGCTTCAGCGTCTGCTCGGTGAAGCAGAAGCACTGGATCTTGACAAAATAGGCGGCGCTCTGCTCGGGCGTGATGTTGTAGGTCGCGATGCCCGTGACCGTGCGGTCCGAGCGGTTCGTCATCTTGTAGAACACGGTTTGCGTGATGCCGACCTGCGCCTTGATCTCGGGGCTCTCCGGCGTGAACGTCCAGCCCAGGCCCGGCGCGACATTGGCGTCGAAACGCACGGCGATCGTCCGGTCCAGCACCTTGCCGGTCGCTGCGGTGCCGATCTTCGGCGTGCCGCCGAAGCCCGTCGCCTTGCAGAACAGATCGTAAAGCGGCACGGCGGCAAACGAGAGGCCGAGCATTCCGAAGGCCGTGCCGACGCAGATCAGCGCCGTGCGGCCCAGGTTTTTCGGGCGGACCGGATGCGGAGCCGTCTCCATCACAGCGGCCGGTTCATGATCGCGGGGCCGGTCTTCACCAGCGTCACCACGAAAAAGAACACGACAAGCCCGGCCAGGACCAGTGCAAGCGCGACCGAACGCCGGCGACGCCGGGCCATGTCTTCCGGCGAGAAGGGAGCCGGAGTGCGAGGAGGCTGTCCGTTCTCGCTCATCCGATCACCTTCGGCAGGGCCCACATTAGGCCAAGGCTGTTCTCGGCGAGCAGGACGACGAAAAGCAGGAACAGATAAAAGATCGAGAAGCCGAAGAGCGAATAGCACGCCTTGACCGCGGCCTCTCCCTCGCTGCGCCGCCAGACGCGGAAGGCCAGCACGACCATCGCAAGCCCTGTGGTCACCGATGCGACCAGGTAGATCAGGCCGCCAAAGCCCATCAATGCGGGCAGGACGCCGACCGGCGCCATGATCAGCGAATAGAGCACGATCTGCCGGCGTGTCGCGGCGGGGCCGGCAACGTTCGGCATCATCGGAATGCCGGCGCGCGCATAGTCGCCCGACTTGACCAGCGCCAGCGCCCAGAAATGCGGCGGAGTCCACAGGAAGATGATCGCGAACAGCACCAGCGAGTGCCAGCCGAGATGCCCGGTGACGACGGCCTCGCCGATCATCGGCGGAAAGGCGCCGGCCGCGCCGCCGATGACGATGTTCTGCGGCGTCGAGCGCTTCAGCCACATCGAGTAGACGACGGCATAAAAGAAGATCGTGAAGGCCAGCAGGCCGGCCGCCAGCATGTTGGCGACGAGGCCGAGGACCAGCACCGCGCCGACCGAGAGCGTCAGCCCGAAGGCCAGCGCTTCGGATGGCAGGACGCGACCGGACGGAATCGGACGCTTGGCCGTCCGGCTCATCAGCGCGTCGATATCCGCATCATACCACATGTTGAGGCAGCCGGACGCGCCGGCTCCGACCGCGATCGCCAGAAGCGCCGCGGCCGCCAGCACGGGATGCACGGAGCCCGGCGCCGTTGCCATGCCGGTCAATGCCGTCAGGATCACCAGCGACATCACCCGCGGCTTCAGCAGCGCGAAGAAATCGCGGGCTTCGCCGGTCGAGGCGATGCCGGTGCCTTCGGAGCGGGTATCGAACGCAGCGGACATCGATCGGTTCGTCTTCGTACTCTGACAGGGGCGCCCGTGAGCGGGCGCGACATCGGTGCGGCGTCTTAAAAGGTGCCGCCCGTCTCCGGAACGCCTGCGACGAGGCGCTCGGGAGAGGGGCTGCGACGGGCTGGTCGCCCGTCGCCTTTGGCATCAGACCGAAAAGTGGAAGCCACTTTTCGGATAAATCTGATGCTTCAGCAATCAGCAGGATTATCGCGCGTCAAATCAACGCGCGATAATCGAAGTCTTCAGTGGTCCGAGCCGGTGATGCGCGGCAGCGTCTCGAACTGGTGGAAGGGCGGCGGCGAGGACAGAGTCCATTCCAGTGTCGTCGCGCCTTCGCCCCACGGATTGTTGCCTGCAAGCTCCTTGCGGCTGAAGGCCACGGCGATGCCGTAGAACCAGACCAACAAACCGCCGGCGAAAATGTAGGAGCCGATCGAGGACCAGAAGTGCCAGCCGGCGAACGCGTCGGGATAGTCGACATAGTGACGCGGCATGCCCGCAAGCCCGAGGAAATGCTGCGGGAAGAACAGCAGATTCGCGCCGATGAAGGCGATCCAGAAGTGCAGCTTGCCGATCCAGTCCGGGAAGATGTAGCCGGTCATCTTCGGGAACCAGTAATAGAAGCCCGCGAAGATGCCGAACACGGCGCCGAGCGACAGCACGTAGTGGAAATGCGCCACGACGTAATAGGTCGCGTGCAGCGAACGGTCGACACCCGCATTGGCGAGCACCACGCCGGTGACGCCGCCGACGGTGAACAGGAAGATGAAGCCGATCGCCCAGACCATTGGCGCAGTGAAGCGGATCGAGCCGCCCCACATCGTCGCGATCCAGGAGAAGATCTTGATGCCAGTCGGCACCGCGATGACCATCGTCGCGAACACGAAATAGCGCTGCGTGTTGAGGGAGAGGCCGGCGGTATACATGTGGTGCGCCCACACGATGAAGCCGACGACGCCGATCGCGACCATCGCGTAGGCCATGCCGAGATAGCCGAAGATCGGCTTCCTCGAGAAGGTCGAGATGATGTGGCTGACGATGCCGAAGGCCGGCAGGATCATGATGTACACTTCGGGGTGACCGAAGAACCAGAACAGGTGCTGGTACAGGATCGGATCGCCGCCGCCGGCCGGATCGTAGAAGGTCGTGCCGAAATTACGGTCGGTCAGCAGCATGGTGATCGCGCCGGCCAGCACCGGCAGCGCCAGCAGCAGCAGGAAGGCGGTGACGAGCACGCCCCAGGCGAACAGCGGCATCTTGTGCATGGTCATGCCGGGCGCGCGCATGTTCAGGATGGTGGTGATGAAGTTGATCGCGCCCAGGATCGAGGCCGCGCCGGCAAGATGCAGCGACAGGATGCCGAAATCGACCGAAGGACCGGGATGGCCCGAGGACGAGAACGGCGGATAGAGCGTCCAGCCGGTGCCGACGCCGTTGACGCCGGGCGCGCCCGGAACGAACAGCGAGATGCAGAGCAGGACGAAGCCGGCGACCGTCAGCCAGAACGAGATGTTGTTCATGCGCGGGAACGCCATGTCCGGCGCGCCGATCATCAGCGGTACGAACCAGTTGCCGAAGCCGCCGATCACCGCCGGCATCACCATGAAGAAGATCATGATCAGCCCGTGGCCGGTGACGAAGACGTTGTAGGTCTGGCCGCTCGCGAAGATCTGCATCCCCGGATACATCAGCTCGATGCGCATCATGATTGACAGGAAGCCGCCGACCAGCCCTGCCATGATCGCGAACAGCAGGTAGAGCGTGCCGATGTCCTTGTGATTGGTGGACAGGAGCCAGCGACGCCACCCGGTCGGGTGGTCGTGCGCGGCGTCGTGGCCGTGAGCGTGCTGAGCCGCTGTCGCCATCGTGGTCTCTCCTCGAATCTTACTGCGCAGCCGCGGCGAGCTTGCGGCCCGCATCTTCGGCATTCGCGAATTTCTGCTTCGCTTCGGTGAGCCAGGCGGCATAGCGCTCCTGGCTGACGACGCGGATGGCGAGCGGCATGAAGGCGTGGTTCTGCCCGCAGATGAAGGAGCACTGGCCGTAATAGATGCCCTCGCGGTCGGCCTGGAACCAGGTCTCGTTTAGGCGGCCGGGAATGGCGAGAAGCTTGATGCCGAAGGAGGGAATCGTGAACTGGTGGATGACGTCGGCGCCCGTGACCTGGACGCGGACGATCTTTCCGACCGGCACGACGGCCTCGTTATCGACGGCGAGCAGGCGCGGCGCCTCATCGGCCGCGATCTTCTTCGACGCGATGGCCTCGGCGCGGGCCTTTTCGTCGAGCATCAGCGAATCGAAGCCGAACGGGCTGCCGCCCTCCTGCGCGTATTCATAGGACCAGTACCACTGCTTGCCGGTGACCTTCAGGGTCATGTCCGGCTTGGGCACCTCGAGCTGCAGCTTGAGCAGGCGGAAGGAGGGGATGGCGATCACGACCAGGATCAGGACCGGGATGATCGTCCAGGCCACCTCGAGCAGCGCGTTATGCGTGGTCTTGGAGGGAACCGGGTTGGCCTTCTCGTTGAAGCGGAAGACCACATAGATCAGCAGGCCCGCCACGAAGACCGTGATCACCGTGATGATGATGTTCAGCCAATCGTGGAACCAGTGAATATATTCCGACACGGGCGTGGCAGCGCCCTGCAGGTTCATCTGCCAGGGAGAGGGCATGCCGGTTCCGGCTAAGGCTGGAACGCTCGCAAGCGCGGCGACGGCCAGGGCGGATGCGGCCGGCATCGCAAGTCTCCTGCTCGGAAATTGGGTCCTGCTCAGAAATCGCATCGGTCCGACATAGCTCCTCGATCGGCCTGCGTGGAAGCCGAAGCCTGGTCCACGCGTAACGCGGCGACTGCGCGGCCGCCTCGTTCTTCGGGATTGCGATAAATCAAAGAAGCCGGTTACGCCAGAGGGCAATGCTAGGCTTGCGCGGGGTCCTGCGGCATAAAGGCGCGCAACGGCCGTGAGTGCTCTCTCCGGAGGGGCCATGGCGCCTTGACAGGGCGGAGCCTGCATGGTCCGAACGCATTTCTGACGATTGTCCGGGCTTGTCGCGGCGCTGTCGGGTTTCGCCCGATTCTCCCGAAGGTTCTGTTTCGACCGTTGCGGCGGTTTTGGAAGAAGGTGCTTGGGATGACGAGGATCCTCGGGATGGTCGGCGCTCTGGTGCTGGCGCTCTCGGCCACGAGCCTCTCCGCCAGCTCCGCTTTTGCGCAGGGCGCGGTGCGTTCGACACATGGCGACTGGCAGATGCGGTGCGAGACGCCGCCCGGCGCCAAGGCCGAGCAATGCGCGCTCGTCCAGAACGTCGCTGCCGAGGACCGGCCCAATCTGACGCTGCTGGTGATCGTGCTGAAGACGGCGGATCAGAAGAGCCGCCTGCTGCGCGTGGTCGCGCCGCTCGGCGTGCTGCTGCCCTCCGGGCTCGGCCTCAAGATCGACGACAAGGATATCGGCCGTGCCGGTTTCGTTCGTTGCCTGACGACGGGCTGCGTCGCCGAGGTGGTGATGGACGATACGCTGCTTGGGCAGCTCAAAGGCGGCAAGACCGCTACATTCATCGTGTTCCAAACGCCGGAGGAGGGGGTGGGCGTGCCCGTTTCCCTCAACGGCTTCGGACCTGGCGTGGAGGCGTTGCCGTGATCGATCGGGCTTTGAATGCGGGCTGCTGGCTCGCTTTGCCGCTGCTGGGCCTTGGCCTTGCCAATTGCGGCGGGTCGATCCTGCCGAAGGACAGCACGGCGCTCAACGTCATCATGTTCCAGTCGGCGACGCCGCCGGCGCCGGATCAGTTGAAGAAGGAAGACGAGGTCCAGCCGATCGTCTGCCCGGAGGTGATCGTCGCCGACGGAGGCGCGGCGATCCGCGCCCAGTCGGGCCAGGACAGCAGCGGCCTGCGCTACCAGGTTTCGATCAACGACGTCGCGCGGGAATGCACGCCTACGGGCAACGGCGGCTTCCGGCTCAAGGTCGGCGTGCAGGGCCGCGCCTTGCTCGGGCCGACCGGCAGCCCCGGCAGCTATGGCGGGACGCTGACGATCACGGTGACGCTGGACGGCAAGCTCGTGGCGCGGCGCACCGCCCGTGTCGGCGCGACGATCCCCGGTGGCCAGACCGGCGCGGATTTCACGCATATCGAGGATGGCATGGTCGTGCCGCCGGGCAGTGGCGAAGTCGAGGTCATCGTCGGGCTTGGTCAAGGCGGCTCTGCCCCGGCAGCGCGCAGCCGCCGTCGATAACGTCGGCTTCTGCGCGGAAAGAGGGCGTTGCCTGGATTGACTGAGTCGGCGCGTCCTGTATCTCTGCCTGCAGCCGTATATCCCCGCGGGAGAGACCGGGTCTGATCCGTCAGGCCCGGCGCCGAAGGCGCAACCGCCCCGGAAACGCTCAGGCAAAAAGGACCGCTTGGGGATTTGGCGCTCTGGAAAGCGGCGGAAGCGATTCCGCCCACCGACGGGCGTAACCTGTCCGCGCTTATGGCGTGGCGGGGAAATCTCTCAGGTTCCAAGACAGAGGGGGCGCGCTCCGGACATCCGTCCGGCGCTTGCGCTCGATTCTGGAAGGGGCCGCCATGGCTTCCGAAGCCGCTGACGCCGAAACTGCCGACGCCCGGACTGCCGATGCCGCAGTTCCGGCCGTGCCTGTCGCTCTGGCTGCGCCTCTAAAAACCCCGCTCCATTCTCGTCACGTGGCGCTCGGCGCCCGGATGGTGCCTTTCGCCGGCTATGACATGCCGGTCCAGTACCCCATGGGTATCCTGACCGAGCACAAATGGACCCGCGAGAAGGCGGGGCTGTTCGATGTCTCGCATATGGGCCAGGCCTTTCTCGTCGGTCCCGACCACGAGACCACAGCGAAGGCGCTGGAGGTGCTGATCCCGGCCGACATCGTCAACCTCGCTCCGGGCAAGCAGCGCTATTCGCAACTGCTCAACGAGGACGGCGGCATCCTCGACGATCTGATGGTGACGCGCCCGCTCGATCCCGAGGAGGATGGCGCGCTTTATCTCGTCGTCAACGCCGCCTGCAAGGATGCCGACTATGCCCATATCCAGGCGCGTCTGCCGGCCAATGTGCGACTGATCCGCGCCGAGCATCGCGGCCTGGTCGCGCTACAGGGACCGGGTGCGGAAGCAGCGCTTGCCAAGATTGCGCCCGAGGCCGCCGAAATGGGCTTCATGACCTCTCGCACCATGAAGGTGGCCGGTATCAAGGCCAATGTCAGCCGCTCCGGCTATACCGGCGAGGATGGCTACGAGATTTCGGCTGCTGCGTCGAAGATCGGCGAAATCTGGGACACGCTGCTGCTCGACGGCCCGGTCAAGCCGATCGGCCTGGGCGCGCGCGATTCGCTGCGCCTCGAAGCGGGTCTGTGCCTCTACGGCCACGACATCGACACGACGACATCGCCGATCGAGGCGGCGCTCAACTGGTCGATCCAGAAGCGCCGACGCGAGGAGGGCGGTTTCCCCGGCGCCGCCCGCATCCAGCGCGAACTCTCGGACGGCGTGCCGCGTATCCGCGTCGGACTGCTGCCTGAAGGCCGGGCGCCGGCCCGCGAGGGCAGCGAGATCGCCACGATGGAGGGCGAGATCATCGGCATCGTGACGTCGGGTGGCTTCGGCCCCACGCTGAACGGCCCTTGCGCCATGGGCTACGTCACCAAAGCCCACTCCGCGCCCGGCACGCAGCTCACGCTCATCGTGCGCGGCAAGCCGCTGCCGGCTGTGGTCGCGCCGATGCCGTTCGTCCCCAACGGCTACAAGCGCTGATCGAGCTTTCTGGTTTTTTCGCCCGTTATTGCTATTTCGCCAGGAGGAACCCATGGCTGAGACCCGCTACACCAAGGATCACGAATACATCCGCATCGAGGGTGACACCGGCACCGTCGGGATCTCCGACTATGCCCAGAGCCAGCTCGGGGACGTCGTCTTCGTCGAGCTGCCTGAAATCGGCAAGGCACTGGGCAAAGGTGGCGAGGCCGCCGTGGTCGAGAGCGTCAAGGCCGCCTCCGAGGTCTATGCGCCGATCTCCGGCGAGGTCGTCGAAGTGAACAGCGAACTCGAGGCCGCGCCCGGCACCGTGAACGAGGACCCGGCCGGCAAGGGCTGGTTCCTGAAGCTCAAGATCAAGGATGCGGGCGAGCTCGAAAGCCTGATGAGCGAGGCCGAGTACCAGGACTACGTGAAGTCGCTCTGACGCCGGACACCCGTCGTTCCCGGGCGGCGCTTAGCGGCGAGCCGGGGGGTTTCGTGACGAGCAGGCACGGGTTCAAGAGATGCTCGGGTCGGGCCCGGGCGTGACGCCATTTTGAGGAACATTGATGCGCTATCTCCCGCTCACCAAGACCGACCGCGAGGATATGCTCGCGCGCATCGGCGTTCCCGATATCGATGCGCTGTTCAGCGACGTGCCGGCAGACAAGCTGCTGAAGACGCCGGTCGATCTGCCCCGCGCCAAGGGCGAACTCGAGGTGGAGCGCATTCTGGGCAAGATGGCGGGCAGGAACACCGCGGCCTCATCCGTGCCCTTTTTCGTTGGCGCGGGTGCCTACAAGCACCATGTCCCGGCGACGGTGGACCACCTGATCCAGCGCTCGGAATTCCTGACGAGCTACACGCCCTACCAGCCCGAGATCGCGCAGGGCACGCTGCAATATCTCTTCGAGTTCCAGACCCAGGTCGCCGCGTTGACCGGCATGGAGGTCGCCAACGCCTCGATGTATGACGGCTCGACCGGCACGGGCGAGGCCGTGCTGATGGCGCATCGCGTCACCAGGCGCCGCAAGGCGGTGCTCTCGGGCGGCCTGCACCCGCACTATACCGAGGTCGTGAAGACGCTCTCCGAGATGGCAAGCGACGAGGTCGTCGCGCTCGAAGCCGACGTCTCGGCCAGCGAGGATATTCTCGCGCGGATCGACGACCAGACCTCCTGCGTCGTTGTGCAATCGCCCGATGTCTTCGGCAATCTGCGCGATTTGAGGCCAATCGCCGAGAAGGCCCACGCCCATGGCGCTCTGCTGATCGCCGTCTTCACCGAAATCGTCTCGCTTGGCGCTGTCGTGCCTCCGGGCGCGCAGGATGCCGACATCGTCGTCGGCGAAGGCCAGTCGATCGGCAACGCCCTGAATTTTGGCGGCCCCTATGTCGGGCTCTTCGCGGCAAAATCGAAATATATCCGCCAGATGCCCGGCCGGCTCTGCGGCGAGACGGTCGATTCGACCGGGCAGCGCGGCTTCGTGCTGACGCTCTCGACCCGCGAGCAGCATATCCGCAGGGACAAGGCGACCTCGAACATCTGCACCAATTCCGGCCTCTGCGTGCTGGCCTTCACCATCCACATGACGCTGCTGGGGCAGGCGGGGCTGACGCGCCTCGCCGAGGTCAACCATGCCAACGCCGTCAAGCTCGCCGATCTGTTGGCAGGCGTGAAGGGCGTCTCGGTGCTAAACGAGACCTTCTTCAATGAATTTACCGTGAAGCTGCCCAGGCCTGCGGCCGACATCGTCGAGGCTCTGGCCGCCAAGGGCATCCTCGCCGGTGTGCCGGTCTCGCGGCTGCTGCCGAAGGCCGGTCTCGACGACCTGCTGCTCGTCGCCTCGACCGAGGTGAATACCGATGATGACCGGGCGGCCTTCGCGGCGGCGCTCGCGGAGGTGCTGTGATGCTGAACCGTCAGGGACGCCCCACTCAGGGAGGCGAGGTCGCTCAGGCCGAGCACCCCACCTTCACCGGCAACCGCGCGCTTCAGCAGATCGAGCCGCTGATCTTCGAGATCGGCCATCACGAATCCACCGGTGTGGATATCGAGGCACCTGCGCCGTTCAAGTCGCGGCTGGGCCAGCACATGCGCCAAGGCGAGATCGGCCTGGCCGGCCTCTCCGAACCCGAGACGATGCGCCACTATGTGCGCCTCAGCCAGAAGAACTACGGCATCGACACGGGCCTGTTCCCGCTCGGCTCCTGCACGATGAAGCACAATGCGCGACTGAACGAGAAGGTCGCGCGGCTTCCCGGCTTTTCCGATGTGCATCCGCTTCAGCCGACATCGACCGTGCCGGGCGCACTCGAGCTAATGCTGGAACTTTCGCGTTACCTGATGACGCTGACCGGCATGCCGGCCGTCGCGCTGAGCCCCAAGGCCGGCGCCCATGGCGAGGCCTGCGGCATGATGGCGATCAAGGCCGCGATCGCCGCCAAGGGCGAGGGCGCCACCCGCACTGTCGTGCTCGTGCCCGAATCGGCGCATGGCACCAATCCGGCGACCGCGGCGTTGATCGGCTTCTCGGTGAAGTCGGTGCCGGCCCGCGCGGATGGCACGGTCGCAGTCGAGGACGTCAAGGCTCTGCTTGGGCCCGACATCGCCGCGATCATGCTGACCAACCCGAACACCTGCGGCATCTTTGAGCCGCAGATCGTCGAGATCGCCGCCGCGCTGCATGAGGCGGGCGCCTATTTCTATTGCGACGGCGCCAACTTCAACGCGATCGTTGGCAAGGCCCGTCCGGGCGATCTCGGCGTCGATGCCATGCACATCAACCTGCACAAGACCTTCTCGACGCCGCATGGCGGAGGTGGTCCCGGTGCTGGCCCGGTCGTGCTTTCCGAGCGTCTGGCGCCCTTCGCGCCCGTGCCGTTTATCCATGTCGAGAACGGCAGGCCGGATCTGATCGAGTCGCGCGAGGATGCCCCGGCGGGCAACCAGCCTTTCGGCCGGATGACCGCGTTCCACGGCCAGATGGGCATGTATGTCCGCGCGCTGGCCTATATGCTGAGCCACGGCGCCGACGGCATGAAGCAGGCCTCCGAAGACGCGGTGCTGAACGCCAACTACATCCGGGCGGGCTTGTCAGACCTGATGACATTGCCCTTCCCGGATCATCCCTCGATGCACGAGGTGCTGTTCGATGACGAGTGGCTGAAGGGCTCGGGGGTCTCCACGCTCGACTTCGCCAAGGCGATGATCGACGAGGGCTATCACCCGATGACGGTTTATTTCCCGCTCGTCGTGCATGGCGCGATGCTGATCGAGCCTACCGAATCGGAATCGAAGGCTGCGCTGGACCTCTTCATCGCCACCTTGCGCGATCTCGCCATGGCCGCGAAGGGCAACGACAAGGAGCGCTTTACCGCCGCTCCGCATCACGCCCCCCTGCGCCGGCTCGATGAGACCCGCGCCGCGCGTCAGCCCGTGCTGAAATGGACGCCACCCCAGCCAGTGCAAGCGGCGGCGGAGTAACGCGCTGGGTTGGGGCGGGGCGTCATTCTCGGGCTTGACCCGAGAATCTCCGGACGAGGAGGTAGGGGAGCCTCCATCCGTAACGGAGCCTCCTCCGGCATAAGATGCTCGGGTCAAGCCCGAGCATGACGACCGGACCGAATGACTTTGCATGTGCTATCCCTGACGCCTCACGTCAGTATGGTGAAGGGCAACCCGCGCTCCTTAAACATTCCTTGACCATGTCCGGGAATGATGGCCCCCGTGCCGCCTTGCGCGGCTCGGGGGTTCTTCGATGTTCCTGCGTAACGCCATCCTCGCGACGGCGACGATTGCCGCTCTCTCGGTGCAGCCTGCCCGTGCCAACGAGCCGAGCTACGGTCCCAACACCTATGATCGCACGCTCGAGGCCCTGATCGCGCATGAGGATGTCGCCTCGCGCGGCGGCTGGCCCCGGGTACCGGGGGGTGCAACCGCACTGAAGCCGGATGCGACGGGGCCTGATGTCCTGGCACTGAAGCAGCGGCTCCTTGCCAGTGGCGACCTGCCGGCGGAAGCGCTCCCCGGAGATCTCTACGATGCCACGGTGGTCGAGGCGGTGAAGCGCTTCCAGCGCCGCCACGGCCTGTCGGACCTCGGCACTGTCGGCCGCCTGACGTTGAAGGCGATGAATACGCCGGTCGAGGCGCGCTTGAACCAGCTCACGGCGACGCTGGAGCGGCTCAAGGGCAACGGCTTCAATTTTGCCCATCGCTATGTCGTGGTGAACATCCCCGGCGCCAGCGTCGAGGCTGTCGAGGACGGGCAGGTGAAAGAACGCCATCTGGCGATCGTCGGCCGGGCGGATCGGCCCTCGCCGGTGATCCAGGCCAACATCACCTCGGTCAACCTCAACCCCTATTGGACGGTGCCGATGTCGATCGTGAAGGCCGACATCATCCCGCATATGCGCAAGGACCCGACCTTCATCGCGAAATCGAACATGAAATTGCTCGGTGCGGAGAACAAGGAGATCGATCCGGCGAGCGTCAAATGGGCGAGCCTGACCAACCCCTATTTCTACGTGCGCCAGGAGCCTGGCCCGACCAATTCGCTCGGCCAGCTCAAGATCGACATGCCCAATGGCGAGGCGGTCTACATGCACGACACGCCGAAAAAGACGCTGTTCAAGAACGATGTCCGCTTCAACTCGTCCGGCTGCGCCCGAATCGAGGGGGTGCGGGAGCTGGCCGCCTGGCTGCTCGACGGCACGGAATGGACCACGGCCGCAATCGACGCCGAAATCGCCAAAGGGGAGCGCAAGAACATCGCGCTGAAGAAGTCGGTGCCGGTCGCCTGGGTCTATCTCACGGCCTGGCAAGGCGCTGACGGACAGGTCCAGTTCCGCGACGACATCTATGGCCTCGACACGCCGCAAGGCATCGCCACCTCGACCGTGCAGGCCCGCAAGCCGAAGCCCAAGGCGGCTGCCATTCCTCCGGTCCGCCCGGTCAATACCGCAGGCGACGCGCCGGCTCCGGCGTCGACCATCCGCAACTGAGCCTCCTGGGCGCTTTCGGGATCGCTGTCACCGCTTTGATCGCCCGAGCACGCGGCCAAGATTCGCCGCCGATCGTTACCCTGCCGGCCGGTCGTTGCGATCAGGCCGCCTCGCGCTCGCGGGGCCGAGGATTGCGATGGCCGAATTCGCGGATAGGTGCCTGTGTAAGCCGAGGAAGCGTGCTCCGCTGCGGCGGGCAAGCTCCTGACAGGGGTGGGTGTCCTAGTCGGCCTCCCAATGCGCCGGTCTGGCCAGAACGCGGATAAAGTCCGGCATAGCCATGCCGGCCGAGCACGAACGGGAAACGCCCGGCTTCTGCCAGCCTCGACAGCAGCCCGTCGGTTCTGAGCCTGAGCCGGAGGGGATCTAAAGGCTGAGGGCGAGCGCGCCGGTTGTGAATGCTGCTACCAGCAGGCTTTCAAGCGGCCTGCACGGCGCCGAAAGTGTCGGATCGTTGTGGCCCTTCGAACCTCGACGACACGCGTCGCGCGCCACCCGGGCAGAGTTCGATCGCGCCGCCAAAGCAAAACGCCGCCCCGGTCGGGAGCGGCGTGTCTCGCTTGGTCAGGGGTACCGGCCGGCTCAGTTGAGCTTGGCGCGGACCTCGCTCAGGCCGGAGGAGAAGGCAGCCTCGCCGGCATTGCCGGCCATCTGGCCACGCAGGATGGTCGCAGCTGCCTTGGTCGCTGCCTCGGCCGCTGCGGCGCGAACCTCCGCCTCAGCCTGGCTTTCAGCCTGCGCGATCTTCTCCTGCGCCGATTTGGTCCGGCGCGCGACGAAATCGGCGAGCTTGGCTTCAGCCTCGGCCGCGAGGCGCTTGGCTTCGTCGTTGGCCGACGCGATGATCTCGGCAGCTTCGGCCTCGGCAGCCTTGCGCTTGGAATCGTACTCCGCCAGCAGCTTCTCGGCTTCCTGACGCAGGCGACGGGCTTCCGCCAGCTCCTGCGCGACACGCTCGCCGCGCGCGTCGAGCGCCTTCACGATCGTCTTCGGCACGCCGAAATAGCCAAGAATGGCGAGGAAGATGACGAGGGCTACACCGACCCAGAAGGTATCCATCGAAACTCTCCTCAGCCGCGAGTCAGGGCCTGGTCGACCGCAGCCGTTGCTTCGGCCGCCGTCGGCGCCTGGCCGGTCAGCTTGGTGACGATGGCGACGGCGATGTCGCCGCCGAGGTCACGCACATTGCTCATCGCGCTGGTCTTGGTCGTGGCGATGGTGGCTTCCGCCTCGGCGAGCTTAGCGGCAAGCTCCGCCTCCGTGGCGTGGCGCTGGGCGTCGCTCGCCTTGGCACCAGTCTCGCGGGCTGCCTGGGCGATGCCCTGGGCATTCTTGCGAGCCTCGGTCAGGGCTTTCTCGTAAGCCTGCGCCATCTCCTCTGCCTTGGCCTGCATGGCGTTGGCATTGTCGAGATCACGGCTGATCGTGCCGGCGCGCTCTTCCAGGATCGAGCCGACGCGCGGCAGCGCGACGGTCGACATCAGCCAGTAGAGGGCCGTGAAGGTGATGGCCAGCCAGAACAGATTGCTGGCGAAATGGGTGGGGTCGAAGGGCGGAAAGGACGAACCTTCGCCGCTTTCGCCATGCGGAGCAGCAGCCTGAGCCGCTCCAGCCACCAGAGTGGCGAGGCAGGCGAGGGCCAGTGCCCATCCTTGTCGCACGAACCCTGAAGAACGAACCGGCATGAGGAGCCTTTCAGCGCAAAATAGGGATCAAGTCGCGCCCGCCGCCATCGAAGGTCGGCGCGCGCGACTTGTAAAGCGGCAGTCGCGCGGAGGCGTCAGACCACGAAGAGCAGGACGAGCGCCACGACGAAGGCGAAGATGCCCAGGCCTTCGGCGAGCGCCGCACCGATGAAGGCGCGCGGGAACTGGCCGTCGGCGGCCGAGGGGTTGCGCAGCGCGCCGGAGAGGAAGTTGCCGAAGATGGTGCCGACGCCGATGGCGGCGAGGCCCATGCCGAGCGAAGCAAGGCCGGCACCGATGAACTTGGCTGCAACGGGATCCATGGTTTTTCTCCAGTGTGGAACGTTTTGACGGGTGGGATGAACTCTCGCGAGCGCTGCGACCTTTAGTGGCCGGGGTGCAGCGCGTCGTTGAGATAGACGCAGGTCAGGATCGCGAAGACATAGGCCTGCAGGAAGGCGACAAGGAACTCGAGCGCGGTCAGCGCGACCGCCAGCAGCAGCGGCAGCGGCGCGATCGCATAGTTCAGCACAGCGCCCGAACCCAGCAGCACGACGACGAAGCCGCCGAAGACCTTGAGCGCGATATGGCCGGCGAGCATGTTGCCGAACAGACGAAGCGACAGCGAAACCGGGCGCGACAGGAAGGAAACGGCCTCGATCAGCACCATGAAGGGCAGGAGCCAGCCGGGAACGCCCGACGGCACGAACAGGCCGAAGAAATGCGTGCCATGCTTGACGATGCCATAGACCAGCACGACGCCCATCACGAGGACGGCGAAGGCGGCGGTGACGATGATCTGGCTGGTGACGGTGAAGGAGCCCGGGATCATGCCGAGCATGTTGCTCGCCAGCACGAACATGAAGAGCGAGAACACGAAGGGAAAGAACTTCATGCCTTCGCGACCCATCACGCCGGTGATGGTCGAGGCGACGAACTCATACATCATCTCGGCGAGCGACTGCAGCCGGCCGGGGACGACCGAACGCTGGCTCGAACCATAGATCATCACCGCCGAAACGATGGCGAGCACGATCACCATCCACAGCGAGGTGTTGGTGAAGGACAGATTGAGGCCGAACGGCTTCAATTCCACGATCGGGTGGATTTGGAATTGGTGGATCGGATCGATTCCGCCGCCAGCCGCCATTGTTTCGTCCCTTGCCGTGCGGCCGGAGGCGGCCGCCCTTCGCTAGTTGTCCTTCGAGCCGCTGCCTGACCCGGAGGTCGGACGCGAGCCGAGCCGATAGACGGACCGGAAGCCGGCGATGGTACCGATCACCAGAAAGGCGATCAGCAGGAACGGAGAGGTTCCAAGCCATCGGTCGCCGAAGTACCCGATCAGGGCACCCGAGATGACACCACCTGCAAGATCCGTCGCGGCGCGAAAGCCCGAGGACATCGCGCCCGCAAGCGCCTTGTCCTCTCCAGCCGAGCTGGCGCCCGGCTTTCCGTCCGCCTCCGTCCGCTTGAGGGCGGACTTCAGGGAACCCAGTCTTGCGCGCAACTCCGAGTCTGAGGCGTTGGGTTCGGGCTCGGTCATGGTTTAACTCCGTTCTCATCGTGGAAACGCCACGATACGGCGAAAAACCAGTGCAACCTCGCCCAACCCGCGCATCGAGCCGTCGTCAGCAAGGCCTCCTTTATTGGCAGCCTCCTGCGCTGTCAAGGCAGGGAAGGAACGCCTAACGCATTGGAATATCTATAAATTCGGGCAAACTGCGACAATCTTGCCGGAATGCGGCGGGGATTGTGGCATTTTTTCAGCGGCCTGAAGGCCATTCACGGCTCGGCGGTGCAAGGTGCCGCCATGGTCCTGGCAGGCGCCGTCAGCCCGCCTCGCGGATCAGCGCAGCGGTCGTCAGATCGACGGAGACCATCTGGCTCACGCCGCGTTCGGCCATGGTGACCCCGAACAGCCGCTGCATCCGCGCCATTGTGATCGGGTTGTGCGTGATCAGGATGAAGCGTGTGCTGGTGTCGCGCGCCATATCGGCTAGCAGGTCGCAGTAGCGCTCGACATTGGCGTCATCGAGCGGCGCATCGACCTCGTCGAGCACGCAGATCGGCGACGGATTAGTGAGGAATACCGCGAAGATCAGCGCTGTCGCCGTCAGCGCCTGCTCGCCTCCGGAGAGCAGCGTCATCACCTGTGGCTTCTTGCCCGGTGGCCGGGCGAAAATCTCCAGCCCAGCCTCCAGCGGGTCTTCCGAATCGACCAGCTGCAACTGCGCCTCGCCGCCGCCGAAAAGCACGCCGAACAGCCGCTGGAAGTGCCCGTTGACGATTTCGAAGGCCGCGCTCAACCTCTCGCGGCCTTCGCGGTTGAGTGCGCCAATGGCCTGGCGCAGCCGCCGGATCGCCTCCGTCAGATCGTCCCGCTCGGTCGACAGGCCTTCACGCTTGCCCCGGATATCGCCTAGCTCCTCCTCTGCCCGCAGGTTTACCGCACCAAGGCGCTCGCGCTCGGCCTTGAGATTGGCGAGGCGACGTTCCAAGGCTTCCGCCTCGGGCAAGGCGTCGCCAGGTCTGACGCCGGCGATGGCATGAAGCGCGTCGAGGTCCGTCTCCAGCCCATCCTCGATCTGGCGGATCACGTCGGTAATGCGCTGCCGGGACGCGTCACATCTCACCTCAGCCGCTGCGCGCCGTTCGCGGGCGCCGGCGAGCGCTTCGAGCGCGATGCGCGCCTGCCGATCGCTCTCGGCCAACGCGACTTCGCCGCCTGCCAGCCCGTCGGCGGCTGCGCGCCGGGCCATCTCCGCCTGCTCGATCTCGACGGTCAGCCGGCGCTTTTCGCTCAGGAACGTGTCCGGCGCCTCGAGCAGGACCTGCCGTTCGGCGGCGATGCTCACGATGCGCTGCTGCCCCTCCTGAGCTGACAGCCGGGCGGCATCGGCTCGCTTCGTCCAGGCGGCGATATCCGCGGCGATCGCCTCGCGGCGCCTGGCCCTGAGCTCCATCTCGCGCGCAAGCGTTTGCTGACGCGCGCTGGCATGAGATGCCGCGACGCGGCGTTCGGCGAGCGCGGCCCTGGCTTCGAGCTGCGTTCGTTCGAGCACGTCCGAAGCCGGCAGGCCGCCCAGCGCCACCTCATGCTCGCGTTTTTGTCCGGCGGCCTCCGTGGCAGCGCGCTCCGCCCGCAGGATCGCGTCCGACAAACCGGAAAGTCGCGCCACCGTCTCGGCCTGCTTGCGCTCGGCCTGCGCGAGGGCGTCTCGCGCTTGGTCGACCTGGCGGCGACTTTGCCGGGCCGTCTCGATCGCGGCGGCCTCCATTCCCGTCGCCACGCGTGTGGCGGTGGTTGCGCCCTCCAGCGCGAGACGCGCGGTCTCGGCTGCGGCGCGAGCGACCTCGGCCTCCCCTGCCAGCACGTCGAGGCGGTTTCGTTCGGCAAGCCGGCGCGCGGCCGGGGAGGGAGCGTCAGCGGCGCTGGTGAAGCCGTCCCAGCGCCAGATGTCGCCCTCGCGCGTCACCAGCATCTGGCCGGGTCGCAGCCCCGCCCGAAGCTGCGCGCCGGCTTCCCGTTCGACGATCCCGATCTGGGCGAGGCGCCGACGCAGGGCGGCGGGCGCTTCGACATGCAGCGCGAGTGCCTGTGCGCCATCGGGCAAAGTAGGGTCGGCCGGGGTGGCCGTCTCCCGCCAATGCGCTGGCGCCTTCACATCGTCCGATGCGTCGAGATCGTCTCCGAGCGCCGCACCCAGCGCGATCTCGAAACCATGCGCAACCCGGATCGAATCGAGGATCGCAGGCCAGCGGCCGCTGCTCGCGGGCGCGAGCAGCTTTTTTAAGGTTGCCACCTCGGTTTCGAGGCTTTGAGCTTTACGTTGCGCCTCCGCCAGCGGCGTGCGGAGGCGGTTTTCCTGTTCGCGAGCCTGTGAGAGCGCAACGCGGCCCGCCATCGCCTGGCGGTCCGCGTCGGCGAGCGCGGCCTCGGCTTCGGACAGCGCGAGGCGCAGCCCGTCGAGCTCCGTCCCGGCACCGGCTCCAACCAAAGAGGCGCGATCGCACTTCAACCTGTCGCGCTCGGCCGCCGCGCGCTCCTCGCGATCGCGCGCCTCCCGCAGCGCGCGGTCCAGGGCGCCCCGGCGAGCGCTGAGCTCAGCAAGCGCTGCCTGTGCCGTGGCATGGGCTGCTTCTGCGGCGGCAAGCGCCTCTTCCGTATCACGCAAGGCGGCGCCGGCTGCCGCCATGTCGCCGGCGCGATCGCCTTCATCGCGCAACGCAGCGTCCTCGCCCCTCAGCCGGTCGAGGCTCTCCTGCGCATCGCGGCCGGCGCTCTCCTGCCGCGCAAGGTCGGCTTCCAGCTCGGCGAGCCGCTTGGCCAGCTCTTCCGCGCGCTGCTTGGCGCGCCGATTCTCGGCTTCCAGTTCGTCCAGGCCGCGCTTGAGGCGCACCAGCCCCGCAGCGGCTGCGGCTTCCGCTTCGCGCAGGGCCGGCATCGCATGGGCGGCGACGGCCTGCTGCTTCGCCGCGCCCGCCTGGATCCCGGTCGCATCCGCGACGGCACGCACGGCCTCGTCCAGCGCATGCTTGTCTGCCGCCTCCTGCGTCCGCGCCTCATGCAGGGCTATCAGCGCGAGCACGGCCTCGCTGCGCCGGATATCGGCGGCGAGGCTGCGATAGCGTCCGGCCTGTCGCGCCTGCCGTTGAAGGGATTCGATCTGCCCGTCGATCTCGCCGAGGACGTCTTCCAGCCGCATCAGATTGTCTTCGGCACCGCGCAGTCTGAGCTCGGCCTCGTGGCGGCGGCTGTGCAGGCCCGCGATGCCGGCAGCATCTTCCAGGATGCGACGGCGAGACTGTGGCTTGGCCGAGATGATTTCGCTGATCTGCCCCTGCCGGACCAGTGCCGGCGAGCGGGCGCCTGTGGCTGCATCCGCAAACAGGAGCTGGACATCGCGTGCGCGAACCTCCTTGCCGTTGACGCGGTAGGTCGATCCCTCGTCCCGCTCGATCCGGCGGGTGATCTCCAGCACGTCGGTCTCGTTGAAGGCGGCCGGGGCCTTGCGGTCGCTGTTGTCCAGCGTCAGCGCGACCTCCGCCATATTGCGGCCCGGCCGCTCGCTGGAGCCGCCGAAGATGACGTCGTCCATCCCCGAGCCGCGCATGTTCTTGAACGAGCTTTCGCCCATCACCCAGCGCAGGGCTTCGACGAGATTGGACTTGCCGCAGCCATTGGGGCCGACGATCCCGGTCAAACCGGGCTCGATCGCAAACTCCGTCGGCTCGACGAATGTCTTGAAGCCGGTGAGCTTGAGCCGCGTCAGCTGCATAGGGTCAGGTCAGCTGCATGGTGGGCACGAAACAAATCAGCCCTCATCCCGAGGAATCGCAAGGCGACAACGCGGCTGACGAAGGCTGAAAGGCGCGGGACGAACCGAGCGCGCGCAGACGCGCGCCGTTCACTTCGCGAGCAGCGGCTCCAGGATCTTGTCGAACTCGGCGATCGAGATGGCACCGGGGACCTTCTGGCCGTTGACGAAGAAGGTCGGCGTCGAGTCCACGCCAGCCTTGGCTCCGCCATCCTTCACAGCGGTGATGCCGTCATAGATGTCCTGCCTTTTCAAGCAGGCCTCGAAGGATTCCTGGGTGTAGCCGGCCTGTTTCACAAGCGCCGAGAGCGCATCGACCGGCTTGTCGACGAAAGCCCAGTTCTTCTGCTGCGAGAACAGCAAATCCGTCATTGGGTAGTATTTGTCGTTGCCGTTGCAGCGCGCCAGCATGAAGCCCGCCGTCGCCAGCGGATCGAGCGGGAATTCCCGCAGCGTGAAGCGCACCTTGCCGGTATCGATGTATTTCTTCTTGAATTCCGGCCAGGTCGTCTCATGGAAGGCGGCGCAGTGCGAGCAGGTCATCGAGGCATACTCGATGACGGTGACCTTGGCCTCAGTGGAGCCGAGCCAGGCATCGCCGAGCGGGCCCGCATCCGGCAGCTTGGTCTGTGCCTGGGCGGCACCAAGCTCGAATTCGGTGCCGATCAGCGCGGCGGCGGCGATCCCGGCTGCACCGGTCAGGAGCTGTCGCCTGTTGGTCATCGTGAAGCGTCCTTAAGAAGGGGCAAAGGTCGAACTCGGGAGCTATAGAGGCAAGGAGATTGTGGCAAGAGCGCATCTGCGCCGGCAAGCCCCGGCTCACGAAGCCGTGTCAGTTTCAGCCAGAGCCTTTTGCGCCACGGCCTTGCCGAGCCGGGCCAGCGCCTCTCGCAGGCCTTCGTCCTCGACACCCGCCACCTGCCGATCGACCGCGGCCGCCGTCGCCTCGTCCAGCTTCGGCTGCGGCCGCTTGGTCACGGCAACCGCCACCGGCCCTTGCTTCAGCACGAGCTTGCCGACGGCCCGCCAGCCGAGATGCGTGTTGACCCGCTCAACCACCAGAGGTCCGACCTGCTGCATCTCGAGGGCGAAAGCGCTCTCGACCCTCACCACCAGCGTGGCGGGATCGGCTGTCTCGCCCGGGGCCGGGCGTCGTTTCGGCCAGTCGATCTTGAGCGGGCGCGAGCGCGTCGCCAGCCTTTCGCCCACGATCTCAGGCCAGAGCGTCACGATGGCGCGCCCCGCGAAGCCCTGCGCGGCGAGCGCGGGCGCGATGCAATCCTCGATCAGTTCGGCGAGCGCCTTGGCAACCATGCCGACATTCTGAGCCCCCTGCAGACGGTTCGCAAGCCTCGGCACACGCAGTGCGCGAGGCCCACGAGCCGGCCCCGCGCCGCTCAGGCGTTTGCGCCGCCATCGACCGTGATGCCGGTGCCCGTGATCTGCTTCGCGGCCGGGCTTGCCAGGAACGCGACCGCCGCCGCGACATCCTCCGGCTTGCCATAATGGCCAAGCGCCGAATTTGCCCGCTGCACGTCGGATTGCGGGCCATCGGCCGGGTTCATATCGGTGTCGGTCGAGCCCGGATGCACCAGGTTGACCGTGATGCCTCGCGACCCGAGCTCCCGCGCAAGGCCGCGGGTAAATGCGAGCAACGCCGACTTGGTCATGGAATAAACGGTGACGCCGCCGAAGGGGACGCGCTCGGCGAGGCAGGAGCCGATGGAGACGATCCGTCCACCTTCCGGCAGATGCGCGATCGCCGCCTGCGAGGCGAGCACGACGGAACGGATGTTGACCGCCAGAAGCGCGTCGATATCGACCAGGCTCTGCTCGGCCACCGGCCCGCCGCGCGCGATGCCGGCATTATTGACGAGAATATCGAGCCCGCCGAGGCGCTGTGCCGCCTCGTCCACCGAGCGCTTTACCGCGGCCGCATCGGCGCTGTCGGCCTGGATCGCGAAGCCCCGCCGGCCCTTGCCTTCGATGGCTCGCACGACTTCGGCGGCTTTATCGGCCGAGCGCTCATAAGTGATGGCGACATCGGCGCCTTGTTCCGCCAGGGCCAAAGCGATGGCGGCCCCGATGCCGCGGGATGCGCCGGTGACGAGAGCGCGCTTGCCGGTCAGATCGGTCATGGATCCATCTTTCTGTATTAAGCGATACAGAAATAGCTAGGTGCGTTGCATCGACCCGTCAAGAGATTTATATAGTGAGCGATGCAGAAAGCGGGTGGACAGATGGGAACGGCCGGTGGGACTTCCCAGCGCCCACGTGGCCGGCCGCGTACTTTTGATCGCAAGGCTGCTCTGGAGCTGGCGACGCGACTGTTTTGGAGCAAGGGTTACGCCGCAACGTCGATCGCCGATCTGACGGAGATCATGGGCATTGGCGCCCCCAGCCTGTACGCAGCGTTCGGCTCCAAGGAGGCTCTTTATGCGGAAGCTCTAAGCTTCTATTCGGAGCGCTTCGGTGGGTTGGTCTGGTCCAACTTTGCGGCCGCCGCCAGCGCGCGGGAGGCCGTCGCATCCTTCCTGTTCGATTCGGCTGCGGCCTTGGCTAGCTCCGGCGAGCCGGCGGGGCAACGCGGCTGCATGGTGATGTTGTCTTCGGTCGGTTGCGAGGGATATCTCGAGCTTGGCGAGCGTGTCCGCGCTGCGCGGGCCGCCTCTATAACCCGAATCGAGGAGCGTCTTGGCCGCGGTCTGGCCGCTGGCGAACTCGCCGCCGATACCGATATCGCCGGCCTGGCTCGTTTCGTCGTGGCCGCCCAGGGCGGCATGTCGATCCTGGCTCGCGACGGTGCGGATGCAGCCGAGCTCGAGGCGGTGGCACAGCGCGCTATGATGGCCTGGCCCGTGGCGCTCGGCTGAGTGGTCAGCTTGCTCGTCGGAAAGGACACGCTACATCGGCAACATGACTGAGCCTGCTGCCGATGATCTTCTTGCCTGGTACGACGGCCATCGCCGGGCGCTGCCCTGGCGCGCCACGGCCGGCACGACCCCCGACCCTTACCAGGTCTGGGCCTCCGAGATCATGCTGCAGCAGACCACCGTTACGGCGGTAAAACCCTATTACGAGCGCTTCATGTCGCGGTTTCCGAGCGTCGAAGCGTTGGCGGCAGCGCCGTCAGAAGAGGTGATGCAGGCCTGGGCCGGGCTCGGCTACTACTCGCGTGCGCGCAATCTCCATGCCTGCGCCAAGGCTGTGGTCGAGCAGCATGGCGGACGCTTTCCACAAACGGAAGAGGGATTGCGCGCCTTGCCGGGCATCGGCGCCTACACCGCAGGTGCGGTGGCTTCGATCGCCTTCGACCAGCCCGCCGCAGCCGTGGACGGCAATGTCGAGCGCGTGATGACCCGGCTTTTCGCCATCGAGCAGGAATTGCCCGGCGCTCGGCCTTTGGTCCGCGAGAAGGTGCTGGCGCTATTGCCGCGCGCGCGGCCGGGCGATTTCGCCCAGGCGCTGATGGATCTCGGCGCCACCATCTGCACGCCGCGCAACCCGGCCTGTGGCCTTTGCCCATGGCGAGGGCCTTGCACCGCCCGCATCGAGGGCACGCAAGAGAGCTTTCCGCGCAAGGCGAAGAAGAAGGCCGGCGCGACCCGGTACGGCGCCGCCTTCGTGCTCACTCGTGCCGATGGCGCCGTGCTGCTGCGCACACGCGCGCCGAAAGGCCTGCTCGGCGGCATGGCCGAGGTTCCGACCAGCGAATGGCGTGTCGATTACGAGCTCGACGGCGCCGCCCAAGACGCCCCGGTGCCGCTGCGCTGGGAGACGGTGTCGCAGCCCGTGCGCCACGTCTTCACGCATTTCCCGCTGGAGTTGACGGTCTTCACCGGAAGCGTTCCGACCGAGACCTTGGCGCCTGTCGGCATGCGCTTCACGCCGCTGGCGCGGCTCGGGGAGGAGCCGTTATCGGGGCTGATGGTCAAGGTGCTGGCTGTCGTCGGTCTGAAACCCGCAGGCCTCAGCGTGTGACGGCGACGAGCGCGCCGGTGCCGATCATGACTCCACCGGCCGCGCGATTCATCCGTTTCACGGCATGGGTGGTGCGCAGCCAGCGCCGCGCCCGTCCTGCCAGAAGCACATGGCCACAGATCACCACGGCTTCGACCACCAAGATGATGCCGCTCAGGATCGCGACCTCCGAGATGTTCAGATGCGGCCCGACGACATGCGGCAGCAGCGCCAGATAGAACAGAGGCATCTTGGGATTGCCGAGATTGAGAGCGACGCCCGTCAGGAATACTGGCAGGACGCCGCGTCGGCTGGTCCCGTCATCGGCGGTCGGCAGGGTCGGCTCGGCGCGCCAGAGCATCACGCCCATGACGACGAGATAGGCGGCGCCAGCATAGCGCAGCACCGTCATCGCCATGCCCATTTCAGCGGCAAGCAGCGACAGGCCGAATGCCGCAAGCACCAGAAAGATGAGGATGCCGGCGACAGTGCCGAGCCCATAGGCGATGCCGGAAGCCGCTCCGTGAGAGAGCGTGCGCGCCACGATCGTCATGTTGTCCGGACCGGGGCTCGCCGCGAAGACGAAGAAAGCCGCGGCAAAGGCCGCCAATGTGGTCGGGTCCATGTCCTGTCTCCTGCCTAGGCGGCAGGCTGAAGCATGAACGGTGCCAGAGGGCGGTTCAAGCCGCCGCCATCTGCGCCCTGATCTCACCGCGGAACACGTCGAGCAGCATCAGCTTTCCGTCCCGCTCGACATGCCAGAAGGTCCAGCCATTGCAGCTCGGCAGACCCTGCACCAGCGCGCCGACCTTGTGGATCGAGCCGATGGCGGGGCCGATCGAGAGCGTGCCGTCGGCGCGGATGACGGCCTGATGGCGGCGCTTGTCGTCGACAACGGTTTCGCCCGCCTTCACCAGCCCAGCCTCCACGAGGCTTAGAAACGGCACGCGCGGCTCGCTGCGCTTGGAGGGTGCCGTGGCGAAGGCTTCCGGTGGCAAAGGCGTCACGCCGGCAATCCGCGCGCGCGCCGCCTTGGCATAGACCGGATCGCGCTCGAGGCCGATGAAGCGGCGGCCGAGTGCCTTGGCGACCGCGCCTGTGGTGCCGGTGCCGAAGAACGGGTCGAGCACCACGTCGCCGGCATTGGACGCCGAGAGCAGCACGCGGGCCAGCAGGGCCTCCGGCTTCTGCGTCGGGTGCACCTTGGTGCCGCTTTCGTCCTTCAGGCGCTCGTCGCCGGTGCACAGCGGCAGATACCAGTCCGAGCGCATTTGAAGGTCGTCGTTGCCGCCCTTCAGCGCCTCGTAATGGAAGGTGTATTTCGAGGCTTCGCCGCGCGCCGCCCAGATCAGCGTCTCATGTGCGTTGGTGAAGCGCCGGCCACGGAAATTCGGCATCGGGTTGGCCTTGCGCCAGACGATGTCGTTCAGCATCCAGAAGCCGAGATCCTGCAGGATCGCGCCGACGCGGAAGATGTTGTGGTAGCTGCCGATGACCCACAGCGCCCCGTCCGGCTTCAGCACGCGGCGTGCGGCCGCGAGCCAGGCCTTGGTGAAGGCGTCGTATTCGGCGAAGGAGGCGAACTTGTCCCAGTCGTCATCGACGGCATCGACGAGGCTGTCGTCGGGCCGGCGCAGGTCGCCGCCAAGCTGAAGATTATAGGGCGGGTCGGCGAAGACGAGGTCGACGCTGGCCGGCGGCAGGGCGTTCATCGCCGCGATGCAATCGCCGACGAGAACCTGGTCGAGCGGGAGCTCGACCGTCCCGAGATGTTCGTGAAGGCCCGAGGCCTTCATCCGAGCCCCCAGCGCGGGCCGTCCGGTACGCGAAACCTGAATCCGGACGGGAGCGCTGGCGGTCCCGGTACGCGAGATACCCATGACGCCAAGACCGTTACGCAACTTCAACAAGCTCGATATTGCCGAGACAGGGTAAAAGCCGCGTTTCCGGATTGAAAAAAATGCGTCCCATTCTGGGGCTGCAGCTTTTGCCTAGCCCTTTGCGCGATAAGGGAAATTCCTAAGCCGAGGTTAATGCACGCGATGGCGTCGGGGTGACGCTGCCGAGACTGGCGCGCAGGGGCCAACCTCAACCGTCATTGCGAGCGCAGCGAAGCAATCCAGGGGGCAGGCGCAGGAGTTTGAACTCAGTCCCTCTGGATTGCTTCGTCGCTTCGCTCCTCGCAATGACGGGAAGCGAACCGGCCGTCCTATCGCGCCCAGACGCCTTTGACGGGAGCGAAGGAAAAGCGGTGCTCCGGGCAGGGGCCGTGGTCGGCGATGGCGCGCCGGTGCTGCGGCGTCGCATAGCCGACATGGCTGGAAAAGCCGTAGGCCGGGTAGCGCCGGCAGAGCCGCGCCATCATCCGGTCGCGCGTCACCTTCGCGATGATGGAGGCGGCGGCGATGGAGGCCACTGCCCCATCTCCTTGAATGATGGCCTCGCAACCGCAGGCGAAGACCGGCGGATCGTTCCCATCGACCAGGACGTGCAGCGGCGACAGCGGCAGCGCCGCGACCGCGCGACGCATCGCCAGCAGCGTCGCCTGCCGGATGTTGATGATGTCGATCTCGACTGCCGTCGCGCTGGCGACGCTGACCGCCAGGGCCTTTTCCATGATCTCGTTGAAGAGTTCTTCGCGGATCGGCGCCGGCAACTGCTTCGAATCGTCGAGCCCTGCCGGCACGCGGTCCGGGTCGAGAATCACGGCGGCGACCACCACCGGTCCCGCCAACGGCCCGCGCCCGACCTCGTCGACGCCGGCGAGCGGCCAGAGGCCGCCAGCGATGGCAAGGGTCTCGCGGGTGAAATCGGCGGGCATGGCGTGGCTTATGCAACGGATGGGCGAAAGGGGCCAGAGGACTTACCGCCTATCCCGTGCGACAGGCGCTTCATCGTCATGGTCGGGCTTGTCCCGACCATCCACGTCTTCGCTGGTCGAGTGTCGTGTTCAAGACGTGGATACTCGCCACAAGGGCGAGTATGACGGCGCGGATCCTCCGCCCCTCAAAACAAACTCAGCTGCGCCTTTTCCTTTTGCGGCTTCACGAACAGGTCGGTGCGCAGCCGCTTGCGCGTCGTATTGAAGCCGATGCGCTCTGCGGCCATCTCGAAGCGCCGGCCGATCATCCAGGCGTAGGGGCCGGAGCCGACCATGCGCTGACCCCATTGTGCATCGTAGTCCTTCCCGCCCCGTGTCGAGCGGATCAGCGACATGACATGGCGAAACTTGTCGGGGTGGTGCGTCAGCAGCCACTCCTGCACGATGTCGCGCACCTCGAGCGGCAGCCGGAGCAGGACATAGCCGGCCTCCTGCGCACCCGCGGCCTTCGCGGCATCGAGGATGCGCTCGATTTCGTGCTCGTTGATCGCCGGCACGATCGGCGCGACCAGCACCGTCACCGGGATGCCGGCGTCCGACAATTTGCGGATCGTCTCCAGCCGCTTTGCGGGCGAGGCCGCACGCGGCTCCATCCCGCGCGCCGTCTTGGGATCGAGCGTCGTCACCGAGAGGGCGACCTTCGCCAACCCTTTCGCCGCCATCGGAGCCAGAAGGTCGATGTCGCGCTGCACCAGCGCGGATTTTGTGACGATCCCGACGGGGTGATTGAACCTGGCCAGAACCTCCAGCACATCCCGCATGATCCGGAATTTCTTCTCGATCGGCTGGTAGGGGTCGGTATTGGTACCGATCGCGATAGTGCGCGGTTGGTATGAGGGCGCGGACAGCTCTTTTTCCAGCAGCGCCGCCGCATCGGGCTTCGCCGTCAGTTTGCTCTCGAAATCGAGGCCTGGCGAAAGACCAAGATAGGCGTGGCTCGGCCGCGCGAAGCAGTAGACGCAGCCATGTTCGCAGCCCCGATACGGATTGATCGACCTGTCGAAGGAAATGTCGGGCGAATCATTGCGCGTGATGATCGTGCGGGCTTTTTCAAAAGCGATCTCGGTCTTGAACGCCGGCAATTCGCCGAGCGACCCCCAGCCATCGTCCTCGGCGACGCGCTGCTCCGACTCGAACCGCCCGCCGGGATTGATGGTGGCGCCGCGCCCGCGCCGGCGCTCGGGGTCGATGCGATGACCGGCATAAGCGAGCGGATCAACCGGCGCGACCTTGACTGTGGCGGATACGGAAGCGCCGTCCTGCCGCCGAAGCGGCTGGGCCGCGGGCGTGGGACGTGATGTCGGTCTGACCTGAATCATCTTTGTCGATCCCGAGCGGCGCCACGAGTCGCCGCTGATTTCCTGAACCCCAATGTGAACAGAGCAAGAACATTTGGCAAGTGACAGGATTGCGACATGCTGCGCTGCGACATAAGAATTGCGGATGCTCACAGCCGTCATCCGTGTGCCGGGCTCATCTCAGGCGCTTGCCGCCACCTTCGCCGTCCTGATCCCGGCGGTGGCCGAGGGCTTTCTCGGCCATGCAGTGGTGGTCGAGACGGCCGGCGGCGGCGAGATCGAGCGCATCGCCGATGCCACCGGCGCAAGCTATCTCCGCGCTGGCCACTCCGAGGTCTGGCATCTGGGCGCCCAGCAGGCGCGGGGCGACATGCTGTTGCTGCTGGATGCCGGAGACGTGCCGCAGCCTCATTGGGTCCAGGTGCTCGAGCGGCATCTTCTGCTGGCGCCGGAACGGCCTGCCCTCCTGCCACTGCGTGGGGTGGCGGCGGCGCTAAGCGAGCGCGCCGCGATCTCCTTCGGAGGGCGCCGTCTGCGGGCCGGCATCGTCGCGCCGAAGGCCATGATCATGGCCGGCCGCCTCGGAAGGGTTCCGGTTCGACTGTCGGCGCGCCGGGAGCGTGCCGTCTAAGCCCGCGTTTGTCAGTGCGGGGCAGGCTGGACGTCGATCGCGTCCGCGAGAGTCGCGCGTTTTCCCTTGATCGCGGCATAGGTCTGCCAGGCCAGGAACAGCCCGAGGATCGTCAGCAGCGTTGCGCTGATCGGGTGCTCGAAGAAGGTCAGAAAGCTGCCCCGGCTCAGTAGCATCGAGCGCCTGAAATACTCCTCCAGCATCGGCCCGAGAATGAAGCCCAGCATCAGCGGCGCCGGGTCGAAGGCCAGCCGCATCATGATGTAGCCGATCAGGCCGAAGGCGGCGGTGGTGTAGATGTCGTGCAGGCTGTTGTTGGTGCTGAAGGTGCCGATGCAGCAGAAGAACAGGATCGACGGGAACAGCACGTTGTAGGGAATCTTGAAGACCGAGAGCCAGAACCGCACCAGCGGCACGTTGAGAATCAGCAGGAAGCAGTTGCCCACCCACATGCTGGCGACGAGGCCCCAGAACAGGTCGGGGTGCTTGGCGATCATGTTCGGGCCGGGCTGGATGCCCTTGATGATGAAGGCGGCCATCATCAGCGCCATCACCGCATTTTCAGGGATGCCGATGCTCATCAGCGGGATGAAGCTGGTGCGTGCGGCAGCCTCGTCCGCCGCCGCCTGGCCAGCGACGCCTTCGATCGCACCCTGGCCGATCTCGTCGCGATATTTACTGACTTTCTTGTCGAGACCATAAGCCGCGAACTGCGCGATCACCGGCCCGCCGCCGGGCAGAATGCCGAGGATGGAGCCGACGACGCTGCCGCGCAGCGCGCTCGGGATAATGCGCTTGAACTCCGGCCAGGTCGGCATCAGCTTGATCGCGCCGTTGAAGGGCGTGCGCTCCTCCTTCGCGTCGAGGTTTTTGGTGATCTCGGCGATGCCGAAACATCCGAGCGCGAGGCTGACCAGGCTCACCCCGTCGATCAGCGAGGGCAGCCCCATGGTGAAGCGCTCCATGCCGGTTTCGAGATCGGTCCCGACCTGACCGAGCAGGACGCCGAGCAGGCACATCGCCATGCCGTTGAGCAGACTGCCGGTGGTGACAAAGCTGACGCAGACGAAGCCGAACAGCATCAGCGCGCAATAATCGGTCGGCCCGAACTTCAGCGCGACCGCACCAAGCGTCGGAGCCAGCGAAGCCAGCACAATGATAGCGACCGTGCCGCCGATGAAGCTGGAGACGCCGGCGGTGAAAAGCGCCAGCCCCGTCTTTCCCTTCAGCGTCATCTGGTAGCCGTCGATGCAGGCGACGATGCTGGACGCGTGCGGGATCTTCATGGTGATGGCGCTGACGCTGTCGCCATATTGCGCGCCGTAATAGATGCCCGCGAGCATGATCAGCGCGCCGCCGGTCGGGATCGAATAGGTCAGCGGCAGCAGCAGGCTGATCGTTGCCAGCGGCCCCAGCCCCGGCAACAACCCGACCAGCGTGCCGACCACGCAGCCGATGGCGCAATAGAGCAGGTTTTCCGGCGTCAGCGCATGGCCGAAGCCGAAAGCGAGGTTGTTGAGGATTTCCATCAGATCAGCCGCAGATTCAGGCCGAGGAAGCGCTGGAAGACGAAGGCGACGACGATCAGCCCCAAGGCGATCTTGACGTTGCGCACCCAGGAATAGGTGTTGGCGGCAAAGCCCGCCACGAACACCAGCACGATGATGCCGAGCGTCACGTTCACATATTCGGACGCGATCACGAAGCCGATGAGGCTGGTCATGATCAGCGCGATGTTGCGCGGGTTGAACTCCAGAGGGGTCGGGTCGGCGAAGCGCGCCTGCACGATGATCGCGCCGGCGATGAGCAGCAGCGGCACGCAGATCATCAGCGGGAACAGGCCCGGCCCGGCATGGGCGAAGGTCCCGATCGGATAGCGCAACGCGGTGCCAGCAAAAAACAGCGCGACGGCGGCCAGAAAGGCCCCGCGCGCGACATTCTGGTTGAGCATTCCCGGTCCCGGCCCTGTTGTTTGTTGCCGAGGATTGTTAAGCGGAAAAGATAATTGCGCAAATAGGCACAATGGCTCGGTGCAAAGGCTGACCCGACGCCTCAGATGGCGTTTTTGAACGTATCGCAGGCCTGCAACGAACCGGATTGGAAGCCGGTATTGAACCATTTCGTGCGCTGGGCCGAAGAGCCGTGCGTGAACGAATCGGGCACGACCACGCCTTGCGCCGCCTTTTGCAGCTTGTCGTCGCCGATGGCTGTTGCGGTCCGCATTGCCTCGTCGATATCGCCCTGTTCGAGCCGTCCCATCGCCTGGACATTGTGGCCCCAGACACCGGCGAAACAATCGGCCTGCAATTCGATCCGCACCGAGATCGCGTTGGCGTCTCGCTCCGAGGAACGCTCTCTCAGCTGATTCGCTTTCGGCAGGATGCCGAGCAGGTTCTGAACGTGGTGGCCGATTTCATGGGCGATCACATACGCGTTGGCGAAGTCGCCGCCGCCGCCAAGCTTGCGCTGCATCTCCTGGAAAAAGGAGGTGTCGAGATAAACCTTGCGGTCGTTGGGGCAGTAGAACGGCCCCATCGCGGACTGCGCCGTCCCGCAGCCGGACCGGTTCACGCCCGAATAGAGCACGAGTTGCGGCGCCTGGTAGCGAGTATTGCCCTGCTGCGGCAGGATTTTGCTCCAGACATCCTCGTTTTGCGCCAGCACGGCCGAAACGAAGCGGCCCATCTCGTCCTGCGGCGGCCCGGACGAGCGCCGCGTCTCCTGCGTCTGCTCGCGCCCGCCGATGCCGCCGATCATCTCGGCACCGCCGATCAGAATGCGCGGATCGATGCCGAGCGCCCAGCCGACGAGACCGAGAACCACCATGGTGCCGATGCCAAGGCCGCCCCGGCCGCCGGGCAAGCCGCCGAAGCTGCCGCCTCCGCTGTCACCCCGTCGATCCTCGACATTCTCGGACTGGCGATAGTCTTGCCACTGCATGGTCGGCCCCCGAAACGATCCCGGCACTGTCGCGAAGCGGCGCCCGGAACTCAAGCGGTCTCTGAACGTGCCGGAGGGGAGGCGGTTCCGGAACAGGAAGAAGGCAGCCGCTTCGGCATGAGCTCTTGTCCTGCCCCGGAACGTGCTCAGCCCTTATGCTGAGGACGCCAGCCCTATCCAATGTCCTCCAGCGCCGCTTTCAGCGTGCGCATATCGCGCCAGGCGAGGCGCTTCTGCAGCGGCTGGCGCAGCAGATAGGCCGGGTGCAGCGTCGCCATCGCCCGGATGCGCTTCACGCCGGTGTCGTACTCGACCCATTTCCCGCGCGAGGCCAGAATGCCCTTGATGCCGAGCAGGCCTTGCGCCGATGGCGCGCCGACGCTGATCAGGATCTCGGGATCGGCGAGTTCAATCTGCCGCTGGATGAAGGGCAGGCAGATCGCGACCTCCTGCGGTGTCGGCGTCCGGTTGCCCGGCGGCCGCCACGGCAGGAGATTGGCGATGTAAACGTCCTTCTGGCGCGTCAGCCCGATCGCCGCCAGCATTCGGTCGAGCAGTTGGCCGGAGCGCCCGACGAAGGGCAGGCCGAGTCGGTCCTCGTCGGCGCCCGGCGCCTCGCCCACCAGCATCACCCGGCCCTGAGGGTTGCCATCGGCGAAGACGAGGTTCTTGGCGCCGGCCTTGAGCGCGCAGCCGTCGAACTTGGCCATCGCCTCGCGCAGTTCGTCCAGCGTCCGCGCCTCGCGGGCCATGGCGCGTGCCGTCAGCGCCGCATCGTCGGGCGCGGCGATGGCTGCCGGCACCGGCCGGGGCTGCGCCGGACGCAACAAGGCGGGCACGGCGTCGCTCAGAGTCCGGCGTGGCGATACCGGCGTTGCTGCGGCGAAGTGGTCGTGCGGTTCGTCGTCGAGAGCCTCGCTGACGCCGGCTTCGACATACCAGCCGAGGAGCTCGTATGGATCGAATTCGTCGCGGCCGCTGGCACCGGAAAGGGTCATGCCGCTTTGTACATCGTCAAAGGCGGCTCCGCGAGCATGCGCGGTTGCAAAATAAGGCGGCCGCTTGGATAGAGGGGTTCCAGACTGAAATATCCCGGCCTTTGACGTCGGAGCAGGATGGTTCATATATGAACTGTGCGGGCGATGCGGGCCCGCAGGTGGAGGACGGGATGGATCTCAAGGAAGCGCAGGCCGAACCGCGCGAGAGCATGGACTACGACGTGGTCATCGTAGGAGCCGGCCCGGCGGGTCTGGCTGCCGCGATCCGGCTGAAGCAGCTCGACGAATCCATCTCCGTCGTCGTCGTGGAGAAGGGCGCCGAGGTCGGCGCGCATATCCTGTCGGGCGCGGTGATCGATCCCAGCGGGCTCGACAAGCTGGTGCCAGACTGGCGCGAGGCGCCCGACTGCCCTTTGACCACGCAGGTCAAGGAGGACGTGTTCTACTTCCTGACCGAACCCAACGGCATCCGCCTGCCGAATTTCGGCATGCCGTCGCTGATGAACAATCACGGCAATTTCGTCGGCTCGCTCGGGCTGGTGACGAAATTCCTGGCGGCGCGTGCCGAGGCGCTGGGCGTCGAGATCTATCCCGGCTTCGCCGCCGCCGAGCTTCTTTATAACGACGACGGTTCGGTTGCCGGCATCGCGACCGGCGATATGGGCATCGCCAAGGACGGCACGGTTTCCGAGCGCTTCACGCGCGGGATGGAGTTGCGCGGCCGCTACACGTTGCTCGGCGAGGGCGCGCGCGGCTCTCTGTCGAAGATCGCCATTCGCAAGTTCGGTCTCGACGAGGGTCGCGAGCCGCAGAAATACGGCATCGGCCTCAAGGAGATCTGGCAGGTCAAGCCTGACAAATTCCACAAGGGCCGCGTCCAGCACTCCTTCGGCTGGCCACTGGACAATGGGACTGGCGGCGGCTCCTTCCTCTACCATTTCGACGACCATCTGGTCGCGGTCGGCTTCGTGGTTCACCTGAACTATGAGAACCCGACGCTCTCGCCCTTCGATGAATTCCAGCGCTTCAAGACCCACCCTCTGATCCGCGACACCTTCGAGGGCGGCAAACGCATCGAATACGGCTCGCGCGCGATCACCGAGGGCGGCTGGCAGTCTGTTCCGAAACTCACCTTCCCGGGCGGCGCGCTGATCGGCTGCGCGGCCGGCTTCGTCAACGTGCCGCGCATCAAGGGCAGCCACAACGCGGTCCTTTCCGGGATGCTGGCAGCCGAGAAGCTGGTACCGACCCTGCAGGCGGGACGCGCCCATGACGAGGTCGTCGAGATCGAGACCAGTTGGCGCGACAGCGCCATCGGTCACGACCTGAAGCGCGTCCGCAACGTCAAGCCGCTCTGGTCGAAATTCGGCACGCTGCTGGGCATCGGGCTGGGCGGCATCGACATGTGGCTGAACCAGCTCTTCGGCTGGTCGCCCTTTGGCACGCTCAAACACGGCAAGCCCGATTTCGCGACGCTGAAGAAAATCGACGAGGTCAAGACGCTGGTCTACCCGAAGCCGGACGGGAAGCTGACCTTCGACAAGCTCTCCTCGGTCTTTCTCTCCTCGACCAATCACGAGGAGGATCAGCCGGCACATCTCAAGCTCGCCGATCCCTCGATTCCGATCGCGCAGAACCTCCCGCTCTATGGCGAACCGGCGCGGCTTTATTGCCCGGCCGGTGTTTACGAGGTCGTCTATGCGAACGCCGAGACGAAGAGCGATCCGCGTTTCGTGATCAACGCGCAGAACTGCGTGCACTGCAAGACCTGCGACATCAAAGACCCGGCCCAGAACATCACCTGGACGGTGCCGGAAGGGGCGGGCGGGCCCGGCTACGCGAATATGTGATCGGACGCGTTCCGCTTCCTGGAGAAAGAAAGCAAAGGGCGCGCCGCGAGGCGCGCCCTTTGCTTTTCGAAAGTGTGATCAGCCCTTGCGGACGATCTTTGCAACCGGCTTCTCTTCGATTTTGGCGCAACCGGCGGCAAAGCCGGCGAGAAGAGCGACGGTGGCGACGCTCAGAACGATCTTCTTCATTGGATGACCCCCGAAAATGATGCGCCTGCCGCTGCAGCAGGCGTCGCCAGACTAGATGTGCCGCAGGGGGCTTTGCTGCCTGTTTTTCGGGGAGGTGCCCGCATTGCCGTCGGCATTTTCGGGAGTGTTGCCTTGCCGCTACGAAACCGCGGCATTCGTCGGGCCCCCTGCTTGCCGGCCCGCCCGGAAAGCGCCATCTTGCCGGCCTACGCGAACGGTCACGGTCCGATAAATTGGCTTTGCCACCGCGACGATCGAGCGGCGGACCGAGGGAGAATGGCAAACGTGACGTTTTTGACGAAGCTGCGTGCCTCCGGCACGGCTGCCGCTCTTTCGCTGATTCTCAGTTTCCCGGTTGCGGCGGCTGCGCAGGGTGCAACCCCGCGTGCCGCCGAATCGCTCGAGCCTGGCGACAGTCTCGAAGGCAACTATCTGGCCGCCATCGTCGCCGGTGCCGGGCGGGACCTCGGCGCAGCCTCGATCTACCTGCGCGAGGCGGTGAAGGAAGACCCGCAGAACAACGATCTGCTGGAGCGTGCCTTCGTCGCTTTTCTGGCCGATGGCTCGATGCCGGACGCGTTCCGGGCCGCCGACCGCCTGATTCGGATCGACCCCAGCAACGGGCTTGCTCAGCTGGTCGTCGGCGTGCGTGCCATCAAGCAGAAGAGCTACGCCACCGCGCGCAACCATCTGCAGCGCGGCGGACGCGGCCGGGCTGCAGACATCACCGCGACTTTGCTATCGGCCTGGTCCTATCTCGGCTCGAACAATCCGCGCCGCGCCGTCGAGACGCTGGAGCGGCTGAAGGGCGAACCCTCGTATAATCTCTTCCGGGACTACCATGCCGGCCTGATCCTCGACGCCGCCGGCCGCAAGGCCGAGGCCGAGACGCGTCTGAAGGCGGCCTACGACGCCGAGAAGACGACGTTGCGCCTCGTCGATCTCTGGGCGCGTTTCGAGGCGCGTCAGGGCGATTTCGCCGGGGCCGCCGCGACCTATGCCGATTTCGACCGTCTGCTGCCGAACCATCCCGTCATCCGCGAGGGCATGGCCCTCGTCGGCAGGAAGGAGGCGCCGCCGCGCCAGATCTCGACGCCTCAGCAGGGTGCGGCCGAGGTGCTGTATGGGCTCGCCAGCGCCGGCAACCGTCAGGGCGACGAGGCTGCCGCGCTGCTGTATCTGCGCATGGCGATCTTCCTCGACCCGAGCCACGACCTCGCCATCCTGACGCTGGGCGATATTCTGGAGCGCTCGCGCCAGCCTGAAGACGCCGTCGCCGTCTACGACAAGATGCCGATGAATTCGCCGCTGCGGCCCAATGCCGAAGTTCAGGCCGGCCTCGCGCTCGAAAACCTCGGCAAGCATGACGAGGCCGTCAAGCATCTCGACAAGGTCGTCACTGATCGCCCTGACGATGTCGATGCGCTGGCTGCGCTCGGCAACATCTATCGCTCGCGCAAGGAATTCGCGAAGGCCTCCGAGACCTATGACAAGGCGATCGAGAAGCTCAGCTCGCCGGGCCGCGCCAATTGGGACCTGTTCTATTTCCGCGGCATCGCACGCGAGCGCACAGACCGCTGGGCCGATGCCGAGGCCGATCTGCGCAAGGCGCTGGAACTGCTGCCCGAGCCGCTCGGCCGCGAGCGGGCTTTGGTGCTGRACTATCTCGGCTATTCGCTGGTCGACAAGCATCTGAAGCTCGACGAAGGGCTCGATATGCTGCGGCGCGCCGTCGAGTTGCGGCCGCGTGACGGCTACATCATCGATTCCCTTGGGTGGGCCTATTACCGCCTCGGCCGCTACGACGATGCCGCCCGCGAGATCGAGCGCGCGATGGAGCAGCGGCCCTCCGATGCCGTCATCAACGACCATCTCGGCGATGCCTATTGGCGTGTCGGGCGCAAGCTCGAGGCGAAGTTCCAGTGGAACTACGCCCGCGACCTCAATCCCGAGCCCGAAGATCTGGTCAAGATTCAGCGCAAGATCGAGCGCGGCATGGACGAACCGCCATCCGCCGATGCTGGCGAGCAGCCCAAGGCCCAAGAACAACTCAAGCCCCAGGAACAGCTCAAGTCCGAAGAGCAGTCCAAGCCCGAAGAGCAGCCCAAGCCCGAAGAGCCCAAGAAGGACGGCGGCTGAATCAACCGGTCGTCATGACGGCATCCGGGCGGAACCCTGAAAGCACGGGCGCGGCCGGAGGCCGTGCGGAGCTGACGACGATCGCGCGCGCCAAGGTCAATCTCGACCTGCGCGTGATCGGCCGTCGCGCCGACGGTTATCATGAGCTCGATAGCCTCGTCGCCTTCGCCGGCATCGGCGACAAGCTCGCGCTGAACCCGGCGGCAACGCTCGGCCTGACGATCGCCGGTCCCTACGCAGCAGGGCTTGGCGTGGGTGATGACAATCTCGTTCTGCGCGCCGCGCGCGTCTTCCTGAGAACATTTCCCGGCACACGGGCCGGGGCTTTTCACCTGAGCAAAAAACTGCCCGTCGCTTCCGGCATCGGCGGCGGCTCGGCCGATGCGGCTGCTGCCTTGCGTCTTCTGGCGCGCCTCAACAGGCTGCCCAGTGCCATCGACAGCTTGCAAGAGATCGCCGCCGGCATCGGCGCCGATGTGCCGGTCTGCCTCGACTCTCGCGCTCGCCTCATGACCGGCATCGGCGACAGGCTCGGGCCCGTCTTGCGATTGCCGTCCTTACCGGCGCTGCTGGTCAATCCAGGCGTGCCGGTCGAAACCGTCGCGGTGTTCAAATCGCTGGCTCTGGCGGCAGGCGAAAGCCGGGACAGGCACCAGGATCGGCTCGAAGCCTGGCCCACGACCGTCCCGGCCCTTCACTGCGAATTGGCGCGCTCGCGGAACGATTTAGAGGCGCCGGCCCGGCGGGTCGCGCCTGTGATCGGCGCGGTGCTGGGTCGGCTGGAAAAGCTGCCCGGCTGCCGCCTTGCCCGCATGTCCGGCTCCGGAGCCACCTGTTTCGCGCTTTTCGACGATGGCGCCACCAGCGCTGCCGCCACCAGAATTCTGGCGCGCGAACAGCCGGGCTGGTGGGTCAGGTCGACGGTGTTGGGCTGAGGCTGCCATCGGCCTCGCGGTGGCGCCGATAGGCCAGCAGCGTCGCGACGAAGCCGCAGGCGGCGGCGAACATCAGCCACACCCCCGCCACGGCGCGATTGCCTGTCGCTTCGATCAAATAGGTGCTGACGGCCGGCGTGAAGCCGCCGAACAGCGCCGTTGCGAGGCTATAGGCCACCGAGAAGCCGGTCGTGCGCAGCTCGACCGGGATGATCTCGGTCAGCGCCACGACCATCGCGCCATTGTAGCTGGCATAGATGAAGGAGAGCCAAAGCTCGACCATCAGCAGATGCGAGAAGGATGGGCTGGAGACCAGCCAGGACAGGGTTGGATAGGCGCTGACGAAGAGCAGGGTCGTGAAGATCAGCAGCAGCGGCTTGCGTCCGACACGGTCCGAAAGCGCGCCCATCACCGGCAACCAGAACAGGTTGGAAATGCCGACGCAGAGCGTCACCAGCAGGCTGTCGATGCTGGTCAGCTTCAACACCTCCTTGCCAAAGGTCGGCGTGTAGGCGGTGATGAAATAGAACGACACGGTCGTCATCGTCACCAGCAGCATGCCGGTCAGCACCGTCTGCCAATGCGCGACGAGCGAGCGCAGGATTTGGGCGGGGGTGGGATGGTTCGCACTGCGCTTGCGCGCGGCGAACTCCTCGGTTTCCTG
The DNA here is from genome assembly GCF_056400625.1 of Allobosea sp. P5_A5. Taxonomy (NCBI): domain Bacteria; kingdom Pseudomonadati; phylum Pseudomonadota; class Alphaproteobacteria; order Hyphomicrobiales; family Alloboseaceae; genus Allobosea; species Allobosea sp. P5_A5. Next base: position 289,694 of record NZ_JBFUKY010000003.1, read on the forward strand.
CATCGAGCGGCGCAGCAGAAAGATCAGCGGCACGATCAGGCAGCCGACGAGGAAGGGAATGCGCCAGCCCCAGTCGCTCAAGGCGTCCGGCGGGAGCACGGTCGCCAACCAGACGCCGAGCAGGGCGACGAAGATCACCGCGACCTGCTGGCTGCCCGACTGCCAGCTCACATAGAACCCCTTGTTGCCGGGCGTCGCGATCTCCGAAAGATAGACCGAGACGCCGCCGAGCTCGACGCCGGCCGAGAAGCCCTGCACCAACCGGCCGATCACCACGATGATCGGGGCCAGAATACCGATGGCCGCATAGGTGGGGGCCAGTGCGATGGTGAGCGTGCCGAAGGCCATCAGCACCAGCGTCAGCAGCAGGCCGGCGCGGCGGCCGTGATGATCGATATAGGTGCCCAGCACGATGGCGCCGAGCGGCCGCATCAGGAAGCCGGCGCCAAAGGTCATGAACGCCGCCATCAGCTGGGCGAATTCGCTGCCGGACGGAAAGAACGCCTTGCCGATCGCCGCAGCGTAATAGCCGAAGACGAAAAAGTCGTACATTTCGAGGAAATTGCCGCTCGAAACGCGAACGACCGACCAGGTTTGCGACTGGCGCTGCGATGATGCCGGCATGGCGAGGCTCCGAAGCAGGGCGGCTGCCCGTACGGAACGCTAGGCCGCCACGCGGCCGGAGGGAAGCGCTGCTTTGCGACTATCGACCGCGTTTGGAATCAATGCGCCCGGGCGATGCAGAAATCGACGGCGTCGTTGAGCGCCTGCTTCATCGGCGAGGCCGGGAACAGGCCGAGCGCGTCTTTCGCCATCTTGGCGTAATGCTTGGCGCGGTCGATGGTGTCCTCCAGCGCTTCATGCTTGCGCATCATTGCTTGCGCCTGCGCCAGATCCCCGTCCTCGATCGTCCCGTCCTGAAGCGTGCGCTTCCAGAACGCGCGCTCCTCGTCCGTGCCGCGGCGGAAGGAGAGCACGACCGGGAGCGTGATCTTGCCCTCGCGGAAATCGTCGCCGGTATTCTTGCCGAGCTTGGCGGCGACGCCGCCATAATCCAGCGCATCGTCGACGAGCTGGAAGGCGATGCCGAGATTGAGCCCGTAGCTGCGGCACGCGGCCTCGTTCGCCTTGGACGAAGCGGCGATCACCGGTCCGACCTCGCAGGCGGCTCCAAAAAGCTCGGCCGTCTTGCCACGGATGACGGAAAGGTATTCGTCCTCAGTCGTCTCGGTGTTCTTGGCGACGGAGAGCTGCAGCACCTCGCCCTCGGCGATCACCGCCGCCGCCGTGGACAGGATATCGAGCGCCCGCAAGGAGCCGACCTCGACCATCATCCGGAACGCCTGGCCGAGCAGGAAATCGCCCACCAGCACGCTGGCCTCGTTGCCCCAGAGCATGCGGGCGGCGAGCTTGCCCCGGCGCATGTCGCTCTGATCGACGACATCGTCGTGCAGCAACGTCGCGGTATGCATGAACTCGACCGAGGCCGCGAGCTTGACGTGACCCTCGCCGCGATAGTCGCAGAGATTGGCCATCGCCAGGGTCAGCATCGGCCGCAGCCGTTTGCCGCCCGACGAGATCAGGTGGTTCGCCACCTCCGGGATCATCGTCACTTCGGAGCCGGTTCGCGACAGGATCATCGCGTTGACGCGCTCCATGTCCTCGCGGGTCAGCGCGACCAGCGGCTCTATGCCGGGCTGGCCTTTCTCGCGCTCCTCGAACGATACGACGACACCCACTGGACGACTCCGGCCAAGCTCCGCGCCGCAGGGCGCCTCAGAGCCATGCCACAACCGTCGCACGGGACGCCAGCCCCTGCAAAGTCGCAGGACCCAGGCTGCGCGGCATCGCCGCAGGCGGACGATCGGCCCGAAAAGCGGAACATGGCTCTCTCATGAGCGATGCGGGCGAGGAGGTCGCTGCCTCTTGCGCAAAGCCAACCGCTTCGGCTCCATGGCGCCATGCACGAACTCGTTCGCACCAATGATCTCATCCTGCTCGGCGCCATCGAAGCGCTGCTGGACTCCGCCGGCCTCGATTGCATGGTCGCAGACCAGCATATGAGCGCGCTGGAGGGTATGATCGGCGCCTTCCCGCGCCGCCTGTTGGTGCGGGAGCAGGACCGCAGGCGAGCACGCGCTCTGCTGACCGAGGCCGGCTATGGCGGCGAATTGCGCGATGAATGATGCGGTTGCGCCTTCGCCCCTCGGCGAGATCGTGACCGACCGCTTGCTCGACGGCCGTCTGCTCCTGAGGCAGCCGCGCAAGGGCCATCGGGCCGGAAGCGATGCGGTCCTGCTCGCGGCGGCCCTGCCGGACCTGCGTAGCGGCCGGCTGATCGACGTCGGCGCTGGTGTCGGGACCGTGGGCCTCGCCGTCGCTCTGGCCCAGCCCGACATCGACGTGACCCTCCTTGAACGCGATGCCGATCTGGCGGCGCTTGCGGCTCAGAACGCCGCCGCTAACGGACTGTCGGATCGCGTTGCGGCTGTCGTCGCGGATATCGCCGCCCCGGCTGCAGAACTGGCGAAGCTCGGACTGGCGCCGGCAAGCTTTACTGCCGTCGCGATGAACCCGCCATTCTACCCACCGGCTGAGACGCGCCGCTCGCCAGTGCCGAATCGCGCGGCCGCCCATGTCGTGGAAAGCGGTCTGGACGTCTGGCTGAAAGCGGCCCGGCGCCTGCTGACGCCTGGAGGCCACCTCGCCATGATCCACCGCAGCGAGGCGCTGCCGGCGTTGCTCGAAGCGCTTGCGACGGGATTCGGCGCGCTTGCGATTCGCCCGGTTCACGCCTTTGCCGACAAGCCGGCCATCCGCGTCATCGTCACTGCCGTCCTCAACAGCAGAAAGCCGGCAGTTTTGCTGCCGGCTTTCGTGATCAATGGCTCCGACGGTCGGCTGACGCCCTTGAGCGATGCGGTGCATCGCGGCCGGGAGCGCCTGCCTGCTTACCAGTAACGCGGGCCGTAGAAGCGCGGCGGCGGGGGCGGCGGGGGCGCGTAGTAGGGGCGAGCGTAATACGGCCTGCGATAATACGGGCGCGGACCGTAATAGGGTCGCGGACCGTAATAGGGCGGGGGCGGCGGCCCGTAGAAAAACTGCGCCTGCTGGGCGATGGCGCCTTCGACAAGCGAGCCGACGAATGCGTCCCGCGCCAAAGGCGATGCGGAAGCGGGAGAGGCGGCCACGGCGAGGCCGCCGGCCGCGGCGAGGGCGAGAAGCGTTGTCCGGAACATCGGATCCTCCGTGAACTGGCGCCGGCAGTGTTGCCGGATCGAACGCCGTTTGTGAAACATGTTCTACCTTACCGAATCTGAACGGCGCAAAACCGCGCCGTTCAGGATCCCTTCATCGAGACCTCGCCGAGCGGGGCCCCATGGCCTAGAGGCAGACACGCACCGGGCGGACGACCCAGCGCCAGCCGTTCCAGACCCGCCGATCAGCCCACCAGCAACGCGGACGATAGGCGCGATAATAAGGCCGTGGGCGATAATAATGCGGGCGCCCGTAATAATATTGGGCATCCTGCAGCAGGCCCTGTCCGGCCTGGGCAAGGGGCGCGCTTGCCATACCGAGCGGGGCGGCCGTAGCGGGCGCGGCCGTCAGTGCCGTGCCTCCGAGGCTTGCCGCGACGGCAAAGCCCAGAACCAACGAACGAATCATCTTGTCCTCCATCCTTGAACAGCGGCATCCCTGCCGAGCGTGATCGTCCCCGCCTCGATCGATAGACCCGCCAAGCTGAACGCGACGAAACCGTGCCGTTCATCCCGGCTTCATCACGGTCCGTCCCATGGTCTGCCAAAAGGCTCGGCGAGCCATCGGTGCGGCGCTGCTTGACCATGTCCGGCCCGAACCCTTAATCACGCGCCCATCCCCTCCTGCGTTTTCGGAAGGCTTTTTGCCCTTGTCCGCCCTCGCTCAGCCCACGCCCGTGCAGTCCTTGTCTGCGCAGTCCTTGGCCCCCGCCTCAGCGGCGATGGATCCGACCCGCTCCTTTCAGGCGCTGCTGCTGAGGTTGCAGCGCTTCTGGGCCGAGCGAGGTTGCGTGGTGCTGCAGCCCTACGACATGGAGGTCGGCGCCGGCACCTTCCACCCGGCGACGACCTTGCGCGCGCTTGGGCCGAAGCATTGGAAAGCCGCTTATGTCCAGCCTTCGCGCCGCCCGAAAGACGGCCGCTACGGCGAAAACCCCAACCGCCTGCAGCATTATTACCAATTCCAGGTCATCCTGAAGCCCTCGCCGCCGGATCTGCAGCAACTCTATCTCGACTCGCTGCGCGCGATCGGGGTCGATCTCGCCTTGCATGACGTACGCTTCGTCGAGGACGATTGGGAAAGCCCGACGCTGGGCGCCTGGGGCCTCGGCTGGGAGTGCTGGTGCGATGGCATGGAAGTCAGCCAATTCACCTATTTCCAGCAGGTGGCCGGCGTCGAATGCGCGCCTGTGGCCGGGGAGCTGACCTACGGGCTCGAGCGCCTCGCCATGTATGTCCAGGGCGTCGAAAACGTCTACGACCTCAACTTCAACGGCCTCGAGGGCGAGGACCGCATTTCCTACGGCGACGTCTTCCTGCAGGCCGAGCAGGAATACTCGCGGCATAATTTCGAGCACGCCAACACCGAGACTCTGTTCCGGCACTTCACCGATGCGGAGGCTGAGTGCAAGGCGCTGCTCGCCGCCGGCGAGGTCGCAGCCGGCGGAAACGGCCCGCAGCATCTGATGTCGCTGCCGGCCTATGACCAGTGCATCAAGGCAAGCCACATCTTCAATCTGCTCGACGCTCGCGGCGTGATTTCGGTCACCGAGCGGCAGAGCTACATCCTGCGCGTGCGCGAACTCGCCAAGGCCTGCGGCGCCGCCTGGCTGAAGACCGCCGGTGGGGGAGCGGCATGAGCGATTATACTCTCTGTCAATTCGCAGCAGGAGGATTATAACAAACCGCCTGTTTGTGATAATCTCGATCCGAGCGATTGCACCAAATGCAAAAGGATGACTTTGCGGGAACGCCAAGCGGGCGGCTGGTGCCGACGGATCGTTCGCAATGGGCGTTCGTGCCCCATTCCCTGCCGCCGCCCGATCTCGATCTTGGCCCTCTAGCCGACAAGCTCGCGACGACAGCTCAACTTCTGGGCGAATTGAATGGCATTGGGCGTACGCTGACCGATCCGCTTCTGCTGATCCGGCCGCTCCAGGCCCGCGAGGCGCTGACCTCATCGAGCATGGAAGGCACCTACACGACCCTCGACGAACTTCTGCTCGTGGATGCCGGCGGGCCTGAAGCAGCGCCCGCCAGCGATGCCCGCGAAGTCGTCAATTACCGCCGCGCTTTGTCGGGGGCCATCGAAAGCCTCGACTCATTGCCGCTTTCACTGCGCACCTTGCGCAACGCTCATCGCACGCTCCTGCAGGGCGTGAGGCGCCATCGAGGCTCGTCGGCCTTGCCGGGAGAGTTCAAGGCCTATCAAAACTTTATCGGCGCGCGCGAGATCGAGGCCGCCCGCTTCGTTCCGCCGCCGCCTGCCGACGCGTTGGCCTGCCTAGGAGAGCTCGAGACCTACATCCATCGGGAGGATCGCGCCGGCATTCCCGATCTCGTCGATGCCGCGCTGATCCATTACCAGTTCGAGACGATCCATCCCTTCGCGGACGGAAACGGCCGTGTCGGGCGCATGCTCATTCCGCTCCATCTCTTCGTTCGTGGCGTCCTCCGCGAGCCGATCCTGTATCTCAGCCCCAGCCTTGAACATCGTAAGGACGAGTATATCGACCGCATGTTCGCCGTTTCGCAGAGGGGGGCATGGGTAGACTGGATCGCGTTTTTTCTCGACGTCGTTTCGGATGCCTGCAAGAGCGCGATCGCCGCGGCGGATGCGTTGCTGGCCTTGCAGAAGGACTATCGCAGCCGCGCGACGGGCGCGGGACGCTCCTCCAATCTGCTTGCGATCATCGACCATCTTTTTAGGGTCCAGATCGTGACGATCCCTGCTGTCGCGAGTCTGCTCGGGGTCCAGTATCGCTCGGCGCAATTAAATATCGAGGCGCTCGTTTCAGTGGGTATCCTGTTCGAAATCGAAGACTTGTCCAATCCGAAATATTTTATCGCTCGCGAGATCCGCGACGTGATCAACAAGAGCTTGAACGACTAATGCCCGATCTCCTGCTCGAACTCTTCTCCGAGGAAATCCCGGCGCGCATGCAGCGCAAGGCCGGCGAGGACCTGAAGAAGCTCGTCACCGATGCGCTGGTCGAGCGCGGGCTCGTCTATGAGGGCGCCAGGGCCTTCGTCACGCCGCGCCGCCTGGCTTTGCATGTCGCGGGCCTGCCCGTGCGCGGCAGCGATGTGCGCGAGGAGCGCAAAGGCCCGCGCGTCGGTGCGCCAGAGGCTGCGGTTCACGGCTTCCTGAAGGCGGCGGGCCTGTCGTCGCTCGATCAGGCGACCATCGTCAGCGACCCGAAGAAGGGCGACTCTTACGTCGCGATCATCGAGAAGCCCGGCCAGGAAACCATCGCCGCGATCGCCGCGATCGTGCCAGCGATTATCCGCGCGTTCCCGTGGCCGAAGTCGATGCGCTGGGGCAAGGCCTCTGCGGCCGGCGCAAGCCTGCGCTGGGTGCGCCCGCTGCATTCGATCCTCTGCACCTTCGGCGCCGAGACCGAGGACACCGAGATCGTTCCCTTCGAGGTCGACGGCATCGTCTCCGGCAATATCACCTATGGCCACCGCTTCCATGCGCCGGGTGCGATCACGGTGAAGCGCCTCGACGACTACGTGTCGTCGCTGGAGAAGGCGAAGGTCGTGCTCGATGCCGACCGGCGCAAGGAGATCATCCTCACAGACGCCCGCAACCTCGCCTTCGCCCAAGGGCTCGACCTCGTCGAGGATGAGGGACTGCTGGAGGAGGTGGCGGGGCTGGTCGAGTGGCCGGTCGTGCTGATGGGGGCCTTCGAGGAGCGCTTCCTCGACATTCCCGGCGAAGCGATCCGCGCCACGATCCGCGCCAACCAGAAATGCTTCGTGCTGCGCGACCCCACAACGGGCGCTATCGCCAACCGCTTCCTGCTGACCTCGAACCTGCTGGCGAGCGATGGCGGGCAGGCGATCACGGCCGGCAATGAGCGCGTCGTGCGGGCGCGCCTCTCCGACGCGGCTTATTTCTGGCAGACCGATCGCGGCGCGCTACCCGATCTCGATACCTTGAAGGATAGCGCGCAGAAGCTTGGGCTTGATCTCGCCAAGCCGCTCGACCAGCGCATGGCCAAGCTCGACAAGCTCGGCGTCGTCTTCCACGCCAAGCTCGGCACGCAAGGCGAACGTGTCCAGCGCATCGCCGCGCTGGCGCGGGAACTGGCACCGATCGTTGGTGCCGATCCCGCCAAGGCGGAGCGCGCCGCCAAGCTCGCCAAGGCCGACCTGCCGACCGAGATGGTCGGCGAGTTCCCGGAATTGCAGGGCCTGATGGGCCGGAAATACGCCGAGCTGCAGGGCGAGGATGCGAGCGTCGCAGCCGCGATCGAAGAACACTACAAGCCGCTCGGTCCCTCCGACCGCGTGCCGACCGATCCGGTTTCGGTGGCCGTGGCGCTGGCCGACAAGCTCGACACGCTGGTGGGTTTTTGGGCCATCGACGAGAAGCCGACCGGGAGCAAGGACCCCTATGCGCTGCGAAGGGCGGCGCTGGGGGTGATCCGGTTGGTGGTTGAGAATAGCAGCCGCTTGCCAGTCGTGAGGGTTTTACAAACCGCAGGCGAAAACTATCTGGGTCATAAAAGAACGGCTGAAATTACGAAGTTTAATCAAAAGCATCGGTCTATTGCTGATGCTGGGTATGTAAGCCCAAGCCACAAACATTTGTTCGGGCAATTAGTTAAGCACATAACTACTCCGGAGGGGTCTGCGGGCGGGTTCTTGACGGCAATGGAGCGCATGTTGAGCGACCTCCTCTCCTTCTTCCACGACCGCCTCAAAGTCATGCTCCGCGATCAGGGCGCACGGCACGATCTCGTCGATGCGGTTCTTGCAGGCTCACCTTCTCCCCTTGCGGGAGAAGGTGGCAGCGCGTCAGCGCTGACGGATGAGGGGTCTCGCGACGTTCCCGGCGAAGGCGGCTCCGAAAAGCAAACCGGCGAGGGCGGTGCGACCCCTCATCTGTCTGCTGCGCAGACACCTTCTCCCGCAAGGGGAGAAGGGCAAGCGCGCGCCGGCGGTTCCGACGACCTGCTTCTCATTACCCGCCGCGTCGCCGCACTCGGCCGCTTCCTCGAAACCGAGGACGGCAAAAATCTGCTCGCGGGCTACAAGCGCGCCGCCAACATCCTGCGCGCCGAGGAGAAGAAGGACGGGGAGGGCGCTTTCGCCGGCCAACCCGACCTCCAGCTCATCGCCGATGCCGGACTGATCGAGGAAAAGGCGCTCGCCGTCGCGCTGGCGCAGGCCACGCCGAAGGCCGAAACGGCTGTCGCCGCCGAGGATTACGAAGGCGCCATGGCCGCGCTGGCCGAGCTGCGCCCGGCCGTCGATGCCTTCTTTAATGAGGTCACGGTCAACGATCCCAATCCGGCCCAACGGGCCAACCGGCTGAAACTGCTGAACCAGCTGCGTCAGGCGACGCGGGCTGTGGCCGATTTCGACAGGATCGCAGGGTAAGGCCCGTGTCGTCATGACCAGGTTAGGCTCAAGCATCTCCGAAACCAGCGCCTTCTGGTCCTGAGATTCTCGGGTCAAGCCCGAGAATGACGCCCTTGTCGTCATGCTCGCCCTTGTGGCGAGCATCCACGTCTTGAACACCGCACTCGCCGAAGAAAGACGTGGATGGCCGGGACAAGCCCGACCATGACGGAAAACACCGTCCGCTCGTCCCAGCGTTTCGCCGGCAAATCCCGCAACGGAACCTATTTCCGCCCTGCGACGTTCTGTCGGCGGGGCTGAACCGCTGCGAATGCATCGTCGCGGCAGCTTCGGGGGGCCGGTTCTTCGGCCGATATACGGAGTTTCTCAAATGAGCATCCTGATTTCCCTGCTGATCACCGTTCTCGTCATCGGCCTTGTGCTTTATCTCGTGCGCATGCTGCCGCTCGACGCGCAGATCAAGAACATCGTCCAGATCATCGTCATCGTGATCGGCATCATCTCCCTGCTGCGCTATCTCGCCGTTTTCTGAGCCGCGTTGGGCCTCGATTGACGGCGCGCCCGCGCTGGTTCAGACTTTGTGAGGTCCAAAGGGCCCCGGACGAAATCGTCCCGGGGCCCTTTGCTATTGCTGGGCAAGTCTTGTCCGTCACGTCTTTCGATCGCAGGGGCAGTCGCGATGAACGCGCCGAACCGCACGGGCCATATCAGGCTGACCTCCCATCCCGAACCCGGCAGCGCGATCACGCGCTTTCCCGTGCGATGGGGCGCGGCCACCGCCACCGAACGCGGCCCGATCATCGCCTCGACCACCAATCCGGCCGACCGCAACGTCATCGGCGCCCATGGCGGGTCCTATTCGGTCTATCGCGCGCTTGCGATCTCCGCGCGTGCCATGAACCCCTCGCAGCGGCCGGACCTCACCAATACGCATCCGACCTCGGACATTCCGCCGCAGCCGCAATGGGCCGACCCGAACAAAATCGTCTCACTCGACCCGTTCGGCCATAGCGTCGCACAGGATTTCAGCCAGCTGATCGCCGAGGGCGTCGACATCCGCCCGTCCATCGCGGTGACCAAGGCGCGGCTCAACCTGCCCGAAATCCTGGCGGCAATGGGCGCGCACCGCCTCGCGGCCGATGGGAATATCCTGCACGCTTCGGGCGATATCTCTGTGACCAAGATCGCGGTCGATCCGGTCTGGCACCTACCGGGCATCGCCGAACGTTTCGCCACGAGCGAGAACGAGCTGCGCCGCACGCTCTTCGAGCAGACCGGCGGCATGTATCCCGAGCTGGTCACCCGGCCGGATCTGAAGGTCTTCCTGCCCCCGATTGGTTCGATCACCGCCTATGTCATGGGCGAGGTCTCGGCCCTGTCCGATCCCCGCAGGCGCATCGCCTGCCGCGTTCATGACGAGTGCAACGGCTCGGACGTGTTCGGCTCTGACATCTGCACCTGCAGGCCCTATTTGACGCATGGCATCGAGGAATGCGTCCGCGAGGCGCAGAGCGGCGGCGTCGGGCTCGTCGTCTACAACCGCAAGGAGGGGCGCGCGCTCGGCGAAGTCACGAAGTTCCTCGTCTACAATGCGCGCAAGCGGCAGGAGGGCGGGGATTCCGCCGCGACCTATTTCGAGCGAACCGAATGCGTCGCCGGCGTTCAGGACGCGCGCTTCCAGCAATTGATGCCGGATGTGCTGCATTGGCTGGGCGTGACGCATATCGACCGCCTGATGTCGATGTCGAACATGAAATACGATGCCATGGTCGAGAGCGGCATCACGATCGGCGAGCGTGTCGCGATCCCGCCGGAGCTGATCCCGCCCGATGCCTCGGTCGAGATCGAGGCCAAGAAGGCGGCGGGCTATTATTCGCCGGATGGAACGCCCGGCGACAACGCCCTCAAGGCCACGGTCGGCCGCGACCTCGACAAGTTCTGAGCGAGCCGATGCCTGACCGGAATCCCGAGGCGGTCCGCGCCCTGTTGAAGCCTGCCGCCGTCCGTGCGCGCGCCCATGAAATGCTGAAGCTGGGCCTCGACGGACGGCTGCTGCATTTCACCGTGCATCCGGAGCGGCTCAAGGCCTGCGCCGATTATGTGCTCGACACCATTCGCGCGAACTACCCGACGCTCGACATCCCCTTCCATGCACGCTGGCGCCATTTCATGCTGGCCGGCGAGGATCGCTGGAAGCGCCTGGACCAGGCGGCGGGCTTCGCGGATGCGGGCGCTCGCGGGCGTGCGGCTTACGACCTCGCCATCGTCAGCGTGCTGCTGGATGCCGGCGCGGGACCGCGATGGCGTTATCGCGATCCCGCCACGGGCCAGGAGATCGGCCGGTCGGAGGGGCTGGCTCTGGCCTCGCTCGATATGTTCGAGAGCGGGCTGTTTTCGGCGGACCCGGCCGATCCGCTGCGAGCCGACGCAAGCGCGCTCAAGCGGCTCGATGCGGCGGCGCTTGCAACCGGCTTCCAGGCTGGAGACGACAATCCGCTGCTGGCGCTGGATGGCCGTGCGGCGCTGCTGAACCGGGTGGGCGAGGAACTGGAGCGGCATGGCATGAGCCGGCCCGGCGATCTGTTCGATCGGTTCGCTGGAGTGGCCGAAACCGGTACGGTGCGCGCGGGTTTTATGTTGGGCGAGGTTCTGGGCACGTTCGGCGGCATCTGGCCGTCGCGGCTCAGCGCCGCCGGCATTCCGCTCGGCGATACCTGGCGGCACCCGCTGATCGCACCCGGCGATGCCACCGAGGGGTTGGTGCCGTTTCACAAGCTCTCGCAATGGTTGACCTATTCGCTGATCGAACCGCTGCAATGGGCCGGAATCTCGGTCGTCGATATCGACGACCTGACCGGCCTTCCCGAATATCGCAATGGCGGGCTTTTCCTCGACATCGGCGTGATCGCGCTAAAGGACGAGGCCGATCGGGTTAAGCCGCACGAGGTCGCCTCGCCTCTGGTCGTCGAGTGGCGGGCATTGACGGTCGCGCTGCTCGACGAGATCGGCACGCTGGTCCGTGAACGGCTCGGCCGCACACGCGACGAGTTGCCGCTCGCCAAGGTGCTCGAAGGCGGCACCTGGGCCGCCGGACGGCGCATTGCCCGCGAAAAGCGTGTGGATGGCGGGCCGCCGCTTACCATCGTCAGCGACGGCACGGTATTCTAGACAGTAATGCCGTCATTGCGAGCGACGCGAAGCAATCCAGAGGGCCAGCGCTCTACGCCCCTCTGGATTGCTTCGTCGCTGACGCTCCTCGCAATGACGGCCCAAAGACGCTGAAGAGACAAGAGGGGACCACTGTATGACCACGCAACGGGACGGCGTGACCGTCGTCGATCATCCCCTCGTGCAGCACAAGCTGACGTTGATGCGGGAAAAGGACCGCTCGACGAAGAGCTTCCGCCAGCTGCTGAACGAGATCGGCATGCTGCTCTGCTATGAGGTGACGCGTGATCTGCCGACCCAGCTGGTCGAGATCGAGACGCCGCTGATGAGCTCGATGCAGCCGGTCATCGCCGGCAAGAAGCTCGTTTTCGCGCCGATCCTTCGCGCGGGCGTCGGCTTCCTCGATGGCATGCTGGAATTGGTGCCGGCTGCGCGCGTCGCCCATATCGGGCTCTATCGTGATCCGAACACGCTTCAGGCGGTGGAATATTATTTCAAGGCGCCGTCCGATATCGCGGATCGCATGATCGTGGTGATGGACCCGATGCTGGCCACCGCCAACTCTGCCGTAGCCGCGGTCGAGCGCTTGAAGGAGCGTGGTGCCAAGGATTTACGCTTCGTCTGCCTGCTCGCCGCGCCTGAGGGCATCGCTCGGTTACGTGGCGCTCATCCCGACGTGCGAATCTGGACCGCGGCGATCGACGAAAAGCTGAACGAGCACGGCTACATCGTGCCGGGCCTGGGCGATGCCGGCGACCGGATGTTCGGGACCCGCTGAGCGCGGCCGGAGGTCCTGACGCAAAAAAGCCCGCTCCTTGCGGAGCGGGCTTTCCGACCGGTTCAGGTGCCGCCTAAACCGATGCGAAGCTGGATCACTGAATGATCTGGACGATCCGGCGCGACTGCGGTTCGACGATCACGGTGCGGTCGTTGACAACCGTATAGCGATAATTCGAGGCGCTCGGGCCGTAGTCCGGCGGCAGCGTGTGATAGACGACGCCCTGTTCCGGAAGCACCGTGCCGACCGCGACCGGGTCCGCATAGGTGTAGGACGGAACGCGCTGCTCGACCACATAGGTTCGGAACTTAGGCTGAGCCGCGTCGCCGACGATCGCGCCGACAACCGCGCCGCCAACGCCGCCGACCACAGCACCGACCGGGCCGCCGACAACCGCGCCGCCGATGGCACCCGTCGCTGCGCCGCTGGTCGCGCCGCCCACGGCGCCGCCAGACGGCTGGTTCTGCGCGAAGGCAACCGCGGGGGCCAGGGTCAGGGCCGCGATGATAGCAATCTTCTTGATCATGATGGTCTCTCCTCTCGAAGTGGACTTCGGCGAGGATAACTGCGCTTTGGGCAAACGGTTCCGTAACGGACACTCACGAGATGTTAACGGAACGAAAGACTGGATTCAAAGCGGAGCGGTTTTCGGGTTTTGTCTGGTCGGCAGCTTGAGCAACGCTTCCGGCGGCGCAAGTGTCCTAGCTGTCTAAATAGATGCGGCGGGCCTTGCGGCCCGCCGCATCTATTTATCCGGACTCTAGCGCGCTTACTGCTTCGATGCGGCCGAGAGAGCCGGGGTCAGCCTATCCGCATCCCGCTTGATGAGGGCGGCAAAACCCGCGGGCGTACGCTCTTCGGCTGTCGGCAGCACGGTGCCGAGATCGAGCAGGCGCTTCTTGGTGCCCTCGTCGTTCAGGGCCTTGTTCAGCGCGTCCACCAGCTTGTCCACCGCCTCTTTCGACATGTCCTTCGGCCCGGCGATGCCGTTCCAAGCCTCGATCTGGAACTCCGGCAGGCCGGCTTCCTTGGTCGTGGGCACGTCGGGCAGGGCCGGCGAACGCTCGGCGGAGGCGACGGCATAGGCCTTGATCGTGTTGGCGCGCACCTGCTCGGCGACCGAGACGATCTGGTCGCACATGAAATCGACTTGGCCCGAGACGAGGTCGTTCAGCGCCGGACCTGTGCCGCGATAGGCGACCGAGTTGATCTTCGGCGTGCCGAGAACGCCCTTCAACAGCGTGCAGGTCGTCCAGGAGACGGAACCGACGCCGGCATGGGCCTCGTTCACCTTGTCTTTGTTGTCCTTCACATAGCTGACGAACGCCTTGAGGTCCTTCGGCTCGAAGGTCTTGCGCGCGACGATCAGGATCGGCGTGCCGCCGGCCAGCCCAATCGTCTGCATGCCGTTGATCGGGTCATATTTCAGGCCCGGATAGGTCGCGGGCGCTGCCGAGAAGGTGCCGAGATGGCCCATCGCGATGGTGTAGCCGTCAGGCGCGGCGGTGATCGCGCGGGCGATGCCGGTGGTGCCGCCGGCACCTGCAACGTTTTCGATGACGATCTGCTGGCCGAGCGTCTTCGACATGTTGTCGGCGACGATGCGCGCGATGATGTCGGTCGGGCCGCCGGCCGCGAAGGGCACGATCATGGTGATGGGCTTCGTCGGATAACCCTGCGCTTGTGCGCCCCCCGCGAGGGCGAGTGTCGCCGCGGCTGCGAGGCCGAGAACCAGTTTCTTCATGCGCATTTCTCCCTGATTGTTATATGGCGATAAGCCTGGGACGAGGCGGCCGCCGGCCGCAACCCCGTCATTCGGTGAAGACCTCGTCGCGTTTGCGCGAGATCGAGGGCAGCAGCGCGATCACCAGCACGATCACCGCCACGACCAGAAGCCCGGCCGAGATCGGCCGCTCGACGAAGGTCATGAACGAGCCGCGCGAGATGATCAGCGCCTGCCGCAGCTTCTCCTCCATCAGCTTGCCGAGCACGAAGCCAAGCAGCATCGGCGCGGGCTCGAAACCGAGCTTGATCAGCAGATAGCCGAACAGGCCGAACAGCGCGGTGAAGGCGACGTCCGTCGGCTGGTTGTTCACCGAGTAGATGCCGATGCAGCAGAAGATCAGGATTGCCGGGAACATCAGGCGATAGGGCACCTGCAGCAGCTTCACCCAGACGCCGACAAGCGGCAGGTTGATGATCAGCAGCATCAGATTACCGATCCACATCGAAGCGATCATGCCCCAGAACAGCTCCGGGTTGCGGGTCATCACCTGCGGGCCGGGGATGATGCCGTGGATGGTCATCGCGCCGACCATCAGCGCCATCACGGCGTTGGGCGGGATGCCCAACGTCAGCAGCGGGATGAAGGCGGTCTGCGCGCCGGCGTTGTTGGCCGATTCAGGCCCCGCGACACCCTCGATCGCGCCCTTGCCGAAGCGGGAGGGGTCCTTGGCGAGCTTCTTCTCGATCGTATAGCTCGCGAACGGCCCGAGCACCGCGCCATTGCCGGGCAGAATCCCGAGAATGCCGCCGATAAAAGTGCCGCGCAGCACAGGCGCTGTCGATTGCTTGATGTCGTCCCAGCTCGGCAGCAGGCGGCCGATCTTGCTGCGAACGACATCGCGCGCCTCCGGCGCCTCGAGATTACGCATCACCTCGGCGAAACCGAAGACGCCCATCGCGAGCACCGAGAAGTCGACGCCGTCAGACAGCGAGGCGATCCCGAAGGTCAGCCGCTCCTGACCCGTTTCCAGATCGGTGCCGATGGTCGAGAGCAGCAGGCCGAGCATGATCATGCAGAAGGCCTTGAGGATCGAGCCGCGCGCCAGCACCACGGCGAAGCACAGTCCCATCACCATCAGCGCGAAATATTCGGCGGGTCCAAACAGCAGCGCCATCTTGGTCAGCGGGGCGCCGAGCGCGGCGATAATGAGCGTCGCAACGCAGCCGGCGACGAAGGAGCCGATGGCGGCGGTGCCCAGCGCGACGCCGGCGCGGCCCTGCCTGGCCATCTGGTGGCCATCGAGCGCGGTCACGACCGCCGTCGCTTCACCCGGAATATTCACCAGGATCGCCGTGGTTGAACCGCCATATTGCGCGCCGTAATAGATGCCGGCGAGCATGATCAGCGCGCCGGTCGGGTCGAGCCCGAAGGTGATCGGCAGCA
This sequence comes from Allobosea sp. P5_A5, assembly GCF_056400625.1. Classification (NCBI taxonomy): domain Bacteria; kingdom Pseudomonadati; phylum Pseudomonadota; class Alphaproteobacteria; order Hyphomicrobiales; family Alloboseaceae; genus Allobosea; species Allobosea sp. P5_A5. Next base: position 305,439 of record NZ_JBFUKY010000003.1, read on the forward strand.
GGATCGAGATCGTCGCGATCGGCCCCACGCCCGGCAGCACGCCGATCAGCGTGCCGACGAAGCAGCCGACGAAGCAAAGAGCGAGGTTCTGCAGCGACAGCGCGACGCCGAAGCCGAGCGAGAGATTGGAGAACATATCCATCTTGGCTCAGATCCCCAGAAGCCAGGGCGCCAGCGGGATCGGCAGGTTCAGCGCATATTTGAACAGGCCGATGCAGGCCGCCGACATCGCCACCGCGAAGATCACCAACTGCTTCAAATCGAGATCGTCGGCGGCGAGCCCCGAATAGAGGATCAGCAGCGGGCCGGAGACGAGCAGCCCCAGCGCCGGCATCTCGACGGGACCGAGGCTGAACCCCCGGATCGTCAGCGCGAACAGACAGGCGCCGCCGAGCACGAAGAACACGCCCTTCCACGACCAGCCGGAAAGCGCCTCGCCCTGATACCGCAACGATGAGAACGCCAGCAGCAGACCGAGCGCGCCGCAGATCGCGGCGAAGGCTTTCGGCAGCATGCCCGGGCCTATCTGCCGCAATGTCCCGGCTGACAGGTCCCAGGTGAAGACATAGGCGCCGAGCGCCAGCGCGATCATGAACAGGCCTCCGGCGAGGTCCTGCGTCGAGCGGACGCGCAAACCTCGGGCGCGTTCGATCTGGTTGAGGCTCATCAGGCTCCTCCGGCTAGCGCGTCGTGTCGGTCCGCCTGTCGCGGCGGTTCTGCGGATTGGGCGTAAGGCAGGACGTGACGCTCCTCGATCAGGGTCACGCTCTCGCGCAGGATGGCGAGGAAATCGTCGCGCGGCGGCAGCTTCTGCTGCGGGCGCCAGGCGACGCCGATCAGCGCGCCCGGCGGCGGCGGGTCGAGCCGCGCGCCGCGCAGCCGTCGCATCGTCACGCCCGGGAAGCTCAGCCGCGACACCCAGTCCGGCGCCAGCGCCATGCCCAGGCCGGCGGCGACCGCCGACATCATCGCGGGCTTCTCGGTCGCCTCGATGGTGACGTTCGGCACCGTGCCGACGCTCTCGAAATAGGACATCACGAGATCATAGGCGTAAGGCCGCGCGCGCTTGGAGGGCACGACGAAAGGCTCGCCGACGAGATCGAGCATCGTCACGTGCTCGCGCGCGGCCAGCGGATGGTTCTCGTTCAACACGACGATGGGCCGCTCGACCCGCAGGATCTCGAAGGCGCAATCGGTCGGCTTTCGCGGCGGGCGGACAAGCGCGAGGTCGAGCTTGCCGGCCTCCAGCATTTGGACGAGCGCGGTGGTCATCGCCTCGACGAACTTGATCTCGGTGCCGGGAAAGCGCTGGCGGAACGCCATCAGCGCTTCTGGCACGAAGCTCGATGACGCCGCGTCGATCGCGCCGACGCGCAGCACCTTGCCGGAGGCCAACGACGCCTCGCGGACGGCGCGCGAGGCCTGCTCCATCTTGACGAGGATGCCTTTGGCTTCTTCGAGCATGATCAGCCCGGCGCGGGTCAGCGCCACCTGACGGGTCGTGCGGGTGAGGAGATTGACGCCGAGCTCGTCCTCGAGCGCGCTGATCTGGCGGGAGAGGGCAGGCGGCGCAATGCTCAGCCGCTCCGCGGCGCGGCCGAAATGCAGCTCCTCCGCCACCGCGATGAAGCATCGCAGTTGCCGCACATCCATAGCCGTCCCCTGTTCCCCCAGTATCGCTTGCTCGCGATATCTCAGTCGTCGAGCCGTGAACGAGTCCGGCCGCTTAGTCGACACTACAGGAATTCATAATCCTTCGACAATAATCCGCCGGCGGCAACAATCACGCAGGCACAGTGCCGGCGCGCCGGAAAAGTCGCCCGTCGATCAGCGCCAGTCCGAGCGCGATCGCGGCCATGCCGACGAAGTGGCGCGGCTGCAGCGTCTCGCCCAGAACGAGCGAACCCAGCAGGATCGCACTGACCGGGATCAGGAAGGTGACGAGCATCACATTCGTCCCGCCGGCACGCCGCATGATGCGAAAGAAAATCGCATAGGCCAGCGCGGTCGACAGCAGCGCGAGGCCGACGAGCGACAGCCCGGTGGGCAGGCTCGGCATCGGCAGCGACCAAAGCGGGGCAAAGGCCAGCACAAGCGGGACCGTCATGACCGTCGTCGCCGTGACCTGCCCGGTCGCGGTCACAAGTGGCGGCAGCGCTCGGAAGCGACGGCCGTAAAGCGCCGCGAAGCCATAGGACAGGGCGGCGCCCAGGCAAGCCAGTTGCGGGAGCAAGGCCCCGTTCACGCCGCCGAGGGCATCGGGCCCCATCAGCATGGCGACGCCGGCAATGCCGGCCGCGACACCGGCCAGTTTCAAGCCGCCGGCCTTTTCGCCGCCGAAGACATGCGCCACCACGACGCCGAACAGCGGCGTCGTCGCGTTGAGGATCGAGGCCAGACCGCTGGCGATCTGCGTCTGGCCCCACAGGATCAGCCCGAAAGGGATGAGATTGTTGAGCAACCCCATGCCGAAGAAGCCGAGCCAAAGCCGTGGGCCGACGCGCATCGACAGGCCCGACAGCCTGACGACAAGGAGCAAGGCGATCGCCGCGAGCCCGACGCGGGCGAACACCACGGCGAGCGGTGGCCACTGCCCGACCGCGACCTTTCCGAAGAAGAAAGCGGCGCCCCAGAGCAGCGAAAGCACCAGGAGGAGCAGCCAGTCGCTCGCATCCATGGCGGCGGGGCGAGATGCGGTGTCGGTCATGGTGCGGCTCGGATGAATAGGAGAGGAGATCAGGGATGCCCTTGCGGATATCCCTCAGCCCTCATCCTGAGGAGCCGCGCAAGCGGCGTCTCGAAGGATGCCCCAGATGTTTCCGGAGATTCCTGAATCATCCTTCGAGACGCCATTCCCGTGGAATGGCTCCTCAGGACGAGGGCTTGTGGGCTGGACTAACTGCGCCTCGAGCCCGCTCCCACCCGTTTCCTGCCTCGACGTGACCGGTGTCAGGCCGGCTCGGCTTCGCGCGTCTGCCACATCTTCTGGAACGCCGGACGCGACTGGCAGGTTTCGACCCAGGCCGCCACATGCGGTGAGGCTTCGAACAGCTCTGCCGCCGGCTTGGCATAGCGGATCACCTCGGCCACGTTGATGTCGGCCACGGTGAAACGCTCACCCATGACATAGCCCTTGCCCTCGGCCAGCGCCCGATCGAATACGGCGAAAGGCGTTTTCAGCGCGGCTCGGGAGGCTTCGGCGACCTCCGGCTTTCGCTTCTCCGGCGCGTAAGCGACGAGATGTTGCAGAAGGTTGAGCGCATGGGTCTCGCACTCGGTCACTGCCCAGAGCGACCACATGATCGCCAAGCCCTCCTCCTGCGCATCCTTCGGCGCCAGCGGCCCGCCATGCTTGCGGGCGAGATAGATATTGATCGCCAGCGACTCGTGCAGCTTGAAGCCGTCATCGTCGATGCTGGGGATGTGACCGTTCGGGTTGACCTTCAGGAATTCGGCGCTGCGGGTGTGCAGCGGAGCGTTCGCGGCCTGGGGATCGGCGAGCCGGTAGGCTTGGACCACCGGCACATGCTCGAAGGGCAGGCCGAGTTCCTCGGCGAGCCAGATGACGCGCGTCGCGCGCGAGCGATAGCAACCATAGATCGTCAGGGTCATCGATGCGGTCCTGCGTCGGAGCGGCAGAATCGGGCCTCTGGCGGGCCGATTCCATCCGCGCACCATAACCGGGCGGACCGGCCGCGACCAAGCGCGGCACTACGTTTCGCACCGCCGAAAAAACTGTTTGACGCAACGCGAGGCCGGGTGCATTGGCTGCCTCGCCGGCCCGTGCGGCCGGCTTTCACAGGACAACAAACCCCGATGCCCACCGACAGTCCCAGTCGACAGTCGAAGCCGTCTGCTGCCGCCTTGCGCGGCTGATCCGGGGATCCGGCTCAGCCTTGCGACCGGCCTCTGGACGGCCGCTCGCAAGGATAAGAGCCATGACCGATACCACCCTTGCCCCTGACCTGCTCTCGGTCACGCTGGCGAAGACGCTCGCGCAGGAACACGTCGCCGACATCGTCGAGACGCTGAACGAGCAGGACAATCCGGCCGTCGCCGCGATCCTGCAGGAGTTGCCTTTCGAGCGTGCCGTCGAGGTGCTCGACCAGCCCGAGCTGGCCGACGCGCATGACATCCTCTCGCTGCTGCCGGAGGCGCGCGCCGCCGCTTTCCTGCAGGCGATGTCGGCCGACCGCGCGGCCGATGTGTTCGAGGAGCTGGAGGAGCCGTTCCGCGCTCGCATCGGCGCGCTGATCGACCGCAAGACCCATTCCGAGCTGGAGCGGCTTTCCGCCTATCCGGAGCACAGCGCCGGCTCGATCATGACGACCGAGTTCGTCAGCGTGCCGTCGAGCTGGACCGTGCAGCAGACGCTGGACCATATCCGCCATGTCGAGCGCTCGCGCGAGACGGTCTATGCGATCTATGTGCTCGATCCGCTGACGCAGAAGCTCGTCCGCTCGGCCTCGCTGCGCCGTCTGATCAGCGCCGATCCCGCTGCGCCCGTCACCTCCGCCGGTTTCGAGCACAAGCCGATCTGCGTTACGCCCGAGACCGACCGCGAGGAGGTCGCGCGCCTCATCACCAAGTACAATTTGCTCGCGGTCCCGGTCGTCGATCCCTCCAATCACGTCATCGGCATCGTCACCTTCGACGACGTGATCGACGCGATGATCGCCGAGACCACCGAGGACGTGCAGAAGCTCGGTGGCCTGGAAGCGCTCGACGAGCCCTATAACGAGATCGGCTTCGCGCGGATGATCCGCAAACGCGCCGGCTGGCTCTCCATCCTGCTGCTGGGCGAGATGCTGACGGCCTCGGCGATGCAATTCTTCCAGACCGAGCTGGAGAAAGCGATCGTCCTGACCCTGTTCATTCCGCTGATCATGAGCTCGGGCGGCAATTCCGGCTCGCAGGCCACCTCCCTGATCATCCGGGCGCTGGCGCTGCGCGAGATCAGCCTGAAGGATTGGTGGCGGGTCATCCTGCGGGAGCTGCCGTCGGGTTTGGTTCTGGGCTCGATTCTCGGCGTCATCGGCGTCGCGCGCATCGCGGTCTGGCAATGGGTCGGCTTTTACGACTATGGCGAGCATTGGATGCTGGTTGCCGCGACGGTCGGCGGCGCCTTGATCGGCATCGTCACCTTCGGCTCGATGATGGGCTCGATGCTGCCCTTCGCGCTGAAGCGGCTGGGGTTCGATCCTGCCAGCGCTTCGGCCCCGCTGGTGGCGACGCTGGTCGACGTCACCGGCCTCGTCATCTATTTCGGCGTGGCGGCGGTCATCCTCCACGGCACGCTGCTGTAGCAGCGTCGCCTCAGGCGTCGTCGCCGCTGGCGACGACGCGATTGCGCCCCTGCCTCTTGGCCTTGTAAAGCGCCTCGTCGGCCAGCGTCAGCAGATCGGGCCACAGGCCGGGACGCGACGTCGCCATCGCGGTGCCAAGGCTGGCCGTCAGCACTATGAGTGCCAGGTTGGGCAGGCTGAAAGGCTCGCACTCGATGACCTGACGCAACCGGGTCGCAATGGCGGCCACGGTCTCGGCGGACTTACCCACGAGCACGACGGCGAACTCCTCGCCGCCGAATCGGGCGAGCACATCCCCGTCGCGCAGGGCCGCGCTCAGCCGCCGCGCGGTGCTGCGCAAGACGGTATCGCCTGCCGTGTGCCCATAGCGATCGTTGACGCTCTTGAAGCGGTCGAGATCGAGCAGGATCAACCCGATGGTGCCGGTGACGTTCGTCAGCTCCGGCAGCAGCCGCTCCAGGGCGCCGCGGTTGAGCACGCCGGTCAGCCCATCGGTGTCCGCCTGATGCTTCAGCTGGTGCTCCAGCCGGGTCCGTTCGGCGTCGAGGCGATCGCGCTCCATCAGCCTGTCGCGCAGGTGGCCAACGAATCGAACAGGCTGCGCATCTCGCCACGGAGCAGAGGGCGAGCCACGGCGCGCTCCAGCCGGCCCTCTGCCAGGCGCACGACTTCATCGCGGGCCTGCAGCAGCGGCCGGAAGAATAGGCGCTGGCTCGCCAGAAGCAGCACCAGTTCCAGCGCAAGCGTGAGCAGGATCCCGACCGAGGCGAAGGCCAGCGCCTGTTCGGCTGTGGCGCGCCGCTGCCGCAATTCCTCGACCGTCATGTCAAGATAAACGTCCCGGAGTTGCTCGATCGGCTTGAAGTTTGGGACGATGGCCTGCGTGAAGCCCGCTGTGGTCAGGTCTTTCGCGCCCTGCGCGATCCTGTCGTGCGTCGCCGCGATCAATTGCAGCCCGTCCTGCATGAAGATGCGAGCGGTGTCGCGGCGCGCCTCCATCACTTCGGCGGAGCCGCCGATCGCGACCTGCTGCTGGATGAGCTGCCACAGTTGGAACACCCGCCCCTGCGTGGTGGCGAAGGCGAGACCCTGCTCGACCGTCATCGGATGGCCCTGGGCGATGGCGATGACGATGTAGGAGCCCAGGCGCCCTGATTGATCGCGCATCTCGCCGAGCATGCGAGCCGTGACGGCTCGCCCCATCAGATTGGCCCCTTTCGTGATCGCCGCATTCGTCGCGGCGTCGATCAGCGGCTGCGTCAGGTCGTAGGCGGCGAACATCGCGTTGACGAGGCCCTCGACCTCGGCCGGATCGCGCTCCGGAGATGGCCGATTCAGCACGCGGTCGGCATCGCCACGCGCGCGAGAAAGCTGGTCCTTCAGCGCCGCAACCGCGTCCGAGGGCACGGAGTGAGCATCGATGGCCGCGATCGCGGCGTCCGTCGCCTGTCGGGCAATCGCGAGTCTGCCGGCTCTGGCTGCATCCCCGACCGAGGAACGGCCCAGTGCCGCATTGGTCGGGCCTCGCTCGCTGGAGACGGAGCGCGCGGCGTCGAGGACGGTCCGAAACGCCAACAGTCTTTGCAGCCCGACCGCGCTGTTCTCGTAAATTCGATAGTAGCCGGTGAGGACGTTGGCCCCGAGGCCCAGCGAGCACAGCAGGATGACGGCGACCGCGCCCCCGAAATACCGGTTGAGCGCCGGGCCGCGCAGGCCAGATGAAGACATGAAGACGGGCTCGGAGGCTGCGCGTCGCCCGTGGCGAGCCTGCCCTTAGGGCAAGCTTGCGCTTAAGCTCTGTTCATTGAGGCAAAATTGCGGCAGCGGGGCTTGAAGAGCCCGGCCAATCCTCAGCTCGCTAGCACTCTTTGCGGCGGGAACGTGATCTCGACCAGCGTGCCCTCTTTCTTGACTGACGTGATCGACATCGCGGCGCGGTTCGCCTCCACGAGCGCCTTCGTGAGGGGCAGGCCGAGGCCGGTTCCGCCCGAACGGCGCGTCGTCGGCACTTGGCGGAAGGGTTCGAGCGCGAGTTTCAGCTCGGCGTCGTCCATGCCGATGCCGGTGTCGCGCACGCGCAGGATCGCCTCGCCCTGGTCGCCGAGCGCCGTCGAGATGATGACCTGTCCGCCCGCATCGGTGAACTTCACCGCATTCGAAAGCAGGTTGATCGCGATCTGCTTGATCGAGCGCTCGTCGGCGACGACTGGCGGCAGCTTCGGGGACAGGCCCGAGCGTAGGACAACCCGTCCCCTCTGCGCCTCCGGCTGCAGCAACGCGACCGTCGACAGGGCGATCTCGTTCAGGTTGACGCTGACGAAGTCGAGGTCGAGCTTGCCGGCTTCGATCTTGGCGAGGTCGAGCAGATCGTTGACCAGGCTGATCACGTAGCCGCCGGATTGGTGGATATCGCGCAGATATTCCTTGTAGCGCTCGTTGCCGATCGGCCCGAAGCGCTCCTCGGCCATCACCTCCGCAAAACCGATGATGGCGTTGAGCGGTGTCCTGATCTCATGGCTGATCTTGGCCAACACGTCCGATTTCTGCGCGCTTGCCAGTTCGGCCGCCTTGCGGGCGTCGACCAGCTCGCCCTCCGTCTTCTTCCATGCGGTGATGTCGCGCAGCACGGCGCAAAAGCGCTGTTCCGTGCCATGCGCGATCTGGCCCATGGTCATGAACAACGGGATCTTCCCGCCTTGGCGCACCCGGCCGAACACCTCGCGACCGTCGTTCAGCACCGAGGCGACACCGCCGCCCTTGAGCCCTTCGAGATAATCCAGGGCGGGCGCATGGCTCTCATTAGCGAAAAGCAGGGTCAGAAGCTCGCCGGTGACCTCTCGCTGGTCGTAGCCGAACAGCGCCTCGGCCGCGCGGTTGAGCGAAAGGATGCGACCACGGTCATCGACCGTGACGACGCCGTCGGTCGCGGTATCGAGCATCGCGGTGAGTTCGGCGATGCGATCGTCGCGCACTTCCGCGTCGAGCTTCAACGCCTGCACCCGCGCGGTGGATTCGGCCTCCTCCGCCTCGAACTCGGCGGCGAGCTCGGCTTCTTCTGCTTCTTCCGGCGTGAGGACGGGCACTTCGCCGCCGCCATCCGGATGGCGGAACGCCATCAGGGTCGCGGGCTCGTCCTGCCAGTCGATGCTGGAGAGCGCCGCTTCGACGCGGACGAGGTGGTTCAGCCGGTCGATCAGCGTCATCGCGCCACCGCCGCTGCGCGCCGCGTCCTTGATCAGCCGGCTGACCCCGCCGGCCGATTTCAGATCGTCGAGATCGGCGTAATCGAGCAGGTCGAGGAGGGTGCGGTTGGCGTAGAGCGCCTCCTCACTGCGATTGACCAGTACCGCGATAGGCAGCCGGTCGAGCAGGTCGGCATGGGCGTTGCGCTGACGCGTCGGCGCGGGGGAGGGGGCAACGGCTGCTTTAGCTGCTTCCGCGTCCCTGGTCTCGGCGTCTCTGGCCTCGCGCTCCTTCACCCGCAGCGGGGCGACCGGCGGCAGCCGCGGTTCGGACGCCACGCCATCGTCGGCGAGGCGGGCGCCGAGCGCCTTTGCGATCTCGCGGAAGGCATTGCGTTCGGCCGAGCTGAGATTGGTCTTGGAGGGTTCCAGCACCGGGCGCATGGCGAGCTGCCCGTTGCGAAGCGAGACGATGTTGCCCGGCACGGACAAGGGCTCGTCCGGCTCGTCGGAATCCGGGGGTCGAAACGACACCGGCTGCGCAGCCGGGATATCGGGTTCTGTGTTGTCCTCGGCCTCGGCCGCTGCTTCCGCCTCGTCCGAGACGGTTTCTTCAGCGGGATCGGCGGCATTCTCGTCAGCCGATTCGCTGCCGTCCTCGTGCCTCTGCGCCGATCCGGCGACGGTCAATTCGGGCTCTTCCGGCGTCTGGACGGCATTGCTCGCCGGGGCGTCGGCCGAACGCATAGGCTGCTCGACGGCTCGAACGTTCGCTTCGTCGTCGTTCACGGCAATGGGCGCGGTCTCCTCGGCGACCGTTTCCGTCGCCGCTTCCGGCGCAGGCACCGCGACACCGGCAAGCGTCTCCGCGTCGGCCTCCGGCTCGCTCGGCACCTTGTCCACCAGCGGCAGATGCGTGCTTTCGCTCAGCCTCGCCAATCCGAAGCCTCGAAACCCGGCGAGCTGCCGGTCGGGGCCAAAGACCGGCGCACCGGACAATTCGACGGGGACGGCTTCGCCGGGCGTCGACGTCCGCCACAAAACCGTATGCCCGCTCCAGGTCGCGGCTGTCTCCAGCCGGTCGGCGAGACCGCCGTCCTTGTCGAGGATGGCGCTGCCGATCAGGTCGCTCCAGCGCTGGCCTGGCAGGCCCGCTGCGGCGTCGGGGCCGGTGAGCATCGCAATTGTTTCGGAGAGCTTGATCAAACGGCCCTCGGCATCGCTCTGCCACAGAAACCGCAGCGTTGCAGGTCGGGCGGAGGCGGGCTCTACCGCCGGGATCTGCGATACGGGCTCTGCCTTCGGCATCGGCGCCGCGATCGGCGCCGATGCGGGAACGCGGATGCCCAGCCGCCGCAACTCGGCCGCCGATACGGCGATCGCGAGAATGTTGTCCGCCTCCGGGGCGGTCACGAGCTTGCAGCCGCAGGTCAGCGCCAGTGCGGAAAAGCTTGGTGTTAATCTCAGCCGCTCCAGGCGCAGGCCCATATTCGACGCCGCACCTTGAGCGAGCAAATTCAGGCGGCGAATTGTCGGAACCGGCAGTGTCGCCTGTGCCACAGCTCCGCCGAGCAACGCTTCACCGGCGGCATTGGCGTAGCCGACTTGCTCGGTTGCCGCGTTCCACAGCAGCAGCGCCCCGCCGGCCGCACAGGCTCTCAGCGCCGGATCCTCTTCCGCCGCCGCGCCCCACCGCGCCCAGTCCTGTCCGGCTTCGCTCATGCCTGTGCGCTCGTTCGATCCGCAACGTTATGGATAACAGACCCTTAATAGACGCCAAATGCGAGAGAATCCATCGAACCAAAGATGGCTCTCCCGCTTCGCATCGAAATAGCGTTAACATCGCAGCAGCCGCTTCCGTCACGCGGTTGTCACTGCAATGCAACAATGATATTGCAGTGCACAATAAAAGCAGGCTTGCAAAGGAGGACACCATGGACCCGAAGATCCCCTACGAAGTGCCGACCGAGATGCGTGACTTTGCCGAGCGCAGTGTCGACCAGGCCCGCAAGGCGTTCGACGGCTTCATGAACGCGGCGCAGAAGGCTGTGGAAAGCGCCCATGGCTCGGCGGAAACAGCCCGCCTCAGCACCCATGACGCGACCCGCAAGGCGATCGCCTATGCCGAGAACAACGTCGCGGCGGCGTTCGATCTCGCGCAGAAGATGGTGAAGTCGAAGGACCTGACCGAGGTCATGCAGCATCAGTCCGAGTTCCTCAAAACCCAGATGTCCTCGCTGCAGACGCAGCTGAAGGACATGGGCAGCGCGGCTCAGGATGCTGCGACCAAGGCTGCCGACACCGTCAGCAAGACGGTCAACAAGGCCCGCTGATACTGCTGCCGCGCCGCCTCCGGGCGGCGCTCGCATGTTCAGGGCCTGGTTGCCTGTCCCTGAGGCTCGCGGCCGGGCTTGGTCCGGCCGTCATCCGTTTCAAAGTTCAGGAGCGATGCGATGGCCAAACTGCCGCCGACACGAACCACTTCGAAGGCGCCCATCAGCCTGACGCCGGTGAAAGCGCTCGCCGCTGCGGACCGCAAGCCGATGGCCGAGGCGGCCAAGCCCCCGGCGCCCCCCGCCAATGCGACGACCAGCCGCGTCGCGGCGAAACGCGCCTCGAAGCCGGCGACGGCTCAGGCCGCGGCGACCAAAGCAGACGGCCGCGCCAAGACGCAATCGCCGCGCTCGCGCCCCGCAACGACCGCCAAGGCTGGGCCGAAATCCGCCTCGACGAAGGCGCCCGTCTCGGCGAAGTCACCCGCCAAGACGCAGACGAAACCGGCGCCGCCACGCGAAACTGCCCGCGCGGCCAAGCCCCCGGTTCCAGCCGCGCCCAAGCCTGTTGCGTCACCGCCGCTCGCTCCGCCGGCTCGCGTCGCCGAAATCCCCGCCGCCCTCGGTGAAGCCGCTGTCGCGACCGCAAAGACGGCTGCGGCCGTCGTCACGGCGACCGTCGAAGCCGCCAAGCCGGATGCCGCGCCGGCGGCGGCGAAGCCTCAGGCCTCGCCCAAGCCGTCGACCGCGCCCGAGCCAACCCCGGCCACGCCCGAGCCAAAGCCGGCCTCGCTCGGACAAGTGCCGCCGCCGCGCTTGCCGGAGGTCGCCGTGCTGACAAGCGAGACGGTGATGGGTCAGGCGATGACGATGGCCCGCGCCTTTGGGGCCCTTCAAGCCAAGATGGTCGAGCACGCCTGTGCCGAGTTCAAGGCGACGGTGGGCGATGCCGAACAGCTCGCACGCAGCGACACGGCCTCGGAGGCGATCACGCTTCAAGCCAAGGCGGTTCGCCGCAGCTACGAATCCTATGCCGAGCATCTCAAGGAACTCGCGCGGATCGCCAACACCGCGCTGAAAAAGGACTGAACCAGGTCTTCGGGGCGCATGACGCATTTCTGTGTGCCGATGCGAATTCCGCAGTTGCAAAAGGGCGCCGCCGGCTCTAGGTTCCGCGCCGCTGGACACCGCCCGAACGGGCCGGGTTCCATGCGCCTTATGGGCAGCCATAGCTCAGTTGGTTAGAGCGCTAGATTGTGGATCTAGAGGTCCCCCGTTCGAGCCGGGGTGGTTGTACCATTTCTCGGACATGCCCGACGATGTCCGATGAGACCGCCTCCCGGTGGCGGCTCTTGAACCCCGAACACCGCTTCGCCATATCTGATCCAAGCGGAAGGGTTTGCCTTCTGCCTGCGGAATGCTGCTCATAGCGGGTTCCGATGGTCGATGAAGCGCCTTTCGGGGGCTTCGGCAAAGGCTCGGGGAATGACGCGTACGCCCAGTTTGTCTCACCCGTTCCTGCTCGGCTTCGACGATATCGAGAGGGCCCTCGACAGGGTCACCAAAGGCGCGAGCGAAGGTTATCCGCCGTATAATATCGAGCGGATGCCTCGGTCGGACGATGAGCCCGATCGGCTTCGGATTACGCTGGCAGTGGCAGGTTTCGCCCGCGAGCAGCTCGAGATCACCCTTGAGGAAAACCAACTTACCGTGCGTGGTCGCCAGGGCGACGACAAGAATCGGCAGTTTCTCCACCGCGGCATCGCAGCCCGCCAGTTCCAGCGCAGCTTCCTGCTGGCTGACGGTATGCAGGTGATGGGGGCGGATTTATCGAACGGCCTTCTGGCGATCGATCTCGTCAGGCCGGAACCGGAAAGGCTCATCCGGCGTATCGATATCGTGAGCCGTGACTAGATGGGCCGCAGGCGGCCCCGTTTTGAAGGGTGCGGAGCGGTTTACGCATCTGTTCATCTTTGAAGGCGCAGTATCGAACCGCATTCGCACTGCTCAGAAGGAGGGCGCGATGAAACAGGATATGATGATCACCCAGGCCGACCCGCTGACCCCCGCCGAATTCGCGGCGCTTGGGACCGGAGAGGTGGCCTACGTCAAGCCGATGACCTCGGACGAGTTGATGCGGCTTTTCCCGCAGGCTCCCAAGATCGAATCCGGCCTGCATCTCTACACGCTGCTTTCGGCGGACGGCGCGCCGATTCTCGTGACCGACACCCGCGAGGCCGCGACGGCCAATGCTTGGGAGCACGATCTCAAGATGGTCAGCGTTCACTGAGCGCTGGGCTCAGGCTGCGGTCGTTATTCCTGCGACCGCAACGACGAGCCGTGCCAGGTCGGCGGGCGCGGAAAGACGGTGATCGCCGTCTTTGATCAGCGTCAGAACGACGGGGTCACCGCTCAGATGCTCGACGAGCTTCACGGCTTGTCGCCAAGGCACGTCGGGGTCTGCCATCCCTTGCAGAACATGCACGGGGCAGCCCGCCTTGATCTCACCTCCGAACAGCAGATGCCGGCGTCCGTCCTCAATGAGGGCCCGCGTGATTGGCGTCGGTTCCGGCGAGTACGCGGAGGCGCGCTGCCAAACGCCGTCTGTCAGGATCGCGTTGCGTACAGCGTCCGGCATTTGCGCCCACATCAACTCTTCGGTGAAGTCGACGGCCGGCGCGATCAGGACCAGCCCTGCCGGCTGATGTGATGTTCCGGCAAGACGCCGCGCTGCCAGCAGCGCGATCCAGCCGCCCATGGAGGAACCGACCAGGATCGGCGGACGCTCGCACAGGCGTTCGACGGCGGCGAGCGCATCTGCCAACCAGTCCGAGAGGGTGAAGTCGGCGAAGCGTCCATCGCTTTCGCCATGGCCGCCATAATCGAAGCGCAGAAAGGCCCGGTCGTTGGTGTTGGCCCACTCGGCCAGGGCCTCGGCCTTGGTCGCACGCATATCGGAGCGGAAGCCGCCGAGCCAGACCACAGGTGCGCCGCTGCCCGGCTGATGCAGGAAGGCGAGGCGCCTGGATGGGCCTTCGCCGACATCGAGCCATTGCGGGGGCTGGCGCTCCAAGGCAAATCTCCTGTGGCGAATCGGATGCAGGCCGCAATTCGGGGCTGCGGCGCGGTCCGGAGACGGGCATAGTCGCCCCAACGAACAGAAGTCCAGATCATCGAGAGCATGAATTTCAAGCCGGGTGCCCATCTTTCGCTGCCGTCGACCGAGACGCATCCGCTCGCGGGGCGCACCATCCTTCAGGTCATTCCCGAGCTGGAGGCGGGCGGAGCCGAGCGCACGGCTGTCGATATCGCGCGTGGCCTGACCGAGGTCGGCGCGCGGGCCCTGGTTGCGACCGAGGGCGGCCGGCTCGTGGCCGAGCTGCAGGCCAAGGGCGGAGTCTGGTTGCCGTTTCCGGCTGCGTCCAAGAACCCGGTCGCGATGGCGCTGAACGTGCGCAAGCTGGTCGAGCTCTGCCGCGAAGAGGCTGTGGACCTGATCCATGCGCGCTCGCGGGCGCCGGCCTGGGTGGCGCTGGCTGCGGCGCGCATCCTGAAACTGCCGTTCGTGACGACCTATCACGGCTCCTATAACAGCCGTTCGGCCGTAAAGACGCTCTACAACTCGGTCATGGCGCGCGGCGACGTCGTCATCGCCAACTCGCTTTATACGGCTGGCCTCATCCGGGCGAAGCATCCCGTCGCGGGCGACCGGGTGCGGGTCGTCAATCGCGGCACCAATTTTTCCGCCTTCGCGCCATCGGCCGTCACGGCCGAACGCGTGCAGACGCTGCGCAAGGCCTGGGGCGTCGAAAACCATCAACGCATCGTGCTGCTGCCGGGCCGGTTGACCGGCTGGAAAGGCCAGCGCGTGCTGATCGAGGCCGCCCGCATCATGCGTGACGGCGGCGATACTGAAACCGCGTTCATTCTGGCCGGCGATGCCCAGGGGCGCGACGGCTACGTCAAGGAACTGGACGGGTTGATCGCCAAGGCAGGGCTCGAAGGGCGCGTGCGCCGTGTCGGCCACTGCACCGACATGCCGGCCGCGATGCTTTCGGCCGCGGTCGTGGCGGTGCCGTCGACCGATCCGGAGGCTTTTGGCCGGGTCGCGGTGGAGGCGCAGGCGATGGGCACGCCGGTCGTCGTATCCGATCTCGGAGCGGTCCCGGAAACGGTTCTGGCGCCGCCGCAGGTCTCGCCCGGCGAACGCACCGGCTGGCGCGTTCCACCGGCCGATGCGGCCGCGCTCGCGGCCGGCCTTGGCGAGGCGCTGGCGCTCCGCCCCTCCGCCCGCGACGCCCTCGCGCGCCGGGCGCGAACCCATGTCGAGCGGCACTTCTCGCTGGAGGCGATGGTGCTGCAGACGCTCGACGTCTATTGCGCCCTGCTGGAACGCTGAACACGCTGTGGCATCCGTGCGACCGCCTGCATTTGCGGGGCTGCCGCACTGGCGTCATGCATTGACAACGCCTATCTTTGTGCAATGTGTCTCAACCATCGGCGCGAGCCGCGCCAAATTCAGGAGAAGTCCCCATTCGTCGTCCGTACCGCGCAGCCCCGACCCCGGTTAAGGAAGGTCCCCGTTCGAACCGCGAGATTCGCGGCGTTCGCGACGTTCAGCTCATCGACGACACCGGCGCCAACCGTGGCGTGGTTTCGTTCTTCGATGCGCTGAAGCTCGCCGAGGATGCCGGTCTCGACCTCGTCGAGATCGCCCCGAACTCTGAGCCGCCCGTCTGCAAGATTCTCGATTATGGCCGTTTCCGCTTCCTCGAGCAGAAGAAGTCGGCCGAGGCGCGCAAGAAGCAGCGCACCATCGAAATCAAGGAGATCAAGCTCCGGCCCGGTATCGACACGCACGATTACGACGTGAAGATGAAGGCCATGCACGGCTTCTTCGAGGAGGGCGACAAGGTGAAGGTCACCCTGCGCTTCCGAGGCCGCGAAATGGCCCACCAGGATCTCGGCGTGAAGGTGCTCGAACGAGTCAAGGTCGATACCACCGAAGTCGCCAAGGTCGAAAGCGACTGGCAGCTCGAAGGCCGCCAGATGGTGATGGTCCTCGCTCCGCGCTGACCTGCCGTTTTTGCCTGTTGAAAAGCGCGCCCCGGGGCGCGCTTTTTTGTTTGAGGGCGACATGCTTGGGCTCGACCCGAGCATCTCTGGCCGCAAGAGGCTGAGGCGCTTTCTCGTCCTGAGATTCTCGGGTCGAAGCTGATGCTTCGCCCGAGAATGACGGGCCTTTGTCAGCGGATCGGCGGGCCGTATTGCAGGCCGCCCTGCGTCCACAGCTTGTTGACCCCGCGCGGCAGCGGGTTGCTGCTCTTCTCGCCGAAATGGCGCTCGAAGCTCTCGCCGTAGTTGCCGACAGCCTTGATGATGCGCACGACCCAGTCATTGGTCAGGCCGAGCTGTTCGCCGAACTTGCCCTCCGCACCGAGCAGGCGACGCACTTCCGGGTTCTGCGAGGTCTTGGCCATGTCCTCGACATTGGCCTGGGTCACGCCCAGCTCCTCGGCGTTGATCGTGGCGATGACGGTCCAGCGCACGAGGTCGAACCAGGCCGGGTCGCTCTTGCGGACCCAGGGGCCGAGCGGCTCCTTGGAGATCACCTCCGAAAGCAGGATGTGCTCTTCCGGATCCTTCAGCCGGCCGCGCGTGCCCGCGAGCGAGGAGAGGTCGGTCGTATAGGCATCGCAGCGACCGGCCTCATAGGCCTGGACCGTATCTTCCAGCGTGCCGAAGGCGACCGTCTCGAACTTGATGCCGTTGGTGCGGCCGTAATCGGCGAGGTTGAGTTCGGTCGTGGTGCCCTGCGCGACGCAGACGGAGGCGCCGTTGAGGTCCTTGACCGTCTTCACGCCGAGCTTCTTGCGGACGATGAAGCCCTGGCCGTCGTAATAATTGACCGCCGTGAAGCTGACGCCCTGACCGATGTCGCGGCCCAGAGACCAGGTCGTCGTGCGCGCCAGCACGTCGATCTCGCCGGCCTGCAAGGAGACGAGGCGATTCTTGCTCGACAGCGAGAGATAACTCGCCTTGTCGGGATCGTTGAAGATCGCGGCGGCCAGCGCCCGGCAGACATCGGTGTCAAAGCCCTTCCAGATGCCGTTCTTGTCCTGCAGGGAGAACCCCGGGACGCCCTCACTGGTGCCGCAGATGATCTGGCCCCGTGCCTTGATCTTGTCGAGGGTGGATTGGGCGAGCGTGGGGCTGGCGGCAGCGGCCGTCAGGACAAGGCCCGCCGTCAGGCTGAGCAGGAAGCGTTTCATGGCGATCTCCGGATGCGCGAGGCCGATGGCTGATGATGCGAGGATGTGACGGGTATATGAAGGGTCGTCTATGAGCCGACGAAATATCGGCATCGCCGTCAAGCGCTTCGGCGACCGGGCGTCAAGGGCCTGGCATCGGTGCTGCCGGACCTGACCTTTCGCTTGCCCAGCCTGCCGCTTTCGCTTGCCAGCAGCCGGTTTTTCTGCGATACGCGCGTCCTTCGATCGCCCGGCTAAAGGGCTGCCGTGGCGATCGATCTTTGCTTCCTGAAAGCAAGAACTGGCCGAAGTCGCCGCAAGGCGCGCTGGCCTATGACCGATAGGAGCCGAAATGCCCAAGATGAAGACCAAATCGGCCGCTAAAAAGCGGTTCAAGATCACCGGTACCGGCAAGGTGCTCTACGCCCAGGCCGGCAAGCGTCATGGGATGATCAAGCGGACCAACAAGCAGCTCCGCAATCACCGCGGCACGACGACCCTGTTCGAGGGCGATGCGGCCAACGTGAAGAAGTATTTCCTTCCCAACGGCTGACGCCGCCTGACACACCGGAGATCATCACATGGCTCGCGTGAAACGGGGCGTAACGTCCCACGCCAAGCATAAAAAAGTTTTCAAGGCTGCGAAGGGCTTTTACGGCCGTCGCAAGAATACGATCCGCGCCGCCAAGGCGGCTGTCGATCGGTCGATGCAATATGCCTACCGCGATCGGAAGAACAAGAAGCGCACCTTCCGCGCGCTTTGGATCCAGCGTCTGAACGCTGCGGTGCGTGAGCACGGCCTGACCTATTCGGTCTTCATCGGCGGCCTGATCAAGGCCGGCATCGAGCTGGACCGCAAGACCTTGTCGGCCATGGCGATCGACGATGTCGCGTCGTTCACGGCAGTGGTCGAGTCGGTCAAGATCGCGCTCGGCACCGAAGCCAAGGCTGCCTGAGCGGTTTACCGAATTGATTTGAAAAAGGCCGGCGGAAACGCCGGCCTTTTTGTTTGGGCTCCGCCGTCATGCTCGCCCTTGTGGCGAGCATCCACGTCTTGAACGCGACCTCCGACCAGCGAAGACGTGGATGGTCGGGACAAGCCCGACCATGACGACGAGACAAATGGCTACGTCTGCACGCTGCCGTTCTTCTGCGGATTCCAGCCTTCGCCGGCGCCCGCTACGATCAGATCGTAAGCCCCATCTGGCGTATCGGCATAAGCGAACAGCTTCAGATCGTCGGGTCGGATGAAGCCTGCGGCGGCCATCGTGTCGAGGTTCAGCAGCCCCTTCCAATAGGCCGAATCGAACAGCACGATCGGCACCGGCGCCATCTTGCCGGTCTGCACCAGCGTGATGATCTCGAAGAGTTCGTCGAGCGTGCCGAAGCCGCCTGGAAAGACGACGAGCGCGGCCGCGCGCATCGCCAGATGCATCTTCCGCATCGCGAAATAGTGGAACAGGAAGGTCAGGTCCGGCGTCGACCAGGCGTTGGGCTCCTGCTCGTGCGGCAAGGTGATGTTGAAGCCGATCGAAATGGCGCCAGCTTCCGTCGCGCCGCGATTGGCAGCTTCCATGATGCCCGGCCCGCCGCCGGTGGCGATGACGTGGTAGCGCCCGGCCTCGCCGTCACGCAGCGCGCCGCCGCGAACCGACGCGATGTGGGCGAATTGTCGGGCGGCCTCGTAGCGCGGATCGCCCTCCCGCACCCGCGCCGAGCCGAAGACGACGACGGTCGAAACGACGCCCCGCGCCCGCAGGCTGTCCTCCGCCTTCTGGTATTCCAGCATGAAGCGGGCGCCACGCGTGGAGTCCCCGAGCAGGAAGTCCGGGTCGCTCGCGGCCAGCCGGTAGGACGGCGATTCTTTCTGGGCGGTGTTGTCGGCCATGGTGCAATTCCCCGAGTTCCGTCGCTGCGGATACATTTGATCGTCGAGCCCTCATCTTGAGGAGCGTTTCCGGAGACGCAGGCAAAGCCTGCTCCTCAGGATGAGGGCTCGAATGACGCTTCGCTCTGGCATAACCCCGTCGTTCCCGCTAGAACGCGCCGGTTCCGACGCCTTCAAACGCTTGCGACCTTGTCATGACCGATATCGCCACCCTGGAACGCGACGTTCTCGCCGCGATCGACGCTGCGGCCGAAGAGGCCGCCGTCGAGA
The DNA here is from genome assembly GCF_056400625.1 of Allobosea sp. P5_A5. Classification (NCBI taxonomy): domain Bacteria; kingdom Pseudomonadati; phylum Pseudomonadota; class Alphaproteobacteria; order Hyphomicrobiales; family Alloboseaceae; genus Allobosea; species Allobosea sp. P5_A5. The sequence continues at coordinate 324,609 of NZ_JBFUKY010000003.1, forward strand.
ACGTCCGCATCGCCGCGCTTGGCAAAACGGGCTCGATCTCGGGCCTGCTGAAGACGCTGGGCGCAATGACGCCGGACGAGCGCAAGGAGAAGGGGCCGCAGATCAACGGCCTGCGCGACCGGGTTCAGGCTGCGATCGCGGCCCGCAAGGAGGCGCTGGGCGAAGCGGCGCTGGAGGCGCGGCTGGCGTCCGAGCGCGTCGATATCTCTCTGCCGGTTCAGGACGGTCCAGAATCGCGCGGCCGCATTCATCCGATCAGCCAGGTCATCGACGAGATTACCGCGATCTTCGGTGATATGGGCTTCGCCATCGCCGAGGGTCCCGATGTCGAGACCGATGACCTGAACTTCACCAAGCTGAACTTCCCGCTCGGCCACCCCGCCCGCGAAATGCACGACACCTTCTTTTTCGCGCCCGATGCCAATGGCGAGCGCAAGCTGCTGCGCACCCACACCTCGCCGGTGCAGGTCCGCACCATGCTGGTGCAGGAGCCGCCGATCCGTGTGATCTGCCCGGGCCGGACCTACCGCAACGATTCCGACCAGACCCATACCCCGATGTTCCATCAGGTCGAGGGGCTGGTGATTGATAAGGGTGCCCATCTCGGCCATCTGAAATGGGTGTTGGAAGAGTTCTGCAAGTCGTTCTTCGAGATCGACGACGTGAAGATGCGCTTCCGCCCGTCCTTCTTCCCCTTCACCGAGCCTTCGATGGAAGTCGACATCCAGTGCTCGCGCAAGGGCGGCGAAATCCGCTTCGGCGAAGGTGAGGATTGGCTGGAAATCCTTGGCTGCGGCATGGTCCATCCCAATGTGCTGCGCAATTGCGGGCTCGACCCGGAAATCTACCAGGGCTTCGCCTGGGGCATGGGCATCGATCGCATTGCCATGCTGAAATACGGCATGCCGGATCTGCGCCCCTTCTTCGAGGCGGATGTCCGCTGGCTCGCGCATTACGGCTTCCGCCCGCTCGACCTGCCGACGCTGACCGGCGGTCTCTCCTCATGACGGTGCCGGTCCGGCAGGAGAGTGCGCAGTGACGTCAGCGGGCTGGGCTGCGTCCTTTGCCGTGCTGCTGGTCGCGGTCAACCTGGCAAGCCAAGCGATCGCGCTCTGGCGGCTGCGTCGGCCGCTGCAGCGCTCGGCGCTGCTCGACCAGCTGCCGCCCGTCACCATCGTCAGGCCCGTGCGCGGCATCGAGGCCTTCAGCCGCGAGACCGCGATCTCGGGGCTCGAACTGGATTATCCTGCGCACACGACGATCTTCAGCGTCGCCGACGCGCATGACCCGATCATCCCGTTGATCAATGAACTCATCGGCATCTACGGCGCCGACAAGGCCCGCCTGATCATCGGTGACGTGCCGGTCAGCGCCAACCCGAAGCTCAACAATTGCGTGCGCGGCTGGGAGGAGGCGACGACCGATTGGGTCATCCTCGCCGATTCAAACGTGTTGATGCCGACGGATTATATCCAGCGCATGCTCGCGGCCTGGCGGCCCGATACCGGCCTCGTCTGCTCGACGCCTGCCGGCTCGCACCCGCAAAGCTTCGGCGCCGAGGTCGAATGCGCCTTCCTCAATGCCTTTCAGGCGCGCTGGCAATATGTCGGCGAAGCGCTGGGCTTGGGTTTCGCGCAGGGCAAGTCGATGCTCTGGAACAAGCCCTTCCTCGATGCCAATGGCGGCATCGCCGTTCTGGGAGCGGAGATCGCCGAGGACGCGGCCTCGACCAAGCTGGTTCGTGCTGCCGGCAAGCATGTCCACCTCGTGGGCCAGCCCTTCGAGCAGCCGCTCGGGCCGCGTCGCCTCGCTGACGCCGTCCAGCGGCAGTTCCGCTGGGCCCGGCTGCGGCGGGTGACATTCCTGCCGTTCTTCATGCTCGAGATCATTGCAGCGCCGTTGCTGCCGGCCGTGCTGGCCTATTTCGGCGCGCCCGCGCTTGGACTGCCGCATTGGCTGGCGCCTTTGCTGGCGCTGGCGATCTGGTATGCCGGGGACATCATTCTTTCGCGCGGTGTCGGCTGGTATCTGAACTGGCGCTCATTGGCAGCCATGCTGGTGCGCGACATCGCCTTTCCCGGCATCTGGGCCTATGCCTTCATCGGCGGCGAGGTCAGCTGGCGCGGCAACGCCATGAAGATCTGCACCGATGGCGACAACCGGCTGAACGACGTCGTTCCCGGTCTGACGACCGCCAAGATTTCCGACTGACCCAGAGCCTGTTCAAGACGCGATGAAGTTCACGATTTCCTGGCTCAAAGAGCACCTCGATACCGACGCCTCCGTCACGGAGATCACTGACGCCCTGACGCGCGTCGGCCTTGAGGTCGAGGCGATCGAGGACAAGGCCAAGGCGCTGTCGGCCTTCACCATTGCCTATGTTATCGAGGCGAAGCAGCACCCCAATGCCGACCGCCTGCGCGTCTGCATGGTCGATACCGGCGCGGGCGAACCCGTGCAGGTGGTCTGCGGCGCGCCCAACGCCCGCACCGGCATGAAGAGCGTCTTCTCCCCGCCCGGCACCTACATTCCCGGCAAGGACATCACGCTCGGCAAGGGCGTCATTCGCGGCGTCGAATCCAACGGAATGCTATGCTCCGCCGCCGAGCTGATGACCTCGGAGGATCATGAGGGCATCATCGATCTGCCCGACGATGCGCCGGTCGGCCAACCCTATGCGACCTATGCCGGGCTGGACGACGCGGTGATCGAGATTGCGGTGACGCCGAACCGCGCCGATGCGCTCGGCATCGCCGGGATCGCGCGCGATCTCGCCGCCGCCGGGATCGGCAAGCTCAAATCCGCCGAGATTCGGCCGGTTCAGGGTACGTTTCCCTGCCCGGTCGCGGTGAAGCTCGATCTCGCCGAGGACGACCGCAAGCTCTGCCCGGCCTTCGCGCTGCGTCTCGTCAGAGGCGTCAAGAACGCCCCGTCGCCGGAGTGGCTGCAGGCGCGCCTGCGCGCGGTGGGCCTGCGCCCGATCAACGCGCTGGTCGACATCACCAATTTCATGACGCTCGACCGCAACCGGCCGCTCCACGTCTTCGACGCCGCCAAGGTTAAGGGCGATCTGACGGTGCGCCGCGCCAAGGCAGGTGAAACCATCCTCGCGCTCGACGGCAAGACATACACGCTCACCGACGAACAGATCGTCATCGCCGACGAGCATGGCGTCGAATCGCTCGCCGGGATCATGGGCGGGGAGGCGTCGGGCTGCGACGAGACCACCACCGACGTGCTGATCGAGAGCGCCTTGTGGGACCCGCTCAACGTCGCCCGATCGGGCCGCGCGCTTGGCATCAATTCGGATGCGCGGTATCGCTTCGAGCGCGGCATCGATCCCGAATTCACACGGCCCGGCCTCGAACTGGCCACCACGATGGTGCTTCAGCTCTGCGGCGGTGAGGCGTCCGAGATCGCCTTCGCCGGCGAGATTCCCGATAGCCCTGGCGCGATCGATTTTCCCTGGTCGGAGGTCAAGCGTCTGACCGGGCTCGATCTGCCGCAGGCCGAGATGCAGCAGGCGCTGACCTCGCTCGGCTTCCAGGTTTCGGGCGCTGGCGACAGCGTGAACGTGGCGCCCCCGTCCTGGCGCGGCGATGTCGGCGGCAAGGCCGATCTGGTCGAGGAGATCGTCCGCATCGCGGGGCTCGACCGCGTCGTCTCGACGCCGCTGCTGCGCATCAAGGGCGAGGTCGTCAAGCCGGTGCTGACCGTGCTGCAGAAGCGCACGCGGCTGGCCAAGCGCACGCTTGCCGCGCGCGGCCTCGTCGAGGGCGTAACCTGGTCCTTCATTTCGCATGATCAGGCCAAGCTCTTTGGCGGCGGTTCGCCCGAGCTCGCATTGGCCAACCCGATTGCGGCCGATCTCTCCGACATGCGGCCCTCGCTGCTGCCGGGCCTGATCCGCGCGGCGCAGAGCAATGCCGATCGCGGCTATCCGGATGTTGCTCTGTTCGAGGTCGGCCAGATCTTCCTCAGCGACGAGCCGGAGGGGCAGTTGATCGCTGCGACGGCCGTGCGCAGGGGAACGGCGCATCTGGCAGGGCAGGGCCGGCACTGGGACGGCGCGGCCAAGCCCGTCGATGTCTTCGATGCAAAGGCGGATGCGCTGGCGCTGCTCGCCGGTCTCGGCGTGCCGGTCGGCGGCCTGCAGATCGTTCCGGAAGGCCCGGCCTGGGCTCATCCCGGCCGCTCGGCCACGTTGCGCTTCGGGCCGAAGGGCGTGATCGGCGCCTTCGGCGAGGTGCATCCGCGCATCCTACGGGCACTTGACGTCAAGGGTCCGCTGGTCGCGTTCGAGATCCATCTCGATGCGCTGCCTTTGCCGAAATCCAAGCCGACCAAGGTCAAGGCCAAGCTCTGTCTCTCGGATTTCCAGCCGGTGAGCCGCGACTTCGCCTTCATTGTCGACAAGGCGGTGGCGGCCGGCGACATGATGAAGAGCGCTCAGAATGTCGACCGGGCTTTGGTCGCGGGCGCCAGCGTCTTCGACATCTACGAAGGCCAGGGCGTCGATGCCGGGAAGAAGTCGGTTGCGCTCGCTGTCACCTTGCAGCCGACCGAGAAAACGCTGACCGACACCGAGATCGAAGCCGTCAGCGCCAAGATCGTCGCCGAGATGGCCAAGCGTTACGGCGCCGCTTTGCGGGGCTGAGGGCATCGCCTRGGCGTGCCCTCCTGAGCGTCATTGCGAGCGCAGCGAAGCAATCCAGAAACGGCAGAACTCTACGCCCCCCTGGATTGCTTCGTCGGCTTTGCCTTCTCGCAATGACGAGAAGGGGCGCGGACATCGAGCTATCGCCGATGTCCCACCATTGATCAGGATTATGTAATAATCCGCGGCAGAACTCGCCGCGCTTTCGCGCTATCCGCATCCGATTATTGCAGAAATCCTTTCACATGACTCTCACAGATATCCCCGTCGCCGACAGCCTCTTTCCCGGCTTCCGCCTGCTCGATGTGCAGACATCGGGCGAGCGCATCCGCGTCCGTACCGGCGGGGAGGGGCCGCCGCTGCTGCTGCTCCATGGCTACCCCCAGACCCATGTGCTCTGGCACAAGGTCGCCGAGCGGTTGAAGGATCGCTTTACCCTCGTCTGCGCCGATCTGCGCGGTTATGGCGACAGCGAGAAGCCGGCGACCGATGCCAACCACGCACCGTATTCGAAACGCGCGATGGCAAAGGACATGGCCGAGGTGATGACCGCGCTCGGCTACGATCGCTTCCTCGTCGGGGCGCATGATCGCGGCGCCCGCGTCGCTCATCGCCTGGCGCTGGACCATGCCGGGCGCGTCCTCAAGCTGGCCACGCTCGACATCGCCCCGACGCGGGAGATGTATGCCGGCACCACCGACGCCTTCGCGCGCGCCTATTGGCACTGGTTCTTCCTGATCCAGCCGGCCCCGTTTCCCGAGCGCATGATCGGCGCCGACCCTGAATATTACTGGCGCAAGAAATGCGGCGAGGGCTCCGCTGGTCTGACCCCCTTCGCCCCCGAGGCGCTCGAAGCTTATCTGCGCTGCTTTGCTGATCCCGCAGCGATCCATGCCTCCTGCGAGGATTACCGCGCCGCCGCGACCATCGACATCCGCCATGACGACGAGGATGGCGGTCGCAAGCTCACGCAGCCACTGCTGGCGCTCTGGGGCGACCATGGCATCGTCGGCAAATGTTTCGACCCGCTGGCCCTGTGGCGCGAGCGTGCGCAGGATGTGCGCGGCCACGCTCTGCCGGGCGGGCATTATCTCGCGGAAGAACTGCCCGATCAGGTGGCGCAGGAATTCGCGACGTTCTTCGGAGCCGCATCATGAGCCGCACCAACCGAGTCTATCGCATCGCCGTGATCGCGGGCGACGGCATCGGCAAGGAAGTTATGCCCGAAGGCCTGCGCGTCCTCGAAGCCGCATCGAAGCGTTTCGGCTTCGAACTCAGGCTCGACAGCTTCGATTTCTCCTCCTGCGACTATTACGCCAAGCACGGCAAAATGCTGCCGGACGATTGGAAGGAGCAGATCGGCGGCCATGACGCGATCTATTTCGGCGCGGTCGGCATGCCTCAACAGGTGCCGGACCACATTTCGCTCTGGGGTTCGCTGCTGCTGTTCCGGCGCGAATTCGACCAATACGTCAACCTGCGCCCCGTGCGGTTGATGCCGGGCGTGCCCGGCCCGCTGGTCGGGCGCAAGCCCGGCGACATCGACTTCTTCGTCGTGCGCGAGAATACCGAGGGAGAATATTCCTCGGTCGGCGGGCGGATGTATGCCGGCACCGAGCGCGAAATCGTCATCCAGGAAACCGTGATGAGCCGCGTCGGCGTCGATCGCGTGCTGAAATACGCTTTCGAGCTGGCCCAGCGCCGCCCCCGTAAAAAGCTGACCTCCGCCACCAAATCCAACGGCATCTCGATCACGATGCCCTATTGGGACGAACGGGTGAAGGAGATGGAGAAAAACTATCCCGATATCGCCGTCGATCAGTACCATATCGACATTCTGACCGCGCATTTCGTGCTCAATCCCGACCGGTTCGACGTGGTCGTCGCCTCGAACCTGTTCGGCGACATCCTCTCCGATCTCGGCCCGGCCTGTACCGGCACGATCGGCATCGCCCCGTCCGGGAACATCAATCCGACCGGCGAATTCCCCTCGCTGTTCGAGCCGGTCCACGGCTCGGCGCCCGATATCGCAGGGCAGGGCATCGCCAACCCCGTCGGCATGATCTGGTCGGGTGCGATGATGCTCGACCATCTCGGCGAGCATGACGCGGCCAAGGGCATCGAAGCCGCGATCGAGCGGGCGCTGGCCGACGCCCGCACCCGGACCCGCGACCTCGGCGGGACATTGGGGACGGAGGCTGCCGGCAAGGCGGTCGCCGAAGCGCTTTAGGACGTTCGACGATGACAACCGTCGTTGCGAGGAGGCGGAGCCGTCGCTTCGCTCTTCGCAAAGACGGCAAAATAACCTGAAGGTTTGAAGTGATGGATTGGACGTCGTTTTCGCTGAGCGACCCGCTGATTTGGGGCAAGCTTGCCGAGATCATCCTGCTCAACATCGTCCTCTCGGGCGACAATGCCGTGGTGATCGCGCTGGCCTGCCGCGCGCTGGCGCCGGCGCAGCGCACCAAAGGCATCGCGCTTGGCGCCGCAGTCGCGGTCGTCCTGCGGATCGTCTTCACGGTGGTCATCGCCTCCCTTCTCGCCATGCCGTTCCTGCGCATCGTTGGCGCCGGCCTGCTGATCTGGATCGCGGTGAAGCTGCTGGTCGAGGACGGAGACGCCGACGAGGGTTCGATCGCCGCCAACAGCAAGCTCTGGAAGGCCGTGCAGACCGTCGCCATCGCCGACATCGTCATGAGCCTCGACAACGTGCTGGCGATTGCCGGCGTCGCACGTGATTCCATGCCGCTGCTGATCGCGGGCCTCGTCATCTCAATCCCTCTGATCGTCCTCGGTGCCTCGCTGATCACCAATCTGCTGACCCGCTTTCCGATTCTGGTCTGGGCGGGTGCGGCGCTGCTCGGCTGGGTCGCGGGTGAAATGTTCGATTCCGATCCTTGGCTGATCGGCCGCTTCGGCGCGGAACTGCTGCACAAGCTCGAGTATCCGGCGGCCGCGCTGGGCGCCCTGCTGGTCATCGGCCTCGGCTACCTCATCAAGTCGCGCCGGCCCGACCCGGCTCACTGAAAAGGCACTGATCGACAGATGGATTTCTCCTCCTCCACCTTCTGGGTCTCGCTGCTCCAGATCATCTGGATCGACCTGCTGCTCTCGGGCGACAATGCGGTGGTGATCGCGCTGGCCTGCCGGTCCCTGCCGGAGGACCGCCGGAAAATCGGCATCTGGCTCGGGGCCAGCGCAGCCGTGGGTCTGCGCATCATCTTCGCGCTGGTGGTCACCTATCTGCTCGGCGTGCCCTTCCTGAAGGTGATCGGCGGCGTCCTGCTGTTCTGGATCGCGATCAAGCTCGCGGTCGGCGAGGATGAATCCCATGCCGATATCGAAGCCAGCACCAGCCTGTGGAAGGCGGTGCGCACCATCGCGATCGCCGATGCGGTGATGAGCCTCGACAACGTCATCGCCATCGCTGCCGCCGCACGCGGCCATGCCGAACTCTTCATCTTCGGCCTGCTGCTCTCGATCCCGCTGATCATCATGGGGGCGCAGTTCCTGACCTCGATCATCGAGCGCTTCCCGCTATTGGTCTGGATCGGCGCCGCGCTGCTGGGCTGGATCGCGGCCGAAATGATTCTGGGCGATGTCGCCGTGGTCGGCTGGCTGCAGGCGCACTGGCCGACATGGGTGAAGCCAATCCCCGTCGAGACCAACCCGCTCGGCGTCGGCCCGGCCGACCTGCCGCATTACGGTGCGGCCGCGATCGGCGCCGCACTGGTCGTTCTCGTGGCCTACCTGCTCAAGAAGAGGCGTGCGGCCGGCTAAAGGCCGAGCGCTCAGTCCAGAACGATCGCGGCAGTGGCCAGCGCGATCCGGCCGCGGTTTTCGATCAGGAGGGTCTGGCCGCGCGCCTCCGTATGGCGCACGGGATCCTCGACCGCGAATCGATCGCCCGGCAGCAGCCTGACCGCAAAGCTCTCTGGCGCGCGGTTGAAACCCGTGCCGAGCGCCTTCACATAGGCCTCCTTGGCCGACCAGATCAGCGCAAAGCCTTGGGGCTGTCTGGCCGGCTCCATCGCCTCTACCGCCTGCCGCTCCAGCGGATGCAGGACCGCGAGCGCGAGATCATTCCCGGTTGCGATCAGCTCGATATCGACCCCGATCGGCGCCTCCGCCAAGGCGACGGCGACGACGCCGGCTCGTGTCGCCAGCGAAAGATGCAGGCCCGGCCGTATCTGTCCCGCCAACACCGGGCGCCCGGTGGAGAGATGGGCGATCTCGATCTCCCGCTCCGGCTGTCCCAATTGCCGCGCGATCACCTGACGGGCAGTCCCCCGCCGCAATGTGGAACGCTCGGTGAGGTTTTGAGGCGAGGCCATCGTCCGCACGAGCCAGATGGCGGGAAGGCCGGGCGCGATCTGCTCAGGGTGATCGGACCACTGCATCCGTCCGATGCTAGCGCGCTTGGGCGCCGGAATGAACCGTCAATGCAGCGCAGTCGATCGGCAGAGGGTGCGGCGGCAGAGCCCAGACGAAGACGCTCGCTCTGCGCGCGGCTCATGCGCCGGCAGTGCTGGGACGTGTTGACGGAATTGCGCATCGGTTTCAGGAGAAATGATGCCGCACGCTCCAGAACATTCCAGGCCCGCGCCCGCGTCGGTCAGCCGCGACGGCATGCGGCTCGGTATCCGCAAGGTCTCCGTGCTGCTGCCGGGCATCGTGGTTTTTGCCGTCGCCTTCGGCGCGGCCGCCGCCGCCAAGGGCATGACTCTGCTCGAGACCCTTCTGATGAGCGGGCTGGTCTATGGCGGCGTCTCGCAGCTTGTCGCGATGGAGCTGTGGCGGCCGGAATGGACCTGGGGCGCTATCGCGGGGCTGACCGTCGTAACGGCGACCGTCAATGCCCGCATGATCCTGCAGGGTGCGGCGCTTCAGCCCTGGTTCGCGCAATATCCAAAGCGGCTCAACGCCTTCCACCTGTTCTTCTACACCGATGCCAATTGGCTCATCGGCACCCGCTACCACGACGAAGGCGGACGCGATCTTGGCGTATTGGTTGGCGCCGGCCTCGCGCTCTGGGTGGTCTGGGTCGCGGCCACCATCCCCGGCCATCTGCTGGGCGCTCTGGTTTCCGATCCGCGCCGATACGGCATCGATCTCGTCATGCCGATCTTCTTTGCGGCGATGATCGTGCCGATGTGGCGCGGGCGTCGTGCTGCCGTGCCGTGGGTCGTCGCCGGACTGGTGGCGCTGCTGACGGCGAAGTTCGTGGACGGCTATGTCTTCATCATCACCGGCTCGGTGGCCGGGGCTCTGACGGGAGCGTTCCGCGATGACGCTGCCTGATCCCGGCCCTTGGGGCGCCTATATCGCGATCGCCGCGATGGCACTCGCGACCTATCTCTGCCGGATCGCCGGCGTGGCCTTGATGAGCATCATCCCGTTGACGCCGCATGTCCGGCGTGGCCTTGCTGCCCTGCCTGGCTCCATCGTCGCGGCCACCGTGCTGCCGCTGATCGAGCGGCTTGGCCTTGCAGCGGGCATTGCGCTGCTGGCCGCGATCGTTAGCATGATCCTGAGCCGCAGCGAACTTGTTGCCCTCGTGACAGGCATGTCCGTGATCTCGGCGCTGAGAGCGTTCGGCTTTTAGCGATCGGGCGCGGATTGCGGCACCCTTCCACGCCAGGACGACAGGCGACCGCGGGACAGATCACTGCTTCCGATCGCTCCCATCACATCCCGTCATCACGCCATGCACCGTCGCGTGTTGACGGGAATGACCCATGGGAGGACGGTGCAGGTCAGAAGAACTGACTAAAACGGAGCCTCTCGATGGCATGGTATTCCCAAACCTGGACCTGGTTCGATGGAGCCTGGCACGAGGGCAATCCCGGCCTCGTCGGCCCGCGCAGCCACGCGCTCTGGCAGGCCTCCTCGGTGTTCGACGGCGGGCGCTATTTCGATGGCGTCGCGCCGGATATCGAGCGGCATGCGGCGCGGGTGAACCGCTCGGCGATTGCGCTCGGGCTCGAAGCCACGGTGACCGAGGAGTTCATCATAGGAAAGGCCTTCGAGGGCGTGAAGAAGTTCGCGCCGGGCACGGCGCTCTACGTCAAGCCGATGTACTGGGCCGAGGCTGACGGCCCCTCGACCATCATGCCCGACCCCGGCTCGACGCAGTTCGCGCTCTGCCTGTTCGAGGCGCCGATGCCGCAACCGAGCAACGGCTTCTCGGTGACGAAGGGCATCTTCCGCCGCCCAACCTTCGAGACCGCTCCGACCGACGCCAAGGCCGGCTGCCTCTATCCCAACAATGCCCGCGTGCTGAAGGCGGCCAAGGCCGCCGGCTTCGACAACGCATTGGTGCTCGACATGCTCGGCCATGTCGCGGAGACCGCGACCTCGAACGTCTTCCTCGCCAAGGACGGCGTGGTGAAGACGCCGGTGCCGAACGGGACCTTCCTGAACGGCATCACGCGCCAGCGCGTCATCGGCCTGCTGCGCGACAGCGGCGTTCTCGTCGAGGAATGCAGCCTGCGCTATGATGATTTTGAGACGGCCGACGAGATCTTCATCTCCGGCAACTACTCGAAATGCATGCCGGTCATCCGCATCGACGACCGCACGCTCCAGCCCGGCCCGATGTTCCGCAAGGCCCGCGAACTCTACATGGATTTCGCGCATTCGAAGCCCAAGGCCGCCTGAGCCGCCTTGGCCAAGCTCGCCACGCGGCTGACGCATCGACTTGGTCTCGCTCACCCCATCCTGTCGGCGCCGATGGCGCTGGCGGGCGGCGGGGCGCTCGCTGCCGCCGTGACGCGTGCGGGGGGCCTCGGGCTCATCGGCGGTGGATATGGCGACGCCGCCTGGCTCGAGCCGCAATTCATTGCTGCCGGCAACAGCCAGGTCGGCTGTGGCTTCATCACTTGGTCGATGGCCAGGCAGCCGGACTTGCTGACGCGGGCGCTGGCGCATGAGCCTGCGGCGCTGATGCTGTCTTTCGGCGATCCGCGCCCCTTTGCAGCCGAGATCGCGACAGCCGGCGTGCCGCTGATCTGCCAGTGCCAATCGCTCAACCACGTTCGGCAGGGCCTGGAGGCGGGCGCCGCGATCATCGTCGCGCAGGGCGCCGAGGCCGGCGGCCATGGCCATCGACGGGGGACGTTTCCTTTCGTTCCCGAGGTCGCGGATTTGTTGGCCCGCGAAAGCCCCGAGACGTTATTGCTCGCCGCTGGCGGCATTGCCGATGGGCGCGGCCTTGCTGCCGCGCTGATGCTCGGCGCCGATGGCGTGTTGGTCGGCACACGCTTCTGGGCCAGCCGCGAGGCGCTGGTGCACGAGCGCCATCATGCGGCGGCCATCGCTGCGACCGGCGACCAGACCGTGCGCTCTTCGCTGCCCGACATCGCGCGCCGGCTCGACTGGCCGAAACCCTTCGACATCCGCGTTGCCGCCAACGCGTTCACGGAAAAGTGGGCCGGTCGCGACCGGGACCTGACCGCCGCAATCGAGACCGAGGCACCAGCCTATCGCGAAGCTTTCGTGGCAGGCGATATTGCCAAGGCCGCAGCGATCTTCGGCGAGGCGGCGGGGCTTATTGCGGACATCCCCTCGGCCGGCGACATCGTCGAGCGGATGGTGCAGGAGGCGGCGGCGCTGCTGGGCAGGGCAGGGCGGTTTATCGTTTAGCCGAGCCCGCCGTCATGCTCGGGCTTGACCCGAGCATCTTATGCCGCGTGAGGCGCTGTAGACCCGCTGTCCTGAGATTCTCGGGTCAAGCCCGAGAATGACGGGGTCATCGCAACAGCCGCAGCAATCCGGTCACCTTGAGACCTACTCCTGCCAGCACGGCGTAAATCGCCGCCGCCAGCCCCGACAGCAGCAGAACGCCTATCAAAAGCGGCTGGAAGGGTGATCTTGTCGTGAACTGAAGCGCCAGCGGCGCAAACCACCACGCGAACAGACCCGCCACGGCTGCAGCGAATCCCACGATCGCGAAATACCCCGGCAGGCGCCGATCCGGCGTGGTCCAGCCCTTCTTCAGCCCGAGTACGAACAGCGTCGTCAGGTTGATCCAGGCCCCCGCCGCCGTCGCCAGCGCCAGCCCCGGCGCGCCCCAGTCGCGCCAGAGCAGCAGCTTGAGCGCGAGGTTGCAGGCGATGGCACCGAGCGACACCAGCATCGGCGTCGTGGTATCGCCGCGCGCCTGGAAGGCCGAGATTTGCGAACGCATCATCACGATCGCCGGCAGGCCCAGCGCGTAGGCGAAGAGCACGGTCCCGGATGCCGCGCTCGCCGGTGCATCGAAGGCGCCGCGCTGGAACAGCCCCGCCACGATGAGATCAGGAACGGCCAGGAAGGCGGCGACGAAGGGCGCGCTTGCTACGAAAGCGATCGCGATGGCGCGGTTCTGCGCGCGATTGGCGGCAGCTTCGTCCCCCCGCGCGATCGACCGGCTCATCGCGGAGAGCGCGACCGTGCCGACCGCGATGCCAATCAGCCCGATCGGCAGCTGATAAAGTCGCTCAGCGTAGTACAGTGCCGAATAGGCGCCGCGCGGCAGCAGCGAGGCGATGATCGTATCAGCGAAGATGGCGATCTGCACGCCGGCCGAACCGATCACGGCCGGCCCGAAAGCCTTCAGGAAGCGGCGCACGCCGGCATCCCGACGTGGGCGGACGAGACTGCTCGACACGCGTGCCCGCCGCGCCGCCACATACAAAAGCAGCCATTGCGCCAGCCCCGAGACTGAGACACCCCAGGCGGCGGCGTAAGCTGCGCTCGGAAACAGGAACGAGACCGAGAGCGCCGCCATCATTCCGACATTGAGCAGGATCGGCGCCGCCGCGAACGCCGCGAAACGGTCGACCGCATTCAGTGTCGCGCCCAGAAAGGTCACCATGGTGACGAACAGCAGATAGGGAAAGGTGATGCGCGTCAGCGAGACCGCCAGCCCATAGACCGCCGGGTCCTCGGTCAGGCCCGGCGCCAGCAGCTTCACCAGCCAGGGCATCAACGGCAACGCCAGCGCCAGCAGCACGATCTGGACGAGGAAGAGCACGGTGAAGAGCCGGTCGGCGAACAGGCGGGCCGGCTGCGGGCCGTCCTTTTCGGCAATGTGCGCATAGGCCGGCACATAGGCCTGGTTGAAAGCGCCTTCGCCGAAGATCGCGCGGAAATGGTTGGGCAGGCGCAGCGCGACGGAAAATGCGTCCATCGTCGCGCCAGCGCCGAGTACGGCCGCCAGCATGATGTCGCGTGCGAAGCCGGTCAGGCGCGAAAGCAGCGTATAGCCGCCGACCGACAGGATGTTTCTGAGCATGGAGGCTTACCGGATGACCGGCGGCAGGGCGTCGCCGCGCGGATGGTCGACGGTACGGGCCTCGAAGCCGACGCGTTCGCCGATGAGATAAAGCGGCCGACGCTTCACCTCGGCGAAGATGCGCCCGACATATTCGCCGATCATGCCCAGCGAAACGAGCTGGATGCCGGAGAAGAACATGATCGAGACGATCAGCGACGGGAAGCCCGGCAGATCCGTGCCGTAGAACATGGTGCGGATCAGAAAGTAGAGCGCCGTCAGCGTCGCGACGAAAGCGATGACGGCGCCGCTCCAGGTCGCGACCTTGAGCGGGATCGTGGAAAAAGACGATAGCCCGTCGAAAGCGAAGGAGAACAGCCGGCCATAGCGGAACTTCGATTCGCCATGCACGCGCTCCGCAACCTCGAACGGCACGCCGGTCGAGCGAAAACCCACCCAGGCGTAGAGCCCCTTGGAGAAGCGCGCCCGCTCCGGCAAGGCCCGCAACGCATCGACCGCCTTGCGGTCGAGCAGGCGGAAATCGCCCGCGCCCTCCGGCAGCTCGGTTTCGCCGAAGCGGCCGAAAATCCGGTAGAACGCCTTGGCGAAATTACGCTTGAGCGCGGTTTCGCCGGCCCGGTCGGTGCGTTGGGCGTAGATGTTGAGATAGCCCTCGCGCCATTTTTCGATGAAGGCGGGGATCACTTCCGGCGGGTGCTGGAGGTCGGCATCCATGATGACGACCGCGTCGCCGAAGGCATGGTCCAGCCCGGCGGCGATCGCGATCTCCTTGCCGAAATTGCGGCTGAACGAGACGGCGCTGATGCGCGGATCAGCCTTGTTCATCTCCCGGATGACGGAGAGCGTCTGGTCGCGGCTGCCGTCATCGACGAAAACGATCTCCCAGGAAGAGACTGCGCTGGTCAGCACGGCCTTCAGCCGCTCGATCAGCGGACCGATGTTGGCCGCCTCGTTGTGCACGGGCACGACGACGGACAGCTCCGGCCAGCGAGAAGCGCGCGGCGCGCGCGGGGGCGCGGGGGACGTGGTGTCCGACACGAAAGACCTTTCGAGACCGCGCCGGGAAGGCGGGTGCGGGACGCACTCAAAACCGAAAGCTTGCGCAGCGACAAGCCCGATGCGGTATAGCGCGGTTCGGCTGAGCGGATGACTACATGGGAGCGTCGAGGCGATGGCAAGCGGGTTTGTCCTTTGCGCCGACGATTTCGCGCTCACGGAGGGCGTCAGTCGATCGATCCTTACGCTGCTCGGCCTGGGCAAACTGAGCGCGACGGGCGCGATGACGAACCGGCCGCATTGGCGCGGGCTGGCGGGCGAACTCGCGCCCTTCGCCGATCGGGCCGATCTCGGCCTGCATTTCAACCTCACCTGCGCCGCTCCGCTCGGCGCGATGCCGCGACTTGCGCCCGGAGGCGAATTTCCGGCACTCGGCCCTGTCGTGCGGGCAGCGATAATGTCCGCGACCGTACGCGAGGAAATATCGACCGAGCTTTCTCGCCAGCTCGACGCTTTCGAAGATGTGCTGGGGCGGCCCCCCGATTTCGTCGACGGTCATCAGCATGTCCATGCTCTGCCCGGCGTTCGTTATGCAGTGCTGGACCTGCTGGCGCGGCGCTATCGGGCAGGCCAGATCTATGTCCGCGACCCCGCGGATCGCCTCGCCGCAATTCAGGCGCGCGGCGTCGCGGTGGGCAAGGCGATGGTGATCGCCGGGCTCGCGACAGGTTTTCGCAGCGCCGCTCTGCGTCGAGAAATCCGCGTCAATCGCGGCTTTTCAGGCGTTGCGCCATTCGATCCGCAGCGTGACTTCGCGGCCGATCTCGATCGTTTCATCATCCGGCCGGGGCCGGCGCATCTCGTGATGTGCCATCCCGGCTTCATCGACGACGAGCTCGCCACGCTCGATCCCGTCATCGCAACGCGGCCCGTCGAACACGCCGCCATCGCCGCATTCCGAGCGCCTGCGGAGTTGCCGCTACGTCGTTTCAAGGATTTGCTCGCCCAAGACCCGCTCGGCCAAAACCCGCTCGACTAAGACCCCCTCGGCTAAGACCTGCTCGCATAGAGTGCGAGAGGTTTTGCACCGCAAGCGATTTATTTACTCCCGTACCAGACTATCCGACGGGGAAGGGCGTACCGTCATGGCGACGGAGCGCGCCTATGGGGATTGTCCGGGCGATGAATTGGTTCAAGCAGCCGGTTTCGGCGGCCCAGGCGGGCGGGGCGCAGCCCGCTATTGCGAGGACGACGTCGCTCAGCCGGCAGATCGCCGCCGCTGCGGTCACGATCGTCGCCATCGCGATCATCATCGTCGTCTTCGCCGTCTCTCGCTACAATGATAGCCGCACGCGTCAGGACCTTGACCAGAAGGCGACGGCGCTGGCGCTGATGGTCGCCAATGCCGCTCCGACGCTAATTCTGGCTCGTGACAGCATCACTTTGGGCTCCATCCTCGAATCCTTGCGGCGCGATCCTGATTTCGACGCCGCGATTGTCGGCGACGACATGACGTCACTCGCCTCGTCCGGCCGCAGCGAGGAGGCTCGCCTGTCGCTGACGGGGCGATGGCTGACGAAGGTCCTCGGCCAGGACCCATGGGCTGCGATGGCGGCGCGCGGCTCGGCCGATGTTGAGGACGACGTCTACCTGACCAGGCTCGTCGCGGTGCGCGTCGCGACCAGGCAGATCGGCTATGTCGCAGTGCGGTTCGACAAGACCCGGCTGATTGCGCGCGCAGCCTGGGAGCAGTTCGTGATCGTCGGGCTGGGCTTCGCGATTCTGATCGTGCTCGGGCCGTTGCTCTGGTTCTCGCTTTCGCGGACGATGAGGCCGTTGCGCGGCATGACCAACGCGATCGTGCGCATTTCCGACGGAGACCTCAACACGCAGCTCGATGCACTGAATCGCGGCGACGAGATCGGTGCGATTGCGCGTGCGCTGGGCGTGCTGAAGATCCGTCTTGCGGAGCGCGCGGCGCTCGAGGAACGCCAGCACGTCACCGAGACCGAGCGTCTCGCGCGCCAACAGGGCGTCGATGGCGCGATCACCCTGTTTCGCAACGAGGTCGGCCTGGCGCTGGAGACCTTCAAGAGCAATGCCGAGCGCATGCGCGAAGCCTCGGACGGGTTGGCCCGCGTCGCCGCCGAAGCCTCACAGCGAGCAGCGCGCGCCGCCGACAACGCCCATGGCGCCAGCGGCAACGTCGAGAGCGCGGCCCAGGCCGCAGAAGAGATGGGCGCCGCTATCCGCGAGGTCGAGTTCCAGGTGCGACGCGTCCGCACCGAGATCGTCGAGGCGGCCTCCGCCTCGCGCGACACCGCAGGCTCCGTGCAGGAACTCGACGAGACCGCCCGCGCCATCGGCGAGGTCGTCAATCTGATCCGCGACATCGCCGCCCAGACCAATCTGCTGGCTTTGAACGCCACGATCGAGGCGGCGCGCGCCGGCGAGGCCGGGCGCGGCTTTGCGGTCGTCGCAGCCGAGGTGAAGTCGCTCGCGTCCCAGACGGCGGACGCGACCGACAGGATCGTCGCCCAGGTCGCAGCCATTCAGGGCGCGACCGGCCAGGTCGTCGGTGCGATCCACAACATCGCCGAACGCATGAATGCGATCGAGACCTTTGCCAACTCCGTCGCGACCTCGATCGAGCAACAGGCGATCGCCACCGGCGAAATCGCCAGCGGCGTTGCGATGGCAAGCTCGTCCGCGCTGTCGGTGTCGAGCGATCTCAGCGTGCTGGCCGACAGCGTCGAGGAAACCGGGCGCTCGGCCGAACAGGTGCGCAGCGCGGCCGGCGAAGTCGCGACCCAGGCGCACCGCCTCGACTCGACCGTGGACCAGTTCCTGCGCAGCGTCGCAGCCTGAACCATCCAATCCCCAAGAAAAACGGGGCCTCTGGGGCCCCGTTCCGGTCTTAAGCGATAGAGCCGTCAGGCTTAGGCCTTGGCGCCGTTATAAAGCTCCGCGACGTAGTCCCAGTTCACCAGGCTGTCGAGGAAGGCCTTGAGGTAATCGGGACGGCGATTGCGGTAGTCGATGTAGTAGGAGTGCTCCCAGACGTCGACGCCGAGGATCGGCGTGGCGCCGTGCACAAGCGGGTTCTCGCCGTTCGGGGTCTTGCTGATGGCGATCTTGCCGCCCTTGACCTCGAGCCAGGCCCAGCCCGAACCAAACTGGCCGACGCCGGCCGCGACGAAATCTTCCTTGAACTTGTCGACCGAGCCGAAAGACTCGACGATCGCCTTTTCCAGCTCGCCCGGGATGGAGCCGCCGCCATTCGGCTTCATCCACTTCCAGAAATGCAGGTGGTTGTAGTGCTGGCCGGCATTGTTGAAGACCGCCGGGTTCTTGCCGTAGGACCCCTTCACGATCTCCTCGAGCGACTTGCCCTCGAATTCCGTGCCCTTGATCGCGTTGTTGCCGTTGTTGACATAGGCAAGGTGGTGCTTGTCGTGATGGTACTCGAGCGTCTCCTTCGACATGAAGGGCTGGAGAGCATCGTGAGCATAAGGGAGATCGGGAAGCGTAAAGGACATGGTGCCGCTCCTAGGGCTATGAAATGCTTAGAGTTTTGAATGGCTGTGTCGCGAAGACGGGGCGGTGAGGCCCTGCCGTTCAGTTCGATAGTTAAGCGCAAGCGGCCGGCTCGACAACCGCCGAGACGGCGAAAGCTAATATCCTCTCGACAGCCCGCCGCATTGAGGCCAGATTTCCCGCCCTGAGCTGCTGAAATGGAAACTGTCTCTTATTCAATACGTTAGAAGATGGAGCGTGCCCTGCCGCGTGCGAGGCGGATGACGGGACATGCCGAGGGTGCCGAGTTGATAGCGATTTTCACGGTTCTGGGCCTCGGGCTCTTCGGTGGCGGCCTGTTCGCGATCTACGAGGGCTGGCCCTATCTCGTGCTCGAGCGCGGCTTTACCCAGGTCATCATCGGCGCCGTGGCGGCAAGCGCAGGCCTCATCATGCTGTCCCTGGCCTGGGTGCTGCGTGAGCTGAAGGTGATGCGCCGCGAGTTCGCCCAGGCAGCGGAATACGGCCGTCCCGACGGCGCAATTCCCTTGGCCGAGCCGGTCGCCGTCATTCCGCCCCCTGTCGCCGCGGTCGGACATCCGAGCCTTGGTCTGGGGCTCGGTGCCGGTGCCGCAGCCTTGGGAGCCGGCGCCGTCACCATGGCGGCGTCGCGATCGGACGATCCGGAAAAGACGCCGGAAACCGCCGAGCGGGACCTGTTCGGTTCGCTCGTCGCGGAGCGCCTGTCGGCCGAGCCCTCTTCGGAGGACGAGCCTCCCGCGCAGCATGAACCCGGGGTCGAAAAACCGGTTGCGGACCTGTTCGAGTCCGGTACCGAGGCCCAGGATCCGACCGAAAATGCCGACGCGACCGAAAGCGCCGAGCCGGTCGAAATCGTCGCGGCCATGGTGCAGCCGCTGAGCCAGGACGAGGCGCTGGCGAAGAGCGACTTCGCCGAGGAGAAGCCGGTCGCAACCGGCTTCTCCTATGACGATGTCCGCGTCGCCGACGAATCGGCGCGGGGCTACGTCCTCGACGTTGAGCCGACATCGGTTCCGTCTTGGCCGGCCGACGACGATACGATTGCGGATGAATGGGATGCAGCCGTGGCGCTGTCACCCGAGCCGGAACCGGAGCTGGAGACGCTGCTCGGGACCGAGCGTCGCCAGCCGCAGCCCGAAGCCGAGGTCGATGAGTTCAGCGCATTGCGCGACAGCCTGACGAGCCAGCTCGGCGGCGTCTCGCATGCCGGCGAGCCGGCCGAAGATAGCGCCTCTGAGCCATTCGCGATCCGCGAAGACTGGCTGTCGCCGATATCCGGCCGTCGCGAGCCCTCGTTTGGGCCGGAGGAGCCGGTGATCGAACCGGTTCCAACCGAAACCCAGCCGTCCTGGCCGCCTCGTGCTGCCACCCCGACATTCTACGAACAGCATATCGACCAGGGCGCGCGCGAGGCGATCCCGCAGCAGCCCGAGCACGCGGCTGTATTCGAGGAGCCGGAGCAGGAGCCCGCCGAAGTCCAGCAGGAACCGGTTGCCGACGCGCCGGAAGAACCCGCCAGCTCCAATGAGGGGATCGTCGGCGCCTATCAGGTCGGCGACGCCCATTTCACCATTTTCGCCGACGGGTCGATCCGCGCCCGCACCCCCGATGGCGAGTACAGCTTCGCCTCGATGGACGAACTCAAGGTCTATCTCGTCAGCGAGAAGAGCCGGCTCGGGGTCTGATCAGTCGCCGGTCGCAGGCCAGCCTTCGCCAGTCGCCTTGATGGCGAAGGCATAGGCCAGCGCGGTTTCCTTCAAAGAATCGAACCGGCCGGCCGAGCCGCCATGTCCGGCGTCCATGTTGGTGTGAAGCAACACCGGCCCTCCGCCCGTCATCGTGGCGCGTAAGCGCGCGACCCACTTGGCAGGTTCCCAATAGGTCACGCGCGGGTCCGTCAGGCCGGCCATTGCGAGGATCGGGGGATAGCTCTGCGCGGAGACGTTGTCGTAGGGCGAATAGCTTCGGATCGTCTCGAAAGCCTGGCGATCGCGGATCGGATCGCCCCATTCAGGCCATTCCGGCGGTGTCAGCGGCAGGGTGTCGTCGAGGATCGTGTTGAGCACGTCGACGAAGGGTACTTCGGCGACGATGCCGGCGAAAAGCTCCGGTGCCATGTTGGCGACGGCGCCCATCAGCATGCCGCCGGCGCTGCCTCCTTCCGCGATGATCTTGCCTCGCGCGGTGAAGCCAGCGTTCGAGAGCGCTTCCGCGGCAGCGATGAAATCGGTGAAGGTGTTGCGCTTCTTCTCGCGCTTGCCGTCGAGATACCAACGCCTGCCCTTTTCGGTGCCGCCGCGCACATGCGCGATCGCGTAGACGAAGCCGCGATCGACGAGGCTGAGCAAGCGCGTGCGGAACGAAGCCGACATCGCCGAGCCGTAGGAGCCATAGCCGTAAAGCAGGCAGGGCGCGCTCCCGTCGAGCGGCAGGTCGGCCCGGTGCAGGATCGAGACCGGGACCTGCTCCCCGTCCTTGGCCGTCGCGAAGATACGCCTCACCTTGTAGGCTTCCGGATCATGGCCCGACGGCACCTCCTGCCGCTTCAGCAACGTCCGCTCAGCGGTGGCCAGGTCATAGTCGTAGGTCTCGGCGGGGCGCGCCAGCGAGGCATAGATGAAGCGCAGCGTATCGGTGTCGAACTCATAGCCGGCATCGATGCCCAGCCCATAGGCCTCTTCCTCGAAGGCGATGCTGCGCTCGGCTCCGTCCGCCAGCTCGCGGATGACGATGCGCGGCAACCCGTCTTCGCGCTCCAGCCGGATCAGCCGACCCTTCAGGCAAAGGTGATCGAGGATGAGCCGGCCGGGCTTGTGCGGCACGAGATCGCGCCACTGCTCCGACTCCGGGGTCGCCATCGGTGTGGTGACGATCTTGAAATCTTCGGCATCGCCGGCATTGGTCAGGATCAGCAGGTCCTCGCCATGATGCTCGACCTCGTATTGCCGGCCGGGCTGGCGCGCCGCGACGATACGGGGACCCGCATCGGGGTCGTCGAGATCGACGAGCCTGATTTCCGAGGTCTCATGATCGTCGATCGAGATCAGCAGGAAGCGCCCGGACTGGGTCTCGTCGATATCGACGAACATCCCGGCATCGGCCTCGTCGTGCAGCACCGCATCGCTCGCGGCAGGCGTGCCGAGCCGATGACGCTTGACCTGCGAGGGCCGATGGTCGGCATCGACCGCGACATAAAAGAACGAACGCGAATCGTTTGCCCAGACGATGTCGCCCGTCGTGTCGGTGACGATGTCGGCGAGATCGCTTCCGCTCGTCAGGTCGCGCACGCGGATCGTGTAGAGTTCGGAGCCCGCCTCGTCGGCGCTCCAGCCGAGCAGCATGTGGTCGCGACTGTGGGCGACATCACCGAGATCGAAGAAATCCTTGCCGTCGGCGAGTGCGTCGGCGTCGAGCATGATCTGTTCGCGGGCTTTGCCGGTGCGGCTTTGCGAGCGCTGCAGACGCCGGCAGATCAACGGATGTTCTCCGCCTTTGCGGTAGCGCGAATAGTACAGATAGGCGCCGTCCGGCTGCGGTACGCTGGAATCATCTTCTTTGATCCGACCGCGCATCTCCTTGACGAGCTCGCGCTGCAACGCTTTCGTCGAAGCCATCTGAGTGCCGCAATAGCTGTTCTCCGCTTCGAGATGGTGTCGGATCTCGGCCGGGAGCACGTCCGGATCGCGCAGGACGTCTTTCCAGTTGTCGGCCCGCAGCCAGCCATAGTCATCGCTGAGCTGGATGCCGTGAACCGTGGTTTCCACAGTCTTGATCGCTGCGACGGGCGGCATCGACCGGCCCTTCATCCGAGACGTCTTTGGCTGGGTGCCGGTAGTCTGGTTTGCAGGCATGACATCTCTCCGGCGAAGGGCGCGCGAGAGAGGTAGGGCCCGGTCAACCTCCTGGCAAGTCTAGCAAAGGGTGCTCGATTCTGATCTTTAAAAACAAGGAAATCGCCTCAAAGTTGCGAGGTGAAATAGTGGGCAAATGAAAAATCATTGATACTGGAAGTTCTCTTGCGCCAGTGTAAAGTATCGATTACAGCAGTTTTAGCCTGATCATTCGGATGATTC
The DNA here is from genome assembly GCF_056400625.1 of Allobosea sp. P5_A5. Lineage (NCBI taxonomy): Bacteria > Pseudomonadati > Pseudomonadota > Alphaproteobacteria > Hyphomicrobiales > Alloboseaceae > Allobosea > Allobosea sp. P5_A5. Next base: position 347,170 of record NZ_JBFUKY010000003.1, read on the forward strand.
TGCCGTCGTGTTGCTTATACGCCGCCGGCAAGGATCGTCGAGCGGATGGCTAAAAGGAAATGGCGGCCGGCAAGACGGCTGGCGATAGCGACGAGGGGATATCTGCAATGGCCGATGCCGAAGGGTCGGATTTCATCGAATTGACTGCGGATATCGTGTCCGCTTACGTCTCCAATAATTCAGTTCCGGCTGCCGAATTGCCGGCGTTGATCGCTGAGATTCATTCCGCGCTCAGTCGGGTTGTCGGTGGCGCTGCGCCAATTGCCCCCATCGAGGCGCCCAAGCCTGCGATCCCGGTCAAGAAGTCGATCACGGCCGATTACCTGATCTGCTTGGAAGACGGCAAGAAGTTCAAGTCGCTGAAGCGCCATCTGCGCACGCAATACAACATGTCGCCGGAGCAATATCGCGAGAAGTGGGGCTTGCCGCCCGACTATCCGATGGTCGCTCCGAACTATGCCGAGGCTCGCTCGCAGCTTGCGAAGAAGATGGGCCTGGGCCAGCAGCGCCGCAAGCGTCGCTGAGCGCTCGCGAGCCGCAAGGGCTCGCAGCTCGAAATCGCTGAAAAGCCGCCGGTTTCCGGCGGCTTTTTTCGTTTGCGCATCTGTTCGGGTGGTTTGCCGGGACCGCTGCCAAAAATCGCTTGTCAAAACGTTAATAGGAATATAAGCCTATTTCACCAGCCGCCGGCCGAAGATCGAACTGGGCACTTCAATGGAACGTATCATGAACATAGCGGTGCCGGAGTTTGACAGGAGATTGCAGGAGGCGGCCTCGGCGCGTCTCGCGGAAGCCGCTGTCGCTGTGCTGAGGCATGTGCCGACACGGCGGCTGCGTGCGTCGCGGCGCGGCAGGCTCGCCGTCGCCGAAGCGCGCCGCACGGCAATGTATCTCACCCACGTCGCCTTCGGCATGACGCTGACGCGCGTCGGCATCTGCTTCGGGCGCGATCGCACCACGGTGCGCCACGCCTGCGCCATCGTCGAGGACAGCCGCGACGACCCGGCTCGCGAATTCGGGCTGGACGCGCTGGAGGCCGGGCTCATCGCGCTGATGGCCAGTACCCATCGATCCATGGAGGACCACCGATGAGCGGCTACGCGACCGAACGGGACCAGCAGCGCATGCTGCGCCATCTCTCCGAGCCCGGCAGCTATGCTATGGTGTCGCCGTTGGAGTGCGGCCGCATCGCGCTCTACCGCGAGAGTGGCGGCGGGAGCCTGGGCGCCGGCTATGTAGCCGCCTCGGCCGCCGAAGCCTTGATCGGCCGGGGGCTCCTGGCTTGGAGCGGGGAGGGCAAGGCAGCACGCCTGCTTCCGCAAGCGCCCCCAGAAGCCGATCGGACGCGTCGGCCCGATGCCGCCGCGCCTAGCCATAACGATCGGGAAAGCCCGTTGCTCTGGCTGCACCGGCGCCCCGGCAAGGACGGTCAGCCACAGATCAGCGCGAACGAATTCGCGGCCGGCGAACGCTTCAGGGCGGATCTGACACGTGCCCAGATGCTGCCGCGCACGACAATGAACTGGGATGCCGCTTTGACGCCGCAGGAGAAGGGCGCCGGGCCGCGCGATCACGGCGGCGCGTCGGATTCAGCCATCGCCGCCCGCCAGCGCGTCCGTCAGGCCTGCGACAAGCTCGGTCCAGAGCTCTCGGGCCTCGCCATCGATGTCTGCGGTTTTCTGAAGGGGCTCGATCTCGTCGAGCGCGAGCGCGGCTGGCCTGCCCGTTCCGCCAAGGTGGTGCTGCGCGTCGCGCTGGCCGCACTGGCGAGCCATTATGGCCTCGACCGCAAGGCGAGGGCGCCGGCCATGTCCTCATGGCGCGAGCATGGTGCCCGCCCGGTCATCATGCCGAAAGCCTAGATGGTCCCCGGCTGGTCGGTTCAGCCCGCGGTGGCGCGGGCGTCCGCCTTGATGCGGTCGATCATCGCGCGCACCCCGTTGGAGCGTTGCGGCGTCAGATGCGCGGCGAGCCCGAGCTTCTCGTAGATCGCGAAGGCATCGGTGGTCAGAATGTCGGAAGCCGATCGGTTGGAGAAGATCGCCAGGGCCAGAGCCACTAGCCCGCGCACGATATGCGCGTCGCTGTCGCCGCGGAAATGCAGCTTCGTCTGCGGGCCCGGCCCACCTTCGGCATGCATGTCGAGCCAGACCTGGCTGGCACAGCCACGCACCTTGTTGACCTCGCTATGGGCTTCCTCGGGCAGGGGTTCGAGACCCTTGCCGAGTTCGATCAGATAGCGGTAGCGATCGTCCCACTCGTCGAGCAGGTCGAAATTCGCGACGATCTCGTCGAGTTGCGTGGTCATGGTCCGCCTTGTCGGCGCGGTGCAGGGGCCGGCGCCGTGCTGTCTTTCCGCAGCGCGCAAGCCGGCGTCAAGCGCAGGCCGGGCTTTTCAGCGATGGGCGGGTCGTGCCGCTGCATTTGTCGCGGCGCCGAGAACGCGCTCGCGCATCTCCGGATCCAGCCCCGCGAGAATCTGCGCGGCCTCGCGCGAGGCGCTCAGATGACCTGCGGCGGCGCGCAGTGGCGGCTGCATCGCTGCGACGATCGTGTCGATCGCGGCGGGTTCGTCGGCCCCGTCCGGTTTTCCCGCGAGCAGGGGTGAATTCATCGCGATGAATCCGATGATCGCAAGCTTGCGCAGCAAACGGGCCATGGGTCGACTCCAGCAGCAGCCGAGCCCGGCCGCGACCGCGACCTTGACGTGAGACCCGGAAAAATCGCGTGATTTCGGACGCTCAAATTTGCGACGAATGCCGCCGGTCGTCTTAGGCTTCCGTTCACCCTGCCGCGAACATCCTTAACGGCGCTTCGAGACGCCATGAGATCAGCGCAAACATCTGGAAAATCAGACTTAAATCCTCCGTATCGGGTTTGAATCGAGGGCCGGGTCGCCATCGCCTTTAAGCCCGGCTTAAACCCCCGCTGGCGAAATGCCTGCAAGCGGGCGTCCGGCCCGTAGAAGTCAGGCGTTGCGTTGGTAATGGCTCTCACTGAACTCAGGACACAGGCGGCGGCACTGGTGCATGCATCGGTGCGCGGCGATGTCCGCGAAAGGCTGCGCCACCAGCGCTTCATCCTGTCGCGGCTTCTCGTCGGCGGTGGGGCACTCGCGCTCACGCCCGCCTATCTGGCCTGGCGCGGCACGCCCGGAGTCTTCGATATCGCGCTGATCGTCGCGGCCAGCCTGCCTCTGCTCGCGGTCTTCCTGCTGTCTCGAACCGCGAGGCTCGATATCGCCCACCTGATCTCGGCCGCAGCTCTGTCGCTCGTCGTCGCGGCGGTGGCGCTCGCCACGGGCGGTGCGGCGTCGCCGCTTCTGGCGGGACTGGCCATCGTCCCGATCGAAGCGGCCGGCTACGGCTCGCGCAAATTCGTCTGGCGCGCCGGCATCGCAGCCCTTGTGGCCCTGCTGGCTGTCGTCGTCGGGGATCAGGCCGGGCTCTTGCCTGTCGTGGGTCTCGGCCGCGAGGCCATGCCGTTGGTGATCGTCGCGGGTGTCGTCCAAGCCTTGATCGCCGTCGCGCTCGTCTTGCGGCGCCAAGGCGAGGCGGGTGAGCCCAGCCCCGCGGACGAGCGCACCCGCGTGCTGCTTGATCATCTCGGCGAGCTGGTGACATGGCATGATGTCAGCGGTGCCGTCGTCTTCGCCAATGCGGCGGCACGCACGCTGGCGGGGGCCGAACCATCCGAGCTGCTCGGCAGGGGTTTGTTCGAACGCGTCCACATTGCCGACCGCCCGGTGTTCCTCAAGGCGCTGAGCGACGCGGCCCATAACGAGGGCGGCGTCACCACCTGCTTCCGCACCCTGTTTGTCCCGGCTGGCGAGGAGGGGCGCGCGCGCCACCCGGTCTCTTTGTGGCTGGAAATGCAGGCCTATCGCATCGAGGACATGGCTTCCCGGCATGGCCCGACGGTCGTCTGCGTGATGCGCGACGTCACCGCCCGACGCATCGGAGAGGCTGAGCGTGAGCGCGGCCACGCCGAAGCGATCAAGGCCAACGACGTCAAGAACCGGTTTCTTGCGACCGTGAGCCACGAACTGCGCACGCCGCTCAACGCCATCATAGGTTTCTCGGAAATGCTGAGCGGCGAGGAGGCCGGCCGGCTCGATGCGGACCGGCGCGCCGAATATGCCGGCATCATCCACGCCTCGGGCCATCACCTGCTCGATGTCGTCAACACGCTGCTCGATATCTCGAAGATCGAGAGCGGCGCCATGACGATCGAACCCGAGCCGTTGGATCTCTCGGCCATGGCCAAGGATTGCTGCGCGTTGATGGCGCTTCGCGCCCAGAGCAGCGCGGTGATGCTAGAGAAGATCGTCGGACCCGGCTTGCCGCTGATCCAGGGGGACCGTCGCGCCCTCAAGCAGGTCGTGCTCAATCTACTGTCCAATGCCATCAAGTTCACTCCCCCGGGAGGCCGTGTCGTCCTGGCTGTCGTGCGGGACGGCGCTGCCATCGATCTATCGGTCTCCGATACCGGCATCGGCATTTCGCCTGCCGATCTGCCCCGTCTGGGCGACCCCTTCTTCCAGGCCAAGAGCGCCTATGATCGCTCGCATGAGGGCACGGGGCTTGGCCTCTCGGTCGTGCGCGGGCTGGTCGGATTGCATGGCGGCCAGCTCTCGATCGAAAGCGCGATCGGCGCCGGCACACGCGTCTGCGTGCGTCTGCCTCTTGTGCAGCCTGCCGGCGTGTCCGAGCAGCCCACCCGGATCGTCACCTTTGCCCGCGCCCCGCGCCGGGCTCTCGACACCAAGCAACCTTTCCGTTTGACCGCCTGAAGACGAGCCGAACCAATGTCCGCAACCATGGCTGCCCGCGCCCGCACCGGCGCTTCCCTTTCCGCCCCGGTCCGGCGCCCGCAACAGGCGGCGCGGCGCCCGTCGACGCCGTGGATCGCGCGCGTGCTGCGCTCGGCCGCGCAACGCCCCGGCCGCGCGCTGATTTTCCTCGGATTCGGCATCGCGTCAGTCGCGATCGTCACCAACGCGTTGATGTTCCAGAAGGCGCGTCACCCCCATCCGATGGTGACGTATGCGCCGGCGGCCGAGCCTTCCCGCGCCGCTGCTCCCATGCGCCGCACCGACACGCCCGCTGCTGCCGTCGAAGCGCCTGCAGCGTCGCTTGAGGCTCAGCCGAGCCTGCCGGCCTTGCCGCCGACACGCCCGAGCAACCTCTCCCAGACGCAGCGCGACGCGGCGCCGCGTCCGCCGGCCGCCGTCGCGGCTGTGGCGCGTGCACCTGCCCCGGCTGCGGCGCCGGCCGCACAGCGCCCCGCGGCGGCGCGGGACCCGATCGCGGATCTGCTCAATGGTGGCGATCTGCGTCCGCCCGCCGAGGTCGGAGCCCGTTCCAAACGTCCCGGCGCGACGAACTGAGAGGCGGCCGCGCATGGCGCGCCTCACCAGCGAATTCTGGGTTTCGGCCTGGCTCAGGCAGGCGGCTGTGGACGGACTCGTCGCGGTTTTGCGCCGCCGGGGGGCGGCCGAAGCCGGGGCGATCTTCGTCAAGCTCGATCGGCTCGATCGTACTGCGGCGCTCTATGGCCCCGCGCCGCAGACGCTGGCGGCCGATGACGGACTGCGCCGCTTCCAGATGCTGCTCGATTCCGACCCGCTCGAGGTCGAGGACAGGGTCGAGCGCGAACTGCGCTTCGACAGCGATCTCTGGCTTGTCGAGATCGAGAACCGGGCCGGCGATCCGCGCCTGGATCTCGCCTCCGAATAGCGCGTCGCACAGGTTCAGCTGCGCTCGCGGCGTGGCCCGATCCTGGAGAGCACCTCCGACATGGCGGGCTGGCTCTCGGGGCTGACAGCGCCGGTTCGGTGGGCCGCGCCGCTGGGGTCCATCGCGGGCTGGTGCTGGCCGCGACGCTGGGGCTGAGCCGGGGCCTCGCCCGCGATCAGCAGCGCGAGCCGCCTGGCGATGGCGGGGCGGATCGCCCGCATCAGCGCGACAAGCGCGAAAATGCGCTCGACCGAATGCGCGGCCTCGTCACCGAGACGGATCAGGAAGCGCGTCGCCTCCTCCACCCGCACGTCCGCGCCGATCAGGGCGAGCGCGGCCAGCTCGCGGCTGTGATCTTCCAGCATGGTCTTGGCCAGGCTCGGCCCCCCGCCGAGCGCGGCCGACAGGGAGGCAAAGGCCGAGGACGGGTCGTCGCTCGCCAGCGTCAGCCAGTCGGCGAAGCTGCCGGCGGTGAGCGCGGTCGCCCGCTCCGCCGGATGCAGGGCTTCGTAAGCGCCGATCGAATCGAGGATGGCGAGGCGCCGCTCGGGTGCAGCACGCAAGAATAGCGGGGCCAGTTCGAGATTGGAGAGATCCGTGCGCGCCAGTAGCCCGGCCTGATAGGACGGGCGACGGCGGGCGCGTGCGATCAGAAGATCGGACGCCGCACGCGGGAGCGGCGCTTCGGCGTTGCCGATCAAAGCGAGATCGACAACCGCGATATCATGTTCGACCAGCATGACGCTGGCGGCGGCGGTCAGGTCTTTGCGGCTGGCGAGCGCGACGAGGATATCGGGCGCGCCGCTCTGCGCGAGATGCTCGATTTCGGCTGCGTCGACCGGCAGGCCATGACCCAGCAGCGCCGCGAGCACCTCGCCCCCGCGTTGCTTGAGCGCTGCGAGGACGGCGGGCGGGGCGTGGCGCCAGCCGGCGAGCTTGCGGGCCAGGATCAGCGCAGTCGCCTCGTCCACCGTCGGCATCACGGCGAGCGCCATGTCCGCGAAGGCCGCGAGATCTTCCGGCCTGGGCCGTGGCGCGGCGAGCAGCAGGTCGGCGGTGACGCGCAGCGAGACCTGGCTGAGATCCAGCCCGCCTTCCCGGGCGAGCCGGGCGAGATCGGCGAGTTCCTTGGCGGCGGGCGTTGTCATGCGAAGCTCGAATAATCAGCGAATGCGACGGTTCCCTCTGATTTATCCCCGAGGTTTTAAGACCACGTTAACCATGTCGGCGCCTGATGAGATCGAGAGCTGCGGGTGGGTGCTGCCTTGCACCGCTTCGCTCTCGGCACCGCGACTTCAGGCGCTGGACAAGGAGGCGCTACATGGCTGACGTCATCCCTCTCGCGCCGCATCGGCGCCCGCGACTTCCGACCGGCCCTCTGTCGGGCGGAACGGCGGACATCCTGTTCTTCACCGGCGTTCGCTACGAGCGGGCGGACGAGCCGCAGCCGCGCGACGCGGTCTCCCGGCCCGCCCGACGGGCCGCTGCACCCAAAACCGCCAACCGCCGGAAGGCCAGGCTGCCCGCGTGACACGCGGTAGCGCCGAACCGGCACGGCGCCCGCGTCTGCGCGCGCGCAATCTTGCGGCGTCGCTGCTGCTCGCGGCGATGCTAAGCGCCTGCAACGCGATCGATGGCGACCTTGGCCGGCCGAGGCCGACGATCTGGTCGCAGATCGTCCTGCCGGAAGCGGGCTTCGCGGCCGCGACATCCCGTGGCGAGGCGGCTTCCTATTTCCGCTTCACGGACGACGAGGACCAACTGCGGGACCGGGCCTGGCGCCTCATCATGCCGGCGAGCCCGCACAGCGTTTTCCAGAGCGAAATCTCGAACCTCATCCACACCCGGATCTTGCCGGTGCCGATGCAGTCGGGCGACAGCTCCGATTATTTCCGTGCCCTGACCTCCGGCTCTTTCGCCTCGCAGGCCTCGCGCTATAACCGCTTGGCGGAGGACAGCAACGCCGACCGGCTGCTGATCGGCCCGTTCCGCGCCAACGCCATGCGTGTCGTGAGCATGGACAGGGTGCGGATGCGGACGGCCGAGGCCTCGCCGGAAGTGGCGCCGGAGAAGCGCGATCCGGCCCTTGCGAGGGTCGTCGAGAACGAAGGTCTGATCCTCTGGGTCTGCGAGCGCATCGACTTCCGCATCCGCAGCTATCGCTACGCCCTTGCGAACCTCGTCGTGGAGATGCCGTCACGCGATGCTATCCGCGCGGAGCGGAGCATCATGGCGCTGGAGGCGGAGGCCGGACCGCTCTGCAAGATGCCGCTCAACGACGTGTTCTACGGCGAGAGCGGGCGAGGGCAGGGCACGCAAGGCCAAAACGGGGGCGCGAAGCGTCCGGCGGTCTACAAGGACTGAGGCCTCAGTTCGCCGCGCCGCATTGGACGCCCGTGGCGAGCGCCTCCGCATCGGGCCGATCCGACGGACGCTTGGCCAGAACCCGCACCACGATCAGGCCCTGCTCGCTATCCGACACCACCCGGAGTTCGCGGCTGGTGTCGCCTTCCTCGTCGTTTGCGACCCGCTCGTCATATTGGGCCCCGGTCAGCACTACGAATTCAAGCACGCCGCGAATCGCCGCCCGATCGGTGATGGCGTAGAGCACGCCGCCGGTGCGCCGGTGCAGGGTGATACCGAGCGGTAGCGTCCCCGTGCGCGCGACGAGCCGAAGCGGGCCGCTCGACAAATCGTAGCTGCAGACGGCGGTGACCGCGTCCGGATCGGCTTCGCGGACCATCGGCAGGCCGCTGCCTTGCGTGACCGGCACGAGATCGGCGTGGCCGCCGGCTCCGAGCTGACGATAGGCATGGGCCGCGTCGCGCTGCGACAAAACTGGGATGAGCAGTACCGTCACGATATGGACGATGCCGGCCAGCACGAGCCCGGCGAGCGTCGTCATCGCCAGGCGCGTCGCGCCGGCACGCAATGTGGCGCCCCGGCCGCGTGCGCGACGCCGCACCGGGGCGCGTTCCGTTTCGCTCATGACGCTCACCGGCAGTCGATCCGGCCGATACGGGGCAGGTTGGCTGCCCTCGTCTCGCCGGTCTGACTCGATATCGGCGTATCGTAGAGCCGCAATCGCAGCTGGAAGCGGCCTGCGGACGGCAAAGGCAGCCAATTGCCGGCCTGGGGCGTTGAAGCCAGGGCCATCGCGACCTGCCCATCCTCACCGCGCACGATGTCGCCATCCGAAAATCCCACGCGCTCCAGCGGCAGCTTGAAGGGCGCGCCGTCGACCCCGGTCGCGGTCAGGGTCCAGCCACGCGTCGGCGGTGTGGTGCCCGTCACGGCGTAGCGGCAGCGGCCGTCCAGCAGCTCGCCATCGTCGCTCCGCTCAGCGATGAGTTCGACGCCTTCGCCGGCTCCCAGCGGCAGGCGAACGCCCCGCGCGAGATAGGCGCGCATATAGGGGTCGATGCTGGCGCCGCCGCTGGCGGGCCAGGCCTGCCAGGGTCCCGCCTCGACCCGGCCGATGACCGGCCGCGCCGAAACCGCCCAATGCGCCGAAGCAAGGCCGAGCCCGAGGCCGAGCCCGAGAATGTAGGCGAGATCGAGAATTCGCACGCTTGCCTTCCGCGTCGCGCTGCTTCGGCAGCGGGCCGAGTTGAACCGCGCGGCCCGGCGCCGTCAACCGTCAGCGAAGCCTGGTCTCGTTGCCGCTGATCTCGCGGATTCCGACCTGGATCGACCGGCTCGCGGCCCGCGAGGGCTCGACCGACTTGAACAGCGAACCCACCGCCGAGAGCGCCTCGAAGGATTGGCGCGGCATATGGCCGGCGCCCGCAGCGCTTCCCGCCATCGGATCCGGAGCAGCGCCGGCCTTGGCGACATTGGCCGCCTTGGGGTCGATCGGCACGCCCGGGATCGGCTTCAGCTCGAGGCCCTGATGGGCGAACTGCATGATCTCCTTGAAGGTCATCGCCGGCAGCGACCCGCCGGTCAGACTGGCGGTCTCGGCCGAATCGTCATTGCCGAACCAGACCGCCTCGACGAGATTGCCGGTGAACCCGACATACCAGGCGTCCTTGTAGCCGTTGGTGGTGCCGCTTTTGCCGGCGCCGACCACGCCATCGAGCGCGGCGCGCTTGCCGGTGCCCTCCGTCGGCACCTTGGACAGCATGAAGTTCATGTCCTGCACCACCTGCGTGCTTAGCACCTGCTGCGGCTCGGGCTCGTCGCGGTTGTGGTTGTAGATCAGCTCGCCCTGCGAATTCAGGATATCTATCGCGGCATAGGGCTTGGCGCGGCGCCCGCCATTGGCGAAGACGGCATAGCCCGCCGCCTGGTCGATCACGGTCACCTCGGCCGCGCCGATCGGCAGCGAAACCGTGTCGGTCAGCGGCGTCGTCAGCCCCATCGCGCGTGCCGTCGCGACGATCTTCTTGCGGCCGAGCAGGGCGGCGCGCGCCTCATGGGTCTCGCCCGCGGCCTTGCCGATGGCGATCGACATCTGCACCGGGATCGTATTGATCGACTTCGCCAGCGCGACATAGAGCGGCATCGAACCGCCATAGGAACGACCGTAATTGTTGGGGCACCAGTTGCCGATGCAGACCGGGCGGTCGGTCACGATGGTGTTGGGGCGGTAGAGCCCGGCTGACAGCGCCGCCGCATAGACATAGGGCTTGAAGGACGAGCCCGGCTGGCGCTGGCTCGCCGTCGCACGGTTGAACTGGCTTGCGCCATAGTCGCGCCCGCCGACGATGGCGCGCACCGCTCCGTCGGGGTCGAGCACCACGGTCGCGGCCTGCTTCACGCGATAGGTCGGCCCATGCTGGCGCAGCACCTGCTCGATGACTTCGTCCGCGCGCTGCTGGATTGCGCCGTCATGCGGCGTCTTGACCGTGAGCACGCGGTCGGCGCCGAGCTTGCCCGCCTCGGCCAGCTCCTTGACCTGGTCGAAAGCCCAGTCGAGGTAGTAATCCGGGCTCGCGTCGCGCTTGCGGTCGACCGGCGTCGCCGGGTTGCGCTTGGCGCTGTCGATCTGTCCCGCTGTCATGAAACCGGCATCGACCATGACGTTCAGCACGTCGATGGCGCGGGCGCGTGCGGCTGGCAGATTGACGTGCGGGGCGTATTTCGTCGGCGCCTTGAACAGGCCGGCCAGCATCGCCGCCTCCGCCAGCGAGACGTCCTTTACCGACTTTCCGAAATAATACTCCGCCGCTGCCGCGACGCCGAAGGTGCCGCCGCCCATATAGGCGCGGTCGAGATAGAGCTTCAGGATCTCGTTCTTGCTCAGCCGGTATTCCAGCCAGAGCGCGAGGAACGCTTCCTTGATCTTGCGGTCGAGCGAACGCTCATTGGTCAGGAACAGGTTCTTGGCGAGCTGCTGCGTCAGCGACGAACCGCCCTGCACGACGCCGGACGCCCGCGCATTGACCGCCACCGCCCGAAACGTGCCGATGATGTCGATGCCGAAATGCTCGTAGAAGCGTCGGTCCTCCACCGCGAGCACCGCCTTCAGCAGATGATCGGGCATGTCCTCGAGCTTGAGAGAGTCGTCGTGACGCGCGCCGCGATGACCGATCGCGTTGCCGTAGCGATCGAGGAAAGTGACGGCGAGAACCTGGCTTTTCAGCGCATCCTCATTGCCGATGCGAAAGGCGGGCAAGGCCAGCATCAGCACGAACAGGCTCGCGACGATGCCGATGTTCAGCCCTTCGCTCGCGAATTCCGCAGCGAGCCGCTTGCCGCCGGTGACGGTCAGCCGGTCGGTCTGGCTGCGCAGACGCTCGTAAAACTCGCCGCCGCGTCGGGCCAGCCCCCACAGGCCGGCATCGAGCCATGAGTCCGCGGCGAGCGCACCGCGCCTTAACCGCGTTCTCCAGCCGGCCTTCCTGAATTCCATCGCCGTCCTGGGCTTTCCGCTTGAAAGGCGCCGCCTTAGTCGTGCCGCGCGCTCACCTTTCTGGCAACCGATCAGCGCCCGGCCACGAACACATAATCGCGCTTCCGTCCCGGGTAAGAGCAGGGTTGAAACGAATTGCTTTCGTTCAGCAGAATCCAGGCCGCATCTGATGTTCCGCTCTGAGACAGAGTGTGTCTGCGCTCTTTCCTCCCTGCGTCAGCAGGCGCATAAGGCGGCCATGACCGACAAGCCCGCAGGATCGGAGCCGTTCTGGCGCTACACGGCGCTGGAAGCGATGGACCGCACGCAGTGGGAATCCCTCTGCGACGGCTGTGGCCGATGCTGCCTCGTCAAGCTGGAGGACGAGGACAGCGGCCGCATCTATGCCACCGATGTCGGCTGCCGGCTGTTCGACGCGGGGTCCTGCCGCTGCCGCGACTATCCCAATCGCTCGCAGGTGGTGCCCGATTGCGTCACGCTGACGCCGGAGGAGGTGCGCACGCTGCCCTGGCTGCCGCCGACCTGTGGCTACCGCCTCGTTGCCGAAGGCAAGGATCTGCCCTGGTGGCATCCGCTGGTGTCCGGGGACCCCGAGACGGTGGTTGCGGCCGGGGTCTCAGTACGCGGCCGCGTCTTCGCCAATGAAGACGAACTGCCGGAGGAGGAGGCCGCCGAACGCATCGTCGCCTGGCCGCTGCGCTGGCCGCGAGGCGCGCGCGGGACGTCGCGGTAGGCGAAGCCCTTCCCGCCGCGGACGTCGCGTTGGCACGCTCATTGATTGTTCAGGCGCTTTTGGGCATGACCGGCCTGTCCCGCTGCCAAGCCCGCCAGGGTGCCGACGGCACGCACACGAAACTTTCGCATCGCCGCGACGTTGCTGCGTCCGGCTGCAAACCATGGGGTTGAAGTGATGGCTGGTGGGAAGTGGGTCTACACCTTCGGCGACGGCAAGGCCGAAGGTGAGGCGAGCATGAAGAACCTGCTCGGCGGCAAGGGCGCGAACCTTGCCGAAATGAGCAATCTCGGCCTGCCCGTGCCCCCCGGCTTCACCATCACGACCGAGGTCTGCACCTATTATTACGACCACGGCAAGCAGTTACCGGACGATCTCGACGGGCAGATGAAGGCGGCGCTCGCCGGCATGGCGAAGCTGACGGGCAAGACCTTCGGCGACCCCGCCAACCCGCTGCTCGTTTCGGTGCGCTCGGGCGCTCGGGCCTCGATGCCGGGCATGATGGACACCGTCCTCAACCTCGGCCTCAACGACGAGACGGTCGAGGCCGTCGCGAAAGCCTCGGGCGACGAACGCTTCGCCTGGGACAGCTACCGCCGCTTCATCACCATGTATTCCAACGTCGTGCTCGATCTCGACCACGGCTCCTTCGAGGAGGCGCTGGAGGACTACAAGGAGCGCAAGGGCCTTCACCTCGATACCGATCTCACGGCGCCGGACTGGAAGGTCCTGGTCGGCAAGTACAAGGAGATCGTCAAAAAACAGCTCGGCTCGGACTTCCCGCAGGATCCGGAGGCGCAGCTCTCGGGTGCGATCGGCGCCGTCTTCTCATCATGGATGAATGCGCGCGCGATCAAGTATCGCGAGCTGAACGCGATCCCGGCGTCCTGGGGCACGGCCGTCAACGTCCAGTCGATGGTCTTCGGCAATATGGGCGAGACTTCCGCCACCGGCGTCGCCTTCACGCGTAATCCCTCGACCGGCGAGAATGCGCTCTATGGCGAGTTCCTGATCAACGCCCAGGGCGAGGACGTCGTTGCCGGCATTCGCACGCCGCAGGACATCACAGAGAAGGCCAAGACGGAGGCTGGTTCCGACAAGCCCTCGATGGAGCTGGCGATGCCGGAGGCCTATGCGGAACTCGTCCGCATCTACGGCATCCTCGAGAAGCATTACCGCGACATGCAGGACATGGAATTCACCATCCAGGAGGGCAAGCTCTGGATGCTGCAGACCCGGTCCGGCAAGCGCACCGCCAAGGCCGCGCTCAGGATCGCGGTCGATCTCGCAAGCGAAGGCTTGATCACGCAGGAGGAAGCGGTCGGCCGCGTCGAGCCCTCCGCACTCGATCAGCTGCTGCACCCGATGATCGATCCCAAGGCAGAGCGCCGCGTGCTCACCACCGGCCTGCCGGCGTCGCCCGGCGCGGCCGCAGGCGAGATCGTCTTCAATTCGGACGACGCCGAGGCCGCCAAGAAGGCCAACCGCAAGGTCATCCTCGTCCGCGTCGAGACCTCGCCCGAAGACATCCACGGCATGCACGCAGCCGAAGGCATCCTGACCACGCGCGGCGGCATGACCTCTCACGCTGCGGTCGTGGCGCGGGGCATGGGCAAGCCCTGCGTTTCCGGTGCCGGCCAGATCCGCGTCGACTATGCCAAGGCCACGCTCACCGTCGGCAACACGACGCTGAAAGCCGGCGACTTCATCACCGTCGACGGCGGCAGTGGCCAGGTTCTGCTTGGCGAGATCAAGATGCAGAAGCCGGAACTCTCGGGTGAGTTCTCGACGCTGATGGGCTGGGCCGACAAGGTTCGCCGCCTCAAGGTCCGCGCCAACGCCGAGACGCCGGACGACGCCAGGACCGCGCGCGAATTCGGCGCCGAGGGCATCGGCCTGTGCCGCACCGAACACATGTTCTTCGACGAAAGCCGCATCCAGTCGATGCGCGAGATGATCCTCGCCCATGACGACAAGGGCAGGCGGACCGCGCTGGCCAAGCTGCTGCCGATGCAGCGCCAGGATTTCGTCCAGCTTTTCACCATCATGAGCGGGCTGCCGGTCACGATCCGCCTGCTCGATCCGCCGCTGCACGAATTCCTGCCGCATGGCGACGAAGAGATCGCCAAGGTTGCCGGCGCTCTCGGCGTGACGCCGGAGGCGCTGAAGCACCGCGCCACCGAACTGCACGAATTCAACCCGATGCTGGGCTTCCGTGGCTGCCGCTTGGCCGTCGCCTTCCCCGAGATCGCCGAGATGCAAGCGCGCGCCATCTTCGAGGCGGCCGTGATTGCCGCCAAGGAGACCGGCAAGCCCGTGATCCCGGAGGTGATGGTGCCGCTGGTGATGGGCAAGCCTGAACTAGACCTCGTCAAGGCCCGCATCGACGCGATGGCGAAGGCGGTGATGGAAGAAAGCGGCACGACGATCGAGTATCAGGTCGGCACCATGATCGAACTGCCGCGCGCGGCTCTGCGCGCCGGCGACATCGCCGAAAGCGCCGAGTTCTTCTCCTTCGGCACCAATGATTTGACGCAAACCGCGCTCGGCATCAGCCGGGACGACGCCGCCTCCTTCCTCGGCTCCTACACCGCCAAGGGCCTGCTGGAGGCCGATCCCTTCGTCACCATCGACCAGGATGGCGTCGGCGAACTCGTGAAGCTTGCGGCCGAGCGCGGCCGCAAGACCAGGCCTGACATCAAGCTCGGCATCTGCGGCGAGCATGGCGGGGATCCGGCCTCGATCGGCTTCTGCGAAAGCGTCGGGCTGGATTACGTCTCCTGCTCGCCCTTCCGCGTGCCGATCGCGCGGCTGGCGGCAGCGCAGGCGGCCTTGGGCGCGATCAAGCCGAAGGATGGCTGAGGCGAAGGAGCGCTCGGCGCTCAGATTCTGAGGATACTGCCGGGGTACCCGGCGACGGCCTCATCGGCCGTCGCCAACGTCATCCCCTCGACCAGGGCCTGCGCAACAAGGATCCGATCGAACGGATCCTTATGCAAAGGGGGCAGATCGAGCGCTGCAATCGTGTGCCGGCTGTCGATGGCCAGCTCCTCATAGCCGTTATCGAGCAGTCCCCTGCGCAACAGACGCGGATCGACCTTGAAGTCGTCACGATCGAGACCTCTCTTGATCGCGATCTCCCATAGGCTGGCCGCGCTGAAGACGAGGGTGTTGCCGGCGTCTTCCATCACGGCGCGCGCCGGCGGCGAAAGCTTGCTTGAACCGAGGGCGAGCCAAAGCAGCACATGCGTATCGATCAGCAGCTTCATAAATCGCTGCCGAAAAGACGTGCGATCTCGTCTCCGCCCATGCGATCAAAGTCGTCGGGCACGTCGAAAGCCCCGCTTAGAAAGCCGATCCGGCGCCTCTCGCTTCGCTCCGGCGCATCGATCGGGACAACCTTGACCATCGCCTTGCCAGCCTTCGCGATGATGAAGCCGTCTCCTATGGCGGCGCGTTCGACAAGGCGAGACAAATGCGTCTTCGCTTCGTGAATGTTGACGACGTCCATCACAGCCTCGCTGAACTTAGTTCATTTAGTCTAGTTTATCAGAGTGCTTCTGAGGCAAGGCTTTGCATCGACGGGTGCGGCAGCGAGTCCAAGCGGTTCTCCGGCATTTCAGACCCGAACGCGGTCCATTTCGGACTGGCGTGCTCCCTGCTGGACGCGCAGTATTTTTCGTGCTATCCACCCCCTCGTAAGACGACATGCGGCCGGGTTCTGGCCACTCCTCCGTGCGACCTTAGGGCTGGCGCGGTCACGAATCAGATCCACCACACATCGCTACAAGGCCATGGTGAGGCGTCCGCGCGTCGCGCCATGTCTTCATTGATACGCGGATCTGAAACGTAAGGAATATCCCTATGAACAAGGGCACTGTGAAGTGGTTCAACTCCACCAAGGGCTACGGCTTCATCACCCCTGAGGACGGCGGCCAGGACGTGTTCGTTCACATCAGCGCCGTCGAGCGCGCTGGTCTGCGCGAGCTTCAGGAAGGTCAGGTCGTCTCGTTCGAGATGGTCGCCGACCGCAAGACCGGCAAGACCTCGGCCGGCAACCTCGCCGTCGCCTAAGGCGCCTCAATACGCTGGCAGGCCTCGGCCGCCAGCGATGACGACAAGCCCTCCGGCGCTGTGGCTAGCGGTCCGCCGGCGGGTCCAATTTCTAGATATCAGGCCTGATGCGAGGCTGCGGCGCGCCGAATTCCACATGCGCCCCTGGCATTCCGGCGCCCGGAAAGATTTTCCTTGACCAAATTTACCGATCTCGGTCTCGCCGAGCCCCTTCTCAAGGCGCTCGCGGCCGAAGGTTATGAGACCCCTACGCCGATCCAGGCGCAGGCCATTCCCCATATCCTCAAGGGCCGCGACCTGCTCGGCGCCGCCCAGACCGGCACCGGCAAGACCGCTGCCTTTACGCTGCCGATGCTGCACAAGCTGTTGGCCGAGCCCAAGCGGCCGTCCCCGCGTGCGGTGCGCGTGTTGGTGCTCTCGCCAACGCGTGAACTCGCCGCGCAGATCGAAGCCTCTGTACGTGCCTACGCTCAGTTCACGACGATTAAGTCGACCGTGATCTTCGGCGGCGTGCCTGTCGGCAAGCAGATCCGGGCGCTCGGCGAGAAGATCGACATCCTCGTCGCCACGCCCGGCCGCCTGCTCGACCTTGTCGACCAGCGCGCCGTCTCGCTGCGCGAGATCGAGTTCCTCGTCCTCGACGAGGCCGACCAGATGCTTGACCTTGGCTTCATCCATGCGCTGCGCCGCATCTCGACTCTGATTCCCAAGGAGCGCCAGACGCTTCTGTTCTCCGCGACGATGCCGAAGCCGATCCGAGATATCGCCTCGGCCTATCTGAAGGATCCGGTCGAGGTCGCGGTGACGCCTGTCGCCACCACCGCCGAGAAGATCGACCAGCGCGTCGTCTTCACCGAGCCCGGCAACAAGCCCTCGCTCCTGACGCGCACGCTCAGCGTGCCGGAACTCGAGCGTGCCATCGTCTTCACCCGCACCAAGCATGGCGCGGACAAGGTCGTGCGCCATCTCGAGCAGTCGGGCATCGATGCGGCCGCGATCCATGGCAACAAGAGCCAGGGTCAGCGCGAACGGGCGCTCGGCGCCTTCCGCGACGGCTCGCTTCGCATCCTCGTCGCGACCGACATCGCGGCTCGCGGCATCGATGTCGACGGTATCAGCCATGTCGTGAATTACGACCTGCCGAACGTGCCGGAAAGCTATGTCCACCGCATCGGTCGGACCGCCCGCGCGGGTGCGACCGGCATCGCGATTGCGTTCTGCACGCCCGAGGAACGTGGCGATCTCGCCGCTATCGAGAAGCTGACCGGTGTCACGCCGACGCCGATCGGCGAGGTGCCGTATTGGGATGGCCGCACCCCGAAGAAGCCGCCGCAGAACCAGCGCGGCGGTGGTCGTGGCCAGCAGCAGGCTCGCCCGCAGGGCCAGGGTCGTCCGCAAGGCCAGGGTCGCCCGCAGGGTGGTCGTCCCCAGCAGCCTCGTCGTGCCGAGCAGGATCAGCGTCCCGAGCAGGGCAGTTCCCGCAGCCAGCCTGCGGGCGCTCCCCGGCAGGAGCAGCGCTCAGAGCGGCCCCGCCAGCAGGAGCGCGCCCCGCGCAGCGAGCAGCAGCAGCCGCGAAAAGACGCCTCGTCCGCGAAAGAAGGACTTGGCGGCGTCGCGTTCTTGCAGCAAAGAACACAGCAACCGAGCCCCATCGGCGCCCGGCGGCGCGCGCGCTGACGCGCGAGCAGCCAGAACGGGGCGGGCTTGAGCCCGCCCTCAGCGCCCCAGGGCTTACGAAGGACGACAGATGGCGAAAGAAGAACTGCTGGAATTCGACGGCACGGTGGTCGAAGTGCTGCCGGACGGCAATTACCGGGTCCAGCTCGACAACGAGCACATTATTCTGGCCTACGCAGCCGGCAAGATGAAGAAGAACCGTATTCGCACGATCGCGGGTGACCGCGTCGTCGTCGAGATGTCGCCCTACGACCTCGATCGCGGCCGGATCAACTTCCGCCAGAAGACCGCCGGCCCCGCTCCGGGCGGCCCGCCGCGCCAGAACTTCCGTCGCCGCTGAGGCGACGATGCGGCTGACGCGCAGCGAGCTGCTTTTCGTCGCACTGGGCGCCGTGCTTGGAGCTGTCGTCGCGTGGGCCTCCAGGTCGGGGTTTGTCGCGCGCGATGGCGCCTTCCCGCCCTTCGTCATCGTGCTTTTCGCGCTGGGATTGACCGAGCTCGTCGTGGGCTACGCTGTCGGCCGCGCGCCTGGCGCGCTGGTCGGCATGCCTGCTCGCTTCCTCGCCTTCGTCCTGGGCGTCGGCGTGTTCCTGCTCGGCGAACATTATCTCTGAGCGCGCGGTCGTCGAGCTACGACTCGCGCTGTCGCAATGTATGGAACGTGCAGGGACATCGGCCGACAGGCGCCCATAAAAAAGCCCCGGCGCGAGGCCGGGGCAAAGTGGTCGTTTCCGTGGATAAAGGGTCTACATAAATCCTTTGGTCTCGGGCTCAGTACCGCGCGCGGGACCAGTATTGCGAACCGGGGCTGACCAGCACCTGGCGCTGCCGTGTCTCGTAGGCTGCGGGAATCTCCTCTCGCACCACCTCGGTCGGGCGCACCATCACCTTGCGGGGACGCTGGCCATAGACGGCCGGGACGGTCTCGTAATCGACGCTGGCCGGTGCCACCTCGACGCGGCGGCTCTGATAGCCATACTGCGCGGGAACCTCGACCCAGCATCCCACCATGTTGCCATAGGCATCGCGGCTGACCTGCCATTGGCGCGAGGCGCCGGAGATCTGCACCTTCTCCGTCACGGTCTCGTAGACCGCCGTGCGATAATGCGGGATGCGACGCTCGGGGGCGACCAGCACGGTCTCCGTCACCGTCTCGTATTCGGCGGGGATGACCCGATGCTGCGTCTGCCCGGGGCGAACCTGCACGGTTTCATCGATCGTGCCGTAGACCGGAGGCGAGTTGACGAGGTTGTAGCAGGCCGAGCCGCGGCAGCCGCCGGCCTGTGCCGAACCTGCTCCGACGAGGATGGCGGCCGTGAAGGCCGAGGCGGCGATAAACCGAGAAGAAGGCGAGCGCAGCATGGTGAGCCTTGACCTGTCGTGTCCGGCGTCACGCGCCGTTTCGTTGAGGTCAAAAAGCCCGTTCGAAGTGATGAACGCAAGGTAAACGCTAAAACAAGGTAAAATTAACCAAGTCCGCCGCCAAAGCGGGATTTACCCGCCTTTCCGACAAGTCAATGATATCGCTTGTATTCGAGCGATCAGGTTTGCCCTGGCTTGAGCTGATAGAACACGTGCTGGCCGATGGTATCCATCTTCTTGAGACGCTTCGCCCAGCCCGGACGCACATATCGCGCGTGGTAATGCGTCGAGGCGCCGACCTCCGCAAGGTAGGTCGTGCCTTCGAAGACCTCGCGCGCGATTTTCACGGCATCGCGCCACGGGGCCGGTTCGGTGATGCGCAGCGACTTGCCTTCGCAGGTAAAGGTGAACTGGCAGGAGAGGTACCGGTTCGAGTTCTGGTAGACGACGCCGCAGATGCTGCTGGGATAGAGACCGCTCTTGGCCCGGTTCAGCACCACCTGCGCGACGGCGGCCTGACCCTCGGCCGATTCCGAACGCGCTTCGAAATATACCGCTTCGGCCAGGCAGCGCTGCTCGCGCGCCATGTCCTGCGGGGCGATCAGCCCGGTATAGATCTGCCGCTCGCCCGGCAGGGCCAGGCGCAGATCCCGCGTCGCCGGCGCCGAGACGAGCGAGATGAGGCCTTCGCCGGGACGCGCGACATGGCCGGAAAAGGCCGCGGGCGTCGTTTCCGCCATGGCGATCCGCGAGCTTGGCGTCGAGGAGCCGCGTTGCGCGGGCGTCGGCACCAGCGGCGAAGACCCGTCGATGCTTTCCAGATGCAGTTCGGCCTGTCGGGCGGAGATGATCTTCGGCTTGGGCGAAACCGGCGAGGAATCGGAGAGTGCCGGGTCGGTCAGGCCTTCGTCGACCGGCAGGGGCTCGAACCCGGTGGCCGGTCCGTCCATGTCGCTCCCGCGCGCCGCGTCCAGCAGGAAGCCGCCTGAGATCAGCTTGGGCTGCGTGTCCCCGAAGACGACCTGCTCGAGCTCGACGGAAGGGTGGCCGGAAAGGCCCGGCCTCAAGCTTGGCAGCATGTCGCCCTTGGCGCTGCGGTCGACCTGCGGGAAGCCTTCGACGACGCGCTTCATATCCTCGCGCGGCTGGCGGGGGTCGACGACGATCCGCCGTTCGGGGTCTTCGAAGGACAGGCGGGTGCGGATGATGGCCGAGCTCAGCGCAAGGCCGGGCAGGCGAAAGGCGCTGGCCGCGACCAGCATCGAAGGCCCTTCCGCCAGGTCCGAAGCCGGGCCGGGCGCCGCTCGGCCTATGGCTGTCGACGGCAGGCCGCCGGGACCGAAATTCTGGCCGGCAGACGCGGTGAAGGAGACCAGCATTCCCACGGCCAGGGCCCAGGGCGCCGTGGTGACGGCGGCCCATTTCAGCCCGAGCCGCGGCTTGCCGCGCTTGTATCTTTGGGGACGCAAATGACTCAAAACGACAGATCCGTCGCGGCACCACAAAAAGGAAAGGCGTCGCGCGAAGCAGCGCCCTTTCGTCTCTCCGTTATCCCCGGGTATGGTTGAGCAGCGGTTAACGCGACCTGTTTCGCGGTGGCTCATCTCGCTCCGTGATGTTCCGTTTCACGAAAACGCGCTGGCGAGGGGGGCGCGAGGCAACTAGCGTGTAGCCACACTTTGCGCCCCTCGGAGCCCCGCCATGTCCGCCACTCCAGCCCGCCCGGCGCGCGGCTACGCACCGGAGATCATCGTCGCGGCGGGTTGCCTGGTCGCCTTGATCAGCTTCGGCCCCCGCGCCAGCGCCGGCCTGTTCCAGATCCCGATGACGCTGCAGTTCCATTGGGGGCGCGACATCTTCGGCCTGGCGCTGGCGATCCAGAACCTGCTCTGGGGCTTGGGGGCGCCGTTTGCCGGCGCGATCGCCGACCGGTACGGCACCACCCGCGTGCTCTGTGTCGGCGCTGTGCTCTATGCCGCCGGGCTTGTGGTCATGGCCTATGCGACCACACCGCTGCAGCTGAATCTCGGCGCGGGCGTCCTGATCGGCTTCGGCCTCTCGGCCTGTTCCTTCAACCTCGTGCTCGCGGCTTTCGGCAAGTTGCTGCCCGAACAGTGGCGGCCGATGGCCTTCGGCGCAGGCACGGCGGCGGGCTCGTTCGGCCAGTTCCTGTTTCCGCCGATCGGCAATATCCTGATCGACACGCTCGGCTGGCAGCAGGCGCTCATCGTCTTCGCGATCACGCTGCTGCCGATCCTGCCGATTTCGATCATGCTGGCGACCCGCAAGACCGGCGCTGCGGCGATGGCGTCTGCCGCCAATCTGCCGAACCAGACGATCAGGCAGGCCTTGAGCGAGGCGCTGCGCCATCGCTCCTACGTCTTGCTGGTGCTCGGCTTCTTCACCTGCGGCTTCCAGCTTGCCTTCATCACCGTTCACATGCCGGCCTATCTTAAGGATGCTGGCCTGCCGGCCTGGGTCGGCGGCTGGACGCTTGCCGTGATCGGGCTGGCCAACGCCGTCGGCTCGCTCTCCTCGGGGTGGCTCTCGACGCGGATGCCGAAGCGCCATCTGCTGGCCTGGATTTATCTCGGCCGTGCGGTCGCCATCGCCGCCTTCATCATGCTGCCGCCGAGTCCCACGACTGCCATCAGCTTCGGCGTCGTCATCGGCCTGTTCTGGCTCTCGACCGTGCCGCCGACCTCCTCGCTCGTCATGCTGATGTTCGGCACGAAATACATGGCGATGCTCTACGGCTTCGCCTTCTTCTCGCATCAGGTCGGCGGTTTCCTCGGCGTTCTGCTCGGCGGGATATTCTACGAGTGGATGGGCAATTATCAGTTCGTCTGGTGGCTGTCGGTGGCGCTCGGTATCGCCTCGGCGTTGATCAACCTGCCCATCGTCGAGCGCCCGGTGGACAGGCCGGCGGCACAACCGGCCTGAGCGGGCCTGAGCCGCCTAGTCCGTCCCTTCGAACAACGGCCTGAGCCGCACCAGCTCGTTGCTGCAGAAATCCATGAAGGCGCGCACGCGCGGCACATGGCGGATGTCGGGATGGGTCAACACCCACAAGCCCGTCGCGAAATCGGGGTTGGGGCCGGCGAGCCGCGCGAGCCGGGGCCGCCGGTCGGCGATGAAGCAGGGCACGGGGCCGATGCCGAGCCCTTGTTCCACTGCTTCGGTCAGCCCCAGAACGGCTGAACTTTTCAGCGCGATCCGCTCCGGCGCGACATGCTCGCGGACGAAGCGGGCTGCCTTTACATGCGAGAGCTGGTCGCCGAGCGCCACCCAGTCGCGTTGGTAAAGCGCCGTGGGGTCGGCTTTCTCCGCCTCGTCGAGCATGTCCTCCTTGCGTCCGTAGATCGCCCAGGCCAGCGTTGCCACGCGTCGCCCGACCAGCGTCTCGCCCGGTGTGTCGCTGGCGCGGATCGCGACGTCGGCGTCGCGCTTGGAAAGGTTGAGCGCCTGGTTTCCGATGACGACATCGAGCCGGATCGCCGGGTGCTCACGGCGGAACGCTGCGAAGATCGGCATCAGTACATTGAGATGCAGCGTGTCGGTCGTGGTGATCCGCAATTCGCCGGCCGGCGCGACGTCGCGCCCCGCGAGCTTCCGCGAAAAGGCGGTGACGTCCTCGTCCATGCGCCCGGCCAGCGCCGCCATCTCGGCCCCGGCAACGGTCGCGACATAGCCGGTCTTGCGCCGCTCGAAGAGCGGCATGCCGACGATCTCCTCGATCTGCCCGAGCCGGCGGAAGACGGTGGAATGATTGACGGCCAGCGCCCCGGCGGCGCCTGTCAGCCCGTCATGATCGGCGATGGCCTTGACCAGCCTAAAATCGTCCCAGGCAAGTTTTGAATTCATCGGCGCGGCATCCTCCGCCGCCACGCAAGCCGAAATCTTGCAAACGTGCAAGAAAAGCCTGTTCTAGCGCGGCGCCGCGGCCCGCCTTAACCGGTCGTTGATCGCCTCGCCCAGGCCGGACGCCGGGATGCGCGCCACCGCGATCGTCTCCCTGCCGGTCTCGTCGAGCCGGCGTAGATGACCGAAGAGATTAGCCGCCGCCTCGCGAAGATCAGCGGCAGGGCTGAGGTTCAGCGCGCCGGCTTGAGCCTCGCCGGGGCCGAAGCCGAGCCAGGCCTCACCTTCGCCTGGACCTTCGGCGTCGAGCCTGACGCGTGCCGCTGGCGCGTAATGCGAGGCCAGCAACCCCGGCGAGATCGGGGCGTGCCCCGCATCGCCCGCAAGCCCCAGCTCACGGCCGAGGACGCGCTCGATCGCCTCGCGCGGCACGCCGCCCG
The DNA here is from genome assembly GCF_056400625.1 of Allobosea sp. P5_A5. NCBI lineage: Bacteria > Pseudomonadati > Pseudomonadota > Alphaproteobacteria > Hyphomicrobiales > Alloboseaceae > Allobosea > Allobosea sp. P5_A5. The sequence continues at coordinate 370,912 of NZ_JBFUKY010000003.1, forward strand.
GCCGCAGCAAGGTGGGTCCGGCATCGAGGCAGGCAATGATGGTCGATTCGACGCCGACCTCGGTCGGCCCCGCGTCCAGAACCGCATCGATCCGCCCGTCCAGATCCGCGAACACATGTGCGGCGCTGGTGGCGGAGATTCGGCCTGAGCGATTGGCGGAGGGAGCCGCGATCGGTCGCCCCACCGCGCGAAGAACAGCCTGCGCTACGGGATGGGCGGGCACGCGGAGCGCGACCGAGGCGAGGCCCGCCCGCGCCAGTTCGCTCACCGTGCAACCGGGCGTCGCGGGCACGACGAGCGTCAGCGGTCCCGGCCAGAAGGCTCGTGCCAGCTTGAGTGCATCGGAGTCGAACACGCCTTGCAGGCAGGCGGCATCGAGGTCGGGCAGATGCGAGATCAGCGGATTGAAGCTCGGCCGGTCCTTGGCCGCATAGATGCCTGCCACGGCCGTGCCGGACGTCGCATCGGCCGCGAGCCCATAGACGGTCTCGGTCGGCAGCGCGACGAGCCCCCCGGCGCGCAGGATCGCGGCCGCCTCGGTGATGCCGGCTTCGTCGGGTGCGAGCGACTTCGTCAGGCGAGGCAAGGAGGCGTTCAAGCGCGATTGACCATGGATCGTTTATATATAAACTAATGCCGATGCAGCCCGGGCAAGAAGGCTGCGCTCGCCCGCATGGCGAAGGGGATAGTTCCTCGCTACCATCGCGGCAACGGCAAAATCAGGCGCTGGACGCTCATGCGAGCGCATCGCGGCCGCAAGGGAGACGACCATGACCTATCGGGCCCCGGTCTCGGACATGCTGGCGACGATGCGCCATGTCGCCGGCCTCGACGCCTTGGCGGCCGATGGCCTGATGCCCGAGCTGGACGGCGGCGTGACCGAGGCCGTGCTGGACGAGGCGGCGAAATTCGCAGCCGACATCGTCGCACCGCTCAACCGCGTCGGGGATATCCATGGCTCTCGGCTGCAGGACGGCGCGGTGACGACCCCGCCGGGCTGGAAGGAAGCCTACACCGCCTGGGCGCAGGCCGGCTGGAACGCGCTGCCGGGCCCGGAAGCCTATGGCGGGCAAGGCCTGCCGACGCTGCTGCAATCGGCCTGCATCGAAATGTGGAACTCGGCGGCTTTCGCCTTCGCGCTCGGCCCGCTGCTGACGGTCGGCGCCATCGAGGCGATCCATGCCCATGGCTCGGACCACCTCAAGCAGACTTATCTTGCCAAGCTCGTCTCCGGCGAATGGATGGGCACGATGAACCTGACCGAGCCGCAGGCCGGCTCCGACCTCAACGCGCTGCGCTCGAAGGCCGAACGCCAGCCGGACGGCACCTACCGCATCACCGGCCAGAAGATCTACATCACCTATGGCGAACATGACCTGACTGATAACATCGTGCATCTGGTGCTGGCGCGCCTGCCCGATGCGCCTGCCGGCACGCGCGGCATCTCGCTGTTTCTTGTGCCGAAATATCTGGTGAATGCGGATGGTTCGCTTGGGCAGCATAACGATCTGCGCTGCTCCGGCATCGAGCACAAGCTCGGCATCCATGCCTCGCCGACCTGCTCCATGGCCTTCGGCGATCAGGGTGGTGCGATCGGCTGGTTGATCGGCGAGGAGAATCGCGGCCTCGCCTGCATGTTCACGATGATGAACAACGCCCGGCTCAACGTGGCGCTGCAGGGCGTCGCCATTGCCGAGCGCGCTTATCAGCAGGCTCTGGCCTTCGCGCAGGAGCGCCGGCAGGGCGTCGCGCTCGATGCTCCCAAGGGAGCCCCGATGAGCCCGATCATCGTGCACCCCGATGTGCGCCGTATGCTGATGGATATGCGCGCCAAAACTCAAGGAGCGCGCGCGATCTCCTACCGGCTCGCCGCCGAGCTCGACCGCTCCCACCGCGAAACGGACGCGGGCCGCCGCAAGGCTGCGGGCGAGCGCGCCGCGATCCTCACCCCGATCGCCAAGGCTTATGCCACCGATATCGGCATCGAGGTCGCCTCGACCGGCATCCAGATCCATGGCGGGATGGGCTTCGTCGAGGAGACCGGCGCGGCCCAGCACCTGCGCGATGCCCGCATCGCCGCGATCTATGAGGGCACCAACGGCATTCAGGCGATCGACCTCGTCACCCGCAAGCTCTCTTTGTCGGGCGGAAGCACCGTCCAGGCCCTGATCGGTGAGATGCGCGCGATCGTCGCCGAAGTCGAGCGCGCCAACACGCCGGGTTTTGGCCAAGCGGCCGTTCGTCTCGGCGCGGCCGTCGATGCGCTGGAGCGGGCGACCGAATGGATGCTCAGTGCAGTCGGCGGCAAACCTGTCGACGCGCTGGCAGGGGCGACACCCTATCTGAAGCTTTTCGCGCTGGCCCAGGGCGGGACCGGGCTGGCGAAGAAGGCGCTCGGGACGCGCGGCGAGGCCGACAACGCCGCCGACCTCGCCACGGCCCGGTTTTATGCCGAGTGCGTCGCCACGGAAGCGTCTTCGCTCGAGCTAGCGGTGACGGAAGGGGCCGGTGCGATTGCCGACGCGGCTGCGGTCTTCGCGGCGTGACCGCTCCGTCGTCGGGAGCGTCAGCCCGCCTTGCGCGCCCGCACATGCAGGAAAAGCGGCGCGATGCGCGTATCGGCCAGATAAGGCTCGGCCTCGGCCAGCGCCGCATCGACACGCGGCTCTCCCATATGTTCGATGGTCAGGCCCGTCGCGACGATCATCGCGACCCATTCGCTCAGCGTGCGATGGAAACGCGGCACCCTGAACGGCGCGACGTCGGCCTTGACGTGAGCCGGTGCGGCGCCGAAGCGCCAGGTCTCGATCTCGCCGTCGACACCGTCGAAATAGCGCCCGACCTCGATGGCGCGGACGGCCCCGGCCTCGTCGCGCAGAACCTTGCGATAGGGCGGCACGAAGCAGGGATGCAGGATCGAGAATTGCAGGAAGCCGCCGGGCTTCAGCACGCGCGCGGCCTCGCTCAGCGCCTTGTCCTGAAACGGCATGTCCATCAGCGACATGAAGGCGGTCGCGAAGTCGAAGCTCGCCTCGGCAAAGGGCAGGGCGGTGCCGTCCGCTTCGCGATAGACGATGCCGAGCGGACGCGCCGCTTCCGCTTCTTTGGCATGGCGGATGAAGGTCGGCGCCACATCGATCGCGGTCATCCGCGCCCCGGCCTCGGCGAGCTTGCGGGTGTTGCCACCCTCGCCGCAGCCGACATCGAGGCCGCTAAGCCCCGCGATCGGCGGCAGGGCCGCGAAAAACGCCGGCGTGTTCAGCGCGTCGCGATAGAGATCGTAGCCGGCGCGCGCATGGCGCGTCCATGTTTCGGCATTGGCCTCCCAGCAAGCGGCGGCACTGTCCATGGGTTGGCTCCATCGCAAGGGGAGGGGCGGTATAGGGAAGGCTGTCGGCCGTGGCCAGTCCATTGTCGGAAAAGCGCGAGCCATCCCGGGCGGAGCCCTCGGGTCCGATCTTCGATCGGCCCAAGGATAAACTCAGCGCAGACCCGGGATCCATTCCGGAGCATTGCCGATCAAAGCTCAGGCATGGATCCCGGATCGGCGCCGCTGGCGCGGCTTGTCCGGGATGACGGCGCGCAGGTGAAGAAAGTTTTTCCTTGGCCGGTGACATCGGGATGACCCCGACCGCGCCAAATCTCTCAAACCGCATCTGCCTTGTCGCCGGCGCCTCGCGCGGGCTGGGGCGCGGCATCGCCAAGGCGCTCGGCGCGGCCGGCGCGACCGTGATCGTTACAGGCCGCTCCAGCGAGGCGGGCCCGCGCACCGACCAGCGCTCCGAGACCTTCGAGGACACGGCCCGCGAGGTCGAGGCGGCCGGCGGCAACGGACATCCCTATCGCTGCGACCACACCAGCGAGCGTGAGGTCGACGGCCTTGTCTCCTGGGCGCTGCGCCGCTTCGGCCGGCTCGACTGCGTCGTCGATGCCGTCTGGGGCGGCAATGAGGGTTATGACGGCGAGCGCTATCCCGACGGATCCGGTTACGGCACCCCATTCTGGCGCCGGCCGGTGGCACGGTTGGGCGAGAGCTTCGAGGCCGGCGTCTATGCCCAGCTCTTGCTGGCGCGGGCCGTCGCGCCGGCGATGGTCCAGATGCGCGCCGGCCTGATCGTCACGGTCAGCTTCGACACGGCCGGCGGCTATCTCGGGGACGTCTTCTACGATCTCGCCAAAACGGCGATGAACCGTCTGACTTTCGCGATGGCGCAGGAACTCGAACCCTTCGGCGTGACCGCGCTCGGCCTGTCTCCCGGCCATGTCCTGACGGAGCGCGTGCGTGACGCGGGGCTGGCGGCAAATACGACCGAGACGCCGCTTTATGCCGGCCGTGCCGTCGCGGCGCTGGTTGCCGATCCGGAGGTGGCACGCCATGCCGGACGGGTGCTCCATGTCGCCGATCTGGCTCGCGCCTACGGCTTCACCGACCGGGACGGCACGCAGCCGGGCCGCTACGCGATTTCAGCATCAGAGGGAGGCGACGATGTCGCTCAAGGGTAAGACGCTCTTCATCACCGGTGGGTCGCGCGGTATCGGCCTTGCCATCGCACTTCGTGCCGCGAAGGACGGCGCCAACATCACCATCGCCGCGAAGACGGCCGAGCCGCATCCCAAGCTGCCCGGCACGATCCATACCGCAGCCGCCGAGATCGAGGCCGCCGGCGGCCAATGCCTGCCGCTGATGGTCGATGTCCGCGACGAGCAGAGCGTGGCCGAGGCGATCGCCAGGACGGCCGAGACCTTCGGCGGCATCGATATCGTCGTGAACAATGCCAGCGCCATCCAGCTCAGCAACACCCAGACGACCGACATGAAGCGGTTTGATCTGATGCACCAGATCAACACGCGCGGCACCTTCATGGTCTCGAAATACGCGATTCCCCATCTCGAAAAGGCGGAGAACCCGCACATTCTGATGCTCTCGCCGCCGCTCGACATGTCGATGCGCTGGTTCGCGCCGCATCTGGCCTATTCGATCGCAAAATATGGCATGAGCCTCTGCGTGCTCGGCCTTGCCGGCGAGCTGGCGCCCAAGGGCATCGCGGTCAACGCGCTCTGGCCGCGCACCACGATCGCCACGGCAGCCGTCCAGAATCTGCTCGGCGGCGACAAGATGGTCCAGGCCAGCCGCACGCCGGAGATGATCGCCGACGCCGCGCACATGATCTTCGGCAAGCCCTCGCGCGAGTTCTCCGGCCAGTTCCTGATCGACGACAGCTTCATGGCCGGTGAGGGGGTCAAGGACTTCACGGCTTATCGCGTCGACCCTTCCGTGCCGCTGATGCCGGATTTCTTCGTGCCGGCGGATTCCAAGCCGCCTGAGGGCGTGCTGGGCGGAGTCTGACCTCTCGCTCGATGCGAGCGCCCGTCATCGGGAGCGTTGCGGCAAAAGCCACGGAACATCCTGCGCCGCCGCGTCTTAAAGGGGCTCGTCGCTTCGCATCGCGCCATGACGGAGGAGCCGTATGTCACCGCATATCGCCCGGTTTGACATCCCGCCTCGAACCGTTCTCCTGCGCTGCTCTGTCCGCGGCGCAGCGAGATTCGACCTATGCTGACGATCCATCGCATCTGCCCGGATACGGGCGACAAGCTGCGCCCCGCGCAGCCTGAAACCGGCAAGGCCTTCCCTGACGACGCGATCTGGATCGATCTCCTCAATCCGACGCCGGACGAGGATAAGGCCCTGGAAGCCCATCTCGGCATTTCGATCCCGACGCGGGAGGAAATGCACGATCTTGAGCCGTCCGAGATCATCTATACCGAGAACGCCGCGCATTACATGACCGTGCGCGTCATCTGCCAGTCGGACACGATCGTCCCCAAGCTCGCCGACATCACCTTTATTCTGACGGAGAAGCTGCTGGTGACGGTTCGCTATGACGAGCCGGGCGCGTTCAATATCTTCCTCAATCGCTCGACCAAGCCCGGCGGCTGCGGCGGCCAGCCTGAGGCGGTTCTCGACGGGCTGATCGAGGCCATCGTCGACCGGGCCGCGGAAGTGCTGCGCGCCGTCGGCGACAAGATCGACATGGCGTCGCGCCGCATCTTCGCCGGCCGGGCGAAGGATGTGGAGCAGGGCGGCGCCTATCAGGTCGTGATCCAGCATATCGGCCAGCACGAACACATCATCTCCAACGTGCGCGAGAGCATGGTCTCGATCGAGCGCGTGCTGCTGTTCCTCTCGGCGAACTATACCCGGCCGAAGAAGGCGCAGGCCGCCTTCGCGGCGGAGTGGCGCTCGACGGTGCGCGACGTGCAGGCGATCGAGGAACACGCCACGTTCCTCTCCAACAAGCTGCAGTTCATGCTCGACGCCACGCTGGGCCTGGTCTCGATCGAGCAGAACAAGATCATCAAGCTGTTCTCGGTCGTCTCCGTCGCGCTGATGCCGCCGACGCTGATCGCCTCGATCTACGGCATGAACTTCAAGGTCATGCCCGAGTTGGACTGGCGGTGGGGATACCCCATGGCGCTGGCGTCGATGGTCGTCTTCGCGGTGCTTCCCTACATGTTCTTCCGCTGGAAGAAGTGGCTCTGATCGGCACGGCGTTTTCGTCGCCCGGAAAGTTGTTCGCCTGACATGACGACGCCTCAGATACTCTCCGTCTCGCTCGTGCTGGCGATGATGGCGGCGTTCCTCTGGGGACGCCTCCGTTACGACATCGTCGCCATGATCGCGCTGCTGGCAGGCGTGGTGCTCGGCATCGTTCCGATGAAGAACGCATTTTCGGGGTTCTCGGACGACATCGTCATCATCGTCGGCAGTGCGCTGGTCCTCAGCGCGGCGGTGGCCCGCTCGCGCGTTATCGAGCGGCTGGTCGGGAAGCTGTCCGTCGAGGGCGCTTCGACGCAGATGCAGGTCGGGCTTTTGGTCGTTATCGTCGCCGTGATGTCGGCGATCATCAAGAACATCGGTGCATTGGCGATGATGCTGCCGATCGCCTATCAGCTTGCCCGCAAGGGCGGAAAGTCGCCCTCGGTCTTCCTGATGCCGATGGCGTTCGCCTCGCTGCTGGGCGGTGTCGCGACGCTCGTGGGCACCTCGCCGAACGTGATCGTCGCCCGCGTGCGAGCCGAGCTTATCGGCAGGCCTTTCTCGATGTTCGATTTCACGCCCGTCGGAATCGTCGTCGCCGTCGCAGGCTGCGCCTTCCTGGCGATCGGCTATCGGCTGCTGCCGAAGGATCGCAAGGGCGCGGTCTCGCTGGATCAGGCAATCGAGATCAAGGACTACATCACCGAAGCCGATCTCGGCGCGAATTCCGCGCTGGCCGGCAAGACCGTTGCCGATCTGAAGGCGCTTGGCGGGGGAGATGTCGAGATCGTCGCCATCCTGCGCGACAAGCGCCGGCTCAGGGCCCCGCTGCCGGATGCGATATTGAGCCCGAGCGACACGCTGCTCCTGCGCGGCGAGGCCGATGTTCTGGAGCGCGTCATTGCGGAGGGTGGGCTCGAGCTGGATGGCTCGCGTCGTCCCACCCAGAAGAACGACGCTTTCGACCCTGATCTCGTCAGCGAGGCGATCGTCGGGCCCAATTCGGTCCTGATCGGCCAATCAGCCGGCGACCTTGGCCTGCACGCCCGCTTCGGCGTCAATCTCATCGCGATCAGCCGGTCTGGGGAACGGTTTTCGCAGCGCCTGCGCGACATTCGCATCCGCGCCGGCGACATCGTCGCGATCCAGGGCGACGAGAAGCTCCTGCCGGAGAAGCTTGGCGAACTCGCCCTGCTGCCGCTGGCCGAGCGCGCGGTCTCGCTGGGATCGACGCGCCGCGCGCTGGTCACGGTCGCCATCGTCCTGGCGGCGGTCGTGACGCTGGCCGCTGGGCTCGCGCCGGTGCCGCTGGTGTTCTTCGCCGCCGCGGTCGCGCTCATCACCTTCCGCTGCGTGCCGCTGCGGGAGGCTTATTCCAGCATCGATGCACCGATCCTGCTGATGCTGGCAGCGTTGATTCCCGTCAGCGATACGCTTCGTTCCACCGGTGCGACCGATGTCTTCGCCGCGTGGCTGGCGCAGGTCGGGGCAGGGCTGCCGGGCTGGGCCTCCGTCGCGTTGATCATGGCTGCGGCGATGGCCGTCACGCCCTTCCTCAACAACGCCGCGACTGTGCTCGTCATGGCGCCGATCGGGGCGGGCTTCGCCACCAACCTTGGCTATAACCCCGACGCTTTCCTGATGGCGGTGGCGCTGGGCGCCGCGAGCGATTTCCTGACGCCCATCGGCCACCAGTGCAACACACTGGTGATGGGGCCGGGCGGCTATCGCTTCAGCGATTATTCGCGCCTGGGCGCCCCGCTTTCCCTCATCGTGCTGCTGGTGGCCGTGCCGATGATCCTGCTGATTTGGCCGCTGCGCTGAGCGTCAGGTCATGACCTGCGTGACGACCTGGCTCAGCGCCGAGCCGTCCCGCTCCAGCCAGTCCGGCACCGGCAGGTCTTTCGAGCGCAGGAATTCCGGGTTGAACAGCTTCGACTGATAGCGCGTGCCGTAATCGCACAGCACCGTCACGATGGTGTGGCCAGGCCCCATCTGGCGGCCCAGCCGGATCGCGCCCGCGACGTTGATGCCGGAGGAGCCGCCAAGGCAGAGGCCCTCATGCTCGAGCAGGTCGAAGACGATCTGCACTGCTTCAGCATCGGGAATCTGGAAGGCGGCATCGACGGTGAGACCTTCGAGATTGGCCGTGATGCGGCCCTGGCCGATGCCCTCGGTGATCGACGATCCCTCCGATTTCAGGACGCCGTCGGTGTAGAAGGAATACAGCGCCGCACCCATCGGATCGGCCAGCCCTATCGTCACGCCGGGCTTGCGCGCCTTCAGCGCCATGGCGACGCCGGCGAGCGTCCCGCCCGAGCCGACCGCGCAGATGAAGCCGTCGACCTTGCCATCCGTCTGCTCCCAGATTTCCGGGCCTGTGGTCTCGATATGCCCTTGGCGGTTGGCCGTGTTGTCGAACTGGTTGGCCCAGATCGCGCCGTTCGGCTCGGTCTTCGCCAGAGCCTCGGCAAGCCGGCCCGAGACCTTCACGTAATTGTTCGGATTGGCGTAGGGCGCCGGCGGGACCTCGACCAGCGTCGCGCCGGCCAGCCGCAGCATGTCCTTCTTCTCCTGACTTTGCGTATTCGGGATCACGATCACGCAGCGATAGCCCAGCGCATTGCCGACCAGCGCCAGCCCGATGCCGGTATTCCCCGCCGTGCCCTCGACGATGACGCCGCCGGGCTTCAGCAGTCCCTTGGCTTCGGCATCGCGGATGATGGCGAGCGCGGCCCGATCCTTCACCGACTGGCCGGGGTTCATGAATTCGGCCTTGCCGAGGATGGTGCAGCCGGTGGCCTCGGAGGCCCGCTTCAGCTTGATCAGCGGCGTATGGCCGATCGCTTCGATGACGCCGTTACGGATGGTCATGGCCGGATTTCCCAATTCGTCCCTGACCTGATAGGCGAAAGCCTCGCCAAGGTCACCCTGAGCGGGCCGCCTGTGCCCCGAGTTCCAACATGCCCGTCGCAAAGCCGCAGAAGCTGGAAGCAACCGCTCCCCGGCTCGCCATGAACGAAACCCTGGTGATCGACCGGCTCGGCCAGCGCGGTGACGGCATCGCTCAGACGCCCGCCGGCTCGGTCTTCGTGCCTTTCACGCTGCCGGGCGAGACCGTCCGCACCGTGGTCGATGGCGAGCGCGGGCACCCCGTCGAGATCCTCGCGCCCTCCGAATCGCGCGTTGCCGCGATCTGCCCGTTGTTTACCCGCTGCGGCGGCTGCGCGGCGCAGCACATGGCGCCGGGGCTCTACCGTGAATGGAAGCGTCAGCAGGTCGTCACCGCGCTTGGCCGCGCCGGCATCGAGGTGCCGGTAGCCGAGCTCATCGATGCCCATGGCGCGGGCCGCCGTCGTGTCACTTTCCATGCCCGCCTCGAGGGCGAGGCGATGATCGTCGGCTTCATGGCCGCGCGCAGCCATGATTTGATCGAGGTCGAGGCTTGTCCGGTTCTGGCTCCCGGCCTGGCGCGCGCGCCGGCCGTCGCGCAGATGCTGGCGAACCGCCTCGGCGCTGCCGGCAAGCCGCTCGATATCCAGATTACCGCCTCGGAAGCAGGCCTCGATGTCGATCTGCGCGGCCATGGCCCGCTCGGCGACAAGGCGAGGCTCGCGCTGACCGTGCTGGCGGAGCGGCTCGATCTCGCCCGCCTTGCCGACCACGGCGAAAATATCGTCGAACGCCGCGCGCCCGCGCAGCCCATGGGCAGGGCGCTGGTCGCTCCACCCTCCGGCGGCTTCCTGCAGGCGACGGCGCTGGGTGAGGAGATCCTGGCCGGGCTGGTGGTGGCAGCGCTGCCCAAGGGCAAGCGCGCTGCCGATCTGTTTGCCGGTTGCGGCCCGTTCAGCTTCCGCATCGCCGAGCGCATGCAGGTGCTCGCGGTCGAAAGCGACAAGGCCGCGACGGCGGCGCTGGCACGGGGCTTCGGCGCCACGCCGGGCCTCAAGCCCATCGCCACCGAGACGCGCGACCTCTTCCGCCGTCCGCTGCTGGAGCACGAGCTGAACGGCTTCGACGCCGTGGTGCTCGACCCGCCCCGTGCCGGTGCCGAGGCGCAGGTGAGGCGGTTGGCCGCTTCCAAGGTTGGGCACGTCATCTATGTGTCCTGCGATGTCGGCAGCTTCGCCCGCGACGCCGCGACGTTGATTGCGGGCGGTTATGCGCTGGAAGGCGTGACGCCGGTCGATCAGTTCCGCTATTCCGCCCATGTCGAGCTTGTCGGCGTGTTCCGGCGGGCGAGGAAGAGCTAACGCCGATTCGAACCTCTCCAGCCCTCATCCTGAGGAGCCGTGAAGCGGCGTCTCGAAGGATGCTTCAGGGCGCTCCGGAACCACCTGGAGCATCCTTCGAGACGCGCTCCTGGGGGAGCGCTCCTCAGGATGAGGGCTGAAAAGTTCGGACGGCTTGTGAGGGCAGGGACTTCAGGATGAGCGCAATTCTCGATCGCATGGCCGCCATCGTCGGCGAAAAGAACGTCGTGACCGATGCCGACGCCATGGTGCCCTACCTCAAGGAGTGGCGCGATCTCTTCCGCGGCAAGGCGCAGGCGATCGTCCGCCCCGGCTCGACGGCGGAAGTCGCCGAACTGGTGAAGCTCGCGGCTGAGACCGGCACGAAGCTCGTGCCGCAAGGCGGCAATACCGGCCTCGTCGGCGGGCAGATCCCGATCGCCGAGGGCCAGGAGATCGTGCTGTCGCTGCAGCGCCTCGACGCGATCCGCGCGGTCGATACCGACGGCGACACGATGATCGTCGAGGCCGGCGTCACGTTGAAGCGCGCGCAGGACGCGGCCGAGGACGCGGGCCGTCTCTTCCCGCTTTCGCTGGCCTCCGAAGGCTCCTGCACCATCGGCGGCAACCTCTCGACCAATGCTGGCGGCACGGCGGTGCTGGCCTATGGCAATGCCCGCGAGCTTTGCCTGGGCCTGGAGGTCGTGCTGCCGGACGGGCGCGTCTGGAACGGCTTGCGCCAGCTCCGCAAGGACAACACCGGCTACGATCTCAAGGATCTTTTCATCGGCGCCGAAGGCACGCTCGGCATCGTGACCGCTGCCGTGCTGAAGCTCTTCCCGTTGCCGGCTGTGCGCGCCACCGCCTTTCTGGCGGTGCCGGACCCGCAGGCCGCCCTCAACCTGCTGAATGCCGCCAAGGCCGGCGCCGGCGGCACGCTCACCACCTTCGAGCTGATGCCGCGCATCGGCCTGGATTTCGTCCTGCGCCATGCCTCGGGCGCGCGAGATCCGCTCTCCGAGCCGTCGCCCTGGTATGTGCTGATGGAGGTCTCGTCCCAGCAGGCGGCGGGGCTTGACGAGCATGTCGAGACCTTTCTCGGTGACGCCTTGGAAAAGGGCATCGTCACCGACGCGGCGCTCGCCGGCTCGCTGGCCCAGCGCGCCGATTTCTGGAAGCTGCGCGAGATGATGTCCGAGGTGCAGACCTATGAGGGCGGCTCGATCAAGCACGACATCTCGGTGCCTGTGCATGCGACGCCGGAATTCCTCGCCCGCGCCATTTCGGTCGTAGAGGCGATGGTGCCGGGCTGCCGGCCGGTACCCTTCGGCCATCTCGGAGACGGCAACATTCACTTCAACATCAGTCAGCCCATCGGCGCCGACAAGGCGACCTTCCTCGCCGGCTGGAGCGCGATGAACGAGGCGGTCCACGGCATCGTCGCGGACCTCCACGGCTCGATCTCGGCCGAGCATGGCATCGGCCGGCTCAAGCGCGACCTGCTTCCCGGCGTCAAGGACCCGGTCGAACTCGACCTGATGCGCACCATCAAGCGCGCGCTTGATCCGCAGGGGATCATGAACCCCGGCGCGGTGGTACCATTCCAGTAAGTTCGGAAACACGAGAACCCTCTCCTGTAAGGAGAGGGCAGGGTGAGGTGTCGGCCGACGGTCCAGCGATGCGATGCCCTAAAAGCAGCTCTTCGCTGGACCGCCGGCATCTCACGCGATCCGCGACCGCTCTATGCGTGCTGTTGCCCAAAAAACTGGCAGGACAGCGGCTGCGCCCGATTGACCGGTTCCGGACCCGCTTCTAGCGTTCCCGGCAACCGAGAACGGGGATGGCGGCGATGACGAGTGTTGCGCGGGGCGTAGCGGGCTTTTCGAGCGGGCGGGGCAGGGGCCTGACGCGCCGTGTCATGGCGGCGCTGACGTTTGGGACGATGCTCGCAACCTCCTTTCCGGCTGCCGCCCAGACCTCACTGAAATTCACGCTTGATTGGGTCTTCCAGGGCCCGACCTCGCCGTTCCTGGTCGCCCTCGACAAGGGCTACTACAAGGCCGAGGGGCTGGACGTGACGATGGACCCCGGCCAGGGCTCGGCGGGTGCGGTCCAGCGCGTCGCGACAGGCGCCTACGACCTCGGCTTCGCCGATGTGAATTCGCTGATCGAATACAACGTCAAGAACCCCGGCAAGGAGGTGCTCTGCGTCTTCATGGCCTATGATTTTCCGCCCTTCGGCGTGCATGCCTTGAAGAAGAGCGGAATCACGAAGCCTGCCGATCTCGCCGGCAAGAAGCTCGGCGCCCCGGTCTTCGATGCGTCCTACCGGCTGTTTCCGGCTTTCGCCAAGAAGGTCGGGCTCGACGCCTCGACCGTCTCTTTCGTGAACCTCACGCCGCAGCTCCGCGAGCAATCGCTGGTGCAGGGCACGGTCGATTTCATCTCCGGGCACTATTTCTCGTCGATTCTCGATCTGAAAGCCCGCGGCGTGAAGGCGGAGGACGTCGTCTCCTTCAACTACTCCGACTTCAAGATGGACGTGTACGGCAACGGCATCATCGTCTCGCCGGCGCTCGCCGCGAAGCCGGAGGTCGTGACCGGCTTCCTGCGCGCCACTGCCAAGGCCTGGAAAGAGGTCGCCGCCAACCCTGCGCTCGGCATCGCGGCGGCTAAGAAACGCGACCCGCTGATCGACGAGAAGCTGGAGGCCGAGCGCCTCGACATGTCGCTGAAGATGAACGTGCTGACGCCTTATGTGAAGGAAAACGGCATGGGCGACGTCGACCCCGCCCGCTTCGCCCGCTCGGTCAAGGATGTCGCCGAGGCGTTCGGTCTGCCCTCCGCCCCGGAGCCCGACAAGGTCTTCTCAGGCAAATTCCTGCCGCCCAAAGCGGAACGGATGGTCGCGCCCTAAGGCGGGCATTCCATCCTCAGCCCTCATCCTGAGGAGCCGTTCCGTCAGGAGCGGCGTCTCGAAGGATGCTTCAGGAGGCTCTCGTGACATCTGGAACATCCTTCGAGACGCAAGCTGCGCTTGCTCCTCAGGATGAGGGCTCGCGAAAGCCGGCCGAACCGCCGCTCGTCGAACTGCGCAACGTCAGCCTCGCCTATGGCGCGGGCACCTCACGCATGGTCGCGCTGGAGGATGCGACGCTCTCCATCGTCAAGGGCGAGTTCGTCGCGGTCGTCGGCCCCTCCGGCTGTGGCAAGTCCACCCTGATGAAGCTCGTCACCGGGCTGCTGCCGCCGACTGGCGGCGAGGTCTGGGTCCATGGCCAGACCGTGAAACGCCCGATCCGGGGTGTCGGCATGGCCTTCCAGGCGCCGACCCTGATGCCCTGGCGCACCACGCTCGACAACATCCTGCTGCCGCTCGAAGTGGTCGAGCCGCACAAGCGCCGCTTCCGCGCCAACAAGGCCGAATACGTCGCCCGTGTCGAGGCGCTGCTGGCGTCGGTCGGCCTTGCCGGCTTCGGCTCGAAATATCCGTGGCAGCTGTCCGGCGGGATGCAGCAGCGCTCCAGCCTGTGCAGGGCGCTCATTCACGAGCCCGAAATCCTGATGCTGGACGAGCCTTTCGGCGCGCTCGATGCCTTCACCCGCGAGGAGCTCTGGAGCGTCATGCAGCAGCTCTGGCTGGAGCGGCGCTTCACCGCCGTGCTGGTCACGCATGATCTGCGCGAGGCCGTCTATCTCGCCGACACCGTCTATGTGATGAGCCGCCGGCCAGGAAAGATCGTGATGGCCCGCAAGATCGACCTGCCGCGTCCGCGCACGCTGGAGACGACCTTCGATCCCGCCTTCGTCGACATCGTTCACGAGCTGCGCGAGCGCATTCATCTGGAGCATGCGTGATGCTGCGGTCGAGCGAGAAATGCATCCCGCACCGTCATTGCGAGGAGCGCAGCGACGAAGCAATCCAGGGGGACTTGCCTGAACAGCTTCAACCAGTCCTCCTGGATTGCTTCGCTTTGCTCGCAATGACGATGGCTACGGGCCTGCGCTCATGACCGACACGCAGAAGCGCATCCTGCTTGTCGCCATGCCCTGGCTCGCAGCCGCCGCGCTGCTGCTGCTTTGGGAGATCGCCTGCATCGTCTTCGACGTGCCGGAGATCCTGGCTCCGCGCCCGAGCCGGATCGTCGAGGTGATGATCCAGCGCTGGGACATCCTGCTGCGGTTCTGCCTGGAGACGCTGTGGACGACCATGATCGGCTTCGCCATGGCGATCGGCTTCGGCCTGATGCTCGGGCTGGCGATCGGCGCTTCGCCCTTCATCTATGCAGGCTTGTATCCGTTGCTGATCGCCTTCAACGCGATCCCGAAGGTGGCGATCGTGCCGATCCTGATGATCTGGCTCGGCGTCGGTGCGCTGCCGGCGGTCATCACCGCCTTCGTCATCTCGTTTTTCCCTATCGTTGTGAACGTTGCCACGGGGCTGGCGACGATCGAGCCCGAGATGCGCGATGTGATGCGCTCGCTTGGCGCCAGCCAATGGGAAATCCTGACCAAGGTCGGGGTGCCCCGCGCGATGCCCTATCTGTTTGCCAGCCTGAAGGTTGCGGTGACGCTGGCCTTCATCGGCTCGGTGCTGTCGGAGACGGTCGGCGGCAATCGCGGCATCGGCTTCCTAATGCTCTCGGCCGGCGCTCGCAACGACACCGCCACCACGTTCGCCGGGCTGTTCTCGATTGCGATCATGGGCATCGGCCTCTACGCGCTCTGCGCGCTGGTCGAGCGGCGTATGACACGCTGGGCCTTTCGCGGCGAACTGGTGGGCTGATCCCGTTCTCACCGTCATTGCGAGGAGCGAAGCGACGAAGCAATCCAGGAGCGGCAGGGCGGAACCGCTCGACCAAGTCCCTCTGGATTGCTTCGCTTCGCTCGCAATGACGGCTAGGGCGTCGCGACATAGCCGTCGCGGCGAGGGTCGGCCGCGCCTGTAAACACCCCGGTCGCGGGATCGACGGCCACGGCCTGCATCCCGCCACAGCGCATCGTCCAGCCCACGTCGAACGCCTGCGCATCATGCCCGCGCCGCTGCAGCTCGGCGATCGTCTCCGGCGCGATCCGATTCTCGATCTCGACGAGGCGCCCGTCCCAGAGCCGCGCGCGCGGCGCCTCGATCGCCTCCTGCAAGGGCAAGCCGAATGCCAGGTGCTGGACCATGGCCTGCGCCTGCGTCTGCATGATGCCGTAGCTGCCCGGCGTCCCCAGCGCGAGCACGGGCGCGCCCTCGCGGGTCGAAATCGAGGGCGACATGCACATCGCCAGCGCGTCGCCCGGCCTGGCTCGGTTCGGGCTGCCGGCCTGCACATCGGCCCAGTAGAGGAAGTTGTTGAGGCACAGCCCCGTCCCCGGCACCACGACGCCGCTACCGAAGGGGCTGCCCAGGCTCTGCGTGATGCAGATCAGGTTACCCTCGCGATCGGCGATCGAGAACGAGGTCGTATGGGCCGGATCTTCGCCGGCCTGCGGGGTCCATTGCTCGGTCGGCCCGCTGATCGGGGTGCCGGCCAGGAGGCGAGCCCGCAGGCGCTCGACCGAAGCCGGCGAAAGCATCTGCGCCAGTACCTCCGGGTTTGGATTGTTGCGCGCGATGCGCTCGCCCGCCGCGAGCCGGATGGCGCGATAGACGAGGTCGAGATGGTCCGGCCCGTCCTTGACCAGCGCGCCGAGGTCGATCCCATCGAGAACCGCCAGCGTCAGCAGGAACTGGAAGCCCTCGCAGGGCGGCGGCGGGACATGCACTTGCAGCCCGCGATAAGGCATCGCCAGCGGCTCGCGCCAGACCGTCCTCACCGCCGCGAGGTCGGCCATGGTCAGCGTCCCGCCCAGCGCCTGCAGATGCGTCACCACCCGCTCGCCCAGCGGCCCGCGATAGAAATGATCCGGCCCGTGCTCTGCGATCTCGGAAAGGGTGCGTGCGAGATCGCCTTGGACGAGGACCGCGCCGAAACCCGGAATCGTGCCGCCCGGCGCATAATTCGCGGTCCAGGACGGTTCCAGGGCCGATCGCGCCTGCACGGCCGGTCCATGCTCGGCGAACTCCTCGGCGCCGAATTCGGCCAGCGCGAAGCCGTCCCCCGCCAGCGCGATCGCCGGTGCGAAAATCTCGGGCAGGCTCTTGCGGCCATATGTCTTCACCAGTTCGCACCAGCCGGCGAGGTTTCCGGGCGAGGCGACCGAAAGCGGCCCACGATCGAGATCGGCGCGCTGGCTGAACCGCTCGGCCGGGAAGCTTCCAGGGATCGGCGGCACGAAATCGAGCACGCGCACGCGTTTTTCGGCCGCGATCCAGCAGGTCGCGAAGCCCATGCCCGCAAGCCCCGACATGAAGGGCTCGACGACGTTGAGCGCGGCAGCGGTCGCCGCGGCCGCATCGAAGGCATTTGCGCCCTGCGCCAGCAGCTTCGCGCCAGCTTGCGCCGCCAAGGGATGGGCTGCGGCGACCATGCCGTGCCGGGAGGTCATGGTGGGGCGGCGGCCATGCATGCGCTTGGATCCTTATCTCGCGGGCAAAGACGATCAGAGCATGTTTCCGCCGCTAGAACAGGCTCCCTTGGCCGTCATCGGCGGGTGGCCGGGCCGCCTTGCGCGCATGGCGAGCCGGCTCCCCGTGCCCTTCGAGAGACGGGAGGGGCCCGAGAGCCTCTTGCACGTGCGGGCCGTCATTCGCGACCTTGTTCACGGCAGGGCCGATCGCGACGGCCTCGAGGAGCTCGTCCGGTGGTGGCCTCAGCAGGCCCTGCACCTGCTGCGCCGTCGTGGCCGGGTCGAGCCAGGCCGGATAGTCGCGCGGATCGAGGATCACCGGGCAGCGATGGTGGACCCCGGCCATCGTTCCGTTGGCCGGGCCGGTCATCATCGCGACCGTGTCGATCTCCGAACCATCCGGCGAATGCCAAGTCTCCCACAAGGCGGCAAAGGCGAAAAAGGCCCGGTCGGGTCGGCGGAACAGGAAAGGCTCGATCTGCGCCGTGCGACCCGTGCCGCTGCGGCGCCATTCGTAAAAGCCGTCCGCCGGCAGCAGGCAGCGCCGCCGTGTCAGGGCATGGCGGAACGAGGGCTTGTCCGCCGCGCTTTCGGTTCGAATGTTGATGACGAGCGGAAAATCCCGGAGGTCCTTGACCCAGCCGGGAATGAAGCCCCAGCGCATCAGCAGGAAGCGCAGGCCGCCATCTTTGGGCAGAACGACCGGCACCGGCTGGGTCGGCGCGATGTTGTAGCGTGGCGGAAAATTAGGCTGTTCGCGATAGCCGAAAGCCTCGCGCATCGCCGCTGGCGGAAGAGTGATCGCGTAGCGCCCGCACATAGCGTCGGTTAGGTCGAGAGATAGCGCAAAGATCAATACTTTGTTTGCGGTTGGCCCAACATAGTCGCCCCCGGTTTAGGGCAATCGATGACGATCTCCGCGGCGACAGCGCAGGCCGAAAAGCCTTCCGAATGGAGAGACGGGCCCGCTGCGCCTCGGCTCTCGACGGATTTTCTCAACCGTTTCAACGAAGCCCTGATGCTGATCGAGATCGCTTCGATCGATGAAACCGTCATCGACGACCTGCGCGGCTGGAGCAGCGTCGGATATCGTGAGCATTTTCTGGCTTCGGACCTGCGCTGCGCCTCTGGCGCCATCGCCGCTTATGACGGCATCGGGGCGAAGCGCCGCCGGGCTTTCGAGGACACCTGCGCGGCGATGACCCGGCTGATTCGCACCATGACGGCCCTGCTGGACGAGCAGCCCGCGCCGCCGGAGCTGCCGGTCATCACCGAGGTGGCGAGCGAGGCTCTGCGAAGGCTCATCGGCCGTTCGACCCAGTTCATCAACGCCAATGGCGCGGTCGATCTGATGACCTTAGAGGATCGCTCGCTGCAGGCCGAGGTCGACGCCGTGATGGCGCGCTTCTCTTAGCTCCGCCGGGCCCCGACCAGAAATTCGCGGTTGCCGTCGCCACCTTCGATGGGCGAGGGGGCCGGCCCCTCGACCCGGAAACCGAGTTCGCGCAGCAGCGCGACGATCGTCTGGCATGTTTCGGCCTGCACGGCCTCGTCGCGGACGATCCCTTTCTTGAGCGCGGCGCGGCCGGCTTCGAATTGCGGCTTGATCAGCGCTGCGATGCCGGCCTGCGGCGCGAGAAGGGCGGCAACGGCAGGCAGAACCAGCTTGAGCGAGATGAAGCTGACATCGATCGCCGCCAGCGCAGGCTGTCCCGGCAGTGTGGCCGCAGCCAGTGTCCGAATGTCCTGCCCTTCCAGACTGGTGACGCGTGGATCGGCGCGCAGCGAGGCGTGAAGCTGGTCGCGGCCGACATCGACCGCGACGACGTGGTCCGCGCCACGCTTCAGCAGAAGATCGGTGAAGCCGCCGGTGGAGGAGCCGACATCAAGGCAGAGCAGCCCGGCGGGATCGAAGCCGAAAGCGTCAAGCGCTCCTGCAAGCTTCACCCCGCCGCGTGACACATAAGGATGCGGCGCCTGCGCGCTGAGCGTCGCATCGCCCGCGACCATCTCGGATGCTTTGCGCACCGGGCTGCCGTTCGCGCTGACGAGCCCGGCGGCGATGGCCGCCTGCGCCCGCGCCCGGCTCTCGAAGAAGCCGCGCTCGACCAGCAACTGATCGGCCCGGCTTTTCACGGCAGCCGGCTCAGGCGCGCTTGATCACGGCGGGGGTGCCGAGAGCCTTCTCGACGGCGGCGACGATCCCGGCGGCATCGAGGCCCGCAGCGGCATACATCGCGTCAGGCTTGTCGTGGTCCTGATAGACGTCCGGCAGGGTCAGCGCGCGCACCTTCAAGCCGGCATCGAGCGCCCCGTTCTCCGCGAGCAGATGCAGCACATGGCTGCCGAACCCGCCGATGGAGCCTTCCTCGATCGTCACCAGGATCTCATGCTCGCGCGCCAGCTTCAGGATCATCGCCTCGTCCAGGGGCTTGGCGAAGCGCGCATCCGCGACGGTGGTCGAGAGGCCGCGCTGCGCCAGCAGATCCGCCGCCTTCAGCGCTTCCGCCAGCCGCGTGCCGAGCGACAGCAGGGCAATATTCGTGCCCTGGCGCATGATGCGACCTTTGCCGATTTCCAGGGGCACGCCAACATCGGGAATCTCGACGCCGACGCCCTCCCCACGAGGATAGCGGAAGGCGATCGGGCCATCGTCATAGGCCGCTGCGGTCGCGACCATATGGGTCAGCTCCGCCTCGTCGGAGGCCGCCATCACCACCATGTCGGGCAGGCAGGCGAGGTAGGCCACGTCGAAGGAGCCGGCATGGGTGGCGCCGTCCGCCCCGACGAGGCCCGCCCGGTCGAGCGCGAAGCGCACGGGCAGCTTTTGCAAGGCCACGTCATGGACGATCTGGTCGTAGGCGCGCTGCATGAAGGTCGAATAGATCGCGACGAAGGGTTTGTAGCCCTCGGTCGCGAGCCCGGCCGCGAAGGTTACCGCATGCTGCTCGGCGATGCCGACATCGTAGGTGCGCTCGGGGAATTCCTTCCCGAAGGCATCGAGCCCGGTGCCCGACGGCATCGCGGCGGTGACCGCGACGATCCTGTCGTCCTCCCGCGCTTGCCTGATGAGCGCATTGGCGAAGACGCCGGTATAGCTCGGCGCATTAGCGGGAGTTTTCGCCTGCAGGCCCGTGACAGGGTCGAACTTGACCACGCCGTGATATTTGTCGGCGCTGGCTTCGGCCGGGCCGTAGCCCTTGCCCTTCTGCGTTACGACATGGACGAGGATCGGCCCGTTTCCGGCATCGCGGACATTGCGCAGCACCGGCAGCAGATGGTCGAGGTTATGTCCGTCGATCGGCCCGACATAGTAGAAGCCCAGCTCCTCGAACATCGTTCCGCCGGTCCAGAAACCGCGAGCGTACTCCTCCGTGCGCTTGGCCTTGTCGTGGAAGAAGCGCGGCAGCTTCTCGGCGAGTTGCTTGGCGACCTCACGCAGCGAGCGATAGGTCCGGCCGGAGACCAGACGCGCCAGATAGGCCGACATCGCGCCCACCGGCGGGGCGATCGACATGTCGTTGTCGTTGAGGATGACGATGAGGCGCGAGCCGAGCGCGCCGGCATTGTTCATCGCCTCATAGGCCATGCCGGCCGACATTGCGCCGTCGCCGATCACGGCGACGACATTGTTCTTGCGTCCCGCGAGATCGCGCCCCACGGCCATGCCGAGCCCGGCCGAAATCGAGGTCGAGGAATGGGCGGCGCCGAACGGGTCGTAGGCGCTCTCGGAGCGTTTGGTGAAGCCGGAAAGCCCGCCCGGCTGCCGCAGCGTGCGGATGCGGTCGCGACGTCCGGTCAGGATCTTGTGGGGATAGGCCTGATGCCCGACATCCCAGATCAGCCTGTCGCCCGGCGTATCGAAGACATGGTGGAGCGCGACCGTCAGCTCGACGACACCGAGGCCCGCGCCGAGATGGCCGCCGGTGACGGAGACGGCATCGATCGTCTCGAGGCGAAGCTCTTCGGCGAGCTGCTTCAGATCCGAGTCGCCAAGCCGGCGCAGATCGGCTGGTTCGTGGATGGTGTCGAGCAGAGGCGTCGCGAAGCGTGGCACGAAGCATTCCGTTGCCGTGGAGAACAGCCCTCTCAAATAGGGGCTGCAAGAGGTGGTGGCAAACCGAATGCGGAGAACGGCGCCGTCATGCTCGGGCGAAGACCCGAGCATCTCCTGCCGAAGAAGGCTCCAGAGCCTCGCGTCGCAGAGATTCTCGGGTCAAGCCCGAGAATGACGGCGCCGTGTGTTCAAGGCCCTTCGGGCAGCGGAATGAACTCACTTTCATCGCCCGGCACGGTGTCGAAGCGGCCGGCCTTCCACTCCTGCTTGGCCTGCTCGATGCGCTCCTGCGAGGACGAGACAAAATTCCACCAGATGTTGCGCGGCCCGTCCATCGGCTCGCCGCCGACCAGCATCAAGCGGGTTTGATCGATGGCAAGGATCGAGATGCGGTCTCCCGGCTTGAAGACCAGAAGCTGTCCGGCGCCGAACTCGTCGCCTGCGATGTCGATCTTGCCCGTGACGATATAGACCGCCCGCTCGTCGTAGTCGGGATCGAGCGGCAGGATCGCGCCGGGCGACAGCACAGCCTCCGCATAAAGCGCATCCCAGGGGAATTTCACCGGCGAGCTCTGGCCATAGGCCGAGCCCATGATCAGGCTGATGCGCTTGCCGCCCTCGACGATGCGCGGCAACTCGCCGGCGCCGTGGTGAGCGAAGTCCGGCGCGATCTCCTCATGCGACTTGGGCAGGGCGAGCCAGGCCTGGATGCCATAGAGCTTGGGGCCGGTCGCCCGCGCCTCCAGGCCCGTGCGCTCGGAATGGACGATGCCGCGCCCCGCGGTCATCAGATTGACCGCGCCCGGCCGGATGGCGAGCGCCGTGCCCAGCGAATCGCGGTGCATGATCTCGCCGTCGAACAGATAGGTCACGGTCGAGAGCCCGATATGCGGGTGCGGGCGCACATCCAGCCCCTCGCCGAGATGGAATTCGGACGGGCCCATCTGGTCGAAGAAAATGAA
The DNA here is from genome assembly GCF_056400625.1 of Allobosea sp. P5_A5. NCBI lineage: Bacteria > Pseudomonadati > Pseudomonadota > Alphaproteobacteria > Hyphomicrobiales > Alloboseaceae > Allobosea > Allobosea sp. P5_A5. The sequence goes on from NZ_JBFUKY010000003.1 coordinate 393,202, forward strand.
GGGGCCGACCATCCGCTTGCCGATCGCAGGCAAGGCGCGGCGAACCTGAAAGCCGCCGAGATCATGCGTGCGGGGCACGATGACCCTTTCGATCGCCTCGCAGGAATGGGCATCGCCCAGAATCGGGTCTTCGGCCGGAAGTTGCGACATGGTGAGCCTCCTTTTCGCTCGAGGAAGCTGGACCTGTCGAACGCCTGCCGCAACCATCCGTACTGCAATCCGGCGCGGGCATTCGAGCAATGACGTCCGGAACGGCCCCGCCGAATGGCTTCAGCCGTCGACGTCGAGCGGCGTCGTCCCGGTCGGCTTGCCGTCGGCGCCCAGTGTGATCTTCTCGATTCGCGCCTCGGCCTGTTTCAGCAGGGCGTCGCAGCGTGCCTTCAGGGCTTCGCCGCGGGTGTAGATCGCAATCGATTCCTCGAGCGCGACATCGCCGCGTTCCAGCCGGGTGACGATGCCTTCGAGCTCCTTCAGCGCGGCCTCGAAGGGCAGGGCGGCGACGTCGGCGTCGGTCTTGATGTTCGCTTCGCTCAACGGTCTGATTCCTGTTTGCCGCAAGCTTATCGGACGGCGCGCCGCCAGCCGCAACCCGTCAGACCGGCAGTGCGGAGGTCTTCTTGATCGTCCGCAGCGTCAGCGTCGACTGGACGCGGGTGACGCCGGGCAGCTGCGTGATGATGTCGGTGTGAATGCGCTCGAAATCGGCGCTGTCGCGATAGATCACCCGCATCAGATAGTCGTGTGCACCGGCGAGCAGATGGCATTCGAGAATTTCCGGCAGATTCTGGACGGCAAGCTCGAAGCTCTCGAGCGAGGCGCGGCCCTGCTGGTCGAGCGTGACGAAGACGAAAGCCGTGCCCGGAAATCCGGCGATCTTGTCGTCGAGCATCATCGCGTAACCGCGGATCAGCCCACTCTCCTCGAGCTGTCGCACACGGCGCAGGCAGGCCGAGGGTGAGAGGTGCACCTTCTCGGCCAGGTCCGAATTGGTGATCCGCCCATCCTGCTGAAGGATGCGCAGGATCGAGCAGTCGCGTGAGTCAAGTTCGATCGTCATGGTGCTGCGGTTGCCTCCCCCGCGCGATCAATCATCGCAAAATCGGCGGGATGCAAGCAATCTCCTGCATCGTTCGAAGGCAGGTGCGCTCATAGTCACGACGTCTCGGCGAAATGCCGCATGAAAATGCGTCTTCGCGGGCCGTCTAAGTCAGGTCAGGGGCATGATGAACGGCGTGCCCTCGAAGGCATCGACGCCACGGCCGATCCGTTCGATCGCCCGGACCATGCGGCCATCCCGGCGCAGCGTCGCATCGGCCAGCGCCACCAGCCGCGCATTGGGCGTTGCCGAGGGGGCGGCGGCGCGCAGGATGTCGGCGAGTTCGCCTTCGTCGCGATCCGGCGCCAGCGCGCAGGCGGCGATATAGGCGCCTGCCGTGGAGCGGCTGATGCCGGCCCAGCAATGGATCACCAGGGGCGCCTGCCGATCCCAGGCGCGGACGAAGGCGATCAAGCCTTCTATCTGCTCCTGCGCCGCCAGCACGTGCCCCTCCAGCGGCTGGCTGATGTCGGACAACCCAAGGAACAGGTGGTTTTTCGGCAAGATCGTCGCGGGTCGCTCGACCGCGCTGCCGACATTGATCAGCGTGACCAGATGGCTCGCCCCGACGGCGGCGACCGTGCTGGCCAGCTTCGAAAGCGGGACGACGTGCAGTGTCGGCAAGGGGTTTATCCTATGGAAGGGTAAGGAGCGCGTGGCGGTTATTCGGCCGCGAGCCGCGTCGCGCGCCATTGCGCCAGCAGCGCCCGCAACGCCGCTGGCTTCAGCGGCTTGTTAAGTAAATGCACGTCGAGCGCGGCGGCGGCCTCGCGCACCTGCGGCGAGCGGTCAGCAGTGAGCAGGATCGCCGGCATCGGCGTGCGGGCGCGCGACCTCAGCGACGAAATCGCGGTGAGCCCGTTGCCATGGTCGAGATGGTAGTCGGCGATCAGCACGTCGGCCTCGTTCTTGCCGCCGACCTGCGGCAGCGCCTCGTCCAGCCCGGGCGCCGTCGCCACTTGGCAGCCCCAGCCCTCGAGCAGCCGCTTCATCCCGTCGAGGATTGCCGGTTCGTTGTCGATCACGAGCAGTCGCATCCCGCCGAGCTGGCCGGCCGGAATCTGGCGCTGCGCCGCGCTGGTCGACATCGCCGGCAGCGGTGCGGCGCGGGGCACGAGCAGCGAAAAGCGCGTGCCGCGCCCCGGCGCCGATTCGAGCGTCAGCCCATGGTCGAGCGCCGCCGCGATGCGCTGCACGATGGAGAGCCCCAGCCCAAGACCTCGCGCCACGCGCGCGCCCTGGTCGAGCCGCTGAAACTCGCGAAAGACGGTCTTCTGCTTGCTTTGCGGAATGCCCAGCCCGGTATCGAGCACTTCGAGCGCGATCTGGCTGCCGCGACGCCGGCAACCCACCAGCACCTTGCCGTTCGGGGTGTATTTGATCGCGTTCGAAACGAGGTTTTGCAGCAGGCGCCGCAGCAGGCGCCGGTCCGACCGCACGGCCAGCCCGGTGGGAAGGAAGACCAGCTTCAGCCCCTTTTCCTGCGCGCTCGGCTCGAATTCACGCTGCAACTGCCGCATCAATTCATCGAGGCGGAAGGCGGTAAGCTCTGGCTTGAGTGCGCCACCGTCGAGGCGGGAGATTTCGAGCAGCGCGGTCAGGATTTCTTCGACGGCGTCGAGCGAGGCATCGATATTTTCGGCCAGATCGGGGTAACCGGCGGTCCGGTCCCGCTCGACCAGCGAGGTCGCATAGAGCCGCGCGGCGTTGAGCGGTTGCAGGATGTCGTGGCTGGCGGCCGCCAGGAAACGCGTCTTCGAAGCGTTGGCGGCCTCGGCCTCGGCCTTGGCGCGCTGCAGCTCCGTGTTGACGTGCAGCAGCTCCTCGGTGCGTTCGGCCACGCGCCGCTCGAGGCTCTCATTGGTGCGCTCGAGCTCCTCTTCGGCCGCCACCGTGTCGCTGATGTCGGTATAGGTCGTGACGAAGCCGCCATCCGGCAGGGAATTGGTGCGGACTTCGATGACGGTCTTCGAGGGATAGAGCCGCAGTCGCACCGGCTCGCGGTCGCGCACGAAGCTTTCCAGACGGGCCGCCATCAATTCGTCCCGCGCGCCGTCGCCATAGGCGCCGCGAGCCGCATTGAAGCGCACGATCTCGTCGAGGCCCGTGCCGAACCGCACCAGCGAGGGCGGCAGGTCGTAGAGCTGCAGGAACGCCTGGTTCCAGGCCAGCAGGCGCAGGTCGCGGTCGAGCACGGTGATGCCCTGGCCCGCATGGTCGAGCCCGTGCTGGAGGATGTCGCGGTTGTATTGCAGCGCAGCCGAAGCGTCGTCGAGCAGCTTGAAGGCGGCTTCCGTCGAGAGGTTGCGTCGCTTCAGCAAGAGCGAAAGCACAAGGCGTGAGGAGGCGGCGCCGATCGCCGAGGAGAGCAGGTGCTCGCCGAAGCGCAGCAGATGGATGTCGACGTCGCGCGCGGTGTCGGGGCCTTCGCCCCGGCCATGGTTGAAGCTCTCGAAGGCGCGCTCCGTCCGCTCGCGGCCGAGATAGCGCGCGATGGTGGATTGCAGCTCGCCCTCGGTCACGCTGGTGCGCCACAGCGAGAAGGCCTGCGCCATCGTGCCCCGGTCCGATTCGACGAAGGCGTTGGCCTGGAGCCGCTCCATCGCGTTGGCCGGCCGCAGCAGCGAAAAGCCGACATAGGCGAGGATGTTGAGGCCGAGGCTCCAGAATACGCCATGCGCCAGGGGCGGCAGGCCAATGCCGAGCAGCGCTTCAGGTCGCAGCACGCCGGCTCCGAAAGGTCCGTCCGCGACGATCTCGCTCCACCAGCTGCCGGGGATGACGAGACTTGGCATCAGCAGCGTGTAGGCCCACACCGCCGTCCCGGTGATCAGCCCGGCCGCCGCCCCCAGCGCCGTGCCGCGCCGCCACACCAGCCCGCCGACAAAGGCCGGCGCGATCTGCGCTGTTGCCGCGAAGGAGAGCAGGCCGATCGAAACCAGTGCGGCTTCGCCCGACGCGCGATAATAGGCATAGCCGAGCAGGATCACGACAACGATGCTGACCCGCCTGAGGATGACGAGCTGCGAGCCGAGATCGCCGCTCGCATCGCCGTTGGGCCCGTCTTCGCTCGCCGGGCGTTCGTTTCGTCCGCGATCGCCCAGCGCGCGGCGCCCGCGCAAGAGCAGCGGCATGACGAGATGGTTCGAGATCATGATCGCGAGCGCGACCGAGGCGACGATGACCATGGCGGTGCCGGCCGACAACCCGCCCACGAAGACGATCAGTGCGACGATTCCCGCCTCTTGCTGGAGCGGCAGCAGCAGCACCGTCATGTCGCGATCGATCCCGCCGCCTGGAATCATGATCTCGCCGGCGGCGGCGAGCGGCAGGACGAAGAGGTTGATCAGCACGAGGTAGAGCGGAAACATCCACGCGGCGCGTCGCACGTCCCGGACATCGCGATTCTCGACGATCGTCATATGGAACTGGCGCGCCAGCAACAGCGCAGCGCAGCTCGACAGCAAGGTCAGCGTCAGGAATGTCGGCCAGCTCGAGGTCCGCTCCCAGATCGGCGGCAGATCGCCCAGTGGCTGCGACGCCCGCGCCAGCAGCTCGCCCGCGCCGCCGAACAGGCCGTAGACGACGAAGACGCCCAGCACCAGAAACGCCACGAGCTTGACCAGCGACTCCAGCGCGATCGCGAGAACGAGCCCATCCTGATGCTCGGTGGCGTCGATATGACGGGTGCCGAAGGCGCAGGCGAAGCCGGCCAGAACTAGCGCGACGAGGAGCGGCAGGTCGCCCAGCAACGGCAGATCGACGGTGGGCGCATGGGCGCCTGTGGCTTCCAGGAAGACCGAAAGAGAGTTCGCGACCGCCTTCAATTGCAGGGCGATATAGGGCAGGGCGCCGATCACCGCGACGAGGCTAACCAGCGCGGCCACGCGCTCGCTCTTGCCGTAGCGCGCGCCGACGAAATCCGCGATCGAGGTGATGTTCTGCGACTTGGCGATGCCGACAAGCCGCTCGACGAAACGATGGCCGAAGCCGATCACCAGAATGGGCCCGACATAGATGCCGAGGAAGTCGAAGCCCGCCCGGTTGGCGAAACCGACGGAGCCATAAAAGGTCCAGGAGGTGCAGTAGACGCCAAGCGCCAGCGCATAGATCGTCGCGCGCCAGCGCCCCGTCATCAGCCGCCGGCCCGAGGTATCCGCTATATGGGCGACGGCGAAGAGCGCGCAGAGATAAGCCAGCGCGACGAGGACGACCGACCAGGCCGGGATCACGGAAGCGCGCCCGAATGCGCGGCCATGGCGAAGGAAAGCGAAGTCTTCATAGTCATTCCGGCCGAGTTGAGCCGAGTTTAGCCAAGGCCCACCGCCGCGACCATAGCGTCCGGAGCGCTGACGCCGATTCAGCTGGTGAAAACCGGCGCTGATACCGGTGCGAAGACGCGGCTGGGGTCCCGCTCAACGCGATCTTGGTCTAGCGTTGGATTTCGTCGGCCAGCCTATCGACAAAAGGGGTGCGGAATGATCGAGGAATTCAAGAAATTCGCCTTGCGCGGCAATGTCATCGACCTCGCCATCGGCGTCATCATCGGCGCGGCTTTCGGCAAGATCGTCGACTCTCTCGTCAACGACATCATCATGCCGTTCATCGGCGCGATGGGTAACGTCGATTTCTCGAATTACTTCGTCGGGCTGAACCGATCCGTGACGGCGACGACGCTGATCGAAGCCAAGAAGCAGGGCGCGGTGCTCGCCTATGGCAGCTTCATCACGATCGCGGTCAACTTCATCATCATCGCCTTCGTGCTCTTCCTCGTCGTCAAGGCGATCAACCGGCTGAAGCGCGACGAGCCCAAGGCGCCGGCCGCCAAGCCCGACGATGTCGTGCTCCTGGCGGAAATCCGCGACCTGCTGAAGCAGAAGACGGTCTGAGCATTCATCACGGCGACCGATCGACCCGATCTCGCGATTTCATGCCTCCCGGCGCTGCCATGCGCTAAACGAGAGATCTGGAAATCGCGAGGTCGAAACCGATGAACACCGCCATCCTGCCCGGCAGCACCCGGGTATCCGACCTTCGGCCGGAAGCGCTGAACGCGCCGGAGAGCGGCATCGTCGAAGTCATGAACTATGGCCGGCTGCGGCCGGGGCTGATTCCGCTCTGGGTCGGGGAAGGCGATCTGCCGACGCCGCAATTCATCCGCGATGCGGCGGCTCGCTCACTTGCCGACGGCGAGACCTTCTACACCTGGCAGCGCGGTATCCCGGAACTGCGCGAGGCGCTGGCGCGCTATCACGAGAGGCTTTACGGCCAGCCCTTCTCGACCGAGCGCTTCTTCGTCACCGGCTCTGGCATGCAATCGCTCCAGATCGCGGTGCGGATGATCGCCGGCGAAGGCGACGAACTCATCATCCCGACGCCGGCCTGGCCGAACTTCGCCGCTGCGGTCGGCGTCGTCGGGGCGAAAGCAGTCTGCGTGCCGATGGATTACACCGAAGGCCGTTTCACGCTTGAACTCGCCAAGATTGAGGCCGCGATCACGCCGAAGACCCGGGGCCTCTTCATCAATTCGCCTTCCAACCCGACCGGCTGGACCGCGACTCGCGCCGAACAGGAGGCGCTGCTGGCACTGACCCGCAAGCATGGCATCTGGATCGTCGCCGACGAGATCTACGGTCGCTTCGTCTATGACGGACAGGCCCGTGCATCTTCCTTCCACGACATCATCGAGTCCGAAGATCGCGTCATCTTCGTGCAGACCTTCTCCAAGAACTGGGCGATGACGGGCTGGCGCATCGGCTGGATCGAGGCGCCGGAGGCTTTCGGCCAAGTCATCGAGAACCTGATCCAGTACTCCACGTCCGGGTCGCCGGTTTTCCTCCAGCGCGGCGCTGTCGCGGCGTTGGATGAGGGCGAAGGCTTCATCGTCGAGCAGATCGCACGGGCAGGCGAGGGCCGGCGTATCGTCTTCGAGGGGTTGAAGGCGACAAACCGCGTCTCGCTCTCGGCGCCTGTCGGAGCGTTCTACCAGTTCTTCTCGGTCGACGGTCGCAGCGATTCGGCCAAGCTCGCCAAGGACCTTGTCGACAAGGCCAATGTCGGCCTCGCGCCCGGCACGGCCTTCGGCCCGGGCGGTGAAACGGGCCTGCGCCTGTGCTTTGCCCGAAACGCGGCCGATCTCACCGAGGCCGTCGCGCGGCTGCAAAAGGCGATCGCGGGACTTTGATTTTGCACGAGCCTCATCTTGAGGAGCCGCAAAGCGGCGTCTCGAAGGATGGTCACGGGGGCTCCGGAACCGGCTGGAGCATCCTTCGAGACGCAAGCTACGCTTGATGAGGGCTCACATAGGGCTCCCGGTGCAACCCGGCCTTGGCGCCCGAACCAGCCGTCGAGCGATTGACCCGGCCGGCCGGCGCCGCCATGAACGCGCGCGCACCTGCTCACGGTGCCGCGGAGCGCGATGAGACCTTTCGGCTATCTCCAGACCCGTCTGACCATCCTGTGGCGGGAGGCGCTGATCATCGCGCTGGCCGCCCTTGGCGGCGGGCTGTTCTCGCTGCTCGGCATGCCGGCCGCCTGGCTCTCCGGCTCGATGCTGCTCAGCGCGGTCGTTTCGCTGATCCGTCCGCTGCCGAGCCTGCGGCGGCCCTGGTTCGACTCGACCATGGTGCTGTCGGGAACCATTCTGGGCTCGGCCGCGACGCCCGAAGCGCTGGCCGCCGCGGCGCGCTACCCGGCGTCCCTCGCCATCCTCCTCGTCGGGGTCGCCGCCATCATGCTCGCGACCGGCGCCTATCTGCGCCATGTTGCACGCTGGCCCTGGATCGACGCGTTGCTCGCGGCGGCGCCGGGCGCGCTCTCGACCGTGCTGGCCATTGCCCAGGCCAAGGGCGCCAATATCGGCCGCATCTCGGTCGTCCAGCTCTTTCGTTTGCTTGTGCTTGTGGCGCTGCTGCCGACCGCGATGCAGCTTTCCGGCACGGCGACCGGCGCGCCCTTGCCGAACCTGCTCGAACTCGGCCCCGGCACCATGCTCGGCGTGACGATGTCGGGGCTGGCGCTCGGCCTGGTCTTTGACCGCATCGGCCTTGCCGCGCCGCTGATGTTCGGCGCGACGTTCGCAAGCTCGATCCTGCACGGGACCGGCCTCGTCGAAGGGTCCCTGCCGCAGCCGATCCAGATCGCGGTGCAGGTGCTGCTCGGCTCGACCATGGGCGGGCGCATCGCCCATATCCCGCGCAGCGAGCTGAAGGGGCTGTTTCCCTTGGCGATCGGCGGCTTTGCCGTCTCGATCGGTGTCGCCTTCCTGTTTGCCTGGCCGGCGGCCTGGCTCGCCGACGTGTCCTATGCCAGCGGCATGGCCGCCTTTGCGCCAGGCGGGTTGGAGGCCATGGCGATGCTGGCCTTCGCGATGGGGCTGGACACGCTCTATGTCGGCGCGCACCACCTCGTGCGCTTCGTGATCATCGGGCTCGCCATGCCGCTGGTGCTGGCGCGGATCAAAAGCGAGCCACCGCGCTAGAGGGTCGGTCGCACCGCGCCGTTGGTGTGCGTCATCACGGAATAGAGCGACGTCGTCCCGCAGATGAACAGCCGGTTGAGCTTGGGTCCGCCCCAGCAGACATTCGCGACGATCTCGGGGATGGCCAGCTTGCCGATCATCGTGCCGTCCGGATGGTAGATGTGCACGCCATCGGCCGCGCTGGTCCAGATGCGCCCCTCGATATCCAGCCGGAAACCGTCGAACAACCCGGCCGTGCAGGTCGCGAAGATGCGCGAGCCGCTGAGCGTCACGCCGTCCTCACCGACCTCGAAGGCCCGGATATGGCGCGGCCCGCTCTCCGGATCATGGCTCGCACCGGTATCGGCGATGTAGAGGATGCTTTCGTCCGGCGAGAACGCCAGCCCGTTCGGCTTCGAGAAATCGTCGCAGACGATCGCGATCTCGCCGGTCAGGTTGTCGATGCGATAGACATGGCAGGCGCCGATTTCGCCGGGTGCCTTGTGGCCCTCATAGTCGCTGAGGATGCCGTAGTCGGGATCGGTGAACCAGATCGACCCGTCCGACTTCACCACCACATCATTGGGCGAGTTCAGCCTTTTGCCGCCATAATGGCTGGCGAGAACGGTGATCGAGCCGTCATGCTCGGTGCGCGTCACCTGCCTTGCGCCGTGCTCGCAGCTGACGAGGCGGCCCTGCGCATCGACCGTATGGCCGTTCGAATAGCGCGCGGGCTGGCGAAACACGGCCGTCTGACCCGAAAGCGCGTCGTAGCGCAGCATCCGGTCATTCGGGATATCGGACCAGACGAGCGTGTTGTGCGCGGGAAACCAGGCCGGACCCTCGCACCAACGCGCGCCCGTCCACAGCCGCTCGACCCGAGCCGAGCCGGAGATGACGCGGTGGAAGCGGGGATCGAGAACCGAGACGCCGGTTCCTTCGAGCACGCCGAACATAGCAAACCTCCCCGACTGCTGGATCGTCATTCTCGGGCGAAGCGCAGCGTAGACCCGAGAATCTCAGCCAGAAAGAGGAGACATCTCGGCTTGAGATGCTCGGGTCAAGCCCGAGTATGACGGCGTGACACGAACTCGACCCCTACAACACCAATCCCGCATCCCAGTAAGGCGTCGTGCCGTAAAGCTCCCCCAGATAGTCGACAAAGGCACGGACCTTCTGCTCGAGATGGCGCCGGCTCGGATAAACGGCGTGGATCGCGACGCGCGAGCCCACCGCATAATCCGGCAGCACCCGCATCAGAGCACCCGTTTTGAGTTCCGGCCCGACATCCCAGGTCGATCGCAGCGCGATGCCGACGCCCGCCAGCAGGGCCTCGCGCACCACTTCGCTCGAATTCGTTCTCAAGGGGCCGTTGACCCGGATCTGCACGGGCCCATCCGGCCCATCGAGGCGCCAGTGATCGGCATTGTGGGCGATCAGCTTATGGCGGGCCAGATCGGCTATCGTGACGGGGGTACCGTGCGCAGTGAGATAGGCCGGCGTCGCGCAGAGCACACGGTGATTCGGCGCCAGGCGCTTCGCCACGAGGCTGGAATCCTGCAGGTCCGCGATGCGTATCGCCAGGTCGAAGCCCTCACCGACGACATCAACGAAGGCATCGGACAGGACAAGCTCGACCGTCACCAGCGGATTGGCATCGAGAAAGCGCTTGAGATGCGGCGCGACGTGCATGCGACCAAAGGAGGTCGGCGCCGAGACCTTGAGCCTGCCTCGAACCTGCCCGGCCCCGCTCGCAACCCAGGCCTCAGCATCCTCGATTGAGGACAGGATCGAGACCACACGCTCGTAGAAGCCTTGTCCGGCCTCGGTCAGCGCGAGCTGGCGGGTGGTACGCTGGATCAACCTGACGCCAAGCCGTTCCTCCAGCCGGCGGATGCGCTTGGAAATGACGGCGGGGGAGACGTTCAGCTCGCGCCCCGCCGCCGACATGCTCTTCGCGGTGACGACATTCGCGAAGACATCGAGATCGCCGAACCGGTCCATGAACGCTCCATCTTTTCCGATTTGGAAATAATCATGGACGAGGGGCACGCTACAAGCGTGTTGGAATTCGTCTAGAGTCCTGACGCAACGCCGTCATTGCGAGCGAAGCGAAGCCATCCAGGGCCACCTTGAGTTCTGTCGCCTCCTGGATTGCTGCGCTTTGCTCGCAATGACGGAAAGGGCAGCGCCACAGTCCGAGAGAGCCATGTCCGCGATCGCATTCCCCATTCCCGACGCCGGCATCCTCGCCCGCCGCGACGTGATCGTCGCCGGCCTCGCGCGGCTCGTGCCGCCGGCCTCGCTGATCACCAGCGCCGACGAGCGCCGCCCCTACGAGACCGACGCGCTGACCGCCTATCGCCGCATGCCGCTCGCGGTCGTGCTGCCGCAGACCACGCAGCAGGTCGCGGCCGTGCTGCGCTATTGCCGGGACGAGGGCGTGCCGGTGGTGCCGCGCGGCGCCGGCACCTCGCTCGCCGGCGGCGCGATCCCGCAGGAGGACGCGGTGGTCATCGGCGTGGCCAAGATGAACCGTATCATCGAGATCGATTATGCCAATCGCATCGCGCGGGTCGAGGCCGGCGTCACCAATCTCGCGGTGACGGGCGCCGTTTCAAACGAGGGCTTCTTCTACGCGCCCGATCCGTCCTCGCAGCTCGCCTGTTCGATCGGCGGCAATATCGGCATGAATTCCGGCGGCGCCCATTGCTTGAAATACGGCGTGACCACCAACAACGTGCTTGGGGTCACGCTGGTCACGCTGGATGGCGAGATCGTCGAGATCGGCGGCGGCCATCTCGATTCGCCGGGCTACGACCTGCTCGGCCTGATCAATGGCTCGGAAGGCCAGCTCGGTATCGTTACCGAGGCGACGGTGCGAATCCTGCGGTCGGCCGAGGGCGCGCGCCCGGTGCTGTTCGGCTTCCCGACCTCCGAGCAGGCCGGTGCGGCGGTCGCCGCGATCATCGGTGCCGGCATCATCCCAGTCGCGATGGAGTTCATGGACAAACCGGCCATCGAGATCTGCGAGGCTTTCGCGCATGCCGGCTATCCGATGGATGTCGAGGCGCTGCTGATCATCGAGGTCGAGGGCTCGGACACGGAAATGGACGCCCAGCTCGCCCGCATCGTCGCCATCGCCAGGGAGCATGGCGTCAAGACAGTCAAGGAGAGCCAGTCCGCGATGGAGTCCGCCGCGATCTGGAAGGGCCGCAAATCCGCCTTCGGCGCCACCGGGCGCATCGCCGACTACATCTGCATGGACGGCACCATCCCCACGGGCCAATTGCCCTATGTGCTCAAGCGCATGGGCGAGATCGTGAAGGGCTATGGGCTGCGCGTTGCCAACGTCTTCCACGCCGGCGACGGCAATCTCCACCCGCTGATCCTCTACAATTGCAACGATGCGATCGAGGCGCAGAAAGCGGAGGATGCCGGCATGGACATCCTCAAGCTCTGCGTCGAAGTCGGCGGCTGCCTGACAGGCGAGCATGGCGTCGGCATCGAGAAGCGCGACCTGATGATGTTCCAGTTTAACGAGGCCGATTTGCACCAGCAGATGCGGGTGAGAGCAGTGTTCGATCCTCGCTGGCTGCTGAACCCCGCGAAGGTGTTCCCGCTCGAAGGGCGGGTGGCGGCGTGACCCTTTGTCATTCCGGGGCTCGCGTAGCGAGAACCCGGAACCCACGACTGGGTGAGTTGCATGGGCTATTTCGTCTACCTCATGGCCAGCAAAAAGAGCGGGACGCTGTACCTCGGTGTGACGAACGACCTAGCCCGGCGAATTTATGAGCACAAATCTAAGCAGAATATCGGCTTCACCAGCCGCTACGATGTGGACCGGCTGGTCTGGTCCGAGTCCTACGAAAATATTCAAGAAGCGATCGACCGCGAAAAGGTGCTGAAGAAGTGGCGCAGGGCATGGAAAATCGCGCTGATCGAAGAGCACAATCCGGAATGGAGAGATCTCTATGACGGACTGTTTTGAGCGCGCTCACCCGGTCGTGGGTTCCGAGTTCTTCGCTCCGCGAAGCCCCGGAATGACAGGGAACGTCACGTGATCGTTCACACCCCCACCACCGAGGCGCAGGCCTGCGCCGTTGTGAAATCCGTGATCGAGTCTCGCTTCCCGCTCACCCTGCGTGGCGGCGGCACGCGCTCCGGGCTCGGCCGGCCTGCCCAAGCGGCAAGCACACTGTCGAGCGCGGGCCTGACCGGCATCACACTCTATGAGCCTTCCGAAATGGTCATCGCCGCCCGTGCCGGCACGCCGTTGCGCGAAGTGCAGGAGACCCTGTCCGAGCGTGGCCAGATGCTGCCTTTCGAGCCGATGGACCATCGCGCGCTGTATGGCAGCGAGGGCGAGCCGACGATCGGAGCGGTCGCCGCCTGCAACATCTCCGGCCCGCGCCGCATCAATGCCGGCGCCGCGCGCGACTCCCTGATCGGTATCCGACTGGTCAACGGCCGCGGCGAAATGATCAAATCCGGTGGGCGCGTGATGAAGAACGTCACCGGGCTGGATTTGGTGAAGCTCGTCGCCGGCAGCCATGGCACGCTCGGCTTCCTGACCGAGGTGACCTTTCGCGTGCTGCCGAAGCCGGATCGGATCGCGACGCTGCAATGGCGCGGCCTGACCGACGAAGTGGGAGTTGCACTGCTGTCGAAGGCACTAGGCTCGCCCTTCGAGCCGATGGCGGCGGCGCATCTGCCGGCCGGAATAGCCGACGAGGCTGCATTGACCCTGCTGCGTCTGGAAAATTTCTCCGACTCGGTCGACTACCGCGCCAACGAACTCGCGCTGCTGCTCGGCGACTATGGCGTGCCCGATCGGCTGGAGGGCGAGGCCGTCGCTGCGCTCTGGTGCTCGATCCGCGATGCCGCGATCTTCGCTGGCTCGCGCGAAGCGGTCTGGCGGCTCTCGTTAAAACCGTGCGACGCCCCGCAGCTTGTTGCCGAGATTACGCGCGCCCTACCCGCCGCGCGTTGTTTCTACGACTGGGGCGGTGGGCTGATCTGGCTCGGCATCCCTAGCGTCGGCGATGCTTGCGCTGCCATCATCCGTGCGGCGATTCAGCCGCTCGGCGGCCATGCTACGCTGGTGCGGGCGCCGGATGCGCTGCGGGCCGGCGTCGATGTCTTCCAGCCGCTGGCGGCGCCGCTGATGCGGATCACGGCCGGCATCAAGACAAGTTTCGATCCTGCGGGCATTTTCGAGCCTGGCCGGATGTATGCGGGGATTTGATGACATTCGCCGACACGCGCTCTTCCGAACCGCTTGCAGATCCGAAGGGGTGGGCGCCAAACGACCTGAGACCTTGGGCTTTGGTCGCTCTCGCCGCACTGCTCGTCGCCATCGCCGCGAGCATCCTGCTCTGGATGGGCCGCGAGCCGATCTGCAAATGCGGTTATGTCAAGTTCTGGCACGGAACCGTGCAGTCGTCCGAGAACTCGCAGCACATCGCGGACTGGTACACCTTCTCGCACATCATCCACGGCTTCCTGTTCTACGGGCTGTTCTGGCTCATCCGGCGCTTCACCGGCCTGCCGCTCTCCTTCGGCCTCGCGCTGCTGCTGTCGATCGTGGTCGAGAGCGCGTGGGAAATCACCGAGAATTCGCCGGCCGTGATCGAGCATTACCGTTCGGCGACGATCTCGCTGGATTATTACGGCGACAGCGTCCTGAATTCGATCAGCGACATCCTGTCGATGGTGCTGGGTTTCATCATCGCCCGGTTCGCGCCGGTCTGGCTGACGGTGTCGAGCGCGCTGGCGATGGAGCTCATCGTCGGCTGGCTGATCCGCGACAACCTCACCCTCAACGTCATCATGCTGCTCTGGCCGATGGACTGGATCAAGACCTGGCAAGGCGGAGCTTAAAGCGATGCAGACCAATTTCAGCCCGGAAGGCCTTGCCGCCGATCCGCGCATGCCGGCCTCCGAGAAGATCCTGCGGACCTGCGTGCATTGCGGCTTCTGCACCGCGACTTGCCCGACCTATCTGCTGCTCGGCGACGAACTCGATTCTCCACGCGGCCGCATCTACCTGATCAAGGACATGCTGGAGAACGGCAAGCCTGCGACGCCGGAAGTTGTGACGCATATCGACCGCTGCCTCTCCTGCCTCTCCTGTATGACGACCTGCCCCTCGGGCGTGAACTACATGCACCTCGTCGATCACGCTCGCGCGCATATCGAGGAGACCTACGACCGCCCCTGGCATGATCGCTTGCTTCGCAAGGTGCTGGCGGCGGTTCTGCCCTATCCGGGCCGCTTCCGCGCGGCGATGCTGGCAGCCCTCATCGCCAAGCCGCTGGCGCCTGTGCTGGGCGTGCTGCCCGTTATCGGCCCCCGCTTGAAGGCGATGCTGGCGCTGGCGCCGACGCGCATACCGACCCGTTCGGCCATGGAAGGGCCGCGGAGCTTCGCGCCGCCGGCTGAGCGCAGGAAGCGCGTCGCGCTGCTCTCCGGCTGCGCCCAGCCTGTGCTCGACCCCGCGATCAACGAAGCGACGATCCGGCTGCTCAACCGCCACGGCGTCGAGGTCGTGCTGCCGAAGGGGGAGGGCTGCTGTGGCGCGCTCGTCCACCATATGGGGCAGGAGCATGATGCGCTCGTCTTCGCGCGCCGTAACATCGACGCCTGGATGGCCGAAATCGAGGGCGAGGGGCTGGACGCTATCCTGATCACCGCGAGCGGCTGCGGCACGACGATCAAGGATTACGGCTTCCTGTTCCGCAACGAGCCGGCCTACGCCGAAAAGGCGGCCAAGGTCTCGGTGCTGGCCAAGGACGTCACCGAATTCCTGGAAACGCTGGAACTGGCACCGGTGCGGGATGTCGCGATGCCGATCGCCTATCACTCCGCCTGCTCGATGCAGCACGGCCAGCAGCTCAAGGACGGGCCGAAACGCCTGCTCACTGGCGCCGGCTTTCGCGTCAAGGAGGTGCCGGAGGGCCATATCTGCTGCGGCTCGGCCGGCGTCTACAACATCCTCCAGCCGGAGTTGGCCGGCAAACTGCGCGAGCGCAAGATCGGCAACATCGAGCGGACGAAGCCGATGCTGGTCGCGACCGGCAATATCGGCTGCATGACGCAGCTCGCGAAGGGCCTTGCGGACAAGGGCGCGACAACTCCGGTGGTCCACACCGCCGAACTGCTGGACTGGGCGACCGGCGGACCCTTGCCGGAGAAGCTCGCGCGGGCGGGCATCGAGGATCGGCCGGTGCGGGTGCAGGCGCTGGCGGCGGAATAGTCTTCTTCTCTCCGAGGGCAGGGTCCGGCAGCGGATGGGCGGCCTTGCTGCCCTATCCGTCATTGCGAGGAGCAAAGCGACGAAGCAATCCAGGGGGACGTCGAGCTCTGCCGCCCCTGGATTGCTTCGCTACGCTCGCAATGACGGAGACGTCGTGCGGCTTTCATCGGTCTTGGCTTCGTCGAGCTTCTTTCTCCCGCAAACGGGGAAGGCAACGCGCTTGCCCCTCGCGCTCGCACGGTCTAACCCGCCATTCAACAATCGTTAATCGTCAGAGTTGCGCCCATGTCCGCCGAAAAGCCCGCTCTTTCCAAGCTGAAGGCCCGCCAGCCGCGCGGCTTTGTCGATCGCGGCCCGGCCGATGTCGCCGCGACCGAGCGCATGCTTGCCGTCATCCGCGAGAGCTTCTCGGTCTATGGCTTCGATCCCGTAGAGACACCCTTCGTCGAATATACCGACGCGCTCGGCAAGTTCCTGCCCGACCAGGACCGCCCGAACGAGGGCGTCTTCTCCTTCCAGGACGATGACGAGCAGTGGCTTTCGCTGCGCTACGATCTGACGGCGCCGCTCGCCCGCTATGTCGCGGAGAATTTCGAGGCGCTGCCGAAGCCCTATCGCAGCTATCGCGCCGGTTACGTTTTCCGCAACGAGAAGCCGGGGCCGGGTCGCTTCCGCCAGTTCATGCAGTTCGACGCCGATATCGTCGGGGCGGGAAGCGTGGCGGCCGATGCCGAGATCTGCATGCTCGCCGCCGACACGATGGAAGCGCTCGGCATCAAGCGCGGCGACTACGTCGTGAAGGTCAACAACCGCAAGGTGCTCGACGGCGTGATGGAGGCCATCGGGCTGGGTGGCGAGGAGAATGCCGCGCAACGGCTGACGGTGCTGCGCGCGATCGATAAGCTCGACAAGTTCGGGCCGGAGGGTGTCCGCTTGCTGCTCGGCGAGGGCCGGAAGGACGAGAGCGGGGACTTTACGAAGGGCGCGGGGCTGAGCGTTGCTCAGGCCGGCGTTGTACTCGGACTGATGAAGGCTGACTTTGGCACTTACGAGGGTCGAACCTCCTTTCTAGATACGCTGACAGATATAGATGATGGAGCGGTCAGCAAAACCGCTTGGGATTCGATCGCCGCTGAAAAGCCTGCTCTTTACGATGGTGTGAATACGCTCGACGAAATGTCGAAGCTGTTGTTCGCCTCCGGCTACGGTCCGGATCGCATCCGCATCGACCCCTCCGTCGTCCGCGGCCTCGAATACTACACCGGACCGGTCTACGAAGTTGAACTCACCTTCCCGGTCACCAACGATGACGGGCAGGTCGTACGCTTCGGCTCGGTCGCGGGTGGCGGGCGCTATGACGGGCTGGTCGGCCGCTTCCGGCCAGAGCCTGTGCCGGCGACCGGCTTCTCGATCGGCGTTTCCCGGCTCTATTCCGCGCTGAAGGCGGTGAAATCACCCATCGTCGACGCAAGGAACGAGCTGCCCCTCGTCGTCGTCACCGCGATGGACAACAAGTCGCCGGAGTTCATGCCGGGCTACCAGGCCATGGTCTCGGAGCTGCGCAAAGCCAAGGGCGAGAACGGTAAGCCGCTCTGCCGCGCCGACCTCTATCTCGGCGCCTCCGGCTTCAACGCTCAGATGAAATATGCCGATCGGCGCGGCGCCATCTGCGCGATCATCCAGGGCTCGTCCGAGCGGGATGCCGGCATGGTCGTCATCAAGGACCTGATCCTCGGCGCCGAACTTTCCGCCGCCTCGCGCGACGTGAAGGATTCGGCGGAGCACAAGGCCAAGCAGGCGGAGGCTCAGTTCGCCGTGCCGATGGCCGAACTGGTCGAGGGCGTGAAGAAGGTGCTTGCGCGGCATTTCGTAATGCGCCGTCATGCTCGGGCTTGACCCGAGCATCTCAGGACAGAGAAGCTCTGGTCTGCGCTTCGCTTCGCTCGAGAATGACGTGAACCTTGAACCGTCCTTCGTCTACTTGATGACGAACAAGCCGAGGGGGACATTGTACCTCGGCGTTACCGTCGATCTCGTCCGACGTGTGAGCGAGCATAAGCAAATCGCTGGCCGCTCGTTCACCGCACAGTACAATCTCGATAAGTTGGTCTGGTTTGAGGAGTTCGGCGAGATCGCACTGGCTATCCAGCGCGAGACGAGCCTGAAGCGCTGGTACCGAGACTGGAAACTCGCGTTGATCGAGAGCGCTAATCCGGATTGGCGCGATTTGTTCGACGATCTCTTTCCGAAGTCATTCTCGGACGGAGCGTAGCGGAGATCCCAGAATCTTGTGCCAGGTCAAGCGCAGGAGCCTCCTGCGGCATGAGATGCTCGGGTCAAGCCCGAGCATGACGCTCGATCCGCCCCGCCGAAATTCCATTCACCCATTTCCCTCAAATTCCTCGAAAATCCTTCGCACCGCTGCTAGGACGACGCTCGCAACAGGATCGAGCCCTTGCCCGCCACCAGCGCCGCCATCGAGACCGTGATCGCGCTTCTTGCTCGCGAGGGCTATGCGCGCGCCGAGCCCGCGATCCTTCAGCCGGCCGAAGCCTTCCTCGACCTGTCGGGCGAGGACATCCGCCGCCGCATTTTCATGACGCAGGATGCCGATGGTCGCGATTGGTGCCTGCGGCCCGAATACACCATCCCCGTCGCGCTCGATCATATCGGCTCAGGGTCAACCGAGCCGGCGGCCTACGCCTATGCCGGGCCGGTCTTTCGCATGCGTTCGGGCGAGCCCGGCGAGTTCCGGCAGGCGGGGCTCGAATCCTTCGGCCGAACCGACTTCACCGCGACCGACGCCGAGATCATGGGCCTCGCCATCGAGGCGGTCGCCGCCCTTGGGTTGCAAGCGCCGCGCATCCTGATGGGCGATGTCGCGCTGCTCGGCGCGCTGCTGGATCGCCTTGCGGTGCCGCAGGGCGCGCGTCGTCGCCTCGTCCGCGCCATCGTGCAGGGCAGGGGCGCGGAGGCCGTGCAGGCGCTCGATCCGCCGGCGACCGAGGGCGATACCGCCCATGCCGGACTGCTCAAGGCGCTGGAAGGGCAGGACCCCAAGGCCGCTCGGGCCTTTGTCGAGGACGTGCTCTCCATTGCTGGTATTTCGACGGTCGGTGGCCGCAGCGCCGCCGACATCGCCGAGCGCTTCCTGGCGCGTGCCGCCGAACGCGAGAATCCGGTCAGCGAGGACGCCAAGGCGATTCTCGGACAGGTGCTTGGCATATCCGTCGATCCGGACAGCGCCTCTGCGAAGCTGCGCACTATGGCGGACCGGGCCTCGCTCGATCTTACCCGCGAGCTCGATGCCTTCGACGAACGCACTGGTTTCCTGGCCGCGCGCGGCGTCGATATCGGCGCCATCCAGTTCTCGGCCGGCTTCGCTCGCAATCTCGACTACTATACCGGCTTCATTTTCGAGCTGCATGACCCGTCCCGCGACGACGGCAAGCCGGTCGCCGGCGGCGGGCGCTACGACAATGTGCTAAGCCGCCTCGGTGCTGTCAGGGCGATCCCGGCGGTCGGTGCGTCGCTCTGGCTCGACCGTCTGACGGGAGCCTCGGCATGAGCCAGACTGACAGCAACGACGCCCCGCTCGTTCTGGCCGTGCCTTCGAAGGGCCGGCTTCAGGAAAATGCGACGGCCTTCTTCGGTCGCGCCGGGCTGAAATTCGTCAAGGCCAGTGGCGAGCGCGGCTATCGCGGCACGATCGCGGGCGTGCCCGGCGCCGAGGTGGCGTTCCTGTCGGCCTCCGAAATCGTCGCGCAGCTCGCCTCGGGCGCGGCCCATCTCGGCATCACCGGTGAGGATCTCGTCAGGGAGCAGCTTTCGGATGCCGATGCGGCGGTCGAGATGCTGACTCCCCTTGGCTTCGGCAACGCCAATGTCGTCGTCGCGGTGCCGCAAGCCTGGATCGACGTAGCGACCATGGCCGATCTCGAGGATGTCGCTTCGACGATGCGGGCCCGGCATGGCCGCAAGCTGCGTGTCGCGACCAAATACGTCAATCTGACCCGGCGCTTCTTCGCGCAGCATGGCCTGTCCGACTACCGCATCGTCGAGAGCCTTGGCGCGACCGAGGGCGCCCCCGCTGCCGGCACGGCGGAGATCGTCGTCGACATCACGACGACCGGCGCGACGCTGTCAGCCAACGCATTGAAAGTGCTGGACGACGGCGTGATGCTGGCCTCGGAAGCCAATCTCGTCGCCTCCGTTCGCGCGCCGTGGAGCGACACGGCGAAGAGCGCCGTGCGCACCATCCTGTCGCGCATCGCGGCGGAGGAAGAGGCGCGCACGATCCGCGAGGTGCGCGCGAAGCTTGCGCTCGATGCAGCTGAGCTTTCGGCGCTGGTCTCCGGCATCGGCGCCCGGCTGCCGTTCGGAGCGCCGGCCCCCGGCACGCCCGCGACGCTGCACTGCCCGGAGAGGGCGGTCTTCGCCCTTGTCGCCGAGCTGGAGCGCGCGGGCGCCGACGACATCACCGTCAGCGCGCCGGCCTATGTGTTTCGCCGCTCGAACCGGCTGCTGGAGCGGCTGACGCGCCGCCTCTGAGCAGCATTCTGTGGCACGCTGGCATTACAGGCCGCGTGCCGCCTTGATCCCGGAGCAATTGGCCTCTAGGCGTTAACCTTCTCGGATAGGCGGCGCGGCCGCACGGATGAATGCAGGTAAGACGATCATGATCCGACGCCTTGGTTTTGCGGCCGTTCTGATGGCTTTGAGCGTGCCGCTGCTGGTGGCTGACGATGCGGCTGCGCAGGGCAAGCGCCCGCGCGCGCCTGGCCCCGAGGCCCCGGCTCCGCTGCCCACCGGGCCGGTCGAGAAGACCTTTCCGCTCGGCGCGAGTTGGAGCGTCACGGAACTCAACGGCAAGTCGGTCTACAACTACCGCGCGACCGTGCTGATCGACCAGAATCTGCGTGGCACCGGTTTCGCCGGATGCAACACCTTCTCGGCCGCCGCCTATCCGCTGCGCCAGCAGGGCTTCGCGGTCGGTCCGATCGCCGTCACCAAGCGCAGTTGCGACAAGGCCGCTCAGGACTTCGAGCGTCAGTTCCTGCTGGCGATGCGCGGCGTGCGCAACTGGGACATCGCCAATGGCAACCTGGTGCTCAAAGGCGCGGCCGGCGAGATCAAGCTCAACCGCTCGATCTAAACCCGGCAAATTTAAATCCCATGCAGGGCCGCGAACGCCCGAGCGGCCTCAGGCCGCCGCGGGCTTTTCCACCGCTCTCGGCGTAAACGTGCCGTCGCCGTTCGGCTCCATCGCGACGATGCCGTCATGCATCTCGCGCAATGTCGAGCGATGGCCGATCGAGACCACGGTGGTTTGCGGCAGCTCCGCCCGGATCAGCGCGTAGATCTCGTTTTCCAGCTTTTCGTCGAGAGAGGCCGTTGCCTCGTCGAGGAAGAGCCAGTCGGGCCTGGCCAAAAGCGCGCGCGCGACCGCCAACCGCTGCTGTTCGCCGCCGGACAGGCGCTGGCCCCAAAGATCGACCTCGTCCAGCCGGTCGACCAGATGGGCGAGATTGACCTTGCCGAGCGCGTCCCGAAGAGCGCTGTCCTGGAAGGCGTCGGGCTCCGCCGGATAGGCCAGCGCAGCGCGGAGCGACCCTTGCGGCAGATAGGGGCGCTGCGGCAGCAGCAGCGTGCTGGCCCCCTGCGGCGTATCGATCTTGCCTTCGCCATAGGGCCAGGCGCCCGACAAGGCGCGGAACAACGTCGACTTGCCCGAGCCGGAGGGGCCGATGACGAGCGTCGAGCGACCGCCGGGCAGCGTCAGGCGGTCGGCGCTGACGATGGGCGCGCCATTGGGAAGCGTCAGAGCCAGCCGCTCGATCCGCATGTCCGGGCCGCCGTCCGGCGCGAGCATGATCGCCGAAGCGCCGCCGTTGGGACCCTGCGCGTCAGCCTGCGCGATCGCGGCTTCGAACGTCGTCAGACGGTTGATCGAGGCGACATATTGCGCGATCGACTGGTAGCGGTCGATGAAGAACGACATCGCCGTCTGCACCCGGTCGAAGGCAGTGGCGACCTGCGTCATGATGCCGAGCGTTATCTTGCCGGCGAAATAATGCGGCGCCAGCAAAAGATAGGGCACCACGACGTTGGCCTGCCCGAAGGATAGGGTGAACGTCGTCAGCCGGACACGGGCCCAGATCAGCCGGTAGAAGTTGCTGACAATCTCGCCGAAGCGCTCGCTGAGGTGGCGCTGCTCGGTGACTTCGCCGCGCATCAAGGCGATCTGCTCGGAATATTCGCGCAGGCGCGCCAGCGAGAAGCGGAAATTGGCCTCGCGCCGCTCCTGCTCGAATTCGAGCGGGATCATTGAACGGCCGATCAAGTGCGCGAGCCAGGTGGCGGCCACCGAATAGATCAGTGCCATCCAGAAGATGAAGCCGGGCACCACGATATCGGTGCCGGGCACCGTGCTGGCGACCGGGATCGACCACAGAATGATCGAGAACGACACCAGCGTCGAAACCTGCGTCAGCAGTGGCAGCGCGTAGTTGTAGGTCTGGTTGACGAAGGCGCGCGTGTCTTCGGCGATACGCTGGTCGGGGTTGTCGGAGGTGCCGGCGAGGGCGATGCGGTAGTGGTTGGCGTTGCGCAGCCAGGCGCGGCTGAAAGCCTCCGCCATATGCCGGCGCCAGCGGATCAGCAGCGCATAGTTCGCGACCATCTCGATCAGGTTCGAGATGACGGCGATCGCGGCCCAGACGCTGAAGACGTAGACGAGCTGGTACCAGAACGTGTCGGCGTCCTTCTCCTGGATCGCGTTATAGAAATCGCGGTTGAAGAACGACAGCCTGAGCGAAATGCCGACCTGCAACTGGTTGATCACGACGAGGAAGACCAGCATGGCCACGCCAAGCCGGCCGGAGGCGATGCGGAAGGGGCGGAGCAGCTTCGCCGTCGTCTGCTCGGTATCCTCGAAATAGGGCGAGGCCAGCCGCGCGATGCGCCGGATCGGTGCGACGAACGAGATCGCGTAGACGACCACGCCGAACACCGCGATCGTCGTGGGCAAACTCGTGGGCAGAGCGAGCGCGGCCAGCGACGACGGCCAGAACTCGGCTTGCGCAAGGGCCGCGGCAGCGCCGGTGACGATGTATTCGACCGCGAAGATCGTCGAGAAAATCCGCAGGAAATAGGCGATCGTGACCGATCGCCAGGTCGCCACCGCCAGCACCAGCCCGACCGCGCCCATGCCGATCGTTCCGGCAGCGCCGGCCCGCAGGCCGACCGCCAGCGCGACGGCCGCCAGCGCGGCGACGAGAATGCTCAACAGACGCATGGGCTTAAATCCTGGCGGAAACGATCGGGCCGCGATTCGGACCATGTCGCAGCGGCAGCGGGCTTTCAATGCCGGTAGGCTCAGATGAGCAAATTGTCATCCTCCGGTCAGGCAGAGGCGAGGATATGCGCCCAAAGAAAAAAGGCCCGGCTTGCGCCGGGCCTTCTTTTTAGCTTTGAGAAGCTGGATTTCCTCAGAAATCCATGCCGCCCATGCCGCCGCCGCCGCCCATCTGGGGCATGCCGGAGTCCTTCTTCGGAAGCTCCGCGATCATCGCCTCGGTGGTGATGAGCAGGCCGGCGATGGAAGCCGCGTCCTGGATCGCCGTACGCACGACCTTGGTCGGGTCGATGATGCCGGCAGCGACCAGATCGCCGTACTCGCCGGTCTGGGCGTTGTAGCCGAAGGTGTAGTCCTTCGACTCCAGCAGCTTGCCGATCACGACCGCGCCGTCATCGCCGGCATTGTCGACGATCTGGCGGGCCGGTGCCATGATCGCCTTGCGGACGATCTCGACGCCCGTCTTCTGGTCGGCATTCGCGGTGGCGATGGCGCCGACCGAGGAGAGCGCGCGAAGCAGGGCGACGCCGCCGCCCGGCAGGATGCCTTCCTCGACAGCGGCGCGAGTCGCGTTCAGCGCATCGTCGACACGGTCCTTCTTTTCCTTGACCTCGACCTCGGTCGCGCCGCCGACGCGGATGACCGCGACGCCGCCGGCGAGCTTGGCCAGACGCTCCTGGAGCTTCTCACGGTCGTAGTCCGAGGTGGTCTCCTCGATCTGCGCCTTGATCTGCGAGACGCGGCCTTCGATGTCGGACTTCTCGCCGGCACCGTCGATGATCGTGGTGTTCTCCTTCTCGATGCGCACCTTCTTGGCGCGGCCGAGCATGTCGAGCGTCACGGTCTCGAGCTTGATGCCGAGGTCTTCCGAGATCATCTGGCCCTTGGTCAGGATCGAGATGTCCTCGAGCATCGCCTTGCGGCGATCACCGAAGCCCGGAGCCTTGACGGCCGCGACCTTGAGGCCGCCACGGAGCTTGTTGACGACGAGCGTGGCCAGAGCCTCGCCTTCGACGTCCTCGGCGATGATGAGCAGCGGCTTGCCGGTCTGCACCACGGCCTCGAGGATCGGCAGCATCGCCTGGAGCGAGGACAGCTTCTTCTCGAAGATCAGGATGTAGGGGTCTTCCAGCTCGACGACCATCTTCTCCGAATTGGTGATGAAGTAGGGCGAGAGGTAGCCACGGTCGAACTGCATGCCTTCGACGACGTCGAGTTCGGTCTCGGCGGTCTTGGCTTCCTCGACGGTGATGACACCCTCGTTGCCGACCTTCTGCATGGCGGTGGCGATCATCTCGCCGACCGACTTGTCGCCGTTAGCCGAGATGGTGCCGACCTGCGCGACTTCCTCGTTCGAAGTCACCTTCTTGGAGTTCTTCTTGAGGTCGGCGACGATGGCCTCGACGGCCAGGTCGATGCCGCGCTTCAGATCCATCGGGTTCATGCCGGCGGCAACCGACTTGGCGCCTTCACGAACGATCGCCTGGGCCAGCACGGTGGCGGTGGTGGTGCCGTCGCCGGCATGGTCGTTCTGACGGGACGCGACTTCGCGAACCATCTGGGCGCCCATGTTCTCGAACTTGTCGGCGAGCTCGATCTCCTTGGCGACGGTGACGCCGTCCTTGGTGATGCGGGGAGCGCCGAACGACTTGTCGATCACGACATTGCGGCCCTTGGGACCCAGCGTAACCTTGACGGCATTGGCGAGAATGTCGACGCCGCGCAGCATCTTGTCGCGCGCATCGGTGGAGAATTTGACGTCTTTAGCAGCCATGAAAGCCACTCCTTATCAATTGAAATCGGGATGGTGCCGAGCCGTGGCGATTAGCCGACGATGCCCATGATGTCGGATTCCTTCATGATCAGGAGATCCTGGCCATCGATCTTGACCTCGGTGCCCGACCATTTGCCGAACAGGACGCGGTCGCCAGCCTTGACGTCGAGCGCGTTGAGCTTGCCGGCATCGTCACGGGCGCCGGGGCCGACGGCGACGATCTCGCCCTCTTGGGGCTTTTCCTTGGCGGTATCCGGGATGATGATGCCACCCTTGGTCTTCTCTTCGCCTTCCAGGCGGCGGACCACGACGCGGTCGTGCAGGGGACGGAAGTTCATGGTTCAGTCTTCCTCTCGAGTATCAATTAGTACGGGTGCCACGAAGGCATCGCCGATCTGTTAGCAGTCACCCTAGGGGAGTGCTAACGATGTCGCGGAGATAGGACACAGGCTGCCGAGAGTCAAGAAAGCGCCGGCCAACAAAGTGAATGCGCCTGCGACGCTCTCGCTTTCGCTTCAGGGCTGCGAGCACCCCCAGACCACGCTAAGATGGCGACATGACGACACCCGTGCCCGATCCGCGTCTCGACGACATCGCACGCAGCTGCGTCGCGCTGCATGTGCGCATGACGGCACGTGCCGTGACGCGGGCCTATGACGAGGCGATGCGCCCGAGCGGGCTGAAGATCACCCAGTTCGTGCTGCTTTCGGCGCTGAGCACCGGCCAGTGGAGGTCGATCACCGCGCTGGCCGAGCGCTTCGCGCTGGAGCGGACATCGCTGACCCGCAACCTCCAGCTCCTGGCGGCTGACGGCATGGTCGAGCCGGTGGATTGCCGTGGGCGGGCGGCAGTCTATGCGGTGACCGAGAAGGGCAGGGCGGCGATCGAGGCCGCGATCCCGCATTGGCGCGCCGCTCAGGAGAAGATCGAGGGCGGCATCGGCGAAGCCCGCTGGCGCGAGACCCGCGATGGGCTGAAGGCGCTGCGCCGGGCCGCACGCGGCGACGGCTGAGGATTCAGCCGGTCGCTGCCATCGATTGACGCGTGCTGCACCTGGCCGTTATCGTGCAGTTACACGGTAGAGGGAGAGGGTCATGGAACGCGTGTTCGGACTGGTCTCGCGCAAGACATTGATCGCCGGCGATGGCCTGGCCTTCCTGCGCGGCATGCTCGATGGAACCCACCCGGCGCCGCCTTTCGCTGACGCCTCCGACATCGATTTTGTGGAGGCCGAGGAGGGCCGCGTCGTCTTCACGGGCCGCCCCTCGGCGCGCTTCTTCAATCCGCTTGGCACGGTGCATGGCGGCTGGACGGCGACCATCCTCGATTCCGCCATGGCCTGCGCCGCGCATTCAACGCTGAAGGCTGGCGAGGGCTACACCACGCTGGAGATGAAGCTGAACTATGTTCGCCCGGTGATGCCGGACAGCGGGACGGTGCGTTGCGAGGGCCGCATCATCCATCGCGGCGGTTCCGTCATCACCACCGAAGGCAGCCTCCACGACGAAAGCGGCCGGCTTCTGGCGCACGGCACCGAGACCTGCCTGGTGTTTCGACCGAAGCCGGCTGCCGCTAGCGCCGGCTGACCGCGACCGCGCCGGCGACGATCAGCACGGCGCCGGCCAGCGTCGTGTAGAGCGGCACTTCCGCGAAGAAGACGAAGCCGAGCAGGCTGGCCCAGATCAGCGCGGTATAATCGATCGCCGCGAGCTTCGAGGCCGGCGCCCTTGCATAGGCCGAGGTCAGGAGCAGGTGCCCGGACACGCCGAGCACGCCCGCGCCCGCATAGGCGGCGAGATCGCGCCAGCCCATCGGTTCGAACTCCTGAAGCGCGGGAAGGGCGAGACAAAGCGCCGGCCCGATCGCCTGGAAGGCGACGATGACCGTCGGGTGTTCGCGCGTCGCGATCCGCCTCAGCAGGATGAGGTTGAACGCGTAACTCACCGCCGAGAACAGCGCTGCTGCGACGCCGAGCCCCGCACCGCCGACATGGCCCTGCAAGCGCGGCCACACCATCACTAGCATCCCGGCGAGCCCGAACCCCAGCGCCTGGAGGATCCGCCTGTCGATCCTTTCCTTCAGGATCAGCCCGCCGAGCAGCGCGACGAAGACCGGCGAGAGGAAGGACAGCGTCAGCGCTTCCGCCAGCGGCAGCACCGAAACCGAGTAGAAGAAGCTGCCGGCCGTCAGCACGACCAGCGGAATACGCGCGAGGTTGCCGATCACGCTCTCGCGCGTCGGCATTTTGGGCCGGGCGACGGCAACGACCGCAAGCGCGACGACACCGCCCATCGCGAAGCGCATGAACAGCGCCAGCAGAAACGCATGATGCTGCATCTGGGCTTTGATCACCGCGTCCATCGCGGTGAGGAGCGCGATGCCGAGCGCGGCGCGCAGCGCGGTCGAGCTGCTCATGCGGGAGCGCCGGTTGCCCTGCGGAAATGATATTCCCAGGTCTCGGAGACGTCGGCGAGATAGCGCTCGCCGGGCCAGCGCCGAAAGCCGAGCTTCTCATAAAAGCGATGGCCGCGCGCGAAACGCGTATCTGACCACAGCATCATCTCGGCAAATCCGCCTTCCATCGCGAAGGCGGCGGCCTTTGCGAAAAGCGCCTGCGCCAGACCGCTGCCGCGAAAGGCCGGGTCGGCATAGACCTTGGTGATCTCCACCGCGTTTTGCCCCGGAACGGGCGCGACCCCGAGCGAGCCGGCGATGCCGCCGCCCGGCGCATCCGCGACCCAGAGCCGGCCGCCCTTGACCGCGAACGCGCTCGCCGGCTTCAGCAACTCCGGAAATTCGTCCCAGACGAAGTGGCAGTTTGGATATTCGGCGAAGCTCGCGGCGATCAGTGTCGCTAGCGACACGGAATCGGCATCGGTGGCGCTGCGGATGGCGGGGAAGCTCGTCATGGCACCGGCTCTATGAGCAAACGCGCCGGTTGCAAAGGCGGCGCGCCGCATCCCTGCATTCCGGCGCCGCAGATGTCCGGTCCGAGCGCTTGGAAAGAGCCGCGCCACCCGGTAGGGCAGTGTTCGCCAGCGCTGCGGCAGCCCGAATCGGGCGCTTATGGAGGCGAGATGACGGTTCTCCTGCCTTTCGTCGTGAATGCCGGCTTCAATTTCGCGCTCGGGTTGCTGATCGCCCTGTTCCTCGGCCCATCCGCTTTCGGGCTTTATGCGATCGCCGCGGCGACCGTCATTCTGGTCAATACGGCGGGGCTGGACTGGATCAAGCTCTCGGCGGTGCGGTTCTATTCGGCGCAGGCGCGCGACACCCAGCCCGGCATCCGTGCGACGCTCGATCTCATCTTCGCCGTTGTCGCGCTTTGTCTCTGCACGCTGCCCGTCGTGGCGTATGCGGTGGGGCTCGATGCCGGGCTTCCCCACGCCCTGCTCGCGGCCGCCGTCCTGGCCGGCGTCGGCGCCGGATGGTTCGAATATCACGGCGCCATCGCGCGCTGTCGCTTTCTCGACCGGGCCTATGCGCGGCTGATTCTCGTGCGCAGCGTCGTCGTGCTGCTGTTCATGGTCGGCGGGGCCTGGGCAACGCGCGACCCCGTGGTCGTGGTGCTCGGAGGGCTCGCCGGCACCATCCTCTCGGTCCTGAGCGTGCGCGGCCCGCTATCCGACGGGCCGCTGGCGCCGGCTCTCTTTCGGCATGATCTGGCGCGGGATTTTCTGCGTTACGGCCTGCCGCTCGTCGCCGGCAACGCGATCTATTCGCTGATCCCGCTGATCAATCGCGCCTGGCTCGCCGATGCGCAGGGGCTGGCGGAGGCCGGCTACTTCTCGCTCGCCTCCGACATCGGGCTGCGGCTTTTCGGAACCTTGGGCGCGACGATCGAGATCGTCGCATTGCGCCATGTCCTGCGGCTTGGGGAGACGGAGGGGCGCGAGGTTGCACTCGCCCAGGTGTCCCGCAATATCGTCATCGTGCTCGCCGTGGTGCTGCCCGCGGCGGTCGGGCTTTGGGTCGTGCTGCCGGCGTTCGAGGCGCTGCTCGTCCCCCCGGAATTTCGCGGGCGTTTCGCTGCGCATCTGGCGATCCTGCTTCCGGGCTTCGCCGCGCTGGCGATCTTTCTGGCGGCCCTGTTCCCGGTTTTCCTGCTGGACAAGCGGACGGGCACGACCTCCCTCGCCGCGCTGGTCGGTCTTGCCGTGAATCTCATCCTTGTTTTCGCGCTTCAGTCCACGCTCGGGCGCTTCGCGGCGCCGCTCGCGCAAAGCGCGGCTTTTCTGGCGGTGCTGCTTTTGACCGCTGTCATCGTACTGCGCGCCTTGCCGCAATGGCCCTCGCTGAAGGATGTAGCAGTGGTGGCGGCGGCGACCGGGTCGATGGCCGCGTTGCTCTGGCCGCTGCGGGGCCGTTTTCCGGCGCCCGTCGAGTTGCTGGTTCAGGGCGTCCTGGGAATGCTGATCTATGGCGGCATCGTGCTCGCCTGCGACGTGGCGGGCTGGCGGACACTCGTCCTGAGCCGCCTCAGGGAACGCCGCGCAGCTTAGGTCTCGCCGCGCCTGCAAGAAGCGCTTAACCCTGTCGCTTCGGGGTCCGCTAAGGTTAATGCAACGAATTCGAGCGTTTCGCGTTGGCACGACGCGGAAACCGTCCCGGATTCACCATTCCTTTCGGCGCGCTCCGCAGGCTCGGTCTGGTCGATCTCGAGAGAATGCGTCATGCGTCCCGCCCGGTTTCTTCCTGTCCTCGCCTGTGTCGGTCTTCTCGCGCTGGCGAGCCCGGTGTTCGCCCAGGGCTATGCTTACGGCGAGCAACAGGACCCGATGCTGCGCGCCGCGCAGGGTCGTGCGGGCTATGGCGGCGGGTTCATCGAGATGATGATGACCGGCCGCGACCCGACGCCCTCCGCCCGTGGTGGCGCCGTCTACAACCGTCCCGGCGGTTACGCGTATGGCCAGGCGGTGCGCGCACCGGCCGATTACGGCGCCGATCCTTTCGGGCAGCCGCGCCGGCCGCGCGGCCTGCGGCAGGAGGCCTCGCTTGGCCAGCCGCTCGAACCGCAAGCGGGCATCCAGGGCATTGTCGATCCGCGCTTCCGCAAGCAGGAGGTTGCTTATGACGGACCGCACAAGCCGGGCACGATCGTCATCGATACGCCGCAGCGCTTCCTGTTTCTGGTCCAGTCGAACGGCCGCGCGCTGCGATACGGCATCGGCGTCGGCCGGCCGGGCTTTTCCTGGGCGGGCACCAAGGCCGTGACGCGCAAGGCCGAGTGGCCGAGCTGGACGCCGCCTTCCGAAATGCTGAAGCGCCGGCCCGATCTGCCGCGCTTCATGGCGGGCGGCCCGGAAAACCCGCTGGGCGCACGCGCGCTCTATCTCGGCTCGACGCTCTACCGCATCCACGGCACCAACGAGCCCAACACGATCGGCCATGAGGTCTCGTCCGGGTGTATCCGGATGACCAATGACGACGTCACCGACCTCTATGGGCGCGTCGGCGTCGGCGCCAAGGTCATCGTGATGTGAGCCGCCCGGCGGCTCTTCACGAGCTGCCGATTAGGATACCCGTTGCCAGCACCGCGAGTCCGCCGAGAACGATCTGCACCATCGCCGAGGCGAACGGCGTTTCCATGTAACGATAGCGCACGAAGGCGATCACGAAGAGTTCGATCGTCACGATGACGCCGGCCACCGCCGTGGCCAGCCAGAAATCGGGGATGAGATAGGGCAGGGTGTGGCCGAGCCCGCCGATCGCGGTGGCGATGCCGCAAGCGGCGCCCCGCACCCATGGATGGCCGCGACCGGTCACCACGCCGTCGTCGGAGAGCGCTTCGGTCAAGCCCATGCTGATCCCGGCGCCCAGCGAGGCAGCAAGGCCGACGACGAAGGCATTCCAGGAATCGTGGGTCGCGAACGCGGCGGCGAAGATCGGGGCCAGCGTCGAGATCGAGCCGTCGATGAGGCCAGCCAGCGCCGGCTGCACGATCTGCAGCACGAAGAGCCGCTTGCGGGTCTCCTCCTCCTCGTCGATCGCTCCCGAGGTCTTCAGTTCTTCGCCGAGTCGCTCGGCCATGCGCTCATGGCCACGCTCTTCCTCCGCCAGATCCGCCAGCAGCTTGCGTGTACCGGTATCGTGAGCCCGCTCGGCGGCACCGGCATAGAACCGGCTCGCCTCCACCTCCATCAGCGCGACATGCCGGCGCGCCGCTTCGAGCTGAAGATCCTCGTGCAGCCAGACCGGATTGCGCTTCAGGAAGCCCTTCACGTCCTGCCGCGTGACCAGCGGCAGCTCCTTGCCGAAGCGACTTTCGTAGAGGCTCAGCAGGCGGTGGCGATGATCATGCTCCTGGGAGGCCATCTCCTCGAACATCTTCGCCGAATGCGGATAGTTTCCGCGCAGCCGCTGGGCGAAGCTGAGGTAGATGCGGGCATCCTCCTCCTCGCTCGAGATCGCCAGGGCGAGGATTTCAGGCTCACCGAGTTCGTCGAGGCGTTTCATCAGCGTTGCTCAATATTGGAATAATTCTAATCTATTGGGGAAGGCAGGTTTTGGGAAGGGCCTGAATGAAAAAAGCCCGCCTCCGAAGAGGCGGGCTGGCTGACTGTGCTGCCGAGAACGGCGAGTTCTCAGGCCCAGCTGTCGTCGTCCGAACCGCTGTCGGGACTGGAGTCGCTGTCGTCGTAGCTCGCCTGGTCGTAGGACGGGCTGTTATCGTCCTTGCCGCCATTGTCGGACGCCTGGTCGACACGGGCCTGGTCGTCGGCGCCCTTGTCATAGGCGGCCTGATCTTTCGCGCCCTGCTCGTAGGATGACGGGGAAGCCTGCTGTCCGTTCGTACCTGAGCCGAAGCCGCCGACGGAATTGGCCAAGCTGCTGGCGGCGCCACCAGCCCCGCCGCCGCTGAAGGCATGGCTCAGCACATTGCCGAGCAGCATGCCGCCCGCGACGCCGGCCGCGGTCGTTAGTGCGCTGGCCATGAAGCCGCCGCCACCACCCGCCGGCTGCTGTTGCTGTTGAGGCTGCGCGGCCCAAGGGCCACCACCGCCTTGAGGTTGCGCCATCTGCGGCTGCGGAGCGGGCTGCGCGCTTGGCTGCGCGTTCCAGGCGGAAGACGGTTGAGCATCGCTGCGCTGCGGGAACTGGGGAACCGAGGCCCCGCGCGGCTGCGCCGGTGCGCCTCCAAAAATGCCCGACAGGAATCCGCCCGTAGCCGGTGCCGGCTCGGGCGGCTTGTTCTGGAGATCGCGCAGCTGCGCCTGCAGGCTCTCGACCTGCTGGTGCAGATTGCTCACCGCCTGCTCCTGTACGTACACGGACTGAGCCATGGCGTAGGGCGCATAAGGCTGCTCGCGCAACCGCTCGGCGATGAAGGCTTCGGCTTCCGGGTCGCGGGGCTGATTGGCGGCCTGCTTGAGCCGATCGAAAATCCCGGCGATCACGTCGCGTTCTTGCGGCGTCATCGTCTTCTCCTCTGGTTGAACGGCGCTTGAGCACCGCGAGAAGAGAAGTGGGCGTGCCCTGTGACGGTATCAAGGCGCGACGGAGCGTCGCGCCTTGGCCACTTCAGGTGTCGCTAGCAGGTGCCGCTCAATAGGTCGGCAGCATCTCATCGTCGTCCGGCGGCGGTGCCTCGTCGCTGTCCATGCGCTGGAGGCTGCCACGGTTGAGCACCAGCACATTGGTCCCGGTGGGCACACGCCCGTGAAGATCGATGATGTCCTGGTTGAACAGGCGGATGCAGCCCGACGACATCGACTTGCCGATCGACCACGGCTCCGAGGTGCCGTGGATGCGGTACAGCGTGTCGCGGCCGCCCTGATAGAGATAGAGCGCGCGGGCGCCGAGCGGGTTGTCGAGGCCGCCCGCCATGCCGCTGGACCAGGGACCGTTCTTCTTGGGATCGCGGCGGATCATATCCGGGGTCGGCGTCCAACGCGGCCACTCGGCCTTGCGCTGCACGGTGGCGCGGCCGCGCCAGGACATGCCCTGCTTGCCGACGCCGATGCCGTAGCGGATAGCCTTGCCGCCCGGCTGGACCAGATACAGGAAGTGAGCGTCGGTATCGACGACGATCGTGCCCGGATGCT
Source organism: Allobosea sp. P5_A5 (assembly GCF_056400625.1). Taxonomy (NCBI): domain Bacteria; kingdom Pseudomonadati; phylum Pseudomonadota; class Alphaproteobacteria; order Hyphomicrobiales; family Alloboseaceae; genus Allobosea; species Allobosea sp. P5_A5. The sequence continues at coordinate 426,191 of NZ_JBFUKY010000003.1, forward strand.
CGCTCGTGGGATAGTCCACGATCTGGCGCAGGAAGCGCGGATCGACCTCGGAGATGTCGGTCGCGGGAAGCGGATACTTCTCGTTCGGCTTCTCGCCGTACATCTCGAGATATTCCGGGCTCACCGGGTAACGGCCCACCGGTTGCTCCACCACGAAGGGCTGCTGACGTTGGCTCACGCAAGCCGCCAGAAACAGCGGCGTCATCGCGGCGAAAAGCCGGCGGGTCGGCCGGGCGAGGGGGGAGACGTCAGGCTTGGCGGGGGGCATGGAGGGGACTCTGTTCGACTGCGGGCGGTGACTAACGGGAATGCAGGGCTGCGGTTCCCTGCGCCTCTGCGTCATGCGTTTCAAGACGGTCTGGATGGCCGCGGGGTGGATTTGATGTGGCGGAAATATGGTGAGGCCACACTGTTGCTTTGAAGCAACGGTTACGGCCCCGACACTCAGAGCCTCGCTGCGCGAAGTTGATCCATAAGACCCAGGCGCTCGCGGGCGAACCAGCGCCCGAGCATCAGAACAGCGACGACGGCGAGCGCGATCGCCAGCCCGATCCAGATGCCCCGTCCTGCGAGCGGCGTCAGGAAACCGAGCGCCGCCGACAAGGGCAGGCCAATGACCCAATAGCCGAGCCCTGCGAAGATCATCGGCACACGGGTGTCGCCCAACCCGCGCAGGATGGACGACCCGACGACCTGCGCACCGTCCGCGAGCTGAAAGATCGCGGCGTAGAGCAGGAAGGTCATCGCGAGTCGCGCCACCTCGGCCGCTCCGGGATGCGACGTGTTGAGAAAAGGCGAGACGAGCAGCCCGGGCGCGAGTAGCATCAGCAGCGCTGTGCTCGCCATGAAACCCATCGCCAGCACCAGGGCGACCGCGCCGGCAAGCCGCACGCCATCAGCATCCCCGGCACCGAAGGCCCGCCCGACCCGAACGGTCCCGGCCTGTCCCAGGCCGAGCGGCACCATGAAGGTCAGCGAGGCGATCTGGATCGCGATGGCGTGGGCGGCCAGCGGGGTCGCGCCGAGCAGGCCCATCAAAAAAGCCGCGCCGTTGAAGACGACGACCTCGAACGCGACGGTGACGCCGATCGGGAAACCGATCCGCCAATAGGCCCGGTAGCGCGGCCAGTCCGGCACCCAGAAGCGCCCGAACAGATGATAGCGGCGAAAGCGCCGGTCGAGCATCACCACCAGCACCATGCCGGCGAACATCAGGACGGAGGACAGCGCCGTTGCCAGCCCCGACCCCCACAGGCCCAGTGCCGGGAAGCCGAGATTGCCGAACATCAGGCACCAGTTGGCGAAACCGTTGAACGGCACGGCGAAGAGCACGACGACCAGCGCCCAGCCCGGCCGTTGCAGCGAGGCGACGAACCCGCGCAGGCCGAGATAAAGAAAGAAGGGGAAGAGTCCCCATTGCAGCGTCTGCAGATAGGAGGCGGCCGCCTTCGACAGCGCCGGGTCCTGCCCCATCGCCCTCAGGATCGCTTCCGCGTGCCAGAGCGCGAGCCACATCGGGATCGCCATGGTCGCCGCCGCCCAGAAACCCTGCCGCACCGTGCGGCGGATGTCGCGCACGGCATGGCGGTTGCGGCCGAGCTCGATCGCCGTCATCGGCGAGACGGCGGCCATCACGCCAATGCCGAAGATCAGAAAGGCCATGTAGAGATTGCTGCCGAGCGCCCCGGCGGCCAGCGCGTCTGGTCCGAGATGTCCCATCAGGACGACATCCGTCGCGGTCATCGCCGTCTGCGCGACATTGGTCAGCACCAGCGGCCAGCCGAGCGCCAGCATGGCGCGCATTTCGGCAAGCCAGGGGCTACGGGGCGGCGTCGGTGCAACATCGACCATCATGGGCTGCCGCTTCTAGCGGCGAAACCGCGGCCGCGACAGTCGCAACCCGTAAAGGGCCCGATGCGCACCGGGCGGGTCGACAAGGCGCGGGCCGGCCTGCATCTTGCCTCGCGACGTGGAGGAGACAAATCGCCGATGAGCACCAATCTGCGGATCGACGAGGGACGGCTGACCTCACGGCTGGCCGATCTCGCCAGCATCGGCGCGACGCCCGAGGGCGGCTGCCGGCGCCTGGCCCTCAGCGACCAGGACAAGCAGGGACGCGACTGGCTGGTCCGGCAGCTCGAAGCCTTGAACCTCGATGTCCGCATCGACGCGATCGGGAACATCGTCGGCATCCTGAAAGGGCAGGAGGCGGGGCCTGCCGTCATCATGGGCTCGCATATCGACACCGTCGGCACCGGCGGGCGCTTCGACGGCGCGCTTGGCGTGGTCGCCGGCGTCGAGGTTCTGGCCGCGTTGAGGGATGCAGGGCTGACGCCCCGGCGTGATATGGCCGTGATCGCCTTCACCAACGAGGAGGGCGCGCGGTTCCACCCCGACATGCTCGGCTCCTATGTCTGGGCCGGCGGCATGTCGGTCGAGGCCGCGCATCGTGAGGTCGATGCGGAAGGGACGGGCCTCGGTGCGGAGCTGAAGCGCATCGGCTACGAGGGGGCAGAGCAGCCCGGCTTCCTGCCTGCCCACGCCTATCTGGAACTGCATATCGAGCAGGGCCCCGTGCTCGAGAACGAAAACGGCGGTATCGGCGCCGTCACCGGCATCCAGGCGATCTGCTGGCTGGAACTGACCCTGAAGGGGCGGCCGAGCCATGCCGGCACCACGCCGATGGCCTATCGCAAGGACCCTGGGCTGGCCGCAGCGCGCATCAATATCTTCGCCAATGAGCTGACGAAGACGATTCCCCATCAGCTCGCCAATGTCGGGGTGGTCCGCGTCCAGCCGGCCAACGTCAACGTCGTGCCCGAAACGGTGACGATGACGCTCGACCTGCGCAATCCCGATGACGCCGCACTGGCCCAGGCCGAGCAGGCGGTCCGGCTTTTTTGCGCCGAGCTGAGCGAACGCGACGGCATCGCAATCGCGTTCCGCGACCTCGCGCGCTTCCCGGCGACACCGTTTGCGGAAGAGCTGATCGCCGAGGTCGAGCGCAGCGCGGCCGATGCCGGTCTGCCCGTCCGGCGCATGATTTCCGGGGCCGGGCATGACGCGCAGATGATGTCGCGGCTCTGCCCCACCGCGATGATCTTCATCCCCTCGATCGGCGGGCTCTCGCACAACCCGGCCGAGTTCAGCACGGACGAGGACATCGTCGCCGGGGCCAACGTCTTGCTGAGCACCGCCTGGCGCGTTGCCAACGCCTGAGGAATGAGAAAAGCCCTCATCCTGAGGAGCCGCGGATGAGGGCTCCGATAATCTGCCAAAGCCGTATGACGGAGTTCCGATGACCCTGATCGCCTCGCTCTCGGCCGCCGAACTCGGCCCGCTCTATGCCAGTCGCGAACTCTCGCCCGTCGAGGTCGCGAAGGATGCGCTGGCGCGCATCGAGCGCTTCGAGCCGGATATCAACGCCTTCGTCGTTCGCGACGCGGCGGTGACGCTCGCCATGGCCGAGGCCTCGCAGGCGCGCTGGCTCAAGGGCGATCCGCTCGGGCCGCTCGACGGCGTGCCCGTCACGATCAAGGACAACATCGCGGTTGCCGGCTGGTCGATGCGACGCGGCTCGGCGCTGGCTTCAACCGATCCATCGCCGGAGGACGCGCCGGCGACGGCCCGCCTGCGCGAGGCCGGTGCCGTCTTCCTCGGCAAGACGGCGATGCCGGAATATGGCTGGAAGGGTGTCGGCGACTCGCCGCTCTCCGGCATCACGCGCAACCCCTGGAACACCGGCACCGGGCCGGGCGGCTCATCGTCCGGCGCCGCCACCTGCGCCGCGCTCAATCTCGGCTGCATCCATATCGGTACGGACGGAGCGGGCTCGGTCCGCATCCCCGCAGCTTTCACCGGCGTCGTGGGCTTGAAACCGAGCTATGGCCGCGTGCCGGCCTGGCCCATCTCTGTGATGGGGTTCCTCGCCCATCTCGGCCCGCTGACCCGCACCGTGACCGACACCGCGCTGGCGATGAAGGTGATCGGCCAGCCCGATGAGCGCGACATGACCGCGATGGTCAGCCGCCCGCCGGATTATGTCGACGGGCTGAAAGGGGGCTTACGCGGCCTGCGCATCGCCTGGTCGCCGAGGCTCGGTCAGGACGTGACGGTCGACCCCGAGATCGCGGCGCTGACGCGGGCCGCGGCGAATGTCTTCACCGAACTCGGCGCCATCGTGGAGGAAGCCGAGCCCGGCTTCGACGATCCGATCGAGACCCTGATGACCTTGTGGGCATCCGGTGCCGCCTTGGCGCTGCGCGGCATCGATCCGGCGGCGCGCGAAAAGATGGACCCCGGCCTCGTCGCCGTCGCGGAAATCGGCGAAGCCATCCCCGGTTCGGCCTATGTCGAGGCTTTGCTGAACGAGCGCAACGCGCTGGCTTTGCGCATGGCTCGCTTCCACGCGAGATACGACCTGCTGCTGACGCCGACCCTGCCACTGCCAGCCTTCGCGGTCGGTCGCAATACGCCGGAACACGGCGCCTATGGTGACGACTGGACGCGCTGGACGCCGTTCACATACCCCTTCAACATCACGCAGCAGCCGGCTGTCTCCGTACCGTGCGGATTGACCTCCGCAGGGCTGCCGGCAGGGCTTCAGATCGTCGGCGCCTTCGGCAAGGACGCGCTGGTTTTGCGCGCGGCGGCGGCCTTCGAGCAGGCCCGGCCGTTCGCGCGGGTCAGCGAGCCGATCAAATCGGTTTAAAACTCTGTTTTGCGGCTTTTGCCGTTTTAAGGCGCAGATTTGCGCGACGTCGTCGGGTTGCTAGCCCTTTCACCACGGCTTCGTTGCTTGGCATGAACCGTGCACACGAGCCGCAGGCCCAGGCGGGCCGTTTTGGCGTGTTGTCAGCAGCTGAATTTCTGCCCAAACTCGCGCCAAGGCCGCCCGCCTAGAGGTAGCCGCTTCAGGGGAGTGAGTCATGGACCGCAGGACGTTTCTGAAATCCGCGACGGGTGCAGGTCTGGCGGCAGCGTCCGGCGGGCTGGCGATGCCGGCCCTGGCGCAGTCGCCGGCCAAGACCCTGCGCTTCGTGCCGCAGGCCAACCTCGCCAATTTCGACCCCATATGGGGAACGCAATATGTCGTCCGAAACGCAGCCGCGCTGGTCTGGGACACGCTCTACGGCGTCGATTCCAAGTTCCAGCCGCAGCGCCAGATGGTCGAGGCGGAAGAGGTTTCCTCCGACGGCCTGACCTGGACCTTCAAGCTGCGCTCCGGCCTGAAATTCCATGACGGTTCGCCGGTGACCTCGAAGGACGTGGTCGCCAGCCTCGTGCGCTGGTCGGCCCGCGATCCGATGGGCCTGATGCTGCGCGCGATCCAAGTCGAGCTGTCGCCGGTCGACGATCTCACCTGGAAATGGGTTTTGAAGGAGCCTTATCCGAAGATGCTGCTGGCGATGGCCAAGACCAACGCGCCCTGCACCTTCATTATGCCGGAGCGCATCGCCAAGACCGATCCCTTCACCCAGATCACCGAATATGTCGGCTCCGGGCCGATGAAGTTCCTGAAGAGCGACTGGGTGCCCGGCGCCAAGGCGGTCTTCGAGAAATTCGCCGATTACAAGCCGCGCACCGAAAAGGCCGATTGGCTCGCCGGCGGCAAGAACATCCTCGTCGACCGCATCGAGTGGGTCATCATCCCCGATGCCGCGACCGCTGCCGCCGCGCTCCAGAATGGCGAGGTCGATTGGTGGGAGACCCCGCTTGCCGACCTCGTGCCGACCCTGCGTGCCCACAAGGACATTAACGTCGATATCGGCGATCCGCTCGGCAATATCGGCGCCTTCCGCATGAACCACCTGTTCCCGCCCTTCAACAATCTGAAGGTGCGTCAGGCCGTGCTGACCGCGCTGAACCAGGAAGACTACATGCGCGCCGTCGTCGGCGACGACGACAAGCTCTGGAAGGCGCTGCCCGGTTTCTTCACGCCCGGCACCCCGCTCTACACCGAGGAGGGCGGCGACATGCTGAAGCAGCGCAACGTCGCGGCCGCCAAGAAGCTGCTGGCCGAATCCGGCTATAAGGGCGAGCCGGTGGTCTGCGTCGTGGCGCAGGACATGGCGCCGACCAAGTCGATGGGCGACGTCACCGCCGAACTGCTCAAGAGCATCGGCATGAAGGTCGATTTCGTCGCCACCGACTGGGGTACGGTCGGTGCGCGCCGCGCCCAGAAGACGCCGCCGGACCAAGGCGGATGGAGCATGTTCCACACTTGGCATGCCGGCGCCGACTGCGTGAACCCGGCCTCCTACACCGCGATCCGCGCCAATGGCGACAAGGCCTGGTTCGGCTGGCCCAACGTGCCGGCGGTCGAGACCGAGGTGACGAACTGGTTCAAGGCCAAGGATCTGGCCGAGGAGAAGGCCGCGATCGCCCGTCTCAACAAGGCGGCGGTGGAAAACGTCGTCTATGCGCCGACGGGCTTCTATCTAAGCTACCAGGCCTGGCGGAAGAATGTGTCCGGCGTGGTCAGCGGCCCGCTGCCCTTTTTCTGGGACGTCGCCAAGGCCTGACCAGGCCTTGCAGGGGGTGGGCCTCACCCACTCCCCACGATGGGGCGTGTGCCCCGTCGCTCAGTCAACACCGCGGCCCTCGATGCATTGGGCCGCGGCCTGGATCAAACAGAGATCGGCCTGCCATGCTTGCTTTCGTCATCAGGCGCATCATCACGACCATTCCGGTGATGGCGTTCGTCGCGCTCTTCGTGTTCTCGCTGCTGTATGTGGCGCCGGGCGATCCGGCCGCGATCATCGCGGGCGACCAGGCTTCCCCCGCTGATGTCGAGCGCATCCGCGCCAGCCTCGGCCTCGACCGGCCCTATCTGGTGCGCTTCGGGGAGTGGAGCTGGCGCGTCGTCCAGGGCGATCTCGGCACGTCGATCTTCACCAATCTTCCCGTGACCGAACTGATCAAGCAGCGCATCGAACCGACGCTGTCGCTGATGATCCTGACGCTGATCTTCGCGGTGGTGATCGCCGTGCCGATGGGCGTGATCGCGGCCTGGAAGGCGGGGAGCTGGGTCGACAAGGGGGCCATGGCCTTCGCGGTCTTCGGCTTTTCCGTGCCGGTCTTCGTCGTCGGTTATCTGCTCGCCTGGATCTTCGCGCTGAAGCTCGAATGGCTGCCGGTGCAGGGTTATACGCCGATTTCCAACGGGCTGTGGCCCTGGCTCCGGAACCTGATCCTGCCCTCTGTGACGCTGGGGCTGGTCTATATCGCGCTGATCGCCCGCATCACCCGGGCGACCATGCTGGAGGTGCTGCAGCAGGACTATGTCCGCACCGCCCAGGCCAAGGGCGTGGCGCAGAAGGACGTGCTCTTCCTGCATTCGCTGAAGAACGCGGCGGTCCCGATCGTCACCATCATCGGCATCGGCATAGCGCTCCTGATCGGCGGCGCGGTGGTGACCGAGAGCGTCTTCGCCATCCCGGGTCTCGGCCGGCTCACCGTCGATGCCATCCTGCGGCGCGATTATCCCGTCATCCAGGGCGTCGTGCTGATGTTCAGCCTGGTCTACGTGCTCGTGAACCTGCTGATCGATCTCAGCTACACCCTCGTCGATCCGAGGATCCGGTATTGACCATGTCCGCTCCCATTGCCTCCGCCCCGTCCCTCGTCGCCGCAACGGAGCCTGTGCAGCGCGGCCAGACCGCGCGTTTCCTGCGCTATCTGCGCCGTCATCCGTCCGTCGCCATCGGCGGCGGGCTCCTAGTGCTGATGGCGCTGATCGCGATCGCAGCCCCGCTGCTCGGCACGGTCGATCCGACCGCGATCGCCCCTTCGCGGCGCACCCGCATCCCTTCCGAGCTGTACTGGTTCGGCACCGACATGCTCGGCCGCGACGTCTATTCCCGTGTCATCTACGGCGCGCGCGTCTCGCTGGTCGTCGGCTTCAGCGTCGCGGTGTTCGCCTCGGTGGTGGGGCTTGCGATCGGCCTCGTCGCGGGCTTCGTGCGCTGGTCGGACGGCATCATCATGCGCATCATCGACGGCATGATGTCGATCCCGCCGATCCTGCTCGCCATCGCCCTGATGGCGCTGACGCGCGGCTCGATCGGCAACGTCATCCTCGCCATCACGGTCGCCGAAATCCCGCGCGTGGCGCGGTTGATCCGAGGCGTCGTGCTCTCGCTGCGCGAGCAGCCCTATGTCGAGGCGGCCGTCGCCAACGGCGCGGGCGTCGGGCGCATCATCTTCCGCCACATCCTGCCCAACACCTTTGCGCCGATGAGCGTGCAGGCGACCTATATCTGCGCCAGCGCGATGATCGTCGAGGCGATCCTGTCCTTCATCGGCGCGGGCGTGCCGCCCTCCACGCCCTCATGGGGCAACATCATGGCCGAGGGCCGGGCGCTCTGGCAGATCCGGCCGCACATCATCCTGTTCCCGGCGGTGTTCCTCTCGATCACCGTTCTCGCGGTCAACATGCTCGGTGACGGCCTGCGCGACTCGCTCGATCCGCGGATCGCCAAGCGGCTCTGAGCAGGCGCAGCCCTGCCGGCAGAGCAACCCTCGCCATCCATCGCCGCCGCTTGACGCGATGGCCGCGTGCTCCGAGCTTGCCGGGGCACTGCCTTTCCTCTGGAGCCCGTGATTTGAGCCGTATCCTGACCGTCGCCGCAGCGCAGCTCGGCCCGATCCAGCGCGATGAAAGCCGGGCCTCCGCGATCGCGCGCATGATCGCGCTGATGCGGCAGGCCAAGGAGCATGGCGTCGATCTCATCGTCTATCCGGAGGCCGCGCTCACCGCCTTCTTCCCGCATTGGTGGATGGAGGACGAGGCTGAGATCGACGCGTATTTCGAAGCCGCGATGCCGTCGAACGAGACCGCTCCGCTGTTCGAAGAGGCTCGGCGCCTCGGCATCGGCTTCCATCTCGGTTACTGCGAACTCGCTCATGAAAAAGGCCGCAAGCGTCGCTTCAACACCGCGATCCTGGTGGACAAGACCGGTGCCATCGTCGGCAAATATCGCAAGATCCATCTGCCGGGCCATCCCGAGCACCGGCCGGACGCGCCGTTCCAGAACCTCGAGAAGCGCTATTTCGAAACGGGCAATCTCGGCTGGCCGGTCTGGCACACGATGGACGCCAATATCGGCATGATGATCTGCAACGATCGCCGCTGGCCGGAAAGCTATCGCTCCATGGGCCTGCAGGATGTCGAGCTGATCGTGCTCGGCTACAACACGCCCAAGCATAACCCGCCGGCGCCGGCGCATGACCGCCTCGGTAATTTCCACAATCAGCTGGTGATGCAGGCCGGTGCCTATCAGAACGCGACCTGGGTCGTCGGTGTCGCCAAGGCGGGGCTGGAAGCCGGCGTCGACCAGATCGGCGGCTCCTGCATCATCGCACCGACCGGCGAGGTGGTGGCGCAGGCCGTGACCGAGGGCGACGAGCTGGTCATCGCCCGCTGTGACCTCGACCTCGGCAAGAGCTACAAGAACTCGACCTTCAATTTCGCCAAGCATCGCGAACCGCAGGCCTATGGCCTCATCGTCGAGCGCAAGGGCGCCCTCTCTCCCGTCTGAGCACCGAAGGCCTGAAGCCATGACCCATGATCTCATCCTCAAGGGCGGTCGCGTCATCGACCCCTCGCAGAAGCATGACGGCGTGCTTGATGTCGCCTTCACCGACGGCAAGGTTTCCGGCTTCGGCAAGGATTTGAAGGGTGCAAAGGAGGTCCGCGACGTCAGCGGCTACATCGTCACGCCCGGCCTGATCGACCTGCACACCCACGTCTATTGGGGTGGCACTTCGCTTGGCATCGATGCCGACGAGTTCTGCCGGCTGTCGGGCGTGACGACTTCGGTCGATACCGGTTCGGCCGGCCCCGGCAATTGGCCGGGCTTCCGCAAGCACGTCATCGAGCAGAGCCAGGCCCGCATCCTGGCCTATCTCCACGTCTCGCATGCCGGCATCTACGGCTTCGACCACCGCGTCATGGTCGGCGAGAGCGGCGATATGCGCCTGATGAACCCGATCGATTGCGCCGAGGTCGCCGACAAGAACCGCGACCTGATCGTCGGCATCAAGGTGCGCGTCGGCCTCCATGCCTCGGGCGATCAGGGCACCAAGCCGCTGAACATCGCGCTGCAGGTGGCCGAAGAGATCGGCATGCCGCTGATGTGCCATATCGACCATCCGCCGCCATCCTATGAGGAAGTCCTCGGCATGCTGCGGCCGGGCGACGTGCTGACCCACGCCTTCCGCCCCTTCCCGAATGCGCCGGCGACCGCGCAGGGCACGGTGAAGCCGGAGGTCATCGCCGCCCGCAAGCGTGGCGTTATCTTCGACATCGGCCACGGCAAGGGCTCGTTCTCGTTCAAGACGACGCGCGCCATGCTCGCCAACGGCTTCGAGCCGGATGTGATCTCGTCCGACGTGCACAAGCTCTGCATCGACGGCCCGGCCTATGACCAGGTCACGACGATGTCGAAATTCCTCTGCATGGGCATGAGCCTGGGCAACGTTATCGCTGCCTCGACCGTGAATGCGGCGATGGCGCTCAAGCGCCCGGAATACGGCTCGCTCAGGGTCGGCTCGCTCGGCGACGCCACGATCCTGACCGTCAAGGAGGGCAAGTTCGACTATGTCGACGTCGTCGGCGAGCACCTGATGGGCGACCGCAAGATCGCCTCAGAAGGCGTCGTGCTCAAGGGCAAGTGGTGGCACTCGCGCGAGGACAACCAGTTCCCGAAGGCGGCGGCCTGATTGGGCGCAGACCAGCGCGTCATTCTCGGGCGAAGCAACGCTTCGACCCGAGAATCTCAGGCCGCGATGGCACCGGAGCCTCTTTCGGCTGGAGATGCCCGGGTCAGGCCCGAGCATGACGCGCTTGAGGCAAGCTGGCACCCGACGACCGCAGCCGACCTGCCGGCTGTGATGCGCATCGCTGCTGAGGTGCATCCGGCCTACCCAGAGGATGAGGCGGTGGTCGCCGAGCGGTTGCGGCTAGCTCCGGAGGGTTGTCATGTGCTGGTGGGGCAGGGCGGCTCGCTACACGGTTACCTTGTCAGCCACCCCTGGCCGGCAGGCCAAATCCCCGCGTTGAACAGCCTGCTCGGCGCGGTGCCGAAAGACGGAACGAACTGGTACCTGCATGATCTCGCCTTGCTTCCGGCCGCTCGTGGAACCGGCGCAGCCCGCGCGATCGTCGCCGAAATGATGGAGCGGGCCATACGCGAAGGCTGTCGCAGCCTCACCCTGGTGGCGGTGAACGGCTCGGCGGGTTTCTGGCGACGGCACGGCTTTGCCGTGATCACCGAACCGGCCTTGGCCGAAAAGCTCGCGACCTATGACGACGCGGCCTGCTACATGCGCCGCGACCTGGTCTGAACGATTTTGCGGGGCCGATACGAGCCCCGAGCTGGAGGAAACGATCATGAGCGCCGAGGACAGGCTGAAGGAACTGGGGCTGACGCTGCCGGAGGTGCCGTCGCCGGTCGCGACCTATGTCAGCTTCAAGCAGGTCGGCGACATGCTCTATCTCTCGGGACAGGGCCCCAAGCGTGCGGACGGCACCTATCCGACCGGCAAGGTCGGCAAGGATGTCACCATTGAGGAAGCCTATGAGCACGCCAGACAGACCGGGCTTGGCCTGCTTGCGGCGATGAAGAAGGCAACCGGCTCGCTCGACAAGGTCGAAGTGGTGAAGCTGCTCGGCATGGTCAATGGCGCGCCTGATTTCGCCGACCAGCCCAAGGTCATCAATGGCTGCTCGGATCTCTTCGTCGCGGTGCTGGGCGAGCGCGGCCGTCATGCCCGCTCGGCCGTCGGCATGGGCTCGCTGCCCAACAACATGACCGTCGAAATCGAAGCGATCGTGAGGGTGTTGTTATGAGCGTCACCGCGACCACCTCGCCGGCGCTCGACCAGAAGGCCGCGACGCCGCTCGCCGCCGAGATCGCGCGGGTCTACGGCACACCCGCTGTTGTGATCGATCTCGATGTCGTGGAGGCCAACATCGCCCGGCTGCAGGCGACCTGCGACGCCGCCGGCATCGCCAACCGCCCGCATATCAAGACGCATAAATCGCCGGTTTTGGCACGGATGCAGATCGAGGCCGGCGCACGCGGCATCACTTGCCAGAAGCTCGGCGAGGCCGAGGTGATGGCCGATGGCGGCATCGACGACATCATGATCAGCTACAATATCCTGGGCGAGGAGAAGCTCGGTCGCCTGGGCGCGCTCCAGCGTCGCGCGCGGATGATCGTCGCCGCCGACAACCCCGTCACCATCTCCGGCCTGCCGCGCGCCGCAGAGATTGCCGGGCGTAACCTCGAAGTCGTCGTCGAATGTGACACCGGCCGTAGGCGCGCCGGGGTGGAGACGCCGAACGAGGCCGTCGAACTGGCGAAGATGATCGCAGCCTCGCCGGGACTGACCTTCGCGGGCTTCCTGATGTACCCGCCGGAAGACGGTTGGGAGCGCACGCAGATCTTCCTCGACACGGCCAATGCCGGCTTGCGCGACGCGGGTCTGGAGGCGGGCATTGTCTCCACCGGCGGATCGCCCAACCTGCCGAACATCGGCAAGCTCAAGGGATCGACCGAGCATCGCTCGGGCACCTCGATCTTCAACGACCGCATGCAGATGGCGGCCGGCGTTGCCACGCTCGAAGACTGCGCGCTGACCGTCTACGCGACGGTGGTCAGTCGCGCCGGCGCTGAGCGAGGCATCCTCGATTCAGGCTCGAAGACCCTGACCAGCGATAGCGGCGGCCTCGAAGGCCATGGGCTGATCCTGGAATATCCGTCCGCGAAAATCGCCCAGTTCGCCGAGGAGCATGGCTTCCTCGACCTCTCGGCCTCGAACGAGCGGCCGGTGGTCGGCGAGATCGTGCGCGTGGTGCCGAACCATGTCTGCGTGGTCGTCAATATGGTCGACCGGCTGGTCACCGTACGTGGCAACAAGCTGATTGGCGAATTGCCGGTTGCGGCGCGCGGCAAGCTGACCTGAGAAGCGCGGGGGCTGAGAACCCTCTCCTGTAAGGAGAGGGCAGGGAGAGGTGTAGGCCGTTGGAAGCTTTAGCTGAGACCTGACCGCTGACGAGGTGAGGGGGGCGCCGGACTGGTCCAGGGGCCGACACCTCACCCCTACCCCTCTCCTTACAGGAGAGGGGTTTCACGCTCATTCCGGATGCCGCGCGTTCCAGCCCGCCGCGTACTCCGCGCAGAGCCGGTCGAGCTCGGCCCGGTCGGTGACGCCGGCCGGCCGGGCGCGCGAGGGCGAGGCCTGTTGGAACGGCACCGAGCGCTGATGCGCGACGCGCCAGAGCCGGCGCAACTCGCTCAACGGGTCGGTGTGGTCGTCGATGCGGATATCGAGGCTGGGCGCTGGTTCGCCGTTCCAGATTCTGATCGCGGCCGATTGCCTGCCGCGCTTGTCGCCTCCGGCTTTTTCACCGGCTTCCAGCGCCACGAGCAGCCGCTCGTCGAAATCGAGGCCGGAGGCCGCGACATAGGCCTTCAGCGTCTCCTGGACCACCTCGGGGCCGGCAAGCATGTTGCCGGCGACCGAAACCTGCGGCCCGTCCACCGCGCCGCACCAGTCGATGCAGGCCGAGCCGGTATGGGCCGCGATCTTGCCCTCGCGGTCGATGACATGAAGTTGGCGATGGGCGCGGCCCTCATCTGCCGCCGTCAGCGTCGCGACGATCTCCAGCGCCGAGCGGCCCTCCTGCAAAAGCCTGAGACCGTCGATGCCGTAGAGCGGATTGACGAAAGCCTGCGTCGCGATCGCGCCGATGCGCCCGCCGCCGAATGGCACGCGCGCACCGACGGCAAAGGCACAGGTGGAAACCGCGACGCCAAAAGCGCCGGTCGCAGCATCACGCGCGACGATGGACCAGGTCATGATCTTCCGTCCTCCATAACATGCGAGCCCTCATCCTGAGGAGCGCCGCAGGCGCGTCTCGAAGGATGCTCCAGATGGTTCCGGAGCCTCCTGAAACATCTTCGAGACGCCGCTTCGCGGCTCCTCAGGATGAGGGTTAAAGGATGAGCGGCAGCCTACCGCCCCGCCGCATAGGCCTGCATCAGACGCGGCGTCGCGGCGGCGCGCAAGAGGCCGTCGTCGCCGCGTTCCGCCGCCGTCAGCCGTCCCACCGTCCAGGCCGGAGCCTTTTCGATGCGGTGGCCGCGCCGCTCCAGCTCCATGATCGCAGGCGCGCCGATCGTTTCCTCGACCATGAGATGGCCCGGCCGCGACGTCCGGGGATAGAAGGAGGAGGGGAAATGCTGCGTGTGGAACAGCGGCAGATCGATCGCCTCCTGCAGGTTGAGCCCGTGATGGACCCGTCGCAGGAACAGCCCGAGCTGCCATTGCTCCTGCTGATCGCCGCCCGGCGTGCCGAAGGCGAGCCGCGGCTTGCCGTTCTCGAAAGCGATGGTCGGTGTCAGCGTCGTGCGCGGGCGTTTGCCCGGCGCCAGCGAGGCCGGCAGGCCCTCTTCCAGCCAGAACATCTGCGCCCGCGAATTCAGCGGGAAGCCGAGTTCCGGAATGACAGGCGAGGATTGCAGCCAGCCGCCGGACGGCGTCGCCGCGATCATGTTGCCCCATTTGTCGATGACGTCGATATGGACCGTGTCGCCCTTGCGGCCGGCCGCGACCATGGACGCCATGGTCGGCTCGCCGACACTCGCGCTGCCGGCCGCGGGCTGCGCGATCGCACCCAGCGCCTTCAACGTCTGCGCCACCTGGGCCTCGAAGCCGGGCAGGGCGCCGGGGCGCAGTTCGAGCGAAGCCTGCTCGCCGATCAGGCTTCGGCGCCCGGCGGCGTAATCGTCCGAGAGCAACGTCGCCAGCGGCACGTTCACGAAATCGGGGTCGCCGTAATAGGCCTCGCGGTCGGCGAAGGCGAGCTTCATCGCCTCGGTGACGTGGTGCACGAATTCGGGGCTCGCCGGTCCCATCCCGGCGATGTCGATGCCTTCGAGGATCTTGAGCGTCTGCAGGAAGACCGGGCCCTGGCCCCAGGGGCCGATCTTGTGGACCTCCCAGTCGTGATAACGCACCGAGGCCGGTGCCTCATAGGTCGGCTGCCAGCGGGCCATGTCGTCGGCGGTGAGCAGGCCTTTATGGCGCCGGCCGGACGAATCCATCACCTCCTGCGTGCGGCAGAAACGGTCCATCGCCTCGGCGACGAAGCCCTTGTACCAGGCGTCATTGGCGGCCTGGATTTGCTCCTGCCTGTCCGAGCCGGCCGCTTCCGCCTCATCGAGGATGCGGCGATAGGTGGCGGCTGCGGCCTTGTTGGCGAAGAGTTTGCGGGCTTCGGGAGCGTTGCCGCCGGGCAGATAGACCGCGCCCGAGGTCGGCCATTCGCCGGTGAAGAGGTCGGTCAGCTCGCGGATCGAATCCGAGACGCGTGGCAGCATCGGGTGCCCGTTCTCGAAATAGCCGATCGCCGGCTCCAACACCTCGCGAAGCGTCAGGCGGCCATGGTCGCGCAGCAGCGTCATCCAGCCGCCGAAGGCGCCGGGCACGACCGTCGCCAGCAGCCCGGAGCCCGGAATGAGGTCGAGGCCCAGATCCTTGTAGGCCGCGATGGTCGCCGCCTGCGGCGCTGGCCCCTGCGCGCAGAGCACCTCGACCTTCTTCGTCTCGGCCGAGTAGAAAATGGCGGGCATGTCGCCGGCTGGGCCGACCAGATGCGGCTCGACGACCTGCAGCACGAAGGCGGCGGCGGCGCAGGCATCGAAGGCGTTGCCGCCCTTTTCCAGCATCGCCATGCCCGACGCAGTCGCGAGCCAATGCGTCGAGGTGACGACGCCGAAGGTGCCGAGAATCTCGGGGCGGGTGGTGAACATGAGCGTATCCTTGGAGGCCTAGTTTTCTTTTGGATCGAGCGCGTCGCGCAGGCCGTCGCCGAGCAGGTTGAAGCCCAGCACGCAGAGGAAGATGCAAACGCCCGGCGCCACCGACATCCACGGCGCCTGCTCCATGAAGTTCTTGGCGACGTTCAGCATCTGGCCCCAGGAGGGCGCCGGCGGCTGCTGGCCGAGGCCGAGGAAGGAGAGGGCGGCTTCGAGGATGATCGCCTGCGCCATGAACAATGTCGACTGCACCACGATGGGGGACAGGGTGTTGGGCAGCACATGGCGAAACATCAGGCGCAGATCGCGCGCGCCGACCGCCCGCGCGCCCTCGACGAAATCCTCCGCCTTCACGCTCATCACCTGCCCGCGCACGAGCCTGATGAAGATCGGTACGGCCGACAATCCGATCGCGATCATCGCATTGGTGAGCGAGGGCCCGAGCACGGCGGCAAAGGCGATGGCGAGGATCAGGAAGGGGCAGGCCAGCATGGCCTCGGTGACGCGCGAAATCGCGATGTCGATCCAACCGCCATACCAGCCGGCGAGCAGCCCGAACGGGATGCCGATCGACAGCGCGATCAGCACCGAGACGATGCCGGCGAGCAGCGAGGCGCGCGCCCCGAAGAATAACCGCGAGACCTGATCGCGGCCCAATTCGTCCGTGCCGAACCAGTAGAGTTCGGAAGGCGGCTTGCGGATCGCCAGGAAATTCGACTTGAACGGGTCCGCCAGCGGCAGCAGCGGCGCAAATACCGCCATCAGCACGAAGACCAGCACGACGGTGCCGCCGATTAGCGCGGATTTATTGCGGAGAAGGCGGGTCAACACACCGGGCCTCGCCGTGAGGGCGCTCGCCGGGGCAGAGGAGAGGGAATCGAGCGAGGCCATCAGCCGGCTCTCAGCCGCGGATTGACCACGATGTAGAGCACGTCGGCGATCAGGTTCATCACGATGAAGCCGATTGCGGTGCAAAGCACCACGCCCTGCACGACGCCGTAATCGCGGTTGAACACCGCGTCCACGATCAGCTTGCCGAAGCCGGGGATGGTGAAGACCTGCTCGGTCAGAACCGCGCCCGCCAGCAATTCGCCGAAGAGCAGCGTCGTCAGCGTGATGATCGGCACCAGCGCGTTGCGCAGCGCATGGCGGTTGACGACCGTATTCTCGTCGAGCCCCTTGGCGCGGGCGGTGCGGACATAATCGGAGCGCAGCACCTCCAGCATGGCCGAGCGGGTGTGGCGCATCAGGAAGGCCGCGAGCCCGTTGCCGAGCACGAAGGCCGGCAGGATCAGCCTTTTGATTGCCTCCCAGGGTTGGACGAAGATCGATTCATAGCCTGAGGCCGGCAGCCATTTGAGATGCACCGAGACCAGCAGGATCAGCATGATCCCGAACCAGAAATTGGGGATCGAGAGCCCCGACAATGCCAGAGCGCTGGCTGAATAGTCGACCGCCGTCCCCTTGTAGCGCGCCGCGAGAATGCCGACGGGAATGCCGATGGTGATCGCGACGAGGATCGACGCGGTCGCAAGCTGCATCGTCACCGGCAGCTTTTGTAGGATGAGGTGCAGCACCGGCTCGCCGGTGCGCAGTGAGCGGCCGAAATCGCCCTGCAGAACCTGGCCGAGCCAGGCGAAGAACTGCACCACGACAGGGTCGTTCATCCGGTAAAGCTCGCGCAGCCTTGCGATCACCTCGGGATCGCGCTCCTCGCCGGCGATCACCAGAAACGGATCGCCCGGCAGCGCGCGCTGCAGCGCGAACACCATCAGCGACACCAGCAGCAGCGTCGGGATCGCGATCAGGATGCGGCGCAGGATGAGCGTCGTCATGGGGCCGGTGCCCCTTTGGCGGAAAGCGTCGCGTCGTCATTGCGATGAGCGACAGCGACGAAGCAATCCAGAGGCGGCAGAGCTCCACGTCTCCCTGGATTGCTTCGCTGCGCTCGCAATGACGGACGAGGCTGCAACCTCCTCACTTCCGCTTCAGCCCGGCCAGCCGGATCAGCCCGTCCGGATTGATCACGAAGCCGTCGAGGTTGGAGCGCAGGGCGAAGAAGACCGTTTGGTTGTAGAGATAGACGATCGGCAGCTCGTCCTGGAGGATCACTTGGGCGGCGTCGTAGCGCTTCTTGCGCTCGGCTGGATCGTAGATCGTGCGGGCCTCGTCGAGCAGGGCGTCCACCTTCGGATTGGAATATTTGCCGTCGTTCTGGTTGCCCTTGCTGGTCGCGAAGGGATGGATGTTGCCGTCCGGGTCGGTGCGGCCCGACCAGCCGATGCGGCTCATCTGGAACTTGCCCTGCTGCTGGTCGCGCAGCTGGCTTGCGAATTCCGTCGAACGCAGCTGGACGTCGATGCCGGCCTCCTGCGCCATCGACTGCACCACCTGCCCGACCTGCGTATCGACAGGATTGTTGGTGACGAAGAGCTCGACCGAGACCTTGGACTGGCCCGCTTCCTTCAGCAGCGCCTTGGCCTTGGCGACATCACGCTCTGGCACCGGGAAGGCGTTGTCGACGAATTCGTTGCCGGGGTTGAAGGGCTGGTTCATCGGCGCATAGAGCCCCTCGAACACCACCTGGCTCAGCACCTTGCGGTCGATCGAGAGCGAGAAGGCCTGCCGGACGCGCTTGTCCTGGCCCATCGGCTGTTTCGCCGCGTCGCCATTATTGGTGTTGATGGTGATGCCCTGATAGCCGAGGTTCGGCATGCTCAACACCTTCAGCGAGCTATCGGCCTGAGCCGATTTGACGTCGGCCGGCGCCAGCCGCTCCAGCAGGTCGAGTTCGCCCGAACGCAGATTGGCCAGCCGCACGGTGGTGTCGGGAATCGAGCGGTAGATCACCCGGTCGAAACCGTATTTGTCGGCTTCCCAATGCTCCTTGAATTTCTCCAGCACGATGCGGTCGTTCTGCACGCGCTCGACAAATTTGTAGGGGCCGGAGCAGACGGGCTTGGCGCCGACATCGCCACCGAGCGTCTTGGGCGAAAGCATCATGCCGGCGCGGTCGGTCAGCTGCGAGATCAGCGTCGCGTCGGGGCGCTTCAGCTTGAGGATGAGCGTGGTGGCGTCGGGCGCCTCGACGGTGTCGACGGAGGCGAGTTCGGATTTCCGGAGCGAGTCGGGCAGGGTGCGGGCGCGTTCGAGATTGGCCTTGGCAGCCTCCGCGTTGAAGGGCTCGCCGTCATGGAATTTGGCATCGCTGCGCAGCTTCATCGTCAGCGTCAGCCCGTCCTGCGAGAAGCTCCACTCGGTCGCCAGGCGTGGCACCGGCTTCAGCTCGGGCGTGATGTCGAGCAGCTTGTCGCAGAGCCCCATGAAGACGATGCGCCCCACGAAGGTGCGCGCCTTGTGAGGATCGAGCACATCGGGGTCCTCCTGCAGGCCGATCCGCAGGGTCGTGGGCGATTGCGCCGCGGCGGGGCCGAGATGCAGCGCCGTCGCCAGCGCGAGCGCGGCGACTGATCCCAGAATGCGAGCGACCTTCATGCCTTGTCCTCCGACGAACCATGGAACGAAACGGGCCCTTTTCAATGCGGGCAAGCGTGCCTGCGGCTCCTGAAATCGTTCCTCCCGGGACCAAGTTGACTCAACTTCGCGTTTCAGTCGACCGTTACCCGCATCAAATCACGCATCGTGATCGCCCGCCTTTTGGGCAGGCCGCTCGATTTGGTTGCGCTGCGCGAGCGGGCTAGGCTGCAAGAGGACGGCGCGATGAGCCGGGCACAAGGACAAGACGAATGCTGCTGGGCGTAATCGCCGACGACATGACGGGCGCGACCGATGTGGCGCTGATGCTGAACCGGGCCGGGATGCGCACCGTGCAGGTCATCGGCGTCCCGGCCACGGGTGCGGCGCTGCCGGAGGCCGACGCGATCGTCGCCGCACTGAAATCCCGCACCACTCCGGTCGCGGAGGCGGTCGCGGATTCTCTGGCCGCCTGCGAGGCGCTGCTGGCCTCGGGCGCCCGCCAGATCCTATTCAAATACTGCTCCACCTTCGATTCGACGGCCGAAGGGAATATCGGTCCAGTCGCGGACGCGCTGATGCAGCGGCTCGGCACCGACTTCGCCATCGTCTGCCCGGCTTTTCCGGCCAATGGCCGCTCGATCTACCAGGGTTACCTTTTTGCCGGTGCGGTGCCGTTGCATGAGAGCACGATGAAGGACCACCCGCTGACGCCGATGCGGGATTCAAATCTGATGCGGCTGATGGGCGCGCAGATGAAGGGCCCGGTCGGGCTCGTAGACTACGCCATCGTGCTCGGCGGCCCCGCTTCGGTGAAGGCGCGTTTCGCCAAGCTTCAGGCCGAAGGGATTCGGTATGCCGTCACCGACGCGCTGACCAATGAAGACCTGATGACGCTCGGCCACGCCGTCTCCGAGCATGTCCTACTGACCGGCGGTTCCGGGATCGCCATGGGCCTGCCGCAGAATTTCCGCAGGGCGGGATTGCTGCCGGAACGCGCCGGCCCCGAACAGTTGACGGCGCCGCCCGGTCGAGCCGGCATCATCTCCGGAAGCTGCTCCGCCGCCACGCGCGGACAGATCAAAACGGCGCTCGCCGCCGGTTATCCCGCCCTCAAGGTCGATCCGCTGGCGCTGGCCGATGGCACGCAGGACGCGGCAGGTTTGGCGCAATGGGCGCTGGATCAACCGGCCGACGCGCCTTTCCTGCTTTATTCGAGCGACGATCCGGCCGAGGTGTCGGCGGTACAGGACAAACTTGGCCGCGATAAAGCCGGCAGCATCGTCGAGGATGCCTTTGCCGAGATCGCTCGGCGGCTGGCGGAGGGGGGCGTCTCGCGCCTGCTGATCGCCGGCGGCGAAACCTCGGGTGCTGTCGTGCTAGGTTTGAGCATCCGCACGCTGGAGATCGGCCCGGAAATCGATCCCGGTGTGCCCTGGACGCGGGTAGTCGATGGGCCTGAGTTGGTCGTGGCGCTTAAATCCGGCAATTTCGGCGCGCCGGATTTCTTCGTGAAGGCCTGGGGCCTGCTGCGCTGAGCCTCAACGCCCGGCGGGCGCGGTGATCGCCAGCGTCTCGCCATCGGCCGGGATCAGCAGGCGCCTTGCGTCGATCCCGCTTACATCCGCCGCGCTGCGAAGATCGGCGCGGCTCACCGTGCAATGGTCGAGCGCTTCCATATGCGTGGCGATCACCGTGGCTTCCGGAAAGGCGCGCGCCAGTTCGATCGTCTGGGCCGCGTCCATGATGATCGGCGTCCCGTCCCAAAGCGCTCCGCCTGAATGCGTGACGATGATGTCGGGCCGCATCGCCGCGATGGCATCACGCAGCGGCGGATAGAGCACGCTGTCGCCGCACCAGTACAAGGTCGGCTCGCCCGGCGCCTCGAAGCTCAGGCCCATCACGGGGCCCATCGTCTCGACCACCGCGCCGGTCCCGTGTTGGGCCGGATGTCGTTTCAGCACGCTCGCGCCGAGCCTCACGAAGCATTCGATCGGCGTCACCGCGGCAAAGCCCGCCTGCGCAATGGCATCCTCCTGGCCCGGTTGGCAGATCACCGGCAGACCCTTCGGCAGCGCCTGCTTCGCTTCATCGTCGAAATGGTCGGCATGAAGGTGCGAGACGATGACCGTGTCGACGCCTGCAAGGATCGTCTCGACCGGCTGAGGCAGTGGCACCATCGGGTTCTGCGCTCGCCCCGTGAAGGAGCGGCGGCTGGACGGCGCGCCGAAATCCGGATCGATCAGGAAGACCCTGCCCGCGTAATCCAGCTTTAGCGTCGCATTGCGAAGGAGTTCGAGCTTCATGGCGGCTCCATGCGATGGAAGCGCATTCTTGCCCTGAGAAGCACGACTGGCCAGTTCGGATTTGTGAAGCCTTCCGCACGCTCGCGTGGCGTGTCGAAGCGCGCGGCGCCGGCTTTCAGGCGAAATAGGCGAGCTTGCGATCGGCCGGCATGGCGTCGAGATCGCGCAATCCCGCTTCCGATCGGCCGGTCATGGCGCCGGCTTGGGCCGCGACCGGCATGCCGGGTTCGGCAAAGACGAGATCGTCGTCCAGAAATGCAACCGTCGTGATGCGCCGCTCGGCGGGAGCGAGATCGTCGATGCGCGTCGGTGCCTCCTGCGCCTCCACCCGATCGATCGTCGGCTGTGCGAAGTCGGCCGATGGAAGGTCGTGCAAGGCCGACGCCGGAGACGGCTTTCGCGCCGGGAGATCCTCGAACTCGAAAAAGTTGGTCGTCGGCGCGTAAGAGGCTTCGCCGAACGCCCGCAGGCTCGAGTCGAGCATGGCGATGGTGTCGGAGATCTTGTCGATGCGCTGCACGACGCCGTCGATCGCGCCGACCGCGCCGGAAATCTCGGCCGAGCGGCGGTCCAGCGTATCGCAGAGCGCTTCTTCCGCGCCCGCTTCACGCAGCGTCCAGGCCACCTCCTGCATGGCTTCGGTGGCGGCCACGATCACGCCGGCTGCGACCTCGATGCGGGCAGCGAGGCCCGATGAGCGATCATCGGCCCGCCCGCTCATGCGTTCGAGGTCGGCTCGCAAATCGCCGATCAGCGCCGCGGCTTCGAGGATGTTCGACTCGCGGGAGGTCTCCTGCACACCGAGACCGACGACGCGCTCGATCCGGCCGATTGCAGTGAGCAATTGCTGGGTGTCGGCTTGTCGGTTGCGCTTGGCGTATTCGGCCATGAACCAGCGACCGCGCGCGGTTTCCAGCACGGCGGCTTCGATCGCCTCGAAATCCGCCTGACTGAGCGGCGTCAGGGAGCGGGCATCGCTCATGACCGGGTTGCTTTCGCAAGGCCGGCCGAATCAGCGGCCGGAAATTCATCTGTAAAGCGAGCCTGCGCGACGATTGTTTAAGGAATTGCTGCCTTGGCGCGGTGATGCCCGGCCGGGCGTGCCCCTGGCGATATGGCGGTTGGGCAACGGTAGGGCGGTAACTGCCCTTCGGGCAGCCATGCGGCTTGCCAAGCGCCACGCCCCCGCCGATACAGGGCGAAGGGGCGGGGATTCGATGGAAATGCGAGGTCAAGGCTTGGCTTTCAGCCGCCTTTGGCTTCGGCGAGGGATACCACGGGCATATGCCGAGCGCTGACGCCGCCGAGCCGCAGGCGATCTTTCGGGACGATGGCGGAACGCTGGCTGTGGCGCTGGCGGGCTCGTGGAGCGCGGATCGCGCTCCACGGCTGGAAAAGCTCATCGACGAGATCGTCGGCCGCATGTCCTCCGGCAAGCAGGCGCGGCTGGACCTGTCCGACGTCTCCCGGCTGGACACGCTGGGCGCCTATGTCCTCAACCGCCTGAAATCGCGCCAGGAGCGCGAGGGTGGCCAGGTCGAGATCGTCAGCAACCGCCGCGAGCACGAGCTGCTCCTGTCGGAGGTGAAGGTTCATGACGAGGACGAGCACAGCCGGCACGAACATATCAGCGTCATCGGCCTGCTCGCCAATGTCGGCGAGGCCGTCGTGAGCTTCGGTCGCGACTTGGTCGGCGGTTCGATGTTCCTGGGCGAGGTCGTCGTCGGCTCCGGTGCGGTGGTCGTCGGGCCACGCAAGTTCCGCGGCCCTTCGATGATCAACCAGATCGAGCTGATCGCCTTCAATGGCGCGCCGATCATCATGCTGATCTCGTTCCTGGTCGGCTGCATCGTCGCCCAGCAGGGCATCTTCCAGCTTCAGCAGTTCGGCGCGACGGCCTTCGTTGTCAATCTCACCGGCATCCTGATCCTGCGCGAGCTTGCCGTGCTGTTGACCTCGATCATGATCGCGGGGCGCTCCGGCTCCGCCATCACCGCCGAGATCGGCTCGATGAAGATGCGCGAGGAGGTCGACGCCTTGCGCGTGATGGGGCTGGACCCGATCGAGGTGCTGATCGTGCCGCGCATCCTCGCGCTGGTGATCTCGCTGCCGATCCTCACCTTCATCTCCGCCATGTCGGGATTGACGGGGTCCGCGCTTGTCTCCTGGCTCTATGGCGGCATCGGGATGGACACGTTCCTGGCGCGGCTGCAATCGGTCATCACCTGGAAGCATTTCGCCGTCGGCCTCATCAAAGCGCCGTTCATGGCCTTCGTGATCGGCCTGATCGCTTCGATCGAGGGCCTCGCGGTCAAGGGCTCGGCCGAGTCGCTCGGGCGTCAGGTCACGGCCTCGGTGGTGAAGGCGATTTTCATGGTGATCGTCGTGGACGCCCTGTTCGCCATGTTCTTTTCCTCGATTTCGTTTTGAACATGGCAACGCAGGAGCAGCATCTGTCCCAGGACCATGAGACCGACGAGGATCAGGACGACGTTGTGATCCGCGTGCGCGATCTCAAGGTCGCGTTCGGCGACAAGGTCATCATGGACGGGCTGGACCTAGACGTGAAGCGCGGCGAGATCCTCGGCTTCGTCGGCGGCTCCGGTCAGGGTAAATCGGTGCTGACGCGCACGATCCTCGGCCTCGTGCAAAAGCAGCGCGGCACCATCGAAGTCTTCGGCGAGAATGTCGACGAGCTCAAGGGCGCGCAGAGGCGGGCGCTCGAGCGTCGTTTCGGCGTGATGTTCCAGCAGGGTGCGCTGTTTTCTGCTTTGAGCGTCAAGCAGAACATCCAGGTGCCGATGCGGGAGTACCTCGACCTGTCGCCCGGCCTGCTCGACGAACTGGCGATGGTGAAGCTCGATCTCGTCGGGCTGCCGCCGGATGCGGCGGACAAATCACCCTCCGAATTGTCGGGCGGAATGATCAAGCGGGCTGCGCTCGCCCGTGCGCTGGCGCTCGACCCCGAGATCGTCTTCCTCGACGAGCCGACCTCGGGCCTCGATCCGATCGGCGCGGCCGATTTCGATGCCTTGATCATGACGTTGAAGCAGACGCTGGGGTTGACGGTCTTCATGGTCACCCATGACCTCGACAGCCTCTACGACGCCTGCGATCGCATTGCCGCCTTGGCCGACAGGAAGGTCATCGCGGTCGGATCTCTTGAA
Organism: Allobosea sp. P5_A5; assembly: GCF_056400625.1. Classification (NCBI taxonomy): domain Bacteria; kingdom Pseudomonadati; phylum Pseudomonadota; class Alphaproteobacteria; order Hyphomicrobiales; family Alloboseaceae; genus Allobosea; species Allobosea sp. P5_A5. The sequence continues at coordinate 450,968 of NZ_JBFUKY010000003.1, forward strand.
ACGATGGTGCAGTCCGATCATCCCTGGCTGAAAGCCTATTTCGGTGGTGAGCGAGCGACGGCCCGGAAACCGTCCGGGAAACGGGAGCAGAACGGCTAACCCATGGAATCGCGCGCAAATTACGCTCTCGTCGGACTTTTCACCCTCGCTGTCCTCGCGGCGGCTTTCGGCTTCGTCTTCTGGTTCAACAGCGGCGGCTCCGGAAAGCGGGAGAATGTCCGCGTCATCTTCGTCGGCTCCGTCACCGGGCTGGGCCGCGGCTCCAGCGTTCTGTTCAACGGCCTGCGGGTCGGTGAAGTGACGACGATCGAGCTGCAGCCGGACGATCCGCGCCGCATCTTCGCGGTCATCCAGGTCAATGCCACCACGCCGATCCGCATCGACACCCGCGCCCGCATCGAGGCGCAAGGCTTGGCCGGCGTCGTCGCGCTGCAACTCATCGGCGGTGACCCCGATGCGCCGCCTTTGGAGGCTAAGCCCGGCGAGCCGATGCCGACGATCATCGCCGAACGGTCCGAATTGCAGGACATTCTCGAGACCGTGCGCAACGTCGCGCAAAAGGCCGATGGCATGCTCGGTTCGCTGGATGGGCTGATCAAGCAGAACACCGGCCCGATCAACAACACCGTCCGCAATATCGAGAAATTCTCCGAGGCTCTCGGAAACAATTCCGGCGCCGTGGACAAGCTCATGGCGAGCTTCGGCAGCATCGCCGAGACGATCCAGCCGCTCTCGCAGAAGCTTCAGGCGCTCAGCGAAGAGCTGACCGAAGTGGTGAAGTCGGTCGATCGCCGGAAGATCACCGAGATCGTGGACAACGTCGACAAGTTCACCGCCGCGCTCGGCAATTCCAGCGCCGATACGCAGAAGGCGGTCAATAACGTCGCTTCGATCACCGAGAAGCTCAACCGCGCCGCGGATCAGGTCGAGGGTGTGCTGAAGGGTGCGCAGTCCTTCCTGAACACGGCATCGGGTCCCGATGGGCGCAGCGCGCTGAACGAGGTCGCGGATGCCGCGAAATCGATCCGCGTACTGGCCGATAATCTCGACAGGCGCACGGCGGAGATCTCGCTCGGCATCAACCGCTTCACCGGTGTCGGCCTGCGCAATGTGGATTCGACCGTTTCGGACGCCAAGCGCGTGCTGACGGAGATCAACCGCACGCTCCGCAGCCTCGAGCGCAACCCGCAGCAGCTGATCTTCGGCGGCAAGCCGCCGCTGCCTCAATACAACGGAGCCCGCTAGGATGATCCACAAGGCCCCGCAGACCCCGTCTCTCGCCCGTCTCTGCCTGTCCGGGCTGGCGCTGGGTGCGTCCCTCCTGCTGGCCGGTTGCGGCGGTGGCCCGACGCCGACGACGTTCGACCTGACGGCCCCGAACGGCTTCGGCCGCGTCGGTGGCGCGCGGGCCACGCTGGCCGTGGCGCGGCCAATGACCGTGCAGGCGCTGGATTCCGACCGCGTCATCGTCAAGGATTCCAGCGGCGCGCTGTCCTTCGTCGGCGGTGCCCAATGGGCCGATACGGTGCCGGCGCTGGTGCAGACGCGGCTGATCCAGACCTTCGAGAACGCCGGCCGCATCGCCTCCGTTGCCGCGCCCGATCAGCGCGTGACGCCGAGCGCCCAGCTGCTCACCGACATCCGGAGCTTCAATATCGACGCCGGTTCAGGCACTGCCGTGGTCGAGATCACCGCGAAGCTTGTGGGCGACAGCACCGGCCGGATCCAGCGCGCGAAGCTCTTCTCGGCTCGGGTTCCGGCCGGATCCGTCGACGCGGGCGGGGCCACCCAGGCGCTGGATCGCGCGCTCTCGCAGGTGCTGATCGAGATCGTGCGCTGGGCGCGCTGAGCGCTCAGCCAAAAAAGCGTGTTTAGAGCCGTTTCCGCATGAGGGTGAACGTCTTCGCGTCTCGCGGGAAGGTGTCCAGCGGGCGCCATCCGCATTTGAGATAGAGGTCGACGGCTGTCTCGGTGTAAAGCGACAGGTGCTCGATGCCGTTCTCGCGGGCGAAATCCTCGAGCGCACCGATGAGCTTGCGAGCGTAACCTCGCTCGCGATGCTCTGGCACGACGAACATTCCCGCAAGCCAGGGATTGAGCTCCGGTCGGCCTTCGAGATCGTCGTCGCACAGGGCGACCATTCCGATCGGGGTGTCGTCCTTCAGCAGCACGAGCACGCTCGGCAGCAGGCCGGAATCGGAGGCGCAGGCTCGCTCGCGAGCCATGACCTCATCGAGTGAGAAGCCATCCTTTCTGAAGAAGGCGTTCCAGCGCCAGACGCCGGTCACCTCCGCGAGTTCTGGTCGTTCGTTGGTCGTGACGATGCGCAGCAAGATCATCTCCGAGGAACAAAAAAGGCCGCCCCCGGGGGCGGCCTTTTTATTTGGGTGGGGGCAGGGCGCTTATTCGAAGCGCCCGCTGGCATGCGCCAGCATCGTGTAGACCTTGCCGGTCTCCGAGGTGAGATAGGTCTTCGCCACCATCGAGTCGCGATCGTCCTTGGCGGCTTCGCCGAGCAGCCGCTCGAACTCGTCGATATAGCGGTCGACCGTCTCCTTGAACTCGGTGTCGCGACGGTATTTGCGGCGAATCTCGTCGAAGGTCTGCTGGCCCTGCAGCGTGTAGAGGCGCCGGGTGAAGACGTTGCGTTCGCCGCGCTTGTAGCGGTCCCACAGCTCGACGGCCGCATCGTGATCGATCATGCGGGCGATGTCGACCGAGAGTGAATCGAGCTTCTCGATCGAGTGCGTCGTCGGCTTTGAGGCCTCTGGCGCTTTGTCCTCACGCGACGCGCGGGTCAGGAGATCGGAGAGCCATCCGGCCTTGGCGGGCTGTTGCGGCTCCGGTTGGCGCCGGGCGATGTCGGCAGCCGGGGCGGGCGCCGGACGTGGAGCCGGCTTCGGCTCGTTGCGCTCCGGGGCAGCCTCGGTGCGGACAGGCTCCGGGGTCGCGTCGAGGGAAGGCCGCAGGAGTGGGGCCTCGGCTGCGGGCTTCGGCTGCGCTGCGGGCGGCGCCTGGATCGCCGCCTGAACCGGAACCGCCACAGACTGCGAGACAGCGGCCGCGACCTGGCGACGGGGTGCCTGGTCGATCGGCAGCGAGACGTCGCCGCGACGTCCGGCGCGGGTCACGATCTCGGTGAGATCGTTCAGCGCCTTGATCTGCTCGGCGACGACGCGGCGCATGGCCGAGGTCGATTCCTGGGCCTCCTGCGGCAGTTCGAGCACGCCGCGCTTCAGCTCCGCCCGGGTCACCTCCAGCTCGCGCTGGATGTCGGCGGTGACGCCGCGCATGTCTTGCGCCGCCGTCTGGAAGCGCTCCGTGACCTTGGACAACTCGCCGCCGAGCTCGGTGGCGACCTGCGCATAGGCGGCCCGCAGCGCGTCGGCGGTGCGCTCGCGCTCTTTGCCGGTCGCGGAGCGGATGGTCTCGAACTGCTGGGCGATGGCGCTGGTCGTCGCTTCCGCCGAATCCGACAGTACCGAGCCGATCTGGCGTGCCCGTGCCTCGGCCGTGCCGAGCGATTCGTCGATCATCGCGGCAAAGGAACGGGTGATCGCCTCGACATCGTCGGTGCGGCTTCCGATCAGGCCGTGCAACTGCTCCAGCGAGTCGCGCCGTTCGGCGAGGGCATGGCCCACGCGGGTCTCGACCTGCTCCAGCCGGCCGAGCACCGCGCCGAGTGCGGCTGCGCCTGCCTTGGAGACATCGTCGAGGGAGCCGGTCTTGTCGTCGAGCCGCTCGACGAGACCAGCCGCATCGCGCAGCGTGCCTTCCGAGAAGCTTTTCAGTTCGGCGATCTGTGCGGTGACCTGCTGCGAGGTCCGGTTGGCCTCTTCCATCACGGTGCCGATGACATTCTGCAACTCACCGACGCGGGTCGAGAGGCTGCTTTCGACGGCTGCGAGATTGCGATTCGCGCCGTTGACGATCTGCTGCATCAGCTTGTTGGCTTCGCCGAGGCGACCGAGCATGCCGCCGAGCTCGTCGCGAAGCTGCTCGTTGGTGCCGACCAGTGCCTCGACGGACTGGCGCGAACCGTTTTCGAGCGTCTCGCGCAGGGCGTTGGACGAGGTCTCGACCGCTTCGGCGATCGCCGCGCCGCGGTCGCGCACGCCGAAGACGATCGCGTTGCCGCGGCTCTCCAAAGCGCGAACGACGGTGTCGCCGACGCTCGCCAGCTCGGCGGAAATCGCCTCGCCGCGCTCGTTGAACGCCTCGATCATGCTGCTGCCTGTGGTGTCGAAGACGCCGCGCAGGGCAGCGGCCCGCTCGTCGATCAGCGAGGAGATGGTCCGGCCATGCTCGCCCAGTGTGTCGCCAAGCCCGGCGCTCTTGGCATCGAGCAGGGCCCGCAACGTCTCGATCTGCTCCGAGATCGTGCCGGAGACGGCCGTGCCCTGCCGCATCAGCGCCTCGACGATGCCCGCGCCCTTGTCGTCGAACAGCGTCCGCAACTGCTCGGTGCGCTGGTCGAGCGCCAGCGAGATCGCATCGCCACGACGGCCGAGCGAGGCGACGATGCCGAGCCCGCGATCATCGAACAGGGTGCGGAGATGTTCGGCGCGCTGGTCGAGCGCAGCGGCGATCTGCTCGCTTTGCTCGGCGAGCGCCGAGACCATGCCGTTGCCGTTGACGTCGAACAGCGTGCGCAGCTCCTGAGCGCGCTCGCTGAGCGTGGAGGCGATCGCCTCCGAGCGGCCCTGCAAGGCCGCCGCGATCTCGTCGCCGCGGGTGTCGAGCGTGTGCGAGACGATGTCCAGCCGGCCGACGACACGATCCTCGAAGCGCGCGACGCTCTGGTCGAGCGTATCGGCGATCTGGAGCGCGCGGCCGCCGAGCGTGGCGTTGATGGTGTCGGCCTTGTCGCTGAGCGTGCGCGTCAGCGATTCGCTCTTGGAGGTGACGACCTCGCCGATCTCGTCCGCCTTGGCGGCGAGCGCGCGGGTGACCTCGCGGCCGCCCTCCGCCAGCACGCGGGCGATGTCGACCGTGCGTTCCACGAGCGCCTCGTTGAGCGCAGTGGCGCGAGCTCCCAGGCTGCCGTCCATGCGGGCGATCAGGCTGTCGAGCGCGCCGGCGATCTCGGTGCTCTTGGCGCCGGAGCGCTCCTCGAACAGCTTGATCTGATCCTCCATCGAATCCGCCGCCTGGCGGGTGCGATGGGCCAGCAGCTCGGCTGCTTCGAGCGCGCGGGTGCCGACCTTGTCGGCCAGCGTCACGCCGTCCTCCGAGATCAGCTTTTCGACCTGTGCGATGCCGGTATTGAGCGCTTCGGTGAGCGCGAGCGCATCGCCGGAAATCTTGGCGGTGAGCGCGCCGCCCTTCTCGACGATGAGGTCTTCGAAGACGGCAAGCCGATCCGCGAGCCCGTTCTCGACGACGCGGCCTTGCGTATCGAAGAGGTCGGTCAACGCAGCGATCCGGGCACCGAGCGTCGTTTCGATAGCGCCGCCGCGCTCGTCGAAGAGCCTGACGAGGGCGTCGTGGCGGCTCGCCAGCGCCTCGGTCAGCGCCTGCGCGCGGCCTTCGACCGAGCGCAGCATCGACTCGGCGTTGGCGGCGAGCGCTTCGTTGACGCGCCCGCCCTGTTGGGTCAGCGCCGTCACGATTTCGCGGCCCGTACCGGCGAGCAAGGTGCGCGCCTCGTCGGCATGGACGGTGAAGGTGTCGCGCAGTTCCTGCGTCGCGGCCGTGACGCGGTCGGCGACCTGACGGCCGTCGACATTGATCGTATCGGAGAGGCTGCGGGTCGCATCGCTCATGCGGCGCGCCAGCTCCTCGCTCTGCCCGCCGAGCAGGGCATGCACCTCGCGGCCGGTCTCAGCCAGCCCGTGCACCAGCGTCTCGCGCTGCTCGCCGAGCAGGGTCGCGACCTTGTCGCCGGTCTGGCCGACGCTGACCAGGAAGGCGGCCTGCTGCTCTTCCATGGCGGCGCGCGCGTTCTCGACCGTGCCGGCGATGCGGGTGGACAGCGCCAGACCACGCTCGTCGAGCTTCTGGTCGATGCTCTCGCCGGTTTCGGCGAGGCGGCTGATCAACGCGCCGCTGCGCTCGCTCAAGATGCCGTGCACGGAGCGGCCGACATCGGCGATGCGCGCGGCGACGGCCTGGCTCTCGCTGCCGAGCAGGTCCTTGATCTCGAGCCCCGCCTGAGAAACCTTGACGGTCATCGCGCCGGATTGCTCCTCCAGCAAGGCGCTGACACGCTCGCCGGTTTCGGTCAGCCCGGCGATCATGCGCTCGCTTTCATGGCTGACGACGCGGCTGACATCCTGGCCCGCCTGGCTGAGCCGGCCGACCAGCACGTCGCTTTCGTCGCGCAGACGCGTCTCGACCGCGTTGACAGCTCCGGAGACGCTGGAGACGAGCGCCTCGCTCCGCTCTTCGAGCAGCTTGGCGACTTCCGCCCCGGCACCCGAGACGTTGGAAACCAAAGCCTCGCTCCGCTCTTCGAGCAGCCTGGCGACGTCCGCACCAGCTCCCGAGACGTTCGAGACCATAGCCTCGCTGCGCTCTTCAAGGAGCTTCGCCACGTCGGCACCGGCGCCGGACACGCGGGTGACCACGTTGTCGCTCTGCTCGCCGACGATGCGGGCGAGTTCGTTGCCGGCGTTCGACACCCGGCCGACCAGAGCGTCGGCCTGCCTGTCCAGCACCCCGTGCACGGTCTCGCCGGTTTCGTTCAGGCGGCTGACGAGCTTGACGCCATGCTCGTTGAACAGGACGTTGACGTGGTCGACGACCTCGCTGAAGCGTCCGGTAAGCGCGTCGCCATGCCGGTCGACGGTCGCCCCCAACGTTTCGCCGGCATCGTTGACGCGCAGGATGATCGCCTCGCTGCGCTCGCGCAGCACGTCGTCGACGGTCCGTGCCGTCTCGTTCAGGCGGCCGACGAGCGTCTCGCCATGGTGGCCGATGCTGTTGCCGATCGTCTCGCCGACCTCGTTGAGCCGGGTCGTGATCGCATCGTTCTGGCGGGTGAGCAGGCTGTTGACGCCCCGGCCGACCTCGGCGAGGCGGGTGGTGACGCTGTCGCCTTCGTCGGACAGCACGCTGCGCAGGGTCTCGCCGGCTTCCGACAGGCGCTTCTGCAGGGTCTCGCTCTGGCTCTCGATCAACGCGACCATGCCGCGGCTGCTGGCCTCGAAGCGATCCGCAGCTTCCGTCCCGCGCTCGGAAATATCCTTCGCCAGCGTCTCGCCGGTGGCTTTCAAGGTCTCGTTGACGGTCTCGACGCGCGCCGCGAGCGTCTCGGCCATCTGCAGGCCGGTGTCGCTGATCGCGCGGGTGACGTTTTGAGCCTCGGCGGTCAGGCCGCCGGTCAGCACCGCGCCGGTTCGCTCCAGCGAGGCCGCGATCTCCTGCGCGCGGCCGTCCAGCATGGTGGACAGATTGTCGCTCGCGCCCGAAAGCCGCTCCGAAACCTCGCCCGACGTGACCTGGAGCCGCTCGACGAGATCATGGCTGCGGCCGCTGATTTCCTCGATCATGCGCTCGCCGGCGCGCCCGAGCGCCTGGGTGATCTGGTCGCCCTTGGCACCGAGCGAACCGGTGACCCGGTCCCCGGCCTGCGCGACGGCATCCGCGATGGCGCGGCTGACGCCTTCGAGGTCCTTGGCGAGGCCCTCATGCGCACCGCTGATGGCAAGCTTCACTCGCTCGGCATTGCCGACCACGGCCTCGCGCTGCGTCACCAACTCGTCGATGAGCGAGCGCAGGCGGATTTCATTGTCGGCATAGGCGCGCTCAAGCGTCGAGATCTCGCCACGCACGATGGTCTCGAGCTCTCCGGCACGCGCCACGGCGCGCTCGATGCCATCTCCCATCGCCGCGACCTCGCGACGGATGGTCTGGCTGAGCGAAATCACAGAATCGGCGCCGGCGACCTCGGGCTCGGCCAGTCGCAGCGCGACTTCCGTCATCGCGCGCGAGATCACGCGCATTTCCTGCGTCCGGCGATACAACGCAGCGAGCACGAAGAAGAACACCACGGGCGCGCCGATGGCAAGCGAAAGCAGCGTCCATTCGCCGATTCCAAAGGCGGCGACGGGGGCGGGCAGGCCGTCGCTGAAGGAACCGAAACGCTGCAGCAGAACGAAGGCGGCGCCGCCGAGCCAGGCGGCGGAGGCGAGGCCGGCGAACCAGTAGGGCTTGCGCGAGGGACGCACCGAGAAGGCCTGCACCAGCGAGCTCGAATCGCGGCGGTCGTCATTGGCGACGCGGCTGGTGTCGGGGGCGATGGTGGCGCGCGGCGGTTGCGCGGCCGCCGGGGCGGGAAGGGGAGCGGCGGCGGGCTCGACCTTCGGCATTTCGAGCCGGAGATCGTCGGCGCTGGTGGCGGGCATGCGCAGCTCGGTTTCGACAGGGGTTTCCGTCGCGCCCTGCGGCTGTTCGAGGCGGAGAGCCTCCTCGATGGCCGACATCGCAGCTTCAGTGGGATCCTGGAGCTTCTTGGGTCGATTCATGATTGCCGCCTCGCCACGCCACTTCGATGACCGCTTGACCGAACCGCCTGGCCGCCTCTGACCGGAAGAACGGCGACACTGCGCCCATCGTTTACCAATTGGTAGGGTAGTGGAGCCCCCCACCCTTGGAAACCCATTTGAGTGGCCGATTCACAAACGTCGTTAACGCCTCATTCACCATCAAGGCGCTTCTAGAATAGGGAAAGGCCGCCGTTGCGGCGCTTTCAACCCGCGTTCCCGAGTTCTCCGCCATGACCCGCAAGCCTATCGATACCGACCATCTCGCTCTTCAGACCGGCGGGGATCACGAACTGGAGCGGGAGCTGCTGCATCTCTTCGCCCAGCAATGCGTCGCCCATCTGCGCACCATTCACGCCGGCGCCGACACCAAGACCCGCATCGACGCCGCTCACACCTTGAAGGGTGCCGCGCGCGCCATCGGCGCCTGGCAGGTCGCGGAGGCGGCGGACATCATCGAGTCCAGCCTCACGGCGACCGATGCGCGTCGCATCGAAACCGCGATGGACGCGCTGGCGCTCGCGGCGGCGGAGGCACGTGCCGCGATTTCCCGTTTCGACTGCGCCGCATAGTCGGCGCTGCGCCGGCAGCCGTTCCGCCTTGCTTCGAAATGCTCTAGGCTGGGCGAGCTATAGCCGCGCTTGCTTCAAGGGGACGGCAGCGGCACTGCCGGAGTTCATCATGCCGAAAATCACCTATATCGATGCCCATGGCGAGAGCCGCACCGTCGACGCCGAGGTCGGCGCGACCGTGATGGAAACCGCGATCCGAAACGAGGTCCCGGGTATCGAAGCCGAATGTGGCGGCGCCTGCGCCTGTGCCACCTGCCACGTCTATGTCGACGACGCGTGGACGGCGAAGACAGGCACCCCCGAGCCGATGGAAGAGGACATGCTGGACTTCGCCTTCGACGTCCGGCCGACATCGCGTCTGTCCTGCCAGATTCGCATCAAGCCCGAACTTGATGGGCTGGTGGTCAGGACGCCCTCGCGGCAGGGCTGAGAGGGCAGTAAGTCTCTCGCAGCCTCATCCTGAGGAGCAAGCCAGCTTGCGTCTCGAAGGATGGTCAAGTTTCCTCCAGAGCTTCCGGAAGCATCCTCTGGGACGCCGCGTGCCGCGGCTCCTCAGGATGAGGTCTCGTTGGACCCAAGGCCGGCTGAGCCGCGACATCGGCTGCCACGATTTGCGTTGGATCAATGCGTCGTGGGCTGGCAATCTCCAGACTGGTTGCAGCAACCAGTATGGAGGAGTCTGCCATGTATCGATCCATCATGGTTCCCGTCGACTTGGCCGAGCCGGAACTGGCCCAGCCGGCGATCGAGGCGGCGGTGAATTTCGCCACGGCCTCGAACGGCGTCATCCGTCTGATCTATGTGCGCTCGCTGGTGCCGATGACCTACATGGAGTTCGTACCGGCCGAATTCGACGCCGATCAGCAGCAGGACGCCGAGAGAAAGCTCGCGCAGATCGCAGCCTCCGTCGAACTTCCTCCGGAGCAGGTCTCCGCCAAGGTTATGATGGGCTCGGTGCAGGGCGAGGTGCTGGCCGAGGCGGAAGCCACCGGCACGGACCTCATCGTCGTCGCCTCGCACGAGCCCGGCGTGCTCGCCTACGTCCTCGGCTCGAACGCCTCGGCGATCGTGCGGCGCGCCAAATGCTCGGTTCTCGTCGTCAGGCGCTGATCAGCGTGTCCGGCCGGGAACCAGATCGTCCGGCACTGCGCCGGTCGCGAGTTCGCGAGGCCGGTTGAGGCTCATCAGAGGCCAGACCTGCCAATAGGACGCGGCCAAGAGCAGAAACCCAAGCAGGCCCGCGCCGTTCATGCCGCGCTGAAAGGCGGTGAACGTGAAGAAGGCGAGCATCGCAAGCGAGAGGCCGCCCACCGCCGCCGTTGCGATCCACAAGGCCCGCGGCCGGCCGGCGACGAAGCGCGTTTTAGGATTGGCGCGCGATATCGCGGCGGCGAGTGCCGCGACGAAGCGGTGATAGCGGGCATCGTCGCGATCGAGATCGGTGAGCGAGCGCCACGACAAATTACCGAAAGTGACGGTCCTGCCGTCGCTCAGCCGCAGCCGCGTCTTGTAGCCTTTCGACGAAATGTTGCCCGGCGCGAAAAGATACCGGACTTCCTCGACTGCACTCAGCCTGATCCGGTCGACCGCCCGTGTCCGGTCGACTTCCAGCACGCCGCCGTCGAGCTTGTAGGCGATCTCGAAGCCGACAGGCTTCGGTCGCTGGCGCCAGCTCGGCGGCGGAAGGTCTTCGGTTTGATCGGTCATGATGTCTGGTCGAGAGGGGTTTGGATCGAAGAGCCGTCATTGCGAGAAGCGAAGCGACGGAGCCATCCAGAAGGGCGGTGACGTTCGGCCCGGTCCTCTGGATTGCTTCGCTCCGCTCGCAATGACGGGTCGGGCTGGCGAAACCAGCCTTAAGTGATGCGGTGCGTGAGCGAAAGGCGCCGGCCTCACCGCACCAGAACGCGCATGGCGCCGTCCAGCCCGTCCAGCGTCAGGGGGAACATCCGGCCACCCATCAGCCCGCCGATCTGGCGGATCGACTGGGTATAACTCCACAGATGCGGCTGGACGGGGTTCAGCCACACGGATTTCGGGAACTTAGCCACCAGCCGCTCCATCCAGACCGAGCCCGCCTCCTCGTTCCAGTGCTCGACGGAGCCGCCCGGCATCGCGATCTCATACGGGCTCATCGAGGCGTCGCCGACGAAGACGGCGCGATAATCCGAGGGATAGGTGCGCAGCACCTCCGAAGTCGGAATGATCTGGTCGTGGCGGCGTCGGTTTTCCTTCCACACTCGCTCATAAGGACAGTTGTGGAAGTAGAAATGCTCGAAATGCTTGAACTCGGCCCGTGCCGCCGAGAACAGCTCTTCGGCCAGCTCGACATGCCAATCCATCGAGCCGCCGACATCCAGGAAGAGCAGAACCTTCACGGCGTTGCGCCGCTCCGGCCGGAGCTTCACGTCAAGATAGCCGTTGCGGGCGGTTTCGGAGATGGTGGTGTCGAGGTCGAGTTCTTCGGCCGCCCCCGTGCGGGCGAAACGCCGGAGCCTGCGCAGCGCGACGCGCATATTGCGGACGCCGAGCTCGCGGGTGTCGTCGAAATCCTTGAACTCGCGCTTGTCCCAGACCTTCACCGCGCGGAAGTTGCGGTTCGTGTCTTGGCCGATGCGGATGCCTTCAGGGTTGGACCCATAGGCGCCGAAAGGCGAGGTGCCGGCGGTGCCGATCCACTTGCTGCCGCCCTGATGGCGGCCCTTCTGCTCCTCGAGCCGCTGTTTCAGCGTTTCCCAGAGCTTGTCCCAGCCGAGCGCCTCGATCTGGCTGCGTTCGTCCTCGCTCAGGAATTTCTCGGCGAGCTTGCGAAGCCATTCCTCGGGAATGCCGGCAGCTTCGATCGCCTGCTGCAACGTCTCCATGCCCTTGAAGACCTGGGCAAAGACGCGGTCGAACTTGTCGAGATGGCGCTCGTCCTTCACCAGCGTGGCGCGGGCGAGGTAATAGAACTCGTCGACCTTATACTCGGCGAGGTCGGCATCGACGCCTTCGAGCAGCGTCAGATATTCGCGCAGGGTCACCGGGACCTTGGCGGCTCGCAGATCGGTAAAGAGGCGCAGGAACATCCCGCCACTGTGAGGGCAGGGCCGGTCCGGTTCAAGCAGCGTTCGGCGAACGCGCGCAAACGCTGCCTGAAACCGGTCGGGACTTACGCGACGTGGTCGGCGAGGTCCTTGGTGACCTTGAACTTCACGACGGTCTTGGCAGGGACCTTGATGGTCGCGCCGGTCGAAGGATTGCGGGCTTCACGCGCCTCGCGCTTGGCTGCCGAGAACTTGCCGACGCCGCCCAGCGTGATTTCGTCGCCGCTCTTCAGCGTCTTGGCGACGGTCGTGCCGAGCGAGGCGAGGATGGCCGAAACGTCGGCCTTGGACTTGCCGGTCTCGTCGGCGATCGCGGCGATCAGTTCATTCTTGGTCATGAGATCCTCCTTGAGAAGGTTGCAGAAATCGCGAGCCCGGCGACGGTCTTTGATGCCATCGCCGTCACGAGCGGGCGCGATCCTGATGGGTTCGCGGCGCAACTGACGCAGTTGCCACGGTTGCAGGCTAAAGACGATGCCCGTGGCGCTAGATACGCACAGGAAACGGCTTCGTTCCGCCGTGGCCCGCGCGAAAAGCCGTCTCCGACGCCAGGAAGGCTGAATTGTGGCGGGGACCGGCCGTCAGGCGGCGGCGCCTGACGGGATCTGCCGCAGGCCACCGCGGCCCGCGGCATCGTCGTCCTCAGGCCTGCACGCCGTCGACATACCAGTCCATCTTGGAGAGGATCTCGTCGGAGGCGTGCTCGCCGGCCTTGACCCTCACCGCACCCTTCTGGTCCTTCAGCTCGCCCGTGAAGGGGTGGAGCGTGCCGGCCGCGATCCCCTTGGTGACCTCGTCGGCGGCCTTGCGGGCCTCCGGCGTCACCGCGTCGTTATAGGGCGCGAGCTTGACGAAACCGTCCTTGATGCCGCCCCAGACGTCGCCGGTCTTCCAGGCGCCGTCCATCGTCTCCTTGACGCGCTTGATGTAGTAGCCCGACCAATCGTCGACGATGGCCGAGAGATGCGCCTTCGGCGCGAAGGAGCGCATGTCGGACGCCTGCCCGAAGGCGTAGACGCCGCGCTGCTCGGCTGCCTGCAAGGGCGCGGCGGAATCGGTGTGCTGGGTGATCATGTCCGCGCCTTGGTCGATCAGCGCCTTGGCGGCGTCGGCTTCCTTGGCGGGATCGTACCAGGTCGAGCACCAGACGACCTTGGTTTTGAAGTTCGGGTTCACCTTCTTTGCCGCGAGGTGGAAGGCATTGATGCCCATCACCACCTCCGGAATCGGGAACGAGGCGACATAGCCGGCCTGACCCGACTTCGACATATGCCCGGCGATGGTGCCGATGACCGCGCGGCCCTCATAGAAGCGGGCATTGTAGGTCGCGACGTTCTCGGCGCGGAGATAGCCGGTGGCGTGTTCGAAATGGATCTTCGGGAACTGCTTGGCGACCTGGATCGTCGGGTTCATGAAGCCGAAGGAGGTCGTGAAGATCAGCTGGTTGCCGGCCTGGGCGAGCTGGCGGATGGCGCGCGCGGCGTCCGGCCCCTCGGCGACGTTCTCCAGGAAGCTGGTCTTGATCTTGGAGCCGTACTCCTTCTCGATCGCGAGCCGGCCCTGATCGTGGGTCCAGGTGTAGCCATGGTCGCCGATCGGCCCGACATAGACGAAGCCGACGCCGAGCGGCGACTGCGCCGAGGCGCCGCGCCCGAGCAGCGGCAGGGTCGAGGCGGCGGCTGCCCCGAAGGTCAGCTTGCGTCGGGTGATGATGCTGGTCATGAAATTCTCCCGTTCATGTCGTTGTCGGCCTCAGGAGGCCGAAAAAGGTTTGCCGAGGCAGGCCGGCGCATCGAGGCGCCCGCTCCGTCGTCCGAGTGACATCATGGTCAGAACGGCAATGGTGGCAAGATAGGGCGCCATTGCCAGCACCTCGGGTGCGAGCCAGGCGATCCCTGCAGCCTTGGCCTGCAGCTCCAGCGTCATCACCGCCCCGAAAAGATAGGCGCCCAGCAGAAGCCGCCCCGGCTTCCAGGCCGAGAAGACCACGAGTGCGAGAGCGATCCAGCCGCGCCCGGCAGTCAGCCGCTCCGCCCACATCGGCGTCAGCGCCAGCGAGAAATAAGCCCCGCCCAGGCCGGCCAGCGCGCCGCCGAACGCCACCGCCATGTAGCGGATCGCGATGACGGGATAGCCGATCGCATGGGCGGAGGCGTCGTTCTCGCCGACCGCGCGCAGAATCAGTCCGGGCCGGGTCCGCCGCAGGAAAAAACCCACGCCCGCGACCAGCGCGAGCGAGAGATAAACCAGGATGTCGTGGCCGAAGATCACGCGCAACAGGGGGTGTTCCGAGAGCGCGGCCGGGAAGATGGGCCCGAGCCTCGGGATGGTGCGGCCAACAAAACCGGCGCCGATCAGCGAGGACGCGCCGATGCCAAAAATAGTGAGGGCCAGCCCCGTCGCTACCTGATTGGCGGCGAGCGACAGCGCCAGCACCGCGAAGATCATCGAGGCCGCTACCCCGGCCAGCATGGCGGCCAGCAACCCCAACCCGGTGCTCCCGGTCGAGAAGGCGACGGCGAAGCCGGCCACCGCGCCGCACAGCATCATGCCCTCGACGCCGAGATTGAGCACGCCGGCCTTCTCGGCGACGAGCTCTCCCAGCGCCGCCAGCAGCAGCGGCGTCGAGGCCGCGACCAGCGTCATGACGATCGAGACGAGGATAGCGGAGGTCATGGCGCACCCCCTGTCATTCCGGGGCGCGCCGCAGGCACGAACCCGGAACCCACGACGGGGTCAGCGCTTGCGTTCATGTAATTGAGAAGGCTCGCCCGGTCGTGGGTTCCGGGTTCTTCGCTTTGCGAAGCCCCGGAATGACAAGGGTGGATGCGCGCCGAGCTCGTCACGTCGCCCTCCGCTTCCAGACCACCCGCCATCTCACCAGCACATCCGTCGCCAGCAGCATGAACAGCAACAGCGCTTGGAACATGCCCGTCGCGGCCTGCGGCAGGCGGATCGTGGATTGGGCGATCTCGCCGCCGACATAGGTCGCCGCCAGCACGATGCCGCCGAAGACGATGCCGAGCGGGTCAAGCCGGCCCAGAAATGCGACGATGATCGCGGTGAAGCCGTAGCCGACCGGGAATTGCGGCGTGAGCTGGCCGAACGGGCCGGCCGCCTCGAACAGCCCGGCGAGGCCGGCAAGCGCCCCGCTGAGCAGCATCGTCGCCCAAGTCGTACGTGCCGCGCTGAAACCGCCATGACGGGCGGCGGCCGGCGCGAGGCCGACGACCTTCACCGCATAGCCGGCGGTGGTCTTCTCCATCATGAGCCAGGCAATAACCGCGAGGACGAGCGCCAAGGGGATGCCGAGATGGACCAGCGTACCCTCGATCACGGTCGGCAGCGTCTGGCCGGCGGTGAACATCCGCGTCTGCGGGAAATTGAAGCCGTCCGGATCCTTCCACGGACCGCGCACCAGGAAGTACAGCAGCTGCACCGCGACATAGGTCAGCATCAGGCTGGTCAGGATCTCGCTGACCAGCAGCTTCACCCGCAGCAGCGCCGGGATCGCGGCCCACGCCATGCCGCCGGCAATGCCTGCCAGCGCCATCGCGGGCAGGATCCACCATCCGGTCATGTCATAGGTCGCGAGCGCGACGCCTGTGCCGGCGATGGCGCCCATGACGTATTGCCCCTCGGCGCCGATATTCCAGACATTCGCCCGAAACCCGATCGCAAGACCGATCGCGATCATGACGAGAGGCGCGGCCTTCACGCCGATATCGGGCCAGCGCTGCGGCTCGGCCAAGGGCGTGACGAAGATGCTCCCGACCGCGTGGAAGCCGTCATAGCCCATCGCGGTGAAGACGATCATGCCGATGAGCATGGTGAGCGCAATCGCGATCAGCGGACTCAAACCCCGCATCCACGCGCTTGGCTCGCGACGGCGGCGCCACTCAAGCATGGGCTGCCTCCGCACCATGCACGCCGCCCATCATCAGCCCGATCTCGTCGATGCCGAGGCTCGCGACTGGACGCGGCGCCGACAAACGCCCTTCATTGATAATGCAGAGCCGATCGGCCAGCTCGAGCAACTCGTCGAGGTCCTGAGAGATCACCACGACAGCCGAACCCTTCGCGGCGAGATCGACAAGTTGCTGACGGATCGCGGCGGCAGCGCCCGCATCGACCCCCCAGGTCGGCTGAGCGACGACGAGCACGGCTGGCTGCTGCCCGATCTCCCGCCCCATGATGAATTTCTGGAGATTGCCGCCCGACAGCGAGCGAGCCGGCGCTTCGCAACCGGTAGTGCGGACGTCGAAGAGCTTGATCACGCCATCGGCAAAGCGGCGCACAGTGCCGCGGCTGATGAGGCCGTGCGGCGCCAGAGGCAACCGGTGCCGCGCGGTCAGGATGCTGTTCTCCGCCAACGAGAAATCGGGGACCGCGGCATGGCCATTGCGTTCTTCGGGCACGCAAGCGAGGCCGAGTGTGCGGCGCGCGCCGGCATCCCACCGCCCGACCGGCTTGCCGTCGAGCCTCACGGCCTCGGCCCGATCGGCCAGCCGCTCGCCCGAGAGTGCCGTCAGCAACTCGGCCTGGCCGTTGCCCGCGACGCCGGCGATGCCGAGAATTTCGCCGGCCCGCGCCTCGAACGAAATCCCGCGCAGATCCGTGCCGAAGGGCGGATCGCCCGCTAGCGACAATCCGTTGACGATCAGCCTCGACGCTCCCGCCTGCGCCGCCGCGCCATGCTCGATCTTGCGCATCTCGGCGCCGATCATCAGCTCGGCCATGCGTTGGGTCGTCTCGACCTTGGGGTCGCAGGTGGCGACCATGCGGCCGCCGCGCAGGATCGTCGCGCCGTCGCAGAGCGCCTTGATCTCGTGCAGCTTGTGCGAAATGTAGAGGATCGAGCAGCCGCCCATTGCGATCTGCCGCAGCGTCGCGAACAGGCGCTCCACCTCCTGCGGCGTCAGCACCGAGGTCGGCTCGTCCATGATCAGCAGCTTCGGCTTCTGCAACAGGCAGCGCACGATCTCGATGCGCTGGCGTTCGCCGACCGAGAGCGTGTGCACCTCGCGCTCGGGGTCGAGCGGCAGGGAATAGGATTGCAGCACCTCCGCCACCTGGCGCTTCAGCGTCCCGCGATCCACCGCCTCGTCCAGGCCGAGCGCGATGTTCTCGATCACCGTCATCGCGTCGAACAGCGAGAAATGCTGGAACACCATGCCGATGCCGAGCCGGCGCGCGGCCTTGGGCGAGGGGATCGAGACGGGGGCGCCATTCCAGTGGATCGTGCCTTCGTCGGGCCGCTGAACGCCATAGATGATCTTGACCAGCGTTGATTTGCCGGCGCCGTTTTCTCCGAGCAGCGCATGGATTTCGCCGGGCGCGACGCTCAGGCTGATGTCCTCGTTGGCTTTGACGCCAGGAAAACTCTTCGAGATATGCGCGAGCGCCAGCCGCGGTGAGGTCACCGGACGGCCCTTGCTTGCGAGACGCCGGTCCACTCCACAGCCCTCATCCTGAGGAGGCCCGCAGGGCCGTCTCGAAGGATGCTCCAGATGTCTCCTGAGCCCGCGGGAGCATCCTTCGAGACGCCGCTCGCGCGGCTCCTCAGGATGAGGGCTGTGGGTGGGGGTGCCGCCGTGCTCATCGGGACTCTTCAATCTGTCGCGCAGGGATCGCCTTACGCTCACCAAGCAAGCAGCGCACCAGCTCGGCTGCCGTCAAGGCCGCGATCACCTCCGGGCGCTTGTCGTCCACATCGCAACCGCCGATTGGGCAGGTCAGTTTGGCCAGCGCATCGTGCCTGCCGCCGGCGCGCAGGAAGCTGGACTCGAAGCGGGCGCGCTTGGTCGCCGAGCCGATCATGCCGACATAAGCCGCGTCACCCCGCGCCAGCGCAGCCTCGGCCAGCCGATAATCCAAAGCGTGGCTGTGCGAGAGTATGACGAAGGCTGAAGCGGGCGCCGCGCTGGCGACGGCCTCCGCCGGGTCGGCCATGCGAATGCAGGTCACAACGGGCGGCAGACCGCTGGTTGCATCGTCGCGGTCGTCGATCACGAAGACCGAAAAGGGCAGGGGCGCCAGCGCCGTCGCCAGAGCCCGGCCGGTATGTCCGGCGCCGAAGACCAGCACGGGCGGTCTTTCGGCCGCCTCCGTCTTCTCCCGAGCCGCGAGCAACGCTGCATCGATCGCTGAGAGCCTCTTCAGCGACACCTTGACGCGCCCGCCGCAGCACTGCCCCATCTGCGGGCCGAGCGGAATGTCGAGACGCTGGGCCTCGGCGCCTTCGCTCAGCATCGTGCGGGCGAGGTCGATGCAATGAAATTCGAGCTGCCCGCCGCCGATCGTGCCGATGGCGGCGTTCGTGGCCACGGCCATCCAGGCGCCGGTTTCACGCGGTGTCGAGCCCTCCGCAGTCTCGATGCGGATAAGGATGAGGCCGTTATGGTGCGTGGCAAGGAAAGCAGCGAGGATCATCGCCCCGCCTCCGCCCGCACCCGCTCGACCGCGTCCAGCACCCGCTCCGGCGTCGCTGGCGCATCGAGTCGCGGACAGATACGGTAGTCCCCGACGCTCGCCACCGCGTCCGACAAAGCATGCAGCACCGAGATCGCCAGCATCAGCGGCGGCTCGCCCACCGCCTTGGAGCGATGGATCGTCGGCTCACGGTTCGGCGCGTTCTCCAGCAGATGCACGTTGAAGATGCGTGGCCGGTCGGAGGCGACGGGGATCTTGTAGGTCGAAGGGGCGTGCGTCCGCAGCCGGCCCTTTTCGTCCCAGACCAGCTCCTCGGTGGTCAGCCAGCCCATGCCCTGCACGAAGCCGCCCTCGATCTGGCCCTTGTCGATCGCTGGGTTCAGAGATTGCCCGCAATCATGCAGGATATCGACGCGCTCGACCTTGTATTCGCCGGTCAGCGTGTCGATCGCGACCTCGGTCGCCGCCGCGCCATAAGCGAAATAGTAGAAGGGATGGCCGCGCCCGGCCTTACGGTCCCAATGGATCTTTGGCGTCGCATAGAAGCCCGTCGCCGAAAGCTGAACGCGGGCCATATAGGCTGCGGAGACAAGCTCCTTGAACCCGATCTCGCGCGCGCCGATCCGCACTTGGCCGGGCAGAAATGCGATCTCGTCCGCTTGTACCTGCCAGTGCCGCGCGGCGAACTCCGTCAGCCGCGTCTTGATCGTCTCGCAGGCGTCGAGAGCGGCCATGCCATTGAGATCGGTGCCGGATGAAGCGGCGGTGGCGGAGGTGTTCGGCACCTTGCCCGTCGTGGTGGCGGTGATCTTCACTTGGTCAAGGCCGACGCCGAAGGCTTGCGCCACCACCTGCGCCACCTTGATGTAGAGCCCTTGCCCCATCTCGGTACCGCCATGGTTCAGCGAAACCGTGCCATCGGTGTAGACATGCACCAGCGCGCCGGCCTGGTTGAACCAGGTCGCGGTGAAGGAGATGCCAAACTTCACCGGCGTCAGCGCGATGCCGCGCTTGACGATGGGGCTCGTTCTATTGGCCTCGCGGATCGCCGCCTTGCGGGCCTGATAATCGCAGCGCCCCTCCAGATCGGCGATGACCTCGGCCGCGATATTGTCCTCCACCGTCTGGTGATAGGGCGTCACGTCGCGGCCAAGCCCTTCACTGGAGGCTTTCTGGCCGTAGAGATTGCGCCTGCGCACCTCCAGCGGGTCGAGCCCGGTGGCGAAGGCGACCTCCTCGATGAAGCGCTCGGCCCCGACCATGCCTTGCGGGCCGCCAAAGCCGCGAAAGGCGGTATTCGAGCAGGTATGGGTGAAGAGCGGCTCCGAGCGGGCGCGCACCGCCGGGTAGAAGTAGCAATTGTCCATGTGGAACAGCGCGCGGTCTGTCACCGGACCCGATAGGTCGGCGTTCCAGCCGCAACGCGCCGCATAGACGGCATCGACCGCATGGATGCGGCCCTCCTCGTCGAAGCCGATCTCGTAATCGACCACGAAATCATGGCGCTTGCCGGTGATCGCCATGTCGTCGTCGCGGTCGGGTCGGAGCTTCACCGGGCGTTTGAGCTTGCGGGCGCAGAGCGCCGCGACGCAGGCGAAGAGATTGGCCTGCGTTTCCTTGCCGCCGAAACCGCCGCCCATGCGCCTGACCTCGACCGTGACCGCATGCGAGCCGACGCCGAGTAAGGCGGCGACCATGTGTTGCACTTCCGTGGGGTGCTGCGTCGAGACGAGAACCTGCATGTCCTCGTCCTCGCCGGGGATGGCGAGCGCGATCTGCCCTTCCAGATAGAAATGCTCCTGGCCGCCGATCGCCATCGAGCCCTTCAGCCGTCGCGGGCTGCCCGCCATGGCGGTTGCAAGATCGCCGCGCTGGAGCGTCAGAGGATCGGTCACCAATCGAGCGCCATCGGCGCGCGCGGCCGCGATATCGATCACGGCCGACTCATCGGCGTATTCGGCCTTTGCAAGCGTCGCGGCATGCCGCGCCTGCTCGCGCGTCTGGGCGACAACGGCGAAAAGCGGCTGGCCGTGAAACAGAATGCGGTCGGTCGCGAACACCGGCTCGTCATTCCGATGCGTCGAGGAGATGTCATTTGCGCCGGGGATGTCGGCCGCCGCCAGCACCGCGACGACACCGGCGGCACTCTCGACCGACGACAGGTCGAGCGATAGCAGCCGGCCATGCGCGATGGCGGCGGTGCCGAGATAGGCGTGGAGCAGCCCTTCGGGCGCCGCGATGTCGTCGATATAGACCGCTTCGCCCGTGACATGTTTCTGGGCCGAATCGTGGATGCGGGCGCTGCCGAGGATGGCGGGTTCGGCCACAGGCTTTCCTTGCTCTGCCAGATCGAGCCTGCGGCGCGCATCAGCCATGGACAGTCTCCGCGAGAAGCCCGGCAACGCGGGTGCGGGTCTGGGGCTCGCGCGTCTCGATCAGGAAACGCCGCAGAAGATTGCCCGCGATCTTGAGTCGGTAGGCGGCGGAGGCGCGCATATCGTCGAGCGGGGTGAAGTCCGAGGACAGGGCGGCGGTGGCGGCTTCGACCGCCGCCTCATCGAAACCTCGGCCGATCAGCGCCGCTTCGGCCTTTTGCGCGCGCTTCGGAATGCCCGCCATCCCGCCATAGGCGAGGCGGGCTTCGATGACGTCCCCAGCTTTGCTGAGCCGAATGAGAAAGGCGCCACAGACGGCCGAGATGTCCTCGTCGAAGCGCTTCGACACCTTCGAGACGTGGAACAGGGTCTCCACGCCGGGCTTCGGCACCAGCACGGCCTCGACGAACTCGCCCGGACGCCGGTCCTGCTTGCGGTAGTCGAGGAAAAAATCTTCAAGGAGAAGATTGCGGCGGATGAGTTCCCCTAAGCCCTCATCCTGAGGAGCAAGGCGCGAGCCTTGCGTCTCGAAGGATGTTCCAGCACGCTCTGGACCATCCTTCGAGACGCCGCTGCGCGGCTCCTCAGGATGAGGGCTGGAGGTGGCAGAGGCTTTTGCCAGCACCAGCGTCGCCCCGAGCGCGATCAGGGCCGGCGGCAGATCGCCGATCGGCGAGCCGTTGGCGATGTTGCCGCCGATCGTGCCGGCACTGCGAACCTGCTCGCCACCGAAACGGCGCATCAGTTCGTCGAGCTGGGGCGAGAGGCCGGCGAGCGCGACGCGGACATCGGCATGGCCCGCCATCGCACCGAAGCGCAGATGGTCGCCCTCGTCGGTGATCTCGCGCAGAGCCTCGATTCGCCCGAGAGAAATCACCGGGTCGAGCCGCTTCATGCCCTTGGTGACCCAGAGCCCGACATCGGTGGCGCCCGCCAGCAGCGTCGCCTCTGGATGCGCAGCGACAAGATCGGCCAGTGCCTCAACCGTCGCGGGGGCGGAGAAGCGGCGCCTGCGGCCCTCGAGGGTAAGGGTGCTGGCGTCCCGCAGGGCGCCAAGACGTTCCGCGACCACTTCCCGCTGGTTCAGAAATCGATCGGCCTCGCGCGGCGCGATCTCGTCCATGCGATGGGCCGCGGCGATAATAGGTTCATAGCCGGTGCAGCGACAGAGATTGCCCGCAAGCGCATCCTCGATGCGAGCGACGCTCGACTGGGCTTCGTTCAGCCGCAGTGCCAACAGCGACATCACGATGCCCGGCGTGCAGAAGCCGCATTGCGAGCCATGGCATTCCACCATCGCCTGCTGCACCGGGTGAAGCGTGCCGTCCGCCGCCTTCAGATGCTCGACGGTGAGCAACTGGCAGCCGTCCAGCGTCGGCAGGAAGCGGATGCAGGCGTTGATGGCCTCATAGCGCAGCTGCCCGCGATCGAGCCGCCCGACCACAACGGTACAGGCGCCGCAATCGCCCTCGGCGCAGCCCTCCTTGGTGCCGGTCATGCGCTTGTCGAGGCGCAGCCAGTCGAGAACCGTCAGCGTCGGATCGCAGCGGTCGATCTCGATCAGGTCATCGCCGAGCAGGAAGCCCAGCGTGGTGCGGATGCCTCCGGTTTGTCCTGCGTCCGCGAGAATGCCTTGGCGCGTCATGCCCCGAGATTAGGCACGATCTGCGCTTGGCCGGAAGCTTTGATTTGGTGCAGATGTGGTGTGGATTTGTGCCGGAGCCGCTTGATCGTGACTGCATCTGCCGCCATTCGCGCCCTGCGCGGGCGCCTGCTCTGGTTCGCGGGCGACCCCTGGACGGCGGGCGACGCCGCCCATCGCTATGTCGAGGATGGACTGCTCCTCATCGAAAACGGGCTGGTCAAGGCGGCGGGCGAGGCAAAGGACCTGCTGCGGGCACTGCCGGCTGACGCGGAGATCATCGACCATCGCCCGCATCTGATCATGCCAGGCTTCATCGACGCCCATATCCATATGCCGCAGACCCAGGTTCTCGCGTCCTATGGCGCGCAGCTGATGGACTGGCTGAATCGATACACATTCGTCGAGGAGCAGAAGCTTAGGCAGCAGGGCCACGCCGAAAAGCTCTCGCGCTTCTTTCTCGATGAGCTTCTGGCCAACGGCACGACCACGGCGGCGGTCTATTGTTCGGTCCATCCGCAATCGGCGGAGGCCTTCTTCGCCGAATCGCAGCGGCGCAATACCCGCATGATCGCCGGCAAGGTGATGATGGACCGCAACGCGCCCGAGGCCCTGACCGACACCGCCGAAAGCGGCTACCGCGATTCGAAGGCGTTGATTGCGCGCTGGCATGGCAAAGGCCGGCAGCTCTATGCGGTGACGCCGCGCTTCGCGATCACCTCCTCGCCCGAGCAACTGGCGGCGGCCGGCCGGCTCGCGGCCGAGCATCCCGATTGCCACGTCCAGACCCATATCGACGAGAACCGGGCCGAGATCGCCTTCGCTCGGGAGCTTTACCCTAAGGCTGCCGACTACGCGGATATCTACCGGCGCTATGGATTGCTGAGTCCCAAAAGCCTGATGGGCCACTGCATCCATATGACCCATAACGAGTGGCAGGCCTTCGCTGAGACCGGCGCGGTTGCGGTGTTCTGCCCGACCTCGAACCTCTTCCTCGGCTCAGGACTGTTCGATTGGGCTCATGCGAGGCAGCGCGGCGTCAAGGTCGCGGTGGCCACCGATATCGGCGGCGGCACCTCCTACTCCATGCTGCGGACGATGGCTGAGGCCTACAAGGTGCTGCAACTGCAGGGGCAGTCGTTGTCGGCCTTCGCGGCGTTGCATGCGATCACGCTCGGCAATGCGCAGGTGCTCGGCCTCGACCATTTGATTGGCAGCTTCGAACCCGGCCGGGAGGCCGATGTCGTTGTTCTGGACACGGCTGCGACCCGGGCGATGGCGCACCGCCTGGAGACGGCGCGCGATCTGGCGGAGGAGCTTTTCGTCCTCGTCACGCTTGGCGATGATCGCAATGTGGTGGCGACCTATGTGATGGGCGACCGGGCAGCTTCCTCGGAAGCGGCCGCTTAGCCCTTACCGTCATGGTCGGGCTTGTCCCGACCATCCGCGTCTTCGCTGGTCGAGCGTTGTGTTCAAGACATGGATGCTCGCCACAAGGGCGAGCATGACGTCGAGTGAGCGGCCGGCCGTTCAACCCAGAACGCCGCCCTTGCGGGCATGGTCGATATAGATCTCGCGCAGGCGCAGCGTCGCAGGCCCCGGTCCGCCATTGTGGATCGAGTGCCCGTCGATCGAGGTCACCGGCATGACCAGGCTCGTCGCCGAGGTGATGAAGGCCTCCTCGGCATCCAAAGCCTCTTCCAGCGTGAATTCCCGCTCCTCGAACGCGAACCCCGACTCGGCCAGGAAGGCGAGCACGGCGGTGCGGGTAATCCCCGGCAGCACCTTGTTGGAAAGCGGCCGCGAGATCAGCGTCCTGCCCTTGACGATCCAGGCGGTGGAGGAGGCACCCTCCGTCACCACGCCATCCTCGATCATCCAGGCTTCCTGCGCGCCGGCTTCCGCCGCGATCTGCTTGGCGAGGACCGGAGCGAGCAGGTTGACGCTCTTGATGTCGCGTCTGGCCCAGCGCAGATCCGGGGTCGAAACGACCTTGATCCCGGTTTTGACGGCGGGCGCGTTCACGAAGTTTCGCGCCTGGGTGAACATCACCAGCGTCGGCTTCACATCCTTGGGGAAGGGGAAGTCGCGATCGGAGGCGCCTCGCGAGACCTGCAGGTAGACGCTGCCTTCGTCGAGAGCGTTGCGGGCGATCAGCTCGTCATGGATCGCGACGAGTTCGGCCTTGGACCAAGGCAACTCCAGCCTGATCTCGCCGCAGGAGCGTTCCAGCCGCGCCAGATGTGCCTCGCAATCGACGAGCTTCCCACCGATCACGGCCGAGACCTCGTAGATGCCGTCGCCGAAGATGAAGCCGCGATCGAAGATCGAAATGGTCGCCTCCTCCTCGGGAAGATAGGCGCCATTGACGTAGACGGTACGGCTCATCGATGCGGGCTCGCTAGGTGAGGAAACCGATCCTTCCTAGCGAAGCTTTCTGCTCGTTGCGAGCGCGGTGCTGGGACGCCGGACCGGCGTCAGGCGCAAGGCAGCCTCACGCAGATCGAGGCCTTCAGCCCGCGGCAGCGAGCGCCGCCGCGCGCTCCTGCGCCTCCACCACGGCCACCGCGGTCATGTTGACGACGCCGCGCGCGGTCACCGAGCCGGTCAGGATATGCGCGGGCTTGGCCGTGCCGATCAGGATCGGACCCACGGGCAGCGCATCGCCCATGATCTTGGCGAATTGGTAGGAGATGTTGGCGGCGTCGAGATTGGGGAAGATCAGGACGTTGGCCACGTCCGTCAGCGTCGAAGACGGCAGGACGCGCTCGCGGATCAGTGGCATCAGCGCCGTGTCGGCCTCCATCTCGCCGTCGCATTCGAGGTGCGGTGCGCGCTCGCGGATCAGTGCCAGCGCTCTGCGCATCTTGATCGCCGAGCGGGTGTCGGCAGCGCCGAAATCCGAATGCGACAGCAGGGCGATCTTCGGCTCGATGCCGAAGCGCGTCACGTGGCTCGCCGCCAGAACCGTCATGTCGGCGATTTCCTCGGCGGTCGGGTCGGGCTTCACATGCGTGTCGGCGAGGAAGAACGCGCCCTTGTTGGTCACGATCAGCGTCATCGCCGCGATGTCGCAGACGCCCGGCGCCAGGCCGATGATGTCCTTGACGTGCCGCAGCCGCGACATGAACCGGCCTTCCAGCCCGGTGATCATCGCATCGGCTTCGCCGCGCGCCACGGCCAGCGCCGCGATCACCGTGTTGTTGGTGCGCACCAGCGCGCGCGCGGCCTCGGGCGTGACGCCGCGCCGGCCGGCGATGTCGAGATAGGTCTGGACGTAGTCGCGATAACGCGGATCGTCCTCCGGGTTGACGATCTCGAAGTCGATGCCGGGCTTTAGCGACAGGCCGAAGCGCTGGATGCGGGTCTCGATGACGCTCGGGCGGCCGATCAGGATCGGGATGGCGAGCCCTTCTTCCAGCGCCACCTGGGCGGCGCGCAGCACGCGCTCATCCTCGCCCTCGGCGTAGATCACGCGCTTGGGGTCGGCCTTGGCCGCCTGGAATAGCGGCTTCATGATGAAGCCGGAGCGGAAGACGAAGCGCGAGAGCTGGTCGCGATAGGCCTCGATATCCACCAGCGGCTTGCGCGCCACGCCCGTCGCCATCGCGGCTTCGGCCACGGCAGGCGCGATGCGCATGATCAGGCGCGGGTCGAACGGATTGGGGATCAGCGAGTTGGCGCCGAAGGTCGCCGCCTCGCCGCCATAGGCGCGCGCCGCGACATCGGAGGTCGCCTCGCGGGCGAGCGCCGCGATGGCGCGCACGGCGGCGAGCTTCATCGCCTCGTTGATCGTCGTCGCCTGCACGTCGAGCGCGCCGCGGAAGATGTAGGGGAAGCACAGCACGTTGTTGACCTGGTTCGGATAATCCGAGCGGCCGGTGCAGATCATCGCGTCAGGGCGCGCGGCGAGCGCGTCCTCCGGCGTGATCTCGGGGTTGGGATTGGCGAGCGCCAAAATGAGAGGCTTCGGCCCCATGCGCTTGGCCATCTCCGGCTTCAGCACGCCGGCGGCGGACAGGCCGAGGAAGATGTCAGCCCCTTCGATGACGTCGTTCAGGGTGCGGGCATCGGTCTTCTGCGCATAGACCTCCTTCCAGCGGTCCATCAGCGTGTTGCGGCCTTCATAGACCACGCCTTCGAGATCGGTGATCCAGACGTTCTTGCGCTGCACGCCCAGTTCGACCAGCAGGTTGGTGCAGGCCAGCGCCGCCGCGCCCGCGCCGGAGACCACGAGCTTGACGTCGGCGATCTTCTTACCCGCGAGGTCGAGCCCGTTCAGGACGGCGGCCGAGACGATGATCGCGGTGCCGTGCTGGTCGTCGTGGAAGACGGGGATCTTCATCCGCGCCTTGAGCTGCTCCTCGATCTCGAAGCACTCCGGACCCTTGATGTCCTCGAGGTTGATGCCGCCGAAGGTCGGTTCCAGCGCCGCGACGACCTCGACGAATTTCTCGATGTTCTTCTGCTCGACCTCGATATCGAAGCAGTCGATCCCGGCGAACTTCTTGAACAGGACCGCCTTGCCCTCCATCACCGGCTTGGAGGCGAGCGGGCCGATATCGCCGAGGCCCAGCACGGCCGTGCCGTTGGTGACGACGGCGACGAGGTTCTGGCGCGACGTCAGCTCGGCGGCTTCGGCCGGATCGTCGACGATGGCTTCGCAGGCGGCGGCGACGCCGGGAGAATAGGCGAGCGCGAGGTCGCGCTGGTTGCCGAGCGGCTTGGTCGCCTGAATCTCGATCTTACCGGGCCGGGGCAGGCGGTGATAGACCAGCGCACCCGAGCGCAGATCGTTGGAGAGCGTGCTTTTCATCGGTGGCGACCCCAGCATCCGGAGCAGGGGAGGTCGCGCGGAAACGGGGTTCCCGTCAAGCCTTGGAATGGTTCGGATCCGCTGACGTCTCGCCGCGAGGAGGCGGCCGGCGATCTGAAACGATTGAAAGTGAATCGATTTGTGAGGCGCTTGAATCGCGTTCTCAGGCGATGAGGCCAAGCGACTCGTGAGATTCAAGAATTCGATGAGGGATGGTTCCGTCGAACATCGTTGCGTCGAGGGTCCCAGAATATCAAGAAAGGGCGCTGGTCATCCCGGACAAGCCGCGAAGCGGCGCAGATCCGGGATCCATTCCGGAGCGCTTCACGGCGAGCTTCCGGAATGGATCCCGGGTCTCCCTACGGTCGCCCGGGATGACAGCGCGTTTTCGAGGGGGCATTTTCCCATCGTGAGAAGTCAGCCTTTCGGCTTGACAGGCGTTCGACGCAGCCGACGCCTGAAATTCAGAACGCCTTGAACGTGATGATCGTATGCGTGTCGGCGATTTCGGGGATCGACTGCACCTTCTGCGCGACGAAATGGCCGATATCGACATCTGCCGCGACGTGGAACTTGGCGAGAATGTCGTAATTGCCGGCGGTCGAATAGATTTCCGAGGCGATCTCGCGGTCGGCGAGCTCGCTGGCGACCTCATAGGTCTTGCCGAGCTTGCATTTGATCTCGACGAAGAAGGTCTGCATGGCGGGCTCCTGGACAGCGCTGATGGAATAGAATCCTTGACCCCCGAAGATCAAGCGCCCGCGAGTTCGGCGATGCGTCGCGTCATCGCGTCGTGGGGGTCGGCGAGCCCGGCGATCACGGTGAAATGGTTGGTGCCGGGAATTTCCTGATAGCGCGTCTGCACGCCTTCCAGCCCCCAGACATCGACGAGACGGCGGCTCTGCTTGTGATACTCCGCGCTCTCGTCACCGCCGACGACGGCATCCATCGTCAGCCGCGAGGGGGCGGGCCAGAAGAATGGGCTCTCGCGTTCGGCCGCCTCCATGTCGAGCTTCAGGGCGTCGTTGATGCTCGTCTCGGTCAAAGGCTTGAGGTTGTAGAGGCCCGAGATGCCATAGGCGGCCGGCACCAGCCGGGCGGGCAGGCCGGCATCGACATCGGTCCAATTCGTCGCCAGCGCGCAGGCCGCGAGATGCCCGCCGGCCGAATGGCCGCTTGCCACGACCGGCAGGCCGTAGCGTCGCCAAAGCGCCGCCGCCGCTTGCTGGATTTCCCACACGATATGGCCAAGCTCGACCTGGGGGCAGAGGTCGTAGCCGACGACCGCGACCGGCAGTCCGCGCTGGTTCAGGCCTCGCGCCATATGGGAGAACGAACCGCGGTCCAGCGCCTGCCAGTATCCGCCATGGATGAACATCACCAGCGCGTCGCCACGGCTCTCCTGCGGCTTGAAGAGGTCGTAGCGCTGGCGCTCGCCCTCGCCATAAGCCACGCCGAGTTCGCAGAACGCCGTCTCGCGATAGGCAGCCGCATCGGCCTGCCAGCCGGCGATGATGCCGGGATGCTCCGGCACGCGGGCGCGGTTGTTGTATTCGGTCTCGTAATCTGGCGAGGGTGCTTGCGGGTCCATGGCCGTCAGCGTGGCAGTCCTCGCGCGTCGGCGCCACAGCTTTTGACAGGCGGCGCACCCGGCGCCAAAAGCGGGGCGCCCGGTCCGCTGCTCCAGAGGTCACCATGGAAAACCCCGTTCTCGCCGAAGTCACCCGCGGCAACACCGTCGAATCGCGCCATCGCGGCTCGGCCATCGTGATCGATGCCGATGGCGGCGTGGTGTTTCAGGCCGGCGATATCGCGCGACCGGTTTTCCCGCGCTCGGCCGTCAAGGCGATCCAGGGCCTGCCCTTGATCGAGAGCGGCGCAGCCGACCGCTACGGGCTGACCGAGGCCGAGCTCGCGCTGGCGGTCTCTTCCCATTCCGGCGAGCCGCTTCATGCCGAGACGGCGCTCGGGATGCTCCGCAAGGCCGGCCGCGACACGGGCTGCCTCGAATGCGGGGCGCATTGGCCGATGAACGACAAGGTTGCCCGAGCGCTCGCGAAAGCGGGCGGAGAGCCGACCGCGCTGAACAACAACTGCTCCGGCAAGCACGCCGGCTTCGTCTGCCTGTCCTGCTCGATGGACGAGGACCCCGCCGGCTATGTGAAGCCCGGACATGCCGTGCAGAAGGCGGTGCACGGCGCGTTGGAAGAAGTGACCGGCGCGGTCCATAGCACTGACCATATGGGCACCGATGGCTGCTCGATTCCCTCCTACGCCATCCCGCTGAAGGCGCTGGCGCTGGGCTTCGCCCGGCTCGGCACCGGCCAGAGCTTCGGGCCCGAGCGGGCCAAGGCGGCCGCGCGCGTCCGGGCCGCCGCGGCGGCCCACCCCTTCATGGTGGCCGGTACCGACCGCTTCGACACGCGCTTGATGAGCCTGCTCGGAGCACGGGTCTTCAGCAAAACCGGCGCCGAGGGTGTCTATTGCGCCGCGCTTCCGGAACTCGGCTACGGCATCGCCCTGAAATGCGACGATGGCGCCGGCCGCGCGGCGGAAGTCGCGCTCGGTGCGCTGGTCGCCCGCTTCCTGCCGATGGACGATGCCACGGCGACCGCCTTCGCTCCGCTGCGCGAAGTCGTGCTGACGAACTGGAACGGCATCGAGGTCGGGCGGGTGAGGGCGCCAACGGCCGCCTGAGCGCTAACTCACCGCGTTGCCCTCGACCCTGACGCCGCTGGCGCGCTGATCGGAAGCCTTGGTCAGATCGCCGGTGACCGGCTTGCCGTATTCGGTGCCGACCACGGCGCCTCCTCTGGCCTCGGCGATCAGGTTGTTGGCGATCAGGGCGTTGCGCTCCTTCGGCACGAGCGAGACCGAGATGCCGATCCCGGCCTTGCGGATGACGTTGCCTGTCGCGGCGAGATTGCGCATGCCCCAGGACCACCCCAGTGAAATCGCGGCGTCACTGACATCCTCGATGACGTTGCCGGTCACTGCGGCCTCCGCCTCGACATGCACGCCGAAGCCGCCGATCGGCTCCTTGCCGTTGGGTGCAAGCCCACGCTTCGCGTTGCGGATGATGTTGTTGGCGAAGACGGAAAGCCTGCCGCCATGGTCGAGATTGGTCATGGTCGCGCCGGCGGCGCAGTCCTCGATCAGGTTGCCCGTCATGATCGCGCCTTCGAAGGCGAATTCTGAATAGAGCCCGACCTCGCCGCAGCGACGCCCCTGATTGCCCAGCATCTGCACGCCGGAGCCGGAATTGTTGCGGATGAACGTCATCGCGCAGTCGCGCAGTTGATTGCCTTCGATGATGACGCCGCCGGCGCGGAAGGTGCTGATGCCGTTGCCGTTGGGCCCATCGCCACCGGCATCGGCGCGAATGCGGCTGATCGTGTTGCCGCGCAATATGGAGCGGTCGTCGCCGGCCTGACTGCGCCAGATCTGAATGCCGTTATTGCCGCAATCCTCGACATTGTTCTGCGTGATCGAGAGCCCGAGGGAATCGAGCGAGAACAGCGCCGCATCCCGCATTCGGCTGAACCGATTCGCCGTCACGCGACCACCGCAGCGGGTGAGGGTCAGACCGACCGATCCGGCCTGCACGAAGGACAGCTCCGAGAGCGAGATTTCGGCGACGCCCTCGAGCGCAACGAGCCCGCTGCGCTGCGGCGATGGAATGTCGAGCCCGTCGAAGACGAGGCCCGACAGGGCGACCCGCTCCACCTGGCGCGCGGTCAGGACGGGGCGGCCGGTCGCCGTGACGAGGCGTGTCTGGCCGGCGACGCCGATCAGACTTGCGCCGTCCGGCAGGGCAATGTCCCCGACGCGATAGCGCCCCGGCGGCAGCAGCAACGGCGCCGAGCGACGCGATGCCTCCATGAGGGCGCGGCGCAGCCGGTCGGATTGGTCCTCCGTCGCGCCCGGCCGCAGCCCGAACTGGGTCGCGTCAAGTCCGAGATGGCCGAGCGCGCCCGTCGGCGGCTGGCGTGCCTGAGCCTGTGCCGGAAGGCGCATCGAAACGGCGCTTAAAAGGCCGGCTGTGACGAAGCCGCGACGTGACAGGGACATGGCGGCTCCTCCGTTACCGTCCGCCATCAAACCGCATGCCACGAATTCTGTGTCGGATCGGGACTGTCGGGACGGGGGCCAGACCGCTCAGCAGAGGGTGCCGGCCATGGCGCCGGTTAGCAATCCCCGCCGATAACGGAGCGGGCTAGGCTGGTCCCGCCAGGTCGTGCCTGTGTCATGCGCGCATCTTGCAGAAACCCCGCTTCGGTGAGACGAGAACATCATGATCGGCGTGACACTGCGGTTTCGCATCCTGTTTCTGGCCTTGCTGGCGCCGTTGCTGCTGGCAGGTTGCGGCACGCCGCGCGTGCTGGAGCTCTCGCACGGCGCTGCGCAGGATGTTGCCGGCACCGTGCAGATCTACGTCGCCACGACGCGTCAACCTTCGGCCCAGCCGGTCTGGTTCAGCGGCGAGCGAGCCTCGCGGCTCTCCTTCGCGCGGCTCGACATCACCGTGCCACGCAGCCATCAGGCCGGCGAACTGGAGCTGCCGGATTCCGGCCCGGGCGACCCCTCCAAACATTTCGTAGCGACCGATCTGCAGCGGCTCGACCTCGCGCCGATCGTCGCGGATGTCCGCCGCGATCTGCAGCGCCGCCCGCCTGGCCAGCGCGACGTTCTCGTCTTCGTCCACGGCTACAACACCAATTTCGCCGATGCCGTCTATCGCTTCGCCCAGATCGTCTACGATTCCGGCTTCAAGGGTGTCCCCGTGCTGTTCTCCTGGCCGTCGCGCGGCGAATTGCTGGCCTATCCTTACGACCGCGAGAGCGCCTATTACTCCCGGGATTTTCTCGAGGCCAACCTGCGCGCCATCACGCGCGATCTCGGCCCTCCGCGCATGGATATCCTGGCCCATTCGATGGGCACTCTGCTCACTTTGGAAACGCTGCGCCAGGCCGCGATCCGCGGCGATGGCAGCTTCGGCGGGAAGCTGCGCGACGTGATGCTGGCCGCGCCCGACGTCGATCTAGACGTCTTCAAGACGCAGATGCGCCAGATCAACCGGCCGGTCACTGTCTTCGTCTCGGCCGATGACAGGGCGCTCGACTTTTCCCGCCGCTTCGCCGGGGACAAGCAACGCCTCGGCGCGGTTTCGACCAAGGACGCGGAGACGATGGCCGAACTGGAACGGCTTGGCGCCCGGGTCATCGACCTCTCCGAGATGACATCGGGCGATCCGCTCAACCACGCGAAGTTCGCCGCGTCTCCCAAGGTCGTCCAGATGATCGGCGAGCGGCTGCGACAGGATAAT
This sequence comes from Allobosea sp. P5_A5, assembly GCF_056400625.1. NCBI lineage: Bacteria > Pseudomonadati > Pseudomonadota > Alphaproteobacteria > Hyphomicrobiales > Alloboseaceae > Allobosea > Allobosea sp. P5_A5. The sequence continues at coordinate 483,703 of NZ_JBFUKY010000003.1, forward strand.
GGCATTGCCACGGCCGGGCCGACGCTTGGCGACAAGCTCGGCGATGTCGCCGGCGGCGTGGCCGGTACGGTGGGCTCGACGGTGGGCCTTGTCGTGACCGCCCCGGCAGCGATCGTCGGCGCCCGCCGCTGATGTGACGTCCGGAGCACGCCGGCGCGCTTTCGCCGTCAAATCCGAGCTTCGCCCCATTCTGGCCGCGTTGGGCTGGCCTTAACGCCGGGCCGGGCAGATCGCCCTTCCTTCTTTTGTCGTGGATACCGAACCGATGCCTGTCACGAGGCGCGATTTTTCCAGCCGCGCGTTGCTCGCCGCGCTATTGCCGCTGGGCCTGGCCGCCTGCGCCCAGAGCGAGGCCAGCATCTCGCCATTCTCCGAGCCGGAGAGGGCAGATTCCTCGGCGCTCGGGCGCGATCCGCACTTGCTCGTCATGACCACCCGGAACGCGACCGGCAACACGCCGCCCTTCTTCGGAACGGACCGTGGCAAGCTGACCTTTGCCGAAGTGCGGCTCTCGGCGCCGGGTCGGGGTATCGGCGGCCGGGTCTCATCCGCCGTCAGCGGCGACTGGCAGGTCCTCGGCATCGACCGTGAGAATTCCGCCGATCCCGCACGCGCCTTGTCGGATGCGGTGAACGGGCGAGACGTGCTGCTCTACGTCCACGGCTTCAACGAGACCTTCGAGTCGGTGACGCGCAGCGTCGGCCAGCTCTCCCACTCGCTCGAGTTTCGGGGTCGCACGGTGCTGTTCACCTGGCCCTCGGGCGGCAAGCTCTTCGACTATGCCTATGATCGTGAGAGCGCGCTGTGGTCTCGCGATGGTTTCGTCGACACTTTGCGCGCGCTCGTCAGCAATCCGACTGTTGGACGGATCCACATCGTCGCGCATTCGATGGGCACCTTCCTGACGCTGGAAGGCCTGCGGGAGCTACGCGACGCGCCGGAGGTCTATGCCCGCATCGGCTCGATCGTGCTGGCTTCCCCCGACGTCGACATCGACGCCTTCGAGCAGACCGTGAAACGGCTCGGCCCTCTGGCAAAGCGCATGACCGTGATCATCGATCCGGGCGACCGGGCGTTGGCGATTTCCGCCCGCATCGCCGGTGGTGTCGCGCGGGCCGGCGCCGCCGATCGCGGCCGGCTCGACGCGCTGGGCGTGCGCGTGGCCGATACCTCAGGCCGCGGCTGGAGCATGCTGCGCCACGATCTCTTCCTCTCCGACAGCGAGGTCACGCAAGTCGTGCGCCGGGCCATGGACCGGGGCGAAAGCTGAACGGCTTTTGCGATCAGATCGGCGGCAGACCGGAACGCTTCTTCAATGTCGCCAGCGCGAAGTTCGACTCGACCGACTGGATGCATTTCAGCCGCGTGACCTTCTGCTTCAGGAAGCGCTCATAGCCCTCGATGCCGTCGGTGACGACGCGCAGGAGATAATCCTGCGTGCCGGTCATCAGGTAGCATTCGGCGACCTCGCTCCAGCTCTCGACGGCTTTCTCGAACTCGGCGATGGGCTCCTGGCTTTGCTGGATCAGCCGGACCGAGACGAAGACGCTGAACGGCAAGCCATAGGCTTTCGGGTCGACGATCGCGGCATAGCCCTGAATGACTCCGGTCTCTTCCAGCCGCTTGAGGCGGCGCAGGCACGGCGTCGGCGAGAGGCCGACCTTCGCTGAGAGTTCCTGATTGGTGATGCGTCCGTCCTCACGCAGGACGGCCAGAATGCGCCGGTCGATCGGGTCGAGCATCTTATGCTCCGGTTGGCTCGAGATTGAGCAGGAAACTGCAGCGTCACCGATAACGCAGCCTCAATCCGCCAAGCAATGGTCTTCGGATAGGGTTATCCTGCGGGCCTTGAATAGGAGCGAGGCCGCCATGAGCAACGACAGCTATCACAAGGACCGCATCGCCAATCGCCGGCTTCACCCGGAGACGCTGATGATGGGCTTCGGCTACTCGCCGGCCATGTCGGAAGGATCGCTGAAGCCGCCGATCTTCCTGACCTCGACCTTCGTTTTCGAGAACGCCCAGCAGGGCAAGGACTTCTTCGACCTGACCTCGGGGCGCCGGCAGCTGAAGCCGGGCGAGAAATCGGGACTGGTCTATTCCCGCTTCAACCACCCGAACATGGAAATTCTCGAGGATCGCCTGGCGATCTGGGACGAAGCCGAGAAATGCGCGGTCTTCGCCTCCGGCATGGCCGCGATCGCGACGACGTGCTTTGCCTTCCTGCGGCCGGGCGACACCATCCTGCATTCGCGCCCGCTCTATGGCGGCACGGAAACCCTGCTGAAGAACCAGATGGGCGCTTTCGGCATCGGCGCTTTCGGCTTTACGGACGGGCTCGATCTCGACCAGATGCGGACGGTCGCAAAAGCGGCCGCCGCCAAGGGTCGCGTCGGGATGATCCTGGTCGAGACCCCCGCCAACCCGACCAACGGGCTGGTCGATCTTGCGGCCTGCAAGACGATCGCCGACGAGCTGGAACAGTCGCAGGGCCATCGCCCGCCGGTCGTCGTCGACAACACGATGCTCGGCCCGAAATACCAGAAGCCGCTCCAGCAAGGTGCCGATCTCTCGCTGCTGTCCCTGACGAAATATGTCGGCGGCCACTCCGACCTCGTCGGCGGCTCGATCAGCGGTTCGGAAGCGCTGGTGCGGCAGGTCAAGGGCTGGCGCGGTTCGCTCGGCACGCAGGCCGATCCGAACTCCTGCTGGATGCTGATGCGCTCGCTGGAGACGCTCGACATCCGCATGAGCCGGGCCAACGAGAACGCCAAGCTCGTGGCGGAATATCTCGAAAGTCACCCGAAGGTCGCCAAGGTTCACTATCTCGGTAATCTCCAAGCTGACGATCCGCGCAAGGCGGTGTTCGATCGCCAGTGCACGGCCGCCGGCTCGACCTTCGCCTTCGACGTGAAGGGTGGCGAGAAGGAAGCCTTCGCACTCCTCGACAATCTCCAGATCATGAAGCTCGCCGTCAGCCTCGGTGGCACCGAGACTCTCGTCTCGCACCCCGCCGCGATGACCCATTCCGGTGTGGCCAAGGAATTGCGCGAGGAAATCGGCCTCACCGACGCCCTGATCCGCATCTCCGTCGGGATCGAGAATATCGAGGATCTGATCTCGGATCTGGCACAGGCCTTCGAGGCGGTCTGAGGATCGTCAAGCTAAACCAAGAAAGAGCGCCAGCGAGCGGCTGACCGCCATCATCGTCTCGGTATCGGCGCGGCCAATGACCGTGCCGATCCGCTCGCGGCGCACCGATATCGCCTTGTCGATCATGATCTGCGAGGGCTGACGCAAACCGTTCGCGGCAGAAGGCTCGAGCGTCAGCCGGATCAATGGTGCCTCGACGAGGTCGCTCGTCATGAGAAGCACGGTGACCGTCCCGGCGGAGTCGAAAAGATCGCTCTGGATGACGAGCGCCGGGCGCGGCTTGCCGAAATCGCCATTGACTGCAACCGTGACGATGTCGCCGCGCCTCATTCGGACGCGTCGTCGATTCCGGCCAAGGCCTCATCCAGGAAGGCGTCCAGGCCGCCGTCGGCTTGATCGGCCGTCGCGACGATGATCGCTTGCCGGCGGCATTCGTCTTGGAAGCCAGGTCGGCGCGTATCCGGCACCCAGATTTGCAGAGGACGCAGACCGGCGGCGCGCAGGGCATCCCGCCGCTTCTGAACACGCTTTGCCGTTGAGGACTGCATCACCGCTCTCCATCGCGGCGTTACATGTAACGCTTTGCGCGTGATGGCGCAACGCAGGATGATCAGACCCCGATCCGCCCCCAACCCGGCAGCTTGAGCGCCGGACTGCGCAGATCGAAGCCGGCGACCAGCCCTAGAATATTGATCTCGACCCCTTCGACCCAGCCGCAGGTGATGCCTACCAGCCCGTAAAGCGAGGCCTGGAAACCAGTCCGACTCGGCGTGAACCCCGCGAAAAGGCCGCTCTCGCGCCAATCCTTGCCGATCGCGGTGGGCGGCAGCGCCTGGTTCAGCTCCGGCACCTCGGTCAGCACATGCTGGACGAAGCTGTTCGAATTCGGCCCCGGCCAGGCGAGATACGTACCAGGCGTCGCATAGGCATAGGACTGCACGGCGGCCCGGATGCGCGGGATCAGACGTTCGGCCGCCTCGCCGCGCACCTCCGCAACCGGCTCCGGCACGTTGCCGAACCAGCGGCCATCCGCCTCCCGATGATTGACCCTGACCGGCGTGCCCCAGCCGACGACGTCGAAGCGCGTATAGGCGCTGGCGCCGCGTTCCTTCACCACGATCCAGGAATGATGCGCGAAGATGCCGCGCCAATGCCCGACGCGCGCGGCGAAGACATGAATGGTGGCCTCGGGCTCGATGGCGGCGGCGGGCAGGAGCTTGGCGCTCGTCCAGTCGGCGCGACGCCAATCGGCGGCATTGGGCTGCCAGTACCACCAAGCGGCATGGCTTGCGACGGGCAGCAGGAAGACGATCAGGAAAAACAGCATGAAGCGGCGGGCGAGGAGCATGGTGCTGGATATGTGGCCAGCTTGTTGCATCGCAAGCGCAGGGCGTTTGCTAAGGCCATGGCCATCATCACGAAAAGGTGGTTGAGGCGCCCACGCAAGCTGTTAGCGTGCGGCGGCTGATTCAGCTCGGGGAGTGAAAGATTGGTCGTCGCGAAGAGGCTCAAAGGGCTTGTCGGCGCGTTGGCGCTCGGGCTTTCGCTGCTGGCCGGCCCGGCGGATGCGCAGGACAGGCAACTGCGCATCTACAATTGGTCCGACTATGTCGATCCCGCCGTGCTCGACGCCTTCAAGAAGGAAACCGGCATCACAGTCGTCTACGACACCTTCGACCAGATGGAGACGGTGGAGACCAAGCTTCTGGCCGGCAAGACCGGCTATGACCTGATCGTCGTCACGGCGTCCTTCCTTCCCCGCCATATTCCGCTGGGACTTTATCAGCCGATCGACAAGCCCAAGGTGCCGAACCTCAAGAATCTCTGGCCGGAAATCCAGACGCGGCTCGGCAAATACGACCCCGATAACAAATATGCCGTCGACTATATGTGGGGCACGACCGGGATCGGTTACAATACGGCGAAGATCAGGGAGCGGCTCGGCGCCGACGCCGTGGTCGACAGCTGGAAAATCGTCTTCGAGCCCGAGCAGTTGAAAAAGCTCTCCAGTTGCGGCGTGCACGTTCTGGACGCGGTCGAGGAGATGTTTCCCGCAGCACTGCGTTATCTCGGGCTCGACCCGGATTCCAAAAGCGAGGCCGACCTGAACAAGGCTGGCGAACTCTTGCGCAAGATCCGGCCCTACATCCAGAAATTCCACTCGTCGGAATACATCAACGCGCTCGCCAACGGCGATATCTGCCTCGCCGTCGGCTATTCCGGCGACATCCTGCAAGCGAAGAAGCGGGCGGAGGAGGCGAAGAACGGCGTTCAGATCGCTTACGCCATCCCGAAGGAGGGCGCGTTGCTCGCATTCGATACCTTCGTGATCCCGAAGGATGCCGGCAATGTCGATGCCGCGCTGAAGTTCATCGATTTCGTCAACAGGCCCGAAATGGCGGCCAAAAATTCCGACTTCATTCAATACGCCAACGGCAACCTCGCCTCGAAGCCGCTGCTCTCGGCCGCAGTGCGCGACAACCCCGGCATTTATCCGTCCGATGCGGTGATGGCCCGGCTTTACACGATCACGCCCTATGACCAGAAAACCCAGCGGCTGGTGAACCGGATCTGGACGCGCGTGAAGACCGGCAAGTGAAGTTTCCGCCGCGATCGCGCTCATGAGGAAAACCTCGCCCGGCAGCGTCCACCGGGCCGTCCAGCCCTGGAACGACCCGGCCGCCCGGGCTCTCGTCGAGTTTCGTGGTGTCACCAAGCGCTTTGGCGACGTCGCGGCCGTGAACGACCTTTCGCTGATGCTCTATCCGCAGGAGTTTTTCGCGCTGCTCGGCCCGTCCGGTTGCGGCAAGACCACACTGATGCGGATGCTGGCCGGCTTCGAGACGCCCGAGAAAGGCACGATCTGGCTTGACGGGCAGGATATCACAACGGTGCCGCCGCATCTGCGGCCGGTCAACATGATGTTCCAGTCCTATGCGCTGTTCCCGCATATGACGGTCGCCGGCAACGTTGCCTATGGGCTGAAGCGGGAAGGCCTGGCGGCGCCGGAGATCGACCGTCGCGTCGCGGAGATGCTGGAACTGGTAAAGCTTTCCGGCTTCGACAGGCGTAAGCCCCATCAACTGTCCGGCGGCCAGCGCCAGCGCGTCGCGCTCGCCCGCTGCTTGGTCAAGCGACCCAAGCTGCTGCTATTGGACGAGCCGATGGCGGCGCTCGACAGAAGGCTGCGCGAGCGGACCCAGTTCGAGCTGATGGAACTGCAGAGCGCACTCGGCCTCACCTTCATGGTCGTGACGCACGATCAGGACGAGGCGATGACCATGGCCGGCCGCATGGCCGTGATGGACAAAGGCAGGCTCATCCAGGTCGGCCCGCCCGCCGTTATCTATGAGACGCCCGCGAACCGCCAGGTCGCGGAGTTCGTCGGCGATATCAACATTTTCGAGGGGCACGTCACAAGCGTCGCCGGTGAACGGACGCGGGTCGATGTGCCGCTGATCGGCCGCGTCGAGTTCGACGAGGGCGCGCCCAGGGAGGCTGTCGGCGATGCGATCACTCTCGGCATTCGGCCGGAGAAGATCGAGATCAGCCACGATGAGCCTGCGCAGGCGGCCAACAAAGTCGCCGGTGCGATCTGGGATATCGGCTATCTCGGCGACATCACCATGATCCAAGTGATGGTAGGCCGGGAAAACGATCGAGAGGAGGTCGGTCGGCTCGTCAAGGTCGCGCTTGCCAACCGCACGCGCCGGATGACGCGGCCCTTCGCCTGGGATGACGAGGTCTGGCTCTCCTGGGATGTCGAGGCCGGCGTGGCGCTGCCGTCATGAAACGGCTCGCGAAGCCATCCCGTTTGCTCCTATCGAGCCCTCATCCTGAGGAGCGCCGAAGGCGCGTCTCGAAGGATGCTCCGGAGGGTTCCCGATCTTCCTGGAGCATCCTTCGAGACGCTGTTGCCGCGGCTCCTCGGGATGAGGGCTGTGCGGATGGGAAGTTGGCACGGTGATGGGCCGATCTCCGCGCCGGTTTGTCGTCGCGATGCCCTATCTGTGGCTGGTCCTGTTCTTCCTCGCGCCCTTCGCCATCGTGCTGCGCATGGCCTTCTCGCAAGCTGCGACGGCCCTGCCGCCCTATGCCCCTCATTGGGAAGGGCTCGCGCAACTCGGCGATTTCCTCTCGCAACTCGGCATCGACAATTTCAGCCTGCTCGGCGACGATCCGCTCTATTGGCAAAGCTACCTTTATTCGCTTCGCATCGCGGCCGAGACGACGCTGCTGGCTTTTGCGATCGGGTATCCGCTGGCCTATGCGATGGCGAGCGCCCCGGCGCGTTGGCGCGGCGTGCTGCTGGTCTTCGTCATCCTGCCGTTCTGGACCTCGTTCCTGATCCGGGTCTACGCCTGGATCGGAATATTGCGGCCGGAGGGGCTGCTCGATGCAGCGCTCGCCTTCCTCGGTATCGAGAGCGGGCCTTTGCGCCTCCTGAACACGGAAACGGCCGTGCTGCTCGGCATGGTCTATTCCTACCTGCCTTTCATGGTGCTGCCGCTGTTCACGACGCTGGAAAAGCTCGATCGCACCCTGCTGGAGGCCGCCGCCGATCTTGGCGCCACGCCTTTGCGGGCTTTCCTCACCGTGACCCTGCCGCTCTCGCTGCCAGGCATTCTGGCGGGCTCCGCCCTGGTGTTCATTCCGGCTGTCGGCGAATTCGTCATCCCCGACCTGCTCGGCGGCCCGGATACCAACATGATCGGCAAGGTGCTCTGGAACGAGTTCTTCTCCAACCGCGACTGGCCGCTCGCCTCGGCCGTTGCCGTCGTCCTGCTTGTCGTCCTCGTGCTGCCGCTCGCGCTCCTCCAGCGGGCGAGGCTGCGGCGGGAGGTTGCGGCATGAAGCGCCTTGGCCCCGGCTTGATCCTGACGCTGATCCTCGGTTTCGCCTTCCTCTATCTGCCGATCGTTACGCTGATCGTCTATTCGTTCAATGCCTCGCGCCTTGTCACGGTCTGGGCGGGGTTCTCGACCCGCTGGTATGCCGCGCTTCTTGCCAACCAGCCCCTGCTCGATGCCGCATGGCTTTCGGTCAGATTGGCGCTCGCCTCGGCCAGCATCGCGACCGTGCTGGGCACCATGGCGGCCCTTGCCTTGGCGCGGCACGGGGCCTTTCTGGGCCGCACGCTGTTCTCCGGCATGGTGCTGGCCCCGCTCGTCATGCCGGAGGCGGTGACGGGGCTGTCGCTGCTCCTGCTGTTCGTCGCCGCCGATGTCGAACGCGGCTTCTGGACGGTGACAGTGGCGCACGCCACCTTTGGTCTGGGCTTCGCCTGCATCGTGGTGCAATCGCGTCTGGCCGGCTTCGACCGCTCGCTCGAGGAAGCGGCGCAGGATCTTGGCGCGACGCCCTTCGTCACGTTCTGGACCGTGACACTGCCGTTGATCTGGCCGGCGGTCGCGGCCGCATGGATGCTCGCCTTCACCCTGTCGCTCGACGATCTCGTGGTGGCGAGCTTCACCACCGGGCCGGGCGCGACCACGCTGCCGATGCGGCTCTATTCGGCGGTGAAGCTCGGTGTTTCGCCGGAGATCAATGCCGCCTGCACGATCATGATCGCGGCCGTGACGGTGGTGGTTATCGCAGCCTCGCTCCTGCTGAAGCGCGAGCAACTCTCCCGAAACTAAACGGCGGCTGAACGGCGCCCTCAAAGCGCGTTCAGGGAGAGCCGGCCATTCTGCGCCACATCAGGCAGCGCCGCTGCCCCAGGAACCGCGGAATCATGCTCGGCCTCCGTGCCCAAATCAGCTGGAAAGCCTGCGTCCTCGCTGCCGGTCTCGTGATGGCGGCCGGGCCCTGTGCCTGGGCGCAAGACCTCCATGGCAGGGGCGAAGCAGGCCGCGAGCCGCCGCCGCATGGCTATGATTGGCGACCGGCGCCGCCGGCCGTTCACGGCTTTTGGGGCCAGCGCCGCTGGCAGCGTTATTCGCAGGATTTCGGCACGCGTGCGGTGCCGATGTCGAGCTATGGTGATGCCCGGCGTTAAGTGTCGCCACACCGGGCAGCATCATGGGGCGGGCGCCGCTGGTCGGCGTCCGCCTTCTTTTACTCCGCCGCATCTTTCTGAGCGTAGCCTAGCTGGCGGTTGAGATCTTCGAGCAGCTTTTCGGCTGCATCCGCGATCACCGTGCCGGGGGGGAAGATCGCCGAGGCGCCGGCGGTGATCAGTGCCTCGAAATCCTGCGGGGGCACGACTCCGCCGAGCACGATCATGATGTCGGGCCGGCCGGCTTTCGCGAGCGCGCCTTTGAGTTCCGGCACCAGCGTGAGATGACCGGCGGCTAGCGACGAAACCCCAACGATATGGACGTCGTTCTCGACCGCCTGGCGCGCCGCCTCGTCGGGCGTGGCGAAAAGCGGCCCGATATCGACCTCGAAGCCGAGATCGGCGAAGGCCGAGGCGATGACCTTTTGGCCCCGATCATGCCCGTCCTGCCCCATTTTGGCGACGAGAATGCGCGGGCGGCGCCCATCTGCCTCCTCGAAGGCCTGCGTCATCATCTGGACGCGGGTCACAGCCGGGTTCATCTCGCCGACCTCCCGCTTGTAGACGCCCGAGATCGACTTGATCTCGGCGCGATGGCGCCCGAAAACCTGCTCCAGCGCCAGTGAGATCTCGCCGACCGTCGCCTTGACGCGGGCCGCCTTCACCGCGAGGTCGAGCAGGTTGGCGTTGCCTCGTGCGCCTTCGGTCAACGCCGTCAGCGCCGCCTGAACCTCGTTCTCGCTGCGCTCCGCCTTCAGGCGCCTCAATTTGTCGAGCTGCTGCACCCGGACAGAGGCGTTGTCGACCTTCAGCACGTCGATCGAGGCTTCGTTCTCCGGCTTGAAGCAGTTCACGCCGATGATCTTCTGGAGGCCGCCATCGATCCGCGCCTGCGTCTTGGCGGCGGCCTCTTCGATTCGCAGCTTGGGAATGCCGGCCTCGATAGCCTTGGCCATGCCGCCCAGCGCCTCGACCTCGGTGATATGGCCCCAGGCCTTGGCGGCGAGCTCCGCCGTCAGCCGCTCGACATAATAGGAGCCGCCCCAAGGATCGATGATCCGGCTCGTGCCGCTCTCCTGCTGCAGCAGGATTTGCGTATTCCGGGCGATGCGCGCGGAGAAATCGGTCGGCAGCGCCAGCGCCTCGTCCAGCGCATTGGTGTGCAAGGACTGGGTGTGACCTTGCGTCGCCGCCATCGCCTCAATCATCGTACGCGGCACGTTATTGAACACGTCCTGCGCGGTGAGCGACCAGCCGGACGTCTGGCAATGCGTGCGCAAGGGTAGCGATTTCTCGTTCTGCGCTCCGAAATCCTTGACCAGCTTCGCCCAGATCAGCCGAGCGGCCCGAAGCTTGGCGACCTCCATGAAGAAATTCATGCCGATCGCCCAGAAGAACGACAGGCGCGGCGCGAAGACATCGACACCCAGGCCGGCCCGCTGTCCGGCACGAATATATTCGACCCCGTCCGCGAGCGTGTAGGCGAGCTCGAGGTCCTGCGTCGCCCCGGCCTCCTGCATGTGGTAGCCGGAGATCGAGATCGAATTGAACTTCGGCATGTTCGCCGAGGTGTAAGCGAAGATGTCGCCGATGATCCGCATCGAGGGTGCGGGCGGGTAGATATAGGTGTTGCGGACCATGAATTCCTTGAGGATGTCGTTCTGGATCGTCCCCGAGAGCTTGGCCTGCGGCACGCCCTGTTCTTCCGCCGCGACAATATAAAGCGCCAGAACCGGCAGCACGGCGCCGTTCATGGTCATCGACACGCTCATCTGGTCGAGCGGAATCCCTGAGAACAGCGTGCGCATGTCGTAGATCGAATCGATCGCGACGCCGGCCATGCCGACATCGCCGCCGACGCGTGGGTGATCGGAATCGTAGCCGCGATGCGTCGCGAGGTCGAAGGCGACCGAAAGCCCCTTTTGGCCGGCTGCGAGGTTGCGCCGGTAGAAAGCGTTGGAATCCTCCGCCGTGGAGAAACCGGCATATTGCCGGATCGTCCAGGGCTGGTTGACGTACATCGTCGGATAGGGCCCGCGCAGATAGGGCGCGATGCCGGGCAGCGTCTCGACGAAGGGCAGGCCTTCGCGGTCCTCCGCGCCATAAACCGCCTTCACCGGAATATCTTCCGGCGTCAGCCATGCCTCTCCCGCCGGGTCGTCAAGCCCCTCGGCAATGATCTTCGGCTCGTCGACAGGGCTCTCATCCTGATAGGCGAGCCTCGTGAAGTCCGGGATGGCCGTCATGCTGTGCTCCCGCTTGTCCGGTCCCACCAATGATGGAAGTGATGCACCGGCCCGTGCCCGTGACCGACCGCGACCTGATCGGCGGCAGCAATAGCAGCCGAGATATAGGTTTTGGCATGCCCCACGGCCTCAGCGAGCAGCGCTCCCTTGGCGAGATTGGCGGCGATGGCCGAGGATAAGGTGCAGCCGGTGCCATGCGTATTATGGGTCTCGAGTCGGGGCGCGTTGAAGCGCAGGCATTGGCCGCCAGCCAGCCGAAGGAGGTCACTGCTGATCTCGCCGCCGCCATGCCCGCCCTTGATCAAGACATTCGCTGCCCCCAGCGCGGCAAGCGCGCCGGCTTGCTGCTCGACGGTGTCGTCGGTTTGCGCGACGCCGCTTGCAAGTAGCGCGGCCGCCTCCGGCAGGTTGGGAGTGACCAGCAAAGCGAGCGGGAAGAGATGCTTGCGGATCGCGTCGATCGCCTGCTCTTCCAGCAGGCGCGCGCCGGAGGCCGCGATCATCACCGGGTCCAACACGATGTTTTTCGCCCGATGCCGCTTCAAGCCTTGCGCCACCGCCTCGATCAGCTCGGCATTCGCGAGCATGCCGATCTTGACTGCGGCGACATCGAGATCCTCGAAGACCGCATCGATCTGCTGCAAGACGAAATCGCGCGGCACGGCATGGATCGCCCTCACGCCGGTCGTGTTCTGTGCCGTCAAAGCCACGATGACGCTGGCGCCATAGACCTGATGGGCGGCGAAAGTCTTGAGGTCGGCCTGGATGCCGGCCCCGCCGCTGGAATCGGAACCTGCGATGGTCAGCGCAATGGCGGTCACGGCGTTTCTCCGTTCAGACGGTCGCTGCGGACAGCGCGCGCGTCAGAACCTCGACCGCGTCGCATCCCGCAGAGATGAACGAGGCGACGCCGGCCTGGTTCAATGCGGCATCGCTCTCGGTCGGGCGCCCGGCGAGCCAGACGGTCGCTCCCGCTTGCACGAGCGCCTCAGCGGCGGCGGCGCCTTCCTCGGCATAGGCCGTATCGGAACCGCAAAGGCATGCGAGCTTCGCGCCCGATGAGCGAAATGCGGCTGCCAGCCTGTCCAGATCGGTGGCGCCATCTTCCGCGAAGCTGTCGCCGCCGATCGCCTGAAGCCCCCCGGCTTCGAACAGATTGCGCGCGAAGCCGGCGCGGGCCGTAAAGTCGGCGGCGGAGCCGAGCGTTGCCAGGAAAACCGTGGGCGTCGCGGGCAGGGATTGCGCGCGCTCGCGGAGCGCCTCGAAAGGCTCCGCCAGCCGCAGCGAGGGCAGGGCGGCGATATACAGGCCGCCTCCGGAGGGCAGCACTCTCGCAGCCCGACCAGCCCCGCCGATGAAGGCATCGAGGATGTCAGCGGGATCGCGCCCCGTGGAACCGGCAGGGGGGAGCGATCTTGTGACGACCGGAGGCACGTCGAGCACTTCGACCCTGCCTTCGCGCAGGTTGGGATACTCGCTCGTTCCGGTGATCGGCGCACGCCGCGTTGCGACCGCTTTCTCGGCAGCGGCTCGCGCCTGCGCGATGTCGTGCTGCACCTGCCCATCGGCGAGCGCGGCGAGAATGCCTTCGGACTGGCTCCCAGTCAGGGCTTCGATCCGCTGGAAGTAATCCCAGCCCCGTTTGGCCAGCTCCTGCGTCAGGGCTTCGAACCCCCCGGCACCGGCGGCAGGGTCGGCCACGCGCCAGAGATTGGCTTCTTCCAGCAAAACCAGCTGCGTATTGCGCGCGATGCGGCGGGCGAAGCCGTCGGGCAGGCCGAGTGCGGCGGTGAAGGGCAGGACGGTCAGCGAATCCGCCCCGCCCACGCTGGCGGAAAAGGCGGCGATCGTGCCGCGCAACAGGTTCACCCACGGATCGCGCCTCGTCAGCGCGCGCCATGCGGTCTCGGCGTGGAGACGCGCGGGCTCCGGCGCCAGCCCGCAAGCCTGCTGGACGCGCTGCCACAACAGGCGCGCGGCGCGCAGCTTTGCGACGGTCAGGAACTCGTCGGTGTCGGCGACGAACGTGAAGGCGATGGCGTCGCGGGCCTCCGCAAGCGACAAGCCCTGGGCTTCGAGCGCGCGCAGATAAGCTACCGCCGTCGCCAGCATGATGCCGAGTTCCTGCGACTCGGTCGCGCCGGCCTCGTGATAGGGCCGCGTATCGACCGTGACGAAGGGGCCGGTAAAGCCGCGCTGCTTGAGCACCTTGATCGTCGCGGCCAGACGCTGGCCGACCTCGGCCCACGGCGCGGAGAAAGAGCCGCTGCTGGCCAGGACGCCGATCGGGTCCATGCCGAAATCGACCGAAAGCGCGTCCGCCGCATGGCCGCGCCTCTCGATCAAACCCGCCAGCATCAGCGCGTTGACCCGGCCTTGCGGGGCCGGATCGAGCCGCAGATGGATCAGATCGAGCTCCACCCCGTCGAGAGCGCGGTCTAAAGCCGCAATGTCGTCGGCGACGAGGCCGTAGCCGCGCGCGGCCGGCGCGCCGGCAAAGGCCAGCGTCAGCATGTCCGCCCCGCCTTCAAGCTCGGCCAGCGCGACCGCATTGGCTGCGTCGGGGTCGGGATGGTCGAGCCTTGCCGCGATATGCCAGCGGCCGGGGTTCCGCTTCAAAGCGCGTGGACCAGAGCCGGCGGGGTAAAGCGGCTTGATGCGAATACCGTCGGCACTGCGCCCGACCAGCTTCTTCTCGAAATCGGCGCCCTTCAAGACCTTGCCGACTGCCGCGCGCCACGCCTCATGCGACGGCGTCGGGAAGGCGTCGAGATAAGGGAGATCGGATGGACTCAGCCGATTCATAAGCGCCGGTGCTCCTCTCGCGCCGATCCTGCGCGCGTCATTCTGCCGTCACTCCACGCTCATTGCCATGCGCGCCGGCGCACCGCCATTCTTAGTTCGTCGCAGCCTTGGTGCGCATTTGCGCGCGACAATGAAAAACGCCGCCCTGAGGCGGCGTCAATGATGTGTCTGTCGTCGAAGTTCAGACAAACTGGCCCAGGCCGGGAATCGCTCCGACAATCGCGCCCATCGTGTCCTCACCGGCCTTTTCACGGCCGAAAGCGAACATCTGCTTGGAGACGCTCTGGATTTGCGGCATCGAAAGACCCGCGCCCATCAGCTGGCCGCCGAGCGCCATCACACCGCCACCGCCGCCCATCATCCCGCCGATGGCGCCGAGCATGCCGCCCTTCGCGCCGGATTCGGCGCTGGCAAGATCCTGCGCGCCGGGCATCGCCGTCATCAACTGGCCGATCTCGGTTGCGGGCCCTTCCTTCTGCAGAAAGGCGAGGATGATGCCGACGGCCTTGCGCGCCAGCTCTTCATTCAGACCGGTCGTGGCGACGATCCGCGAAATCAGCTCATCCATCTGTCCTGCTTCCCTTGTCAGCGGCGCTGTCCTGAGCGCGTCTGAAATAGTTTACATGTTTACGATCTCGAAGCCAACGCCAGGCTTCCCGGTGTCGCGCTGTTTCGCTACACCCGCTGGATGACATCTGGGCAAGGCGGGACGGCGGCAATGGCGGATGACGGCGCGATTCTGATCGGCAAAAGCGAAAAGCCGGAGAACCTGCTCCTGAAGCTCGCCAATCGGCACGGTCTCGTCACCGGCGCGACCGGCACGGGCAAGACGGTGACGCTGCAGGTGATGGCGGAGGGCTTCGCCCGCAACGGCGTGCCGGTCTTCGCCGCCGACATCAAGGGCGATCTCTCGGGCATCGCCGCGCCGGGCGACGGCAAGCCGGCTTTCGTCAATCGCGCCAAGGAACTCGGGCTCGACTACCAGCCCGACCAGTTCACCACGGTGTTCTGGGACGTGTTCGGTGAGCAGGGACATCCGGTTCGCGCCACGATCTCCGAGATGGGGCCGTTGCTGCTGGCCCGCCTGCTCGATCTCAACGACACCGCAGAGGGCGTGCTCAACATCGCCTTCCGTATCGCCGACGAGCAGAAATTGCTGCTGCTCGACCTCAAGGATCTGCGCGCGATCCTCACATTCGTGGCGGAGAACGCCTCGGACCTGACCACGAAATACGGCAATGTCAGCGCCGCGACGGTCGGGACCATCCAGCGTGCTTTGCTGGTGCTCGAAAACCAGAAGGGCGAGATGTTCTTCGGCGAGCCGGCGCTGGATATCGCCGATTTGATGAAGACGGATCGCGAGGGGCGCGGCGTCGTCAACATCCTCGCCGCCGACAAGCTGATGGGCAATCCGCGGCTTTACGCGACCTTCCTGCTCTGGCTGCTCTCCGAGCTGTTCGAGCAGCTTCCCGAGGTCGGCGACCTCGACAAGCCGAAGCTGGTCTTCTTCTTCGACGAGGCGCATCTGATCTTCAACGATGCGCCCAAGGCGCTGCTGACCGCTGTCGAACAAATGGTGCGGCTGATCCGCTCCAAGGGCGTCGGGGTCTATTTCGTCACGCAAAATCCGCTGGATGTGCCCGATACGGTGCTGGCCCAGCTCGGCAACCGCGTGCAGCATGCCTTGCGCGCCTTCACCCCGCGCGACCAGAAGGCGGTGCGCGCGGCGGCCGAAACCTTCCGCCAGAACCCGAAGATCGACACGGCAGCCGCGATCACCCAGCTCGCGGTCGGCGAAGCGTTGGTCTCGATGCTGGAAGGCAAGGGCTCGCCGGAAATGGTCTCGTGCGCGCTGATCGCCCCGCCGATGGCGCAGGTCGGCCCCTGCACACCGCAGCAGCGGCAGCAGGCGATAGACGCCTCCCCCTTCAAGGGCCGGTACGAGACCATGATCGACCGTGAATCGGCCTATGAGGTGCTGATGCAGCGCAAGGGGCTGAAGCCTGACGGCTCCGCCGTCGAGGCCTCGGCAACCGGTGGCGGCGGTATTCTTGATACGATCGGCGGATGGCTCGGCGGTGGGGCGCAGCAGCAGCGGCCTAAGTCGGGGCAGGGCTCGCGCGGCGGCCCGCTGCCGCAGAGCATGACAGAAAAGATCATCACGTCGGCCGCCCGCTCGGCCGCGACCTCGATCGGCCGCCAGGTCGGGACGGCGATCCTGCGCGGGATTTTGGGCTCGATGTCGGGGCGGCGGTGACAATTCCGTCATTCTCGGGCGAAGCGAGGCTTCGACCCGAGAATCTCATGCCGGAAGAAACGCTGGAGCCTTCTTCGGCGGGAGATGCTCGGGTCAAGCCCGAGCATGACGCCTGATTCTCAAGCCCCCGTCGCGAAATCGTAGATCAGCTTGACGTTCAGCACGATGATGATCGCCGCGACGAGGGCGGCCAACACCGTCAGCCAGCGTGGCGCCACCAGCTCGCCCATCTTCGTCTTGGACGCCGTAAGCATCACCAGCGGCACGATCGCGAAGGGCAATTGCAGGCTGAGGACCACCTGGCTGAGGATGAGCAGCTTGCCCGTCTGCCCCTCGCCATAGATCAGCGTCACCACGATGGCCGGCACGATCGCGACGAGGCGGGTCACCAGCCGCCGCAGCCAGGCGGCGAGCCGGATGCGCAGGAAGCCCTCCATCACGATCTGCCCGGCCATCGTCGCCGTCACGGTCGAGTTCAGGCCGCAGCAGAGCAGTGCGATGGCGAAGAGCGAGGGGGCGATCGAAGCGCCGAGCAGCGGCTGAAGCAGCTCCTGCGCCTTGCCGAGTTCGGCGACCTCGGTATGGCCGGCCTTGTGGAACGTCGCTGCCGCCAGGATCAGAATCGCGGCATTGATCGCCAGCGCGAAGGTCAGCGCCACGGTCGAGTCGATGGTCGCGTATGTCAGTGCTTGCCGCTTTTCGGGAACGCTTTCGCCATAGGCCCGCGTCTGCACGATGCCGGAATGCAAGTAGAGATTATGCGGCATCACGGTGGCGCCGATAATGCCGAGCGCGATGTAGAGCATGTTCGGATCGGTCACGATCTGCGTCGTCGGGGCGAAGCCCTTGATAACCTCGCTCCAATCCGGGTTCGCCATCGCGATCTGCACGGCAAAGCAGACCGCGATCACGCCGAGCAGCGTGATGATGAAGGCCTCGATCCAGCGGAACCCCTTGGTCTGGAGCCAGAGGATGATGAAGACGTCGAGGCCGGTTATCAGCACGCCGATTTCGAGCGGGATGCCGAAGAGTAGGTTGAGGCCGATGGCGGTGCCGATGACCTCGGCAAGGTCGGTCGCGCAGATCGCCAGTTCCGCCAGCAGCCAGAGCGGAAAGGCCATATAGGCCGGATAGGCGTCGCGGCAGGCCTGCGCGAGATCACGCCCCGTCGCGACCGCGAGCCGCGCGCAGAGCGATTGCAGGATCACCGCCATGATGTTGGAGACAAGCGCGACGACGAGCAGCGTGTAACCGAATTGAGCCCCGCCCGCGAGCGAAGTCGCCCAGTTGCCCGGGTCCATGTAGCCGACCGCCACCAGATAGCCAGGCCCGAGAAAGGTCAGGAATTTGCGCCAGGACGACATGCCCGGCGTCACCGCGACGCTGCGGAACACATCCGTGAGCGAGGGCTCGCCGCGCGACCTCAGCCAGATCGAGGTCGTTTCAGGGGGGCTGGGGGTCATGGCGAGGCCTTGCTGCGAATTGGTTGCAATAAGCGATAAGGTCCGATGCGCCTCGAGTCAATCTTATTGCAAATGGTTTTCAATAAGCGGTGCCGAGCCGCTTTGCGGGACAGAGATGGGAAATGCGCGATTGAAGGCTGACGTGGCTTCCGCCGCTTGCCATGATGGCGTCATCTGAATCGCATCCGGTGCTGCCATGTCCGAATCGTCCAAGCTGCCTGCCATCCTTGCCCGCCTCGACTCTGAGCTGGACGCTTCGCTGGACCGGCTTTCCTCCTGGCTGGAAATCCCGTCCATCGGCACCGATCCGGCCTTCGACACGCAGACACGCGAGGCGGCGGAATGGTTGCGGGCCGATCTGAAGGCCCTTGGCTTCAAGGCCGAGCTGCGGGAAACCGGCGGTCATCCGGTCGTGCTGGCGCATCGACCCAAGCCCGGCGCGCCGCATGCGCTGTTCTACGGCCATTACGACGTGCAGCCGGTCGACCCGTTGAATTTGTGGGACACTGAGCCGTTCAAGCCCGTCGTTCGCGAGCTGGAGCCCGGCCGCAAGGCGATTTCGGCGCGGGGCGCCTGTGACGACAAGGGCCAGGTCATGACCTTCATCGAGGCCGTGCGCGCGACGCTGGCCGAGACCGGCGACCTGCCGATCGGTCTCACGATCCTGGTCGAGGGCGAGGAGGAATCGGGCTCGGTCAACCTGCCGGGCTACATCAAGGCCAACGCGGCCGAGTTGAAGGCCGATTTCGCTATGGTCTGCGACACCGGCATGTGGGACCGCGAAACCCCGCTGATCACCTCGACCCTGCGCGGCATGGTCTATCAGGAGGTGACGCTGACAGCGGCCGACCGCGACCTCCATTCCGGCCTGTTCGGCGGCGCGGCCGCAAACCCGATCCACATTCTCGCGCGGATCGTCGGAGAGCTGCATGACGAAACCGGTCGCGTGACGGTGCCTGGCTTCTACGATGGCGTGCAAGAGCCGACCAACGCCCAGAAGGCCGAATGGGCGGATTTGAACCTCACTGAGAAGGAATTTCTCGGCCAGGTCGGCCTGAAGCACTCCATCGGCGAGAGGGGCCGGATGCTGGTCGAGCAGGTGCAGTCGCGCCCGACCTGCGACGTCAACGGCATCTGGGGTGGCTATACCGGAGAGGGCAGCAAGACCGTTATTCCCGGCAAAGCCTCCGCCAAGGTCTCGTTCCGCCTCGTCGGCGATCAGGATCCCGCGAAGATTGCCGAAGCCTTCCACCAGTTCGTCCGCGATCGCCTGCCGGAGGATGTCACCGCCGAATTCATCAGCCATTCCGGCTCGCCGGCGCTCGCCGTGCCGCAGGATTCGCCCGTGCTCCAGAAGGCGCGCAAGGCGCTGGCCGAGGAGTGGGGCGGACGGGTCGTCTCGCTTGGCAGCGGCGGGTCTATTCCGGTCGGCGGCGACTTCAAGCGCACGCTGGGTATTGATACGCTGTTCGTCGGTTTCGGTCTCGACGATGACCGCGTGCACTCGCCGAACGAGAAATACGACCTATCTTCATTTCATAAGGGTCAGCGTTCCTGGGCCCGCATTTTGCAGGCTCTCGGTTCATGAAATCCGTCTGTGTCTTCTGCGGCTCCAATCCCGGCAACGATCCGGTCTATGCGGCCGGCGCCCGCGCCATGGGCGCCGAGATCGCGCGACGCGGGCTGACGCTGGTCTATGGCGGCGGGGCGGTCGGGCTGATGGGCATCGTCGCCAACGCGGCGCTGGAGGCCGGCGGCGAGGTCCACGGCGTCATCCCCAAGGCGCTGCGTGACAAGGAAGTCGGCCATAACGACCTGACCCGGCTCGAGATCGTCGACACCATGCACACCCGCAAGGCTCGGATGGCCGAATTGTCGGACGGTTTTATCGCCATGCCCGGCGGCATCGGTACCTTTGAGGAATTGTTCGAGATCTGGACCTGGGGGCAGCTCGGCATTCACGGCAAGCCGCTTGGCCTGCTCAACGTCGCCAGTTTCTATGATCCGCTGGCGACCTTCCTCGACCGCACGGTGGAAGCGGGTTTCCTCAAGGCCAACCACCGCGCCATGGCGATGACCAATACCGACCCGGCGACACTGCTTGACCGCATGGCGGAGTACGTGCCGGCCGCGACCTATAAATGGGTCGAGAAGGAAGAGGTCTGACTTATCCCCGAGAATGCATCCCTAGATTGTAGGAATATTGTCTTGACATCGTGACGATGATCCGGTAGACATCAGGAACGCTCACGAAATGTGCCCGAACGAAGCCGCCGCGCCCCACCGCCGGCGGCTTTTTCGTGCTCATCATCAGGGACATTGCCCATGACCGAGGACGATAGCGAGGCCGGCGAGGCGCCGGCGGCGCCCAAGCCGAAGGCGGTGCCGGTCAACCAGAAGCGGGTGGTGAGCCAGCTCTGGCGCGCCGCCAAGCGCCAGCTCGACGCGCATGAAGAACATCTCAGCGACATGCCGAAGGGCGCCGCCGCCAGCGAGGCCGACGCCAAGGCGCTGGCGACGCTGGCTCGCACCGTCCGTGAGCTTGTGGCGATCGACGAACCGGCGGCCGGCCGAAAGGACAAGCAGACGGATGAACTCTCTGCCGCCGACGGCCTGCGACATGTCGCACAGCTCCGTCAGGATCTTGCTCGACGTCTTCAGGCTCTTGCCGATCGCGAAATGGGCGAGGCTGGTTCCGGAGATCCTGCCTGATCTCCCTACCGAACAAATGGAGGCGCTGCAGGACGCCTGGCACTTCTGGTCCAGGCAAGATCAAAAGCCGGCCGAGCCGCCGAAGCCGACCTGGCTGGTTCTGGGCGGTCGCGGGGCCGGCAAGACCCGTACCGGCGCCGAATGGGTCAAGGGCATGGCGCTGGGCCATCCGCCTTTCGCCGATGTGAAGACTGGCCGCATCGCCTTGATTGGCGAGACGCAAGGGCAGGTCCGCGACGTCATGATCGAGGGCGTCTCCGGTTTGCTGTCGATCCACACGCGCTGGGAACGACCGACCTGGTCGCCTTCGCTGCGCCGCCTGCAATGGCCGAACGGGGCGATCGCGCAGGTCTTCTCCGCCGAGGACCCGGAAGGCCTGCGCGGCCCGCAATTCGGTGCGGCCTGGTCGGACGAACTCGCGAAATGGCCGAACCTTCAGGAGTGCTGGGACATGCTTCAATTCGGGTTGCGCCTCGGCGACCATCCTCGCCAGATCATCACCACCACGCCGCGCCCGGTGCCGCTGATCAAGCGCCTGCTGGTCGAGCCGAACGTGGCCGTCAGCAGGGCCAAGACGGCCGACAATCGCTTTAATCTGGCGGCGGAGTTCGTCCGTACAGTCACGCAGACCTATGGCGGAACCCGGCTCGGCCGGCAGGAACTCGACGGCGAAATCGTCGAGGAGAGCGCCGACGCGCTCTGGACTCGAGCCATGATCGAGCTCGCTCGCGAGCGTGAAGCGCCCACGCTGGCACGGATCGCGGTGGCGATCGATCCGCCGGCCTCGTCCTCGCAGAGGGCCGATCGCTGCGGGCTGGTCGTTGCCGGCGTCGACCGCGACGGGCTGGGCCATGTGCTGGAGGACGCGACGATGGCCGGCGCCCGTCCGCATGAATGGGCGCAGAAGGCGGTCGCGCTCTATCGGCGGCACGAGGCCGATGCGCTGGTCGTCGAGATCAACCAGGGCGGCGAGATGGTTGAGAGCGTCATCCGCGAGGTCGACGCCGGCGTCCCCGTCATCTCGGTCAGGGCGACGCGGGGAAAATATCTCAGGGCCGAGCCTGTCGCCGCGCTCTATGCGCAGGGCCGTGTCCGCCATGCCGGCGCTTTCCCGGAGCTGGAGGACGAGATGTGCGCCTTCGGCCCGTCCGGACTTGAAAGCGGCCGCTCGCCCGACCGTCTCGATGCGCTGGTCTGGGCGCTGACGCATCTGATGCTGGCGCCGAAGGGCAAGCCGCGGGTGCGGGGGATGTAGCCCGCAGCCAACCGTCATTGCGAGGAGCTTCAGCGACGAAGCAATCCAGGGGCCATGGGACTGAACGTCTCACGCGGTCCTTCTGGATGGCCTCGCTGCCCTGGCGATGACGGCCGGCAAAGTCGTTTCACGCTCCAACAGCGAGACCCCCATGTTCGAATTTCTTCGCAACCTGCGCGGCAACGCCGCACCGGACCAGAAGCGCTCGCGCGTCGGGCCGCTCATCGCCCTGCATGAGGCGGGGCGAGCGGTCTGGACGCCCCGCGACTATGTCGCCCTCGCGCGCGAGGGTTATGAGCGCAATCCGGTCGTGCATCGCTGCGTCCGTGTCATCGCGGAGGCGGCGGCGCAGACGCCGCTCATCGCCAAGGTCGGCCAGCGTGAGGTCCCCGAGCATGCCGCTCTGGCGTTGATCGAGAAGCCGAACCCGCGCCAGGGCGGCATCGCTTTCCGCGAAATGCTGTTCGGCCACCTGCTCGTTGCCGGCAATGCCTATGTCGAAGCGGTCGGGACCGGCGGCGAACCGCGTGAACTCTATGCCTTGCGGCCTGACAGGATGCGTGTCGTTCCGGGCCGCGATGGCTGGCCGGAAGCGTATGACTACGCCGTTGGTGGCGAAACCGTACGCTTCCGGCAGGATGAGAGCGCGCTGCCGCCGATCCTGCATCTGACGTTGTTTCATCCGGTCGACGACCATTACGGCCTTTCGCCGGTCGAGCCGGCCGCGACCGCGCTCGACATCCACAACGCCGCCAGCAACTGGCACAAAGCGTTGCTGGACAACGCCGCGAGACCCTCCGGCGCACTCGTTTATGACGGGCCGGACGGCGCGACGCTGACCGAGGCGCAGTTCGACCGGCTGAAGCAGGAGCTGGAGGAATCCTTCCAGGGCGCCCGCAATGCCGGCCGCCCGCTGTTGCTGGAAGGCGGCCTCGACTGGAAGCCACTCTCGCTGACGCCGGCCGAGCTCGATTTCGTCGCGGCCAAGGGCGTCGCCGCGCGTGAGATCGCGTTGGCCTTCGGGGTGCCGCCCCTGCTGCTCGGCATGGCCGGCGACAACACCCACGCCAATTTCGCCGAAGCCAACCGCGCGCTCTGGCGCCAGACGGTCATCCCGCTGGTCAGGCGCACGGCGCAGTCCATGGCGCAGTGGCTCGGGCCGGCTTTCGGCGACGACCTTGTGCTCGAGCCCGATCTCGACGCCGTCGAGGCACTGGCCGACGAGCGGGAATCGTTGTGGCGCCGGCTCGGGGCCGCGAGCTTCCTTGACGAAAACGAGAAGCGCGAGGCGGTCGGCTACGGTCGCCGCGACGCAGGCGAGGGCTCCGCATGAACCTGCTCGAACAGGTCATCACGGCCTTTGTCGGCCGCGCCGATGTGGGCCACCTCGGCCTGCTGTTGTGGGCCGCCAGCGCATCGGGCCTCGCCTGGCTGGTCCTGCGCGAGTTGACGGCGGCGAACCGTCGCTTCGACGATTTCGTCCGCGAACTCAATCGCTTCAATGCACGTCACGAGGGAGAAAAGCCATGAAGGGAACCGAACGGGGCAGGCCTCCGTCGCGGCCGGGTGCGCCGCGCCAGCAGTCCGATACCACGCGACCCACCACCGGAACGCGCGAGACCTTCAGCCGCTTTGTCAGCAATCTGGCGAAACTGGAAAGCGAGCGGGCGCGATCCGGCAAGGGCGAGGCGCGCCGGTGACGAACCTCACGCATCGCCTTCCGATCGAAGCCAAGCTTCTGCCGTTGCAGCCGACCCGCATCGCCCTCGACGGCACGTTCGAGGGGTATGCCAGCCTGTTCCGCGTGCCCGACCTTGGCAAGGATGTGGTCGAGCCCGGCGCCTTCCGCGAAAGCCTGGCGCGGCGCGGTGCGGCCGGCGTCAAGCTGCTCTGGCAGCATGATCCGGCCGAGCCGCTCGGCCGCTGGTTAGGCCTGATCGAGGACAGCCGTGGCCTGTTCGTCCGAGGCCGGCTTTCGCTCGCCGTCGCCCGCGCCCGCGAGATTCACGCCCTGATGCGGGATGGAGCCATCGACGGGCTGTCGATCGGTTTCCGGCCTGAAAAATCGCGAAACGAGCCCCGCACCGGCCTGCGCCGCCTGGAGCGTGTCGACCTCTGGGAGGTCTCGATCGTCACCTTCCCGATGCTGCCGCAGGCGCGGATCAGCGCGGTCAAGGCCGCCTACCAACCCGTCGCTTTCGCCTGAATGTTCACCCCCAAGGAGAATCCATGACCCATTTCGATCACGCTCCCGAAAGCAAGGCCGCCGGCGCCGACGTCTCGCTGGCTTTCGAGGATCTGCGCTACACGCTGGAAAGCTATCGCGCCGCCAATGACGAGCGCCTGGCCGAGCTCGAGGCTCGCCATGGCGCCGATCCGCTGACCGAGGAGAAGCTCACCCGCATCGATGGCGCGCTCGACGACGCCATGCGCCGGATCGACCGCCTGACTCTGGACCGCTCCCGCCCTGCGCTCGGGCAGGAGGGCTGCTCGCGCGATCCGCTCGTCGCCGAGCACAAGGCCGCCTTCGCCGCCTATGTCCGCACCGGCGAGGCCGGCGGCCTGAAGCGGCTCGAAGCCAAGGCCCTTTCGACCGGCTCCGGCCCCGATGGCGGCTATCTGGCGCCGTCGACCGTCGAAGGGGAGATCCTGCGCCGCCTCGCCAACGTCTCGCCGATCCGCTCGCTGGCGACGGTACGGATGATTTCGTCCGGCACCTACAAGAAGGCGTTCTCGACCACCGGGCCGGCCTCGGGTTGGGTCGGCGAGACGGCGGTTCGCGCACAGAGCGCTTCGCCGACGCTGGCCGAGCTGTCATTTCCGGCGATGGAACTCTACGCGATGCCGGCGGCGACGCAGAGCCTGCTCGACGACGCCATCGTCAACATCGACCAGTGGATCGCCGAGGAGGTCGAGAGCGCCTTCGCTGAGCAGGAGGGCGCCGCCTTCGTCAATGGCGATGGCGTCGACAAGCCGAAGGGCTTCCTGGCCTATCCGACGGTTGCCGATGCGAGTTGGAGTTGGGGCAATATCGGCGTGCTGAACAGCGGCGCTGCCGGCGCTTTCCTCACGTCGAACCCATCCGATGTTCTGATCGACCTCGTCTATGCGCTGAAGGCCGGCTATCGCCAGAACGCCTCCTTCGTGATGAACCGCAAGACGCAGGCCGCTATTCGCAAGTTCAAGGACGCGAATGGCAATTATCTCTGGCAGCCGCCGGCTTCGGCCGGCGCGCCGGCGACGCTGCTTGGCTTCCCCCTGGTCGAGGCGGAAGACATGCCCAACATCGCCGCCAACGCGGTTTCGATCGCCTTCGGCGACTTCCGCCGCGGGTACCTGGTCGTCGACCGGGCGGGCGTGCGCATCCTGCGTGACCCCTATTCCGCCAAGCCTTACGTGCTGTTCTACACGACCAAGCGCGTCGGCGGCGGCGTCCAGGACTTCGCGGCGATCAAGGGTCTGAAGTTCGCGGTCTAACGCGAAAACCACCAGCTCCATTCGGAGCTGGCCTGCGGCCGGGCGTTTTCGTCCGGCCGTGTCTCGCTGCCGAGCGCGAGAAGGCGGGCGCTGCCCTGCGAAATCCAGTCGCGGAAATCGCCGACCGGCGTGATCGCGGTGAAGCCGCCGCAGATCAGCCGGGCCCGCGTCTTGAGCGGGCCGCTCGACCAGCTCACGATACCCACGAGATCGCGGGAGCGGGCATCGCCCCGGATGACGGGCCCGCCGGAATCGCCCCGGCAGGCGCCGGCTCCGGGCGTTTCGCCCCGCGAGTCCACGTCGACAGCGACCTTTACGGTGTTCTGCGTGGTGTAGTTGCCGACATTGACCAGTTGCGTCTCGCGTAGCTGCCGGGCGCTGCGCTTGTTGTTTTCGGAGGAGAGGCCGTAGCCCGCCATGGTCACTGTCTCGCCCTGCCAAAGCCCGCCGCCGAGCGAGAGCGGCTCCATATCGTCGGGCAGAGGCTGGGCCAGACGCAGCAAAGCGAGATCGGTGCCGGGCTGGGTGCGTGGCGTCGTGCCGGGCACGAAACTCGGATGCGGCAGAACGGCGATGACCAGCTGTCGGCGCGCCTTGAAACGCGCATCGAGGCTGACCACGCTGATCGATCCACCATCCATCAGGCAATGGGCCGCCGTGAGCACGATCCGCGGCGCGATCACCGCGCCGGTGCAAAGCTCGCCGCGGCTGGTCTCGACACGGACGGTCGAGGCCCGCGTGCCCTGGACGTCACGCGGAGTGACGCCGCCAACGACCGCGAGAGCCGGCTGGGCAGCCGCCATCGCAAGAGAAAAACCGAGAAAACCAAGCGAGCGCGACAGCATGGGCCACATCGTTGACAACGGCAGACCAATCTAGAACAGACCGCGCCGCAGTCCAGCGTTTCCGTCAGGACCCCGGCGACCAACGCGCGCTCTCGCCCCATTGGCCGAGGACCGTGTCGATCCAGCCACGTTGCGGCGCCAGCAGCACGCCTTGGCTCAGCAGGCCGCATTCGCGGCCGGCCGGGCCGGTCGACCAGCTGCTGATCGCGACGACGCTCATATTGTCGAAGATCGGCCCGCCCGAATCGCCTTGGCAAGCACCGGCGCCAGGTCTCTTTCCTGCGCCCGTCGGATCCGCCGCCCAGATCAGGATCTTGCCGGGGCCGTAGGGCTCGATCGCCTGCAACCGTGCCGAGCGATAGGTGCCGGTCGTTTTCGCTTCGCGTTCCTGCGAAACGCCATATCCCGCAAGCGTGAGCGCTGTGCCCTCGCGCGGTGCGGCCGCGCCGTCGAGCGTGGCCGGCGCGAAGCGGCCCGGCAAGGGTTCGGCAAGGCGTATCAGCGCGAGATCGATCGAGCGGCGCCTGTTGGTGACGGCCTTCGCATTGAATTCCGGATGGAGGCTGGTCGCGGCTGGCGTCACCAGCATCGGCTCGCCGGCCTCGCGCCAGTGAACCCGCAGCTCCGTCCCGCCTGCCGCGCAATGCGCTGCGGTCAGCACCGTCCGCCGCGATAGCACGACGCCGCTGCAAACGCCGCCGCGGGCATTGAGCACCATCACGGTCGAGGCTTCGGCCGGCCCGCCTTCGCGGCCACCCACCACCGCCTGCGCCGGCGCTGCCGAGAGCGCGCAGGCGAGACCCAAAACCCATTTCGCGATGTGCATCGAACGCTCCTCTTAGAGCGGAGATAGCGCGTCGCCCGCCGCAATTGAACCCGCAACGGAGCGATCATGACGCCGCTAGCCCTGGAGCCGCCGGCCGAGGAGCCGGTTTCGCTCGCCGAAGCCCGGCAATTCCTGCGCCTGGACAATACCGACGAGGACGACCTTCTTTCGATGCTGATCACTGCGGCGAGGCTGATGGTGGAGGCCGCCTCGGGTCGCTGCCTGATCGACCAGCATTGGCGCATCGTCCTCAACCGTTGGCCGCAGGCCGGTCAGATCCGCCTGCCTTTGTCGCCTGTCAGCGCGATGGTCGCCGCCCGTGTCTACGACACGCTTGGCCTGGCCCAGGCGGTGGGGGCGGGAGCGCTGGCGCTGGACCGGTTGGCGGATCCGCCACTGATCCGCGTCGCAGGCCCGGCCCCCGAAACCGGCCGCGATCACGGTGCGATCGAGATCGATGTGGTCGCCGGATTCGGGCCGACGGCCGCCGACGTGCCGGCGCCGCTGCGACAGGCAGTTCTGCGTCTCGCAGCGCGCTGGTTCGAGGAGCGTGGCGATGTCGCAAGCCGGGACGCTCAAGCTCTGCCGGCGCCTATTGCTGCTTTGGTCGCCCCCTATCGACGAGCCAGGCTGTGACGGCGGGGCGAGGGCAGCCCGGCCTTGGTGGGATGCGGCGAAGGCTCATGCTGGAGGCGCCGGTGGAGACGGCCGACGGGCTGGGCGGGGCGACGCGTGGCTTCACCACCGTCGCGGCGCTGTGGGCCCAGGTCGAGTGGCTGAACGGCGCCGAGCATTGGCGGCAGGGTCGCGCCGAGCAGACCGGCAGCTACCGCATCACGATGCGCTGGCGCGGCGATGTCGATGCCGGAAAGCGTTTGCGCGACGGCGCCCGAATTTTCGAGATCCGCGCCGCTGCCGACCCCGATGGAGCCCGTCGGCGACTGCTCTGTCTGGCCGAGGAGGTGACGCCATGAGCGACGCAATCCCGGCATTGCGCGCTGCCGTCCATGCGCGGCTCGCGGCCGACGCTGCCCTGACCGCGCTGATCGGCGCCGACCGCATCTTCGACGAGGCGCCGCGCGCTCAGCGGGGCCTTTACGTGGTGCATGGCGAGGTCGAAGCGCGCGACTGGTCGACCGGCACCGAACCGGGCTGCGAGCAGGATTTCGCGCTGGTCGTCTGGGCAGGCCAGAGCGGTTCGTCCCGACAGGCGCTGGAAGCTGCGGGCCTGATCGTCACCGCGCTGGACGATGCCGATCTGGCACTGAACGGCCACGCCCTCGTCAATCTGCGCTGGCTGTCGAGCCGCCTGGCGCGCGAGCCGCGCAACGGCCTGCCAAGCGTCACGCTGCGTTTCCGTGCGGCGACCGAGCCGGCCTGATTCAACTCAACGACCAAAGGAGAGCCGCATGACGGCACAGAAGGGCAAGGACCTGCTGCTCAAGGCGGCGGACGGGGAGGGGGCTTTCGTCACGGTTGGAGGGCTGCGCGCCCGGCAGATCGCGTTCAATGCCGAGACGGTCGACGTCACCCATTCCGAATCGGCCGGTCGATGGCGCGAACTGCTGCAGGGAGCCGGCGTGAGGCGGGCCGCCGTCAGCGGTTCCGGCATCTTCAAGGACGGCGCATCGGACGCGCTGGTCCGCCAGACGTTCTTCGACGGCACGATCCGGGAATGGCAGCTGATTGTGCCGGATTTCGGCATCATCCAGGGGGCCTTCCAGCTCACCAGCCTCGAATACCGGGGCGACCACGCGGCCGAGGTCACCTTCGATCTCTCGCTGGAATCGGCCGGCATCCTCGCCTTCACCGCGCTCTGAGGAGATCACGATGGTCAATCGTCACCGCGGCGAAACCGCGCTCATGGTCGAGGGAGAGGCGCTGCCGATGCGCCTGACGCTGGGCGCGCTGGCCGAACTCGAGCACGCTTTCGCCGTCGACAGCCTGCCGGCGCTGGGGCAGCGCTTCGTCGGCGGGCAGCTTTCGGCGCGCGATATCATTCGCATCATCGCAGCCGGCCTGCGCGGAGCGGGAAAGGCGATCCGCGACGAGGATGTCGCAGGCCTGCCTTTCGACGGCGGGCTTTCCGGCGCGATCAAGGCCGCGATCGGCCTGTTGGAAGCGACCTTCGGCGACGGCGAAACGGCCCGCCCTCCGCAGCCGCCGGAGCACTGAGCGCCCCGGCGGCATTTCCGTGGGCCGAGGCGATGGCGTTCGGCCTCGGCAGGCTCGGCTGGCCGCCCGATCGCTTCTGGGCCGCGACACCGCGAGAACTCGCGGCCGCGATGCGACCGCATCTCCGGTCGCGCGGCCCGGCAGCACCTGACCGCCTCGCGCTCCAGGCTCTGATCGCAGCCTTTCCCGACGGCTGACCCGGTGACTTGAATCAATCTCTGAAGAGGATGCCATGGCAGATGACGACGTTTTCGACACCGGCCGACTGGCCGACTTCAAGGCCATGGACGGCCTGACTCAATCTCTCAGCCGCTCGTCTGAAAGCTTTGGTAAATCGATCGTAAACGCGTTTTCACGTGGCGTGGTCGAAGGCAAGCGCTTCGAGGACGTGTTGCGCAGCGTGGGTCGCTCGATGAGCAGTAGCCTGCTCAAGACCGCCCTGAAGCCGCTGCAGAGCGGTATTTCCGACCTGCTCGGCAGCGGCATCAAGAGTCTGTCCGGTCTGTTCAGCGGCGGGTTCGGCAGTGGCGGCGGCGCGAGCGTCCCGGTCGCGCCTTTCGCCGAGGGCGGCATCGTCGCCTCGCCCTCCTATTTCCCGACCGGACGGGGCCTGGGCCTGATGGGCGAGGCTGGCGCCGAAGCCATCATGCCGCTGTTGCGCGGCCCGGACGGGCGTCTGGGCGTGCGTGCCGGCGGCGGTGCCGCTCGTCCCTTGGCCGTCACGGTGCAGGTCTCGACGCCCGATGCTGAAAGCTTCCGACGCTCGGAGGCGCAGGTCTCGGCCGCGATCGTGCGGGCCGTTGCCCGTGGCAGCCGTGCACTCTGAGGTGAGGGGAGGTTGCGATGACCGATTTTCACGAGGTTCGCTTTCCGCTCGATGTCGCCCGGGGTGCCCGCGGCGGCCCCGAGCGGCAGACACAGATCGTCACGCTCGCCTCCGGGCGCGAAATCCGAAACAGCCGCTGGGCTCATTCGCGCCGACGCTACGATGCCGGGCTTGGCGTGCGCTCGTTCGACGCGCTGGCGGCGGTGGTCAGCTTCTTCGAGGAGCGGCGCGGCAGGCTCTATGGCTTCCGTTGGCGCGACAAGCTCGATTGGAAGAGCTGCCCGCCCTCGCAGGCGCCCACCTCTACCGACCAGCTGATCGGGACCGGTGACGGGGCGACTGCCAGCTTCCAGCTTTGCAAGAACTACGGGAGCGGCCAGCAGGCGTACCGGCGCGACATCGCCAAGCCCGTCGAAAACACCGTGCTTGTTGCGGTGGATGGCGTGGCCCAGCCGCCGGGCGCTTTCACCTGCGACGCGACGACCGGCCTCGTCACCTTTGGTGCAGGGCATCTTCCGCCGGCCGATGCGAGCGTTACAGCCGGCTTCACCTTCGACATCCCCGTCCGTTTCGACACCGATGCGATCGAGGTCGATCTGTCCGCCTTCGAGGCTGGCGAGATCCCACGCATCCCGGTGGTCGAGATCCTGCCTTGAGGTGCCCATGCGCGACATTCCCGCAGCTCTTGCCGCCCATCTCGAAGGTGTCGCCACCACTATGTGCCGCTGCTGGAGCCTGGCGCGGCGCGACGGTCTGGTCCTGGGCTTCACCGATCACGACCGCGCGCTTGCCTTCGAAGGCGTCGATTTTGCCGCCGCGACGGGCCTGGATGCAGCCGAAGCCACTGGCGAGCTCGGGTTCGCGATTGGCGGCGGGGAGGTCACCGGGGCCTTCGCCGCGGCTGGGTTAAACGAGACCGATCTGGCTCGCGGCCTTTTCGACGATGCGCGGTTGCGCATCTGGCTGGTGAATTGGGCCGATCCGCAGCAGCGTGTTCTGCTGGACGAAGGCTTCGTTGGCGAGGTGAGGCGCGGCGAAACCGCTTTCACCGCCGAAGTGCGCAGCACCGCCAAGGCCTTCGACGAGGAGCGTGGCCGGCTCTATCTGCGCAGCTGTGCCGCCGATCTGGGCGATGCGCGCTGCGGCGTCGCGGTGGCGCCGGCTCAGGCCTTCGCCGAGGCGAGCGACGGTCGCTTCTCGCTATCCGCCTCAAGCCTCGGCGGCTACCCGGACGGACATTTCACAGGCGGTCGCCTCGTTTTTACCTCCGGTGCGAATGCCGGCTTCGTCACCGAGATCAAACTGCACGGCGTCGAGGGCGACCGGGCGGTGTTCCAGCTCTGGCAGGCGCCGCCTGCGCCCATCGTGGAAGCCGCTGGCTTCAGCGTGACGCCCGGTTGCGACAAGAGCTTCGCCACCTGCCGGACCAAGTTCGGAAACGGCCCCAATTTTCGCGGCTTTCCGCACATGCCGACCTCGGATTTCATCATTGGCGGGGTCAGGCCCGGCGATGGAGCGCTCGACGGCGGGAGCCTGTTTCGATGAGGCGCGTGGATATCGTCGCCGCCGCGCGGCTTTGGCTGGGCACGCCGTACCATCATCAGGCCTCGCTGCGCGGCGTGGGTTGCGACTGCCTGGGGCTCGTCAGAGGCGTCTGGCGCGACCTCTGTGGTCCGGAGCCGGAAGCGCCGCCGGCTTATTCGCCGCATTGGGCAGAAAGCCTCGGACAGGAAACGCTGGCGCTTGCCGCCGCGCGCCATCTGGTGCCGCTGGCGCCCGAACAGGCGAAGCCCGGCGATATCCTGCTCTTTCGCTGGCGAGAGCATCTGCCCGCCAAGCATTGCGCGATCCTGAGCGCGGATACCCGGATCATCCACGCCCATGACGGGGCGGCGGTGACCGAGGTTGCGCTGACAGGCTGGTGGCGGCGCCATCTCAGCCATGCCTTTTCATTTCCCGGAGTGAGCGACTGATGGCGACGCTTCTTCTGCAGGTGGCCGGCGCCGCTCTCGGCACCGCCTTGGTCGGGCCCGTCGGCGGGGCCATCGGTCAAGCGCTAGGCGGCCTGGCCGGCGCCAGCCTCGACCAGGCCTGGCTCGGCGGCTCGGGCGGCTCCAAAGCCGTCGAAGGGCCGCGGCTGAAGGAGGTGAACGGCCTCGCCGCCACCGAGGGCGCCGCAATCCCGCGCGTCTATGGGCGCGCGCGGCTCGGCGGACAGCTGATCTGGGCAACGCGGTTCGAGGAGGAGGTCAAGCTCTCGATCACCCGCACCAAGAGCGGCGGCAAGGGCGGCAAGGCGCAGAAAACCTACGAGACGACCTACAGTTACCACGCCAATCTCGCGATCGGCCTTTGCGAAGGCCAGATCGCCTTCGTCCGGCGGATCTGGGCCGATGGGCGGGAACTCGACGTGCAGACGGTAGCGATGCGTGTGCACCGGGGCGAGGAAACGCAGGAGGCCGATCCGCTCATTCTTGCCAAGGAGGCGGGCGAAGCGCCGGCTTATCGCGGCCTCGCCTATGTGGTGTTCGAGCGGTTTCCGCTGGCCGATTACGGCAACCGCATTCCGCAGTTCGAGTTCGAAGTCGTGCGCGAAGTCGAGGGGCTTGGCGGCATGATCCGCGCGGTCACCCTGACGCCGGGCGCCGGCGAATTCGTCTACGACATCCGTCCTGTCAGCCACGAGCCGGAGCCGGGCGTCACCGAGAGCCTGACCCGCCACCAGCTCTATGGCGGGTCTGACGTCGACACCGCGCTGGGCCATCTCGTGGCGCTCTGCCCCAATCTGCGCCGGGTCTCGCTGGTCGTGTCCTGGTTCGGCGACGATCTGCGTGCGAGCGCCTGCACGGTCGCGCCGCGCGTCGAGGTCTCCCACAAGCCGACGGTCGGCGCGGAATGGTCGGTCGCCGGGCTGACGCGCAGCACGGCGCGCCTCGTCAGCCAGGTCGATGGCCGCCCCGCCTTTGGCGGCAGTCCTTCGGATGAAAGCATCGTCGCCCTGATCCGCCGCCTGCGTCTCGATTACGGGCTGGAGGTCGTGCTCTACCCCTTCCTGATGATGGATATCCCGGCCGGCAACGCGCTGCCGGACCCGTATTCCGGCGTCTCGGGGCAACCGCGTTACTCTTGGCGCGGTCGCATCACCTGTGATCCGTCGCCGGAGCGCGCCGGCACTCCTGAAGGCTCGGTGGAGGCGGATGCCCAGGTTGCAGCCTTCATCGGCTCAGTCACGCCGGGCGATATCGGCGGCTCGGGCAGCGTCGTGACCTGTACCAAGCCCGAGGAGTGGTCCTTCCGGCGCCTCGTCATGCACTGCGCGAAGCTGGCCGAGCTTGCCGGTGGGGTCGAGGGTTTCGTGATCGGCTCGGAACTCGTCGGGCTGACGCGATTGCGGGGCGCGAGCGGCTATCCGATGGCCGGCCACCTCGCCGCGATCGCGGCCGATGTCCGCACCATCCTGCCTGCCGCGACGCTGACCTATGCCGCGGATTGGACCGAGTACGGCGCCGATGTCCGCAACGGCGGGCAGGATATCGACTTCCCCCTCGACGCCGTCTGGTCGCACCCGGCGATCGGCGCGATTGGCATCGACTGGTACCCGCCGCTGTCGGACTGGCGCGATTCCGGCGATCATGCCGATGCCGAGATGACGCGGGGGCCGGCCGACCTCGACTATCTCCGTTCGCGGCTGACCGCAGGTGAGGCCTATGACTGGTACTATGCCGACGAGGCGGGACGGGTCGCGCAGCAGCGCCTGCCGATCGCCGATGGCGCCTACGGAAAACCTTGGCTCTTCCGCCCGAAGGATCTCGTCGGCTGGTGGAGTCATCCGCATATTCGGCGCTTCGCCGGCACAGAGACCACGGCAACGGCTTTCGTGCCGGGCGAAAAACCGATCTGGCTGACGGAAATCGGCGTTCCCGCCGCCGACAAGGGCGCGAATGCGCCCAATGTCTTTCCTGATCCCAAATCCACCGAGGGCGGACTGCCGCCGTTTTCAAGCGGCGCGCGTGACGATCTCGTGCAGGCGCGCGGCCTTGAAGCGATCATCTCCGGGTTCGATCCAGCCTCGAGCGGCTTCGATGCGGCGCGCAATCCGGTCCATCCCGTAACCGGGCTGCGCATGGTCGATCCGTCGCATATTTTCGTCTGGAACTGGGATGCGCGGCCTTTCCCGGCCTTTCCCGCTCTGTCCACCATCTGGGCCGATGGCGGGAATTTCGAGACGGGACATTGGCTGAACGGGCGGCTCGAAGGCACGCCCGTCGACCGGCTGGTCGCGAAACTGCTCGCCGATTTCGGGCTGCCTGCGGCGGACCGCATCGCGGTGGACGGCTTTCTCGACGGCTATGTCCTCGACAGGCCGCTTTCCGCGCGGCAAGCGCTGGAGCCTCTGGCGCAGACGTTCGGCTTCGACGCGGTGATGAGCTCCGGCCGGTTGCGCTTCGAGGGGCGCGGGGGGACCGTCAAACGGCAACTCGGGTCCGATGACCTGATCCTGGATCGCGATGGTGAGGCGTTCACACTGCGCCGGGCTCAGGAAACCGAACTGCCGCTCGAATTGCGGCTCGGCTTCTCCGATAGCGAAAACGATTATCGCAGCGCGGCTGCTCGTTCGCGGCGTCTGGCGGGCGCGGCGCGGCGCGAGGTTGCGGTCGAAACGGCCATCGTGACCCGTCAGGCGGAGGCCGGCCGCCTCGCCGATCAGCGGCTTCAGGAAGCCTGGGCGGCACGCGAAACCCTGGAGTGCGAGATCTCTCCGCGCTGCCTCGATCTGGAGCCGGGCGATGTCATCGCCTTAAAGGTCGGAGCGGGTGAAAGACTGTTCCGCATCACCCGCATCGCGGACGGCCCGACCCGACGCATCTCGGCTCGGCTTGTCGAACCCGCGATCTATAGCAGCTCGGGGGCGAAGGGAGGCGACAGGCCCATCCGACTGCCGCCGCCCCTGCCTGGCCGACCGCTGATCGTGCCGATGGCGCTGCCTTTCGTCGTCGGCCAGCCGCCGACGCTGGTCTCCCTCGCCGCCTTCGCGTCCCCATGGCCCGGCGCGCTCGCCGTCTGGCTGGCCGGCGAGACGGGCTTGTTCGAGCCGCGCAGCTTCGTGGAGGCGCCATCGATCGTCGGGGAAACGCTGACCGAGCTTCCGCCCGGGCCGATCTGGCGCAGCGATCGGCATGCGGCGGTGGATGTCCGGCTGCGGGGCGGTGTGCTGTCCTCGGTCCCGCTCGAGGCAGCGCTGGCCGGCTCCAATGCTCTGGCTTTGGTCGACGATGCCGGCGAGATCGAACTTGTCACCGTGGCTGATGTCGAACTGATCGGCCCGCAGCGCTTCCGTCTTTCCGGTTTCGTGCGCGGGCTGGGTGGCTCCGAGGCCGCGGCCGGCCGGCATCTCGGCGCAGGCGCCCGCGTCGTGGTCCTCGACGGGTCGGCGCTGTCCCTGACGAGCGATCTCGCGGACATCGGCCGGACCTTGCGGTTGCGGATCGGCCCCGCGCGCCACGATGTCGGCGACACGACCATGGTCGAGATCACTGTCCCGGTCGAAGGGTCCGCATTGAAGCCCCTCTCGCCCGTGCAGGTGACGGCAAGCCGCACGGAGACGGGCATCGCGTTGAACTGGCTCCGACGGACCAGAGTCGATGGCGATAGCTGGGAACTGAGCGAAGTGCCGCTTGGCGAGGAGACCGAACGCTATCTCCTCGATATCTTCGATGGCACCGGCAGCGTCAGGTCCGAGACCATTACCGAATCGCGCTGGCACTATTCGAACGAACAGGAGTTCGCCGATTTCGGGGTGCCGCTGGCCGCGATCGACCTCTCGCTCAGGCAACTGAGCGCGGTGGTCGGCGCCGGCCATGAATGGCGTGGACGGGTCGCCATCCGCTGAACTAGGCTGAAGGCAGGGTTTGCGTGGACATTCATGACGCGTTCACGCGTGCAAGGTTAGCCCGATGTCGATGATGCCGGCCGAACCTCTTTTCGCCTTTGCATTGCTGGCTTCGCAGCCGGCGGCGCCGGTGCTGCGCGTTGATGATCCGGCTCCGATCTCCTGTCTGTCGTCCGAGGAGACGCGCGACGCAGTGTCCGACGGCAAGGTGATCCAGCCCGCGGAGGCCTCGCGAAACGCACGTCATGCGGCGCCGGGAGAACTGCTCCGCATTCGGCTTTGTCGGCAGGGTGAAGACTATGTCTACGTCGTCACCACGATGAAGCGCGACGGCCGGGTTGCGCGCGTGACGCTGGAAGGGCAATCCGGCAAGGTCGCCACCATCCGCTGACGGCGGGCCGATTTCGTAAAACGGGAGTGCGAACACTGTGAGACTGCTCGTCGTCGAGGACGACAAGGACCTCAATCGCCAGATCGTCACCGCGTTGGAGAACGCCGGCTATGCCGTCGACAAGGCTCTGGACGGCGAAGAAGGGCTCTATCTCGGTGAGACCGAGCCCTATGACGCGGTCATTCTCGATCTGGGCTTGCCCAAGGTCGACGGTGTCGCCGTGCTGCAGGCCTGGCGCCGGGCCGGCAAGACCATGCCGGTTCTGATCCTGACCGCGCGAGACCGGTGGTCGGACAAGGTCGGCGGCTTCGATGCCGGCGCGGACGACTATGTCGTGAAGCCGTTCCACGTCGAGGAATTGCTGGCGCGCGTCAGGGCGTTGCTGCGCCGCGCCGCTGGCCATGCGACATCCGAACTCGTCTGCGGGCCGGTGCGCCTCGACACCCGCGCGAGCCGCGTCGTCGTGGATGGCAACCCGGTCAAGCTGACCTCGCACGAATACCGCCTGCTATCCTATCTGATGCATCATCAGGGCCGCGTGGTTTCGCGCACGGAGCTGGTCGAGCATCTTTACGACCAGGATTTCGATCGCGATTCGAATACGATCGAAGTGTTCGTCGGCCGACTGCGCAAGAAGCTCGGCGTCGACATCATCGAGACGGTGCGCGGCCTCGGTTACATCGCAGCCGCTCCCGAAAAGGTCTGATCGCAGGACATGCCGCTGCGAGACATGCCGCTGCAGGACATGCCGCTCAGGAAGCGCCGCTATTCGCTGGGCACGCGGCTGTTCCTGTCGGCGGCTCTGAGCTGTATCCTCATCCTTGTCCTCGCCGGCCTCGGTCTAACCACCTTCTATCGCCGCTCTGCCGAGCGCGGCTTCGATGAGCGGCTTTCGGTCTATATCAAGGAGCTGGTCGCCGACCTCGCGGCGCCGCCCGAGACCGAACGGCAGGCGATCGGCGATCTGGGCGAGCCACGCTTCGACCTGCCGCTTTCGGGTTGGTACTGGCAGATTCTGCGTCTCGACGGCGACAAACCCAACGTCCGCGCCTCGCGCTCGCTCGTCGGCGGCCAGTTGCCGAAGCTTCTCGACCAGGGCATCGCGCCCAACAATCGCGGGCTGCGCGAAAGTTACGTCTCCGGCCCCGACGACCGGATGCTGAGGGTGCTGGAGCGCGAGATCGACGTCGGCGAGGACGGACGGTTCACGGTCGCGGTTGCCGCACCGGCCGACGAGATCGAAGGCGATATCCAGGATTTCCGCCTGGCGCTGACGCTGACATTCGTCCTGCTCGGGCTGATCCTCGTCTCCTCGACACTGATGCAGGTCCGCTTCGGGTTGCGCCCGCTGGTGCGGCTGCGGGCGGCCGTCGGCGCGGTCAGGACGGGGCAGGCGCCGCGCATCGCCGGGGAATACCCGCCCGACCTTGCTCCGCTCGCCGGCGAACTCAATCAGCTGATCGACGCCAATCACGAAATTCTCGAACGCGCCCGCACTCAGGTCGGCAATCTCGCTCATGCGCTGAAGACGCCGCTCAGCGTCATGCTGAACGAGGCCGAGGCGCAGCCCCGGGATACGCATCTGGCCCAGACCGTCGGAACCCAGGCCGCGATCATGCGCGATCAGGTGCAGTATTATCTCGATCGTGCCCGGGCGGCGGCTTTATCGGGCGCCCTTGGCGGCATGACGGAGGTCGTGCCCTCGCTCGAAGCCTTGCTGCGCACGTTTATGAAAATCACCCAGGATAAGGGCATCCGCGGGGTTCACAGCGTGCCGGCGTCGCTGCGTTTTCAAGGCGAAAAGCAGGATTTCGAGGAGATGCTCGGCAACCTGCTGGACAATGCCTTCAAATGGGCGTCGGAGAGCGTGGACGTTTCCATCGAGCCCGGAAGCGGAGAGGCCGGCAAGCCGATGGCGATCCTGATCGACGATGACGGCCCGGGCCTGCCCTCGGATGCGATGGCGGAAGTCCTCAAGCGTGGCCGGCGTCTGGACGAGACGACCCCGGGCTCGGGGCTCGGCCTCTCGATCGTCGTCGATCTCGCCAAGCTCTATGGCGGGGCTGTGACCTTGCACCGTTCGCCTCTCGGCGGATTGCGCGCGCGCCTGGCGCTGCCGTCTATCTGAATGAGACTGCGTGACCCTTTGTCACCATGAACCGGCCATCGCAATTGGCTAAGAACGCCGCATGATGATCTGGGCGATCCTTGCAGTGCTGACGGGGGCGGCGATTTTCGCGCTGCTCTGGCCGCTGAGCCACGGCGCCGAGCCTGCTTTCGCCGATACGGCCGACGCCGCCAGCCTCTATCGCTCGCAACTGGAAGAGATCGATCGGGATCTGGGGCGGTCGCTGATCGGGCCGCAGGAGGCTGAGGCAGCGCGCGCCGAAGCGGCGCGGCGTCTGCTGCGGTCGGCAGCGGACCAGACGCAGCCAGCCGGCGAAACCGAGCCTTCCCTGCGGCGCCGGCGGGCAAGCTCGGCTTTGATGCTGTCGGTCGTGCCGCTCCTCGCGCTGGTCGTCTATGGAATCTACGGGTCTCCGAACGTGCCCGACCAGCCGCTCGCGGAGCGGCTGGTCGCAGCGGGACCGCAGCAGGACTTCGCACTCGTCTTCGCGCGGATGGAAGCACACCTGGCCGCTCATCCGACCGACGCCAAGGGTTGGTCCCTGGCCGCCCCGATCTACATGCGGCAGGGCCGCTACGAGGACGCCGAGCGGTCGTACGCCGCCGCGATCCAGTATGGCGTGGCGGATGCCGACATTCTGGCCGGCCTCGGCGAATCTCGGACGCTCGCGGCAGCCGGCGTCGTCACCGCCGCCGCCCGCGAGGCGTTTTCGAAGGCCTTGGGCAATGATCCCGCGAACCCCCGCGCCCGCTTTTACCTGGGCATTACCAAGGAGCAGGATGGCGACCAGGCCGGCGCCGTGACGGCTTTGCGGGGGCTGCTGGAAAGTGCGCCACCCGGCGCGGACTGGGCCCCGATGGTTCAGGCCAGGATCGAAAAGCTCGAAGGCGGCACAAGCCGTGACGCGATCGCCTCTTTGCCGCCGGAGCAGCGCGAGGTCGCGATCAGGGGCATGGTGGATGGCCTCGCCGAGCGACTGAAAGGCGGTGGCGGCACATTGGACGAGTGGACGCGGTTGATCCGTGCCCGCGCTGTGCTGGGACAGACTGCGCAGGCTCAGGCGGGCGTGCGCGATGCGCGGAAGCGTCTGGCAGGCGACCCTCCGGCTCTTGCGGCGATCGATGCCTTGACCGATGAACTGGCCTTGAAGGAGGCCAGCCCATGACGATGGCACAACCGGCTCGGCCGATGCAGGCCAAACGGCGGATGACGCGCAAGCAGCGCCGTCTTGCCTTGATTGCAAGCGCGGGAGCTGTCCTTGCCTTGGCCCTCGGGCTGGTGTTGTTCGCCATGCGCGACACGATCGTGTTCTTCTATGGGCCGACCGAGATCGCTGAGAAGGGCCTCGCGCCTGGCGCGCGTCTGCGGCTGGGCGGTCTGGTCGAGACCGGTTCCGTCAAACGCGGCCCTGGCCAGCAGGTTTCCTTCGCGGTCACCGACGGCAAGAATGCCGTTCAGGTCAGCTATAGCGGTTTGCTTCCCGATCTGTTCCGCGAGGGACAGGGCGTCGTGACGGAAGGTGTGCTCGAGGGGGCGGGACGCTTCAAGGCTGATTCAGTGCTGGCCAAGCACGATGAGAAATATATGCCGCGCGAAGTCGCCGATACGCTGAAGAAGCAGGGCCACTGGCAGGGCGAAGCCGGCGCTCCAGCGCCGGCAAGACCATGAGTCGGCGATGATCGTCGAAATCGGCCATTATGCGCTGGCGCTGGCGCTTGGAGTTTCCATCATCCAGGCGCTGGTGCCGCTCTGGGGCCTGTCGCGGCACGATCGCGCCTTGGCATCGGTCGGGGCGAGCGCCGCCCTCGTCAGTTTCGGGCTGGTCGCACTGTCCTTCGCCGCGCTGGTCATCTCTTATGTTCGCTCCGATTTCTCCGTCGGCAACGTCGTCGCGAACTCGCATTCGGCCCAGCCGCTGCTCTACAAATTCACCTCGGTATGGGGAAATCACGAGGGCTCGCTGTTGCTGTGGGTCTTGATCCTGACCCTGTTCGGGGCGCTGGTCGCGCTATCGCGCAATTCTCTGCCGCCACGGCTGCGGGCAGGTGCGTTGGCGACGCAGGGTCTGATCGCGGCCGCTTTTCTGTCCTTCACCCTCTTCACGTCGAACCCGTTTCAGCGGCTCGTGCCTGCTCCGGCCGAGGGGCAGGACCTCAACCCCATCCTTCAGGATCTCGGCCTCGCGATCCACCCGCCGCTGCTTTACGTCGGCTATGTCGGGTTCTCGATGACCTATGCCTTTGCGGTAGCGGCGCTGATCGACGGGCGCATCGACGCGATGTGGGCACGCGCCGTGCGCCCCTGGACGTTGCTGGCCTGGATCTTCCTGACGCTCGGCATCGCAATGGGCTCGTACTGGGCCTATTACGAGTTGGGCTGGGGCGGCTGGTGGTTCTGGGACCCGGTCGAGAACGCCTCCTTCATGCCCTGGCTCGCGGGCACGGCGCTGCTTCATTCCATCGTCGTCATGGAGAAGCGCGACGCGCTCAAGGTCTGGACGATCCTGCTGGCGATCCTGACCTTCTCGCTCTCCCTGCTTGGCACCTTCATCGTCCGCTCCGGCGTGCTGACCTCGGTTCACTCCTTCGCCAGCGATCCGGCGCGCGGACTTTTCATCCTTCTGATCCTCGTCGCCTTCGTCGGCGGCTCTCTCGCCTTGTTCGCCTGGCGGGCGCCTTTGCTCCGGCAGGGGGGCCTGTTTGCGCCGGTTTCGCGGGAGAGCGCGCTGGTCGTCAACAATGTCTTCCTGGCGACCGCTTGTGCCACCGTCTTCATCGGCACGCTCTACCCGCTCGCGCTGGAAATGCTGACGGGCGACAAGATTTCCGTCGGCGCGCCGTTTTTCGACGCGACCTTCGTGCCGATCATGGTGCCGCTGCTGCTGATCCTGCCGATCGGCCAGTCGCTGGCGTGGAAGCGGGGAGATCTGCTCGGCGCTGCCCAACGCAACGCCGCCGCTTTCGGACTGGCGCTGGTTATTGCGCTGGCACTGATCGCCTTCACGCGCGGGGGTCCCGTGCTGGCGCCGCTCGGCGTCGGGCTGGGCTTTTTCCTTGTTCTCGGTGCTGGCTTCGACATCGGCGAGCGCGTTGTGGCGCGGGCGAGCGGCTGGCCGGCCATTCTGTCGCGGGCCAAGGGCCTGCCGCGCTCCGCCTGGGGTTCGGCCTTCGCGCATGCCGGTGTAGGCCTGAGCATCATCGGCATAGCAGCCTCCGCCTGGAGCAGCGAGGCGATCGGAACGTTGAAGCCGGGCGATAAGCTGACGGCGGGCAGTTACACCGTCGTGCTGGAATCGATCACCCCCCGCAGCGGCCCCAATTTCCGAGCCGATGTCGCGCGTTTCCAGCTCTATGCCGGCGGGCAGGAGCTGGCGCCACTCGAGGCCTCCAAGCGGGTCTATACCGCTCGCGCTACGCCGACGACGGAGGCGGGCATCCGCACGCGATGGCTGAGCCAGGCCTATGTCAGTCTCGGTGAGGTTCAGGATGGCGGCCTGGCGGTGCGTCTCTACGACAAGCCGCTGATCCTATTGATCTGGATCGGTGCGATCGTGATGGCGCTCGGGGGAGGGCTGTCGCTGACCGACCGCCGCTTCCGCCTCGCGGCCCCCCGCCGCGCTGCGCCCATCGCCGCCCCCCAGCCGGCGGAGTGAAGCTGATGCGCCGCCTTGCGCTCATCCTCGCGCTTGCCTTGCTGCCGCTTATGCCGGCGCAGGCGGTGCAGCCGGACGAGGTGCTGAAGAACCCGGCGCTGGAGCAGCGCGCGCGGGGCATCTCCAGCGGCCTGCGCTGCCTGGTCTGCCAGAACCAGTCGATCGACGATTCCAATGCCCCGCTCGCCCGCGATCTGCGCATTCTGGTCCGCGAGCGGCTGACGGCTGGCGACAGCGACGAGGCGGTCACGGGCTTCGTCGTTCAGCGTTACGGCGACTTCGTGCTGCTGAAGCCGCCCTTCAATGCCCACACCGCGGTGTTATGGGGCGCGCCGTTCGCTATCCTGGCGCTGGCGATCGGGTTCGTCTGGCGCCGCGCGCGTCGTCAGCGGCAGCTTTTGGCCTCCACCGCAGCGCTTTCCACAGAGGAGCAAGCGAGGCTCGCCGCCTTGATCGATCGGCAGGATCACCCTAGCCGCTGAGCTTGCACGCCCTGAACAGCTCCTGGGAATAGGAAAGCCATCTTTCGCCTGCGATGGCATATCTGACATTGCCGCTAGGCGCAGGCTGAGGCGACGCGAAATTGGCGTAGACGCGCGCAAAACAGATCGCATCGGCACCGCGATAACCCCGCTCGGACGCCAGCTTGAACCCGAGGCGCTGTGCGACCCGGCTGGTAGCGGGTCCTGATCGAGCGGCCTCTCGCCTTGCCGCAATGTCGCTGAGCCGATCGATGCCGCAACGCGACCGCTGCTCTGCGTTATAAGCCGGCGTCGATGCCGCATACCATGAGCGACGCCCGCCAGGCGCCTCGACCACGACCGCGTGCTTGGCAAAAACCCGCGCATAGCATTCGGCATTCTGATAGCCGCGCGTTTCGGCGACGCGTAGGCCGGATTGATAGGCGGTTCGGTTCTGCGCGTGCGCTTCGCCTGCCACGCAGACCAATCCCAGCGAAACAATCCAGCTAAAACGCATCGCTCATCCCCAAAGCCGCGAGGCGATGGGTTGTTCATCGGCGACCACACGTCAAGCCGCGGGAGGGCTGCATCACGGGTTCGGCCCGAAAGTCTTACGAAATCGTCATCTTCAGGCCAAGGCCGGGTAAGGCGCCGGGTCCCATGGTGCTCCTCACGAGCAGGGAGGAACCCTGTCGCTGAATGAGGTTCTCAGGCCATGACGACACATCACACCAACCGGAAGACCCTTTTGCGGCGCGGCGCGCTGCTGGCAGGCACGGCCGTTCTCGGCATCGGCCTCGCGGCCGGTATCGCCGACAGCGCCTTCATGCAGAACGACCGCGCCATCGCGCAGCCGATCGAACTCTCTGGCACGCAGTCTCAGCTCCCCTCCTTCGCCAACCTCGTCGACAAGGTGAAGCCCGCCGTCGTCTCGGTGCGCGTCAAGACCGAGGTGGCCGCGGCCTCCGATGGCGGCCAGAATCTCGACGACCTGCCCCCGCAGCTGCGCCGGTTCTTTCGCGAGTTCGGCGGCGAGGAGGGCGGCAGCCGCCAGGCCAAGCCGAAGCCGCAGATCGGTATGGCGCAGGGCTCCGGCTTCTTCGTCAGCCAAGACGGTTACGTCGTGACCAACAACCACGTCGTCGAGCACGCCGTCGAGGTCCAGCTCGTCACCGATGCCGGCAAGACGCTGGATGCCAAGGTCATCGGCACCGATCCTCGCTCCGATCTCGCGCTGCTGAAGGTCAAGGACGGCGGTGACTTTCCCTATGTGAAGCTGGCGGATGGCAAGCCCCGCATCGGCGATTGGGTCCTGGCGATCGGCAATCCCTTTGGCCTCGGCGGCACCGTCACGGCCGGCATCGTCTCCGCCCAGGGCCGCGATATCGGCTCCGGCCCCTATGACGATTTCCTGCAGATCGACGCGCCGATCAACAAGGGCAATTCGGGCGGCCCGACCTTCAACGGCAATGGTGAGGTCGTCGGTGTCAACACGGCGATCTACTCGCCCTCCGGCGGCAATGTCGGCATCGCTTTCGCCATTCCGGCCTCGACGGTCAAGCAGGTCATCGATCAGCTCAAGAACGGCGGCAAGGTGGCTCGCGGCTTCATCGGCGTGCAGGTCCAGCCGGTGACCGACGAGCTGGCGGCGGCCATCGGGCTCAACGGCACCAACGGCGCGCTCGTCGCCGAAGCTCAGTCCGGCGGTCCGGCCGCCAAGGCGGGTATCCATCGCGGCGACACGATCACCGCGATCAACGGCGAGCAGGTGAAGGATGCGCGCGATGTCTCGCGCCGGATCGCGAATGTCGCGCCCGGCTCCAAGGTCTCGCTCACTCTTTTCCGCGAAGGTCGTTCCCGCGACGTGTCCTTCGAGGTCGGCCGCCAGCCGGCGGCCTGAACGCAAAGACAGCCGGTCGGAGAGCGATCTCAGCTTTCCGGCCGGGTGCAGGGCAGGCTTGGTCCGTCGGTTTCCTGTCGCCCCAGCCGAGGGACTTCGCCGTCGCGGCGGCAGGTCGGATGCGTATCGTCCGGCCTGCCGTTTTTTCATTTCTTGCGCTAGGCTTGGCCCATGCGACTCCTGATCGTCGAAGATGATGCCGAGGCTGCGGCCTACCTGACCAAGGCTTTCCGCGAAGTCGGCCATATCGCCGACCATGCCGTGGACGGCCTCGAAGGCTACGCCATGGCCGAAGGCGGCGGCTACGACGTGCTGGTCGTCGACCGCATGC
This sequence comes from Allobosea sp. P5_A5, assembly GCF_056400625.1. NCBI lineage: Bacteria > Pseudomonadati > Pseudomonadota > Alphaproteobacteria > Hyphomicrobiales > Alloboseaceae > Allobosea > Allobosea sp. P5_A5. The sequence continues at coordinate 528,494 of NZ_JBFUKY010000003.1, forward strand.
TGCCCCGCCTCGACGGGCTTTCGCTGATCCGCTCGCTCAGGGAGCAGAAGGACGATACGCCTGCGCTGATCCTGTCCGCGCTCGCCCAGGTCGACGACCGGGTGAAGGGCCTGCGCGCCGGCGGCGACGATTACCTCCCGAAGCCCTACGCCTTTTCCGAACTGCTCGCCCGCGTCGAAGTGCTGGCCCGCCGCCGTGGCGCTCCCGCTTCCGAGCCCACGACCTACAAGGTCGGGGACCTCGTACTCGACCGCCTCGCACATCGTGTCACCCGCGAAGGCAAGGACATCCCGTTGCAGCCGCGCGAGTTCCGCCTGCTGGAATATCTCATGAAGCATGCCGGGCAGGTCGTGACCCGCACCATGCTTCTGGAGAATGTCTGGGACTATCATTTCGACCCGCAGACCAACGTCATCGACGTCCATGTCAGCCGCTTGCGCTCCAAGGTCGACAAGGGGTTCGAGCCCGTGATGATCCACACCGTTCGCGGCGCCGGATACATGGTCCGTGACGGCACGAGCTAATTCCTCCGAGCGCAAACGCCCGAAATTTCTGCCCACGCTGGTCCGCACGACCGCGTTCAAGCTGACGGCCGTCTATCTTCTCATCTTCGCGCTCTTCGCAGCCTTCGTGCTGGGCTATGTCGCCTGGAACGCGCAGCGGCTGCTCACCGACCAGATCCGCTCGACCATCGACGCAGAAATCCAGGGACTGGCCGAGCAGCAGCGGCTCGGCGGCATCCGCCGCCTCGTCAACATCGTCGAGCAGCGCTCGCGCGGGCCGGGTGCCTCGCTCTATCTCGTCACGACGCCGGTCGGCGAGCGCATCGCCGGCAATGTCGAGGCGATTCCACCCGGCACCCTCGACAAGACCGGCGAAAGCGAGATCGAATACGCGCGCACCAAGGATGCGATCGAGGCGCCGAGCCATGCCATCGTGCGCGTCTTCGTGCTGCCGGCTGGCTTCAGGCTGTTGGTCGGTCGGGATCTGGAAGAGCGCGAGCGGCTCGGGAGCGTCATCTGGCGGGCCATTGGCTGGTCGCTGGCGCTGGTCTTCACGCTCGGCTGTTTTGCCAGCTGGTTCGTGGCGCGCCGCGTGCTGCAGCGCATCGACGGCATGAGCGAGACCGCGCACGGCATCATGGAAGGCGACTTGAAGGGACGCCTCGCGATCACCGGCACCGGCGACGAGCTCGACCGTCTGGCGCTCAATTTCAATGCCATGCTCGACCGTATCGGTGAATTGATGGCCGGCATGCAGCAGGTCACCGACAACATCGCACACGACCTCAAGACGCCGCTGACCCGCCTGCGCAACAAGGCCGAGGAAGCGCTGCGCAATGCGAGTTCCCCCGACGAGCTCCGCGCCGCGCTCGACGGCGCGATCGATGAGGCCGACAACCTGATCCGCGTCTTCAACGCTTTGCTCATGATTGCGAGGCTCGAGGCCGGGAAAATCAGCGAAAACATCACCGAACTAGACCTGTCCGAGATCGTCTCCGGCATGGCCGAACTCTATGAGCCGCTCGCCGAGGAGGCGGGCTTGGCGCTGGTCGGCGATGTCGCGCCGGGTCTGCGGGTCGTCGGAAACCGCGAGTTGATCGGTCAGGCGCTGGCCAATCTGATCGACAACGCGCTGAAATACGCTCAGCCGGAGAGCGCCGAGATGCGAACCGTGACGGTTTCGGCCAAGCGGGAGGCTGGCGAAATCGCGCTTGGCGTCGCCGATGATGGTCCCGGCATTCCGGAGGCGGATCGCGGGCGCGTGCTCGACCGGTTCGTCCGGCTGGAAGCGAGCCGCACCAAACCCGGCTTCGGACTGGGACTCTCGACGGTCGCCGGAATCGTGCGGTTGCATGGCGGGCAGTTGCGGCTGGAGGACAATGCGCCGGGGCTGCGCGTCGTGATCTCGCTGCCCGCCGCCGAAGCGCGGGCGGCCGCCGATCCGAAACTGCTGGCGGCGCCAGAGCCTGTGGAAACAACCGGGCTCACCCTGCCGGCCGCCTCGACAGAGCCGCCGAACCCTGCTCGCTTGCCCTCCGTCTAACGGGGGAATGCTATGGCCGTGCCGCTCTGCGAAAGCCTGAACGCGGCACCCGTGCTGCCGGCGCGGGCCACAGCTGCCGCGCTCCTGACACGCGAGCTGCTCGAGCGTCTTCGCGATGATGCGGTCGTCGACGCGCTGTCGGGCCATTTCGCCGCTCATCCGAACAGTGCCGCCCTGATCGCGGGCGTGCTCGCACACTCGCCCTTCCTGACCCAGATCATGCGATTCGACCCCGAGGCGCTCCTGGCCTGCCTTACCCAGGCTCCCGAGATGCGGCGCGATGCCCTGCTCGCCGAGATGGAGGCTTTTGCGGCTGCCGGGTGCGAGACAGCCGATCTGATGCGCGAACTCCGCCGCTTCCGTCGCTCCATGGCGCTGCTGATCGCGCTTGCCGATATCGGAGGCGTCTGGGACGTAGAAACCGTGACCGGCGCCTTGACCGCGACGGCCGACAAAGCCGTTCGCCTGGCGACCGACCACGTCCTTCGCCAGGCCGCCGGTCTCGGCCGCATTGCGCTCGGCGATGCCGCGGACCCGGGCCGGGGTTCCGGCCTCGTCGTGCTCGCGCTCGGCAAGCACGGCGCCGGCGAGCTGAACTACTCCTCCGACATCGATATCGTGGTCTTTTTCGATCCGGACGCGGCGGAAGCCGCCGGCGTCGCCGAACCGTCGAGCTTATTCGTCAAGCTGACGCAGCAGGTCGCGCGCATCATCCAGGAGCGGACGCCCGACGGATACGTCTTCCGCGTCGATCTGCGCCTGCGGCCGGACCCCGCCTCCACCCATGTCGCGGTGTCGCTGCCCTCGGCCTACTCCTATTACGAGACGGTCGGTCAGAACTGGGAACGCGCGGCGATGATCAAGGCGCGGCCGGTTGCGGGCGACATCGCGCTCGGGCGGCGCTTCATTGCGGATCTCGCCCCCTTCATCTGGCGCAAATATTTCGACTTCGCGACCATCGCCGACATCCACGCGATGAAGCGCCAGATCCAGACCGTGAAGGGGCATGAGACCATCGCGGTCGCCGGCCATAACGTGAAGCTCGGGCGAGGCGGCATCCGCGAGATCGAGTTTTTCGTCCAGACCCAGCAACTCGTCTTCGGCGGGCGGCGGCCGGCTCTTCGCGGTCCGCGCACGCTCGACATGCTGAAGGAGCTGACGAGCGAGGGCTGGATCACCCCGCAGGCGCGCGACGAACTCTCACAATCCTATCGCTGGCTCCGCACCATCGAGCATCGTCTCCAGATGCGGCATGACGAGCAGACGCAGACGCTGCCCAAGGCGGCCGGCGATCTCGATGCCTTCGCCCGTTTCTGCGGGTTTGCGAATGCCGCCGCCTTCGGCAAAGCGCTGACCGGACACGCCAGGCGGATCGAAGGCCATTACGCCCTGCTTTTCGAGGAGGGGCCGAGCCTTGCCTCGGAGGTCGGTACCCTCAGCTTCACCGGCTCGGAGCCCGACCCGGAGACGCTCGAAACCTTGCGGAAGCTCGGCTTCCGTGACCCTAATACCGCTGCCGAGACGGTCCGGGGTTGGCATTTTGGGCGCCGACCGGCGGTCACCAGTGCCCGCGCCCGCGAGGTGCTGACCGAGCTAACGCCGGCGCTCCTCGTCACACTGGGTCGCACGGCCGATCCTGACGGCGCGCTGGCCCATCTCGACAATGCCTTTGTGCGGATGCCGGCAGCGGTCGAGCTTCTGACGCTGCTGCGCTCGCACGGTTCGCTGCTGACGCTGTTCGCCGAGATCCTCGGCAGCGCGCCACGCCTCGCCAAGGTCGCGGCGCTGCATCCGCATGTGCTGGACGGCGTCATCGATCCGGCCTTCGGCCAGGCGGCGTTGGACACCGAAACGCTGGAGCGACGAATCCGCGCCCATGTCGGCGCGCCTCCTCCGAGCGTCGAGGATGGGCTGGACCGTCTGCGGGATGCGGCCCGGCAGGAGAATTTTCTGGTCGGGGCGCGTCTGTTGTCGAGCGTTTATGACGCGCAGGCGGCAAGCGAGGCCTATTCGGCCGTGGCCGAGGCCTGCCTGCATGTGGCCTTTGATGACACCCGCACTGCCTTCATCGCCGATCATGGCATCGTCGCCGGCGCGGAAACGGTGGTGCTCGGCCTGGGACGGTTCGGCGCGGGCGCGCTGACGCCCTCGTCCGACCTCGACCTGATCCTGCTCTACGATCGCCCCGAAGATGCCGGGATGAGCGACGGACGCAAAAGTCTCGATCCCGTTACTTGGCATGTGCGCTTCACCCAGCGCCTTGTTGCGGCACTGACCGTGCCGACGCGGCGCGGCACGCTGTTTCAGATCGACATGCGCCTGCGCCCATCGGGCAACAAGAGCCCGGCGGCCACCCAGTTTTCGGGCTTTACGGCCTATCACGATGGCGAGGCTGAGATCTGGGAGGAGATGGCGCTGACCCGTGCCCGCATCGTCGCAGGCGATCCCGCCCTCGCACACCGGGCGACGGAAGCGATCCGGACCATTCTGGCGCGGCGCCGCGACCCCGCCAAAGTCGCGGCGGCGGTGGCGGACATGCGGGCCCTGATCGCGAGCGAGAAGGGCGAAAAGGACGGCTGGGACTTGAAGCTCGCAGCCGGCGGCCTGACCGATCTCGACTTCCTGGCTCAGTTCCTCGTCTTGGCCCACGCCGCCGATCACCCCGCGCTCCTGGTCAACGACACGGCCGCTGTCTTCGTCGCCGCGCGGGCTGCGGGATTGCTGTCGCAGGCTGATGCCTCGGTGCTTGGGGAGGCGCACCGCCTGATCGGAGACGTTCAGCTCTGGCAGCGCTTCACCGTCGAGGATGCGTTCGACCCCAAGGCCGTTCCGCCCCGCGTGCTGAAGCGTATCGCGACGGCAGTCGGCCGGCCGGATGCCAAGGTGCTGAAAGCCGAGCTCGACGAAGTCCGCCACGCGGTCAGGGCGATCTTCACGCGCGTGCTGGGCAAGGCGAGGAAGGTGGGCTAGCCGTCATTCACAGGCTCGACCCGAGAATCCATCGAGAAGAGTGCGGCCGCTTCTTTTAAAAGGATAGGCTTGAGTCAGGGCTCCGCATGACGAGGAATGCGGAACGAGTAAGCCTTAGGCCGCCTTTGCGACCACGCGTCCGACGCCACCATCCAGCGGCAGATGGATCATCACGATCGTGCCGGCACCGATGGCCGAGCGCAGCCTGAGCGAGCCGCCATGCAACTCGGTGAGCGAGCGGGCGATGGCCAGACCCAGCCCCGAACCCTGGTAGCGGCGCACGAGATCGCCCTCGACCTGCTCGAACGGCCGGCCGACCCGCTCCAGCTTTTCCTTTGGGATGCCGATGCCGGTATCCTCGATGAAGATATTGACCGCGCCAGGCACCAGCCGTGTGCGCACCGCGACCCGGCCGCCTTCGGGCGTGAACTTGGCGGCATTGTCGAGGATGTTCCCGAGGATCTGGTAGAGCGCGTGCGGGTCGGCGTCGATATGCGTGTCGGTCGGGCCTTCCACGGTAAAGACGAGCTGCTTGCGGTCGAGTTCAGGCTGAACCTTGCGGACGGCCTCGTCGAGCACCCGCCCAAGCGCGACCTCGCTGCGCTCCAGCCGCAGCCGGCCCGACTCGATGCGGGACATGTCGAGGATGTCGTCGATGATCCCGAGCAGGTAGCCGCCGCTGGAGCGGATATCATGGACATAATCGGCGTATTTTTCCCCGAGGGGGCCGAAAAGGCCGCTCTCCATGATCTCGGAAAAACCGATGATGGCATTGAGCGGCGTGCGCAGCTCATGGCTCATATTGGCGAGGAATTCGGATTTGGCGCGGTTTGCGCTTTCGGCGGTGGCTTTCTGTTCGAGATAGCGCTCCGCGAGGTCGGCGAGCTGCTGCGCCTGGGCCTCCAGCTTCTGACGGGAGGCCTTGAGATCGGTGACGTGCATCAGGAGCTGATGCTCCGATTGCGTGAGCCGCTCTTCCTGCTGCTTCAGCTTGGTGATGTCGGTGCCGACCGAAACCGAACCGCCATCCTTGGTGCGGCGTCCGTTGATCTGCAGCCAGCGCCCGTCCGACAGGCGCGCCTCGTAGGAGGCCGTGCCGCGCTGCGAGCGGGCGGGGTCGCGGTCGATCTGCGGCTGGGTGCTGGCACCCATGATCTCGGAATGACAGGTGCCGGGCACGAGCAGATCCGATGAAAGCTGGTGAAGCTGCTGATATTTGGCGTTGCAGAGGATCAGGCGATTTTCGGAATCCCACAGCACGAACGCCTCGGAAATGGCCTCGACCGCGTCGCGCAGGCGGGCATCGGCTGTGGCCGTGCGCTCGGCCATGCGGCGTTGCTCGGAGATGTCCACGACAATCCCGACCAGATGGCGCGACCCCGTGCGGCGATCGATCACGAGTTCGGCGCGGGCCTTGAGCCAGAGCCATTCACCGGTGGCGGCGCGGACGCGGAATTCCTGGTCGAGATAATTCGCTTCTCCACGGCTGATCGCGTCGGCGATCGCGTAGAGATCGACGTCCTCGTGATGGATGAACCCCATCACCTCGCCGAAGGACATGTATTCGCCGGCGCGATCATGGCCGAGCAGGGCATACATCGAATCCGACCAGTAGATGCGTCCCCGCGCAAGGTCCCAGTCCCACAGGCCGCAATGGCCGCGGTTGAGCGCCGTGTCGATGCGCTCGCGCACGCAGTCGCAATCCTGATCCGCCGCGCTGGCGCGCTTGGACTGCAGCATGAAGGCCAGCGTGGTCGTGGCGAGGACAAGGCCGGCGGCGCCGAACAGGATGCTCAGGCTCGTGCTGCGCTCGCGCCAGGCCGACAAGGCGCGCGACACCGGCTGCATCACCGCAACCTGGCCCAGCGGGCCGGCGAGATTGCGCACCGTCGCGAGGACTTCGAGCCCACCGGGCAGGGTGATGCGCAGGACGCCGGCGCGCTCGCCGAAGACGGTCAGCGGCTGCGATTGGCCGAGGAAGTCGATGAGGGTGCGCGGCGTCTCGCCGATCGACGGCTCGCTGGCGATGACATGGCCATCGGCATCGCTGACGTAGACGGTGCGGCCTCTCCCGGAGAGGTGCTTTGCGGCAAAGGAGGCCAGAACGGTGGCTGGTGCCTGGCCAGCCTGGGATGCGGCATCGAGATCTCGCGCCATGAGCGCCGAGAGGATTTCCATTTCGCTCGTGGCGTCGAGCACGGCGTCGTCCCGCATGGCGGTGTTCTGAACGAACGCGCCGGCGCTGAGGATGACGATGAAGAAGCCGACGAGAATCGGGATCGCCTTGCGAAAGGCGGGCTCCAAAGTCTCGAAGCGCTGATACAGGGGGTGGGTCATAGACCTTGCCACACCCAGAATCGTATCGGCGCGCGCAGTTGCGCACTCCGCGTTGGCACGCGACATGCCCGCTCCCCCTTCGGAAACTATACCGTCAGCAAGATCGGGAGACGTGCCGCATCTCCGAATCACCCCCAATTGAATCCGGACGGCGCCCTTTGTCCAGCCCTGAGTTGAGTCAGGAGTGCAGAATTCTCCTTAAGGTTGTGGTGCTTATCGAATGAATCCTGCGCGCGTAATGAACCGTTAATGTATTGGGCAGGCGAGCGTCTGCGCTCACTTCAGAGCCCGTTCGGCAATATCGGAAACGTCGCGCGACAGGCCGGCGGTTCGCGCCACCAGCCCCAGTGCATCCCGTGCCAGACGCTTCCGGACAGGCTCCAGCATCCGCCAGCTCTTGAACGATCCGAGCAGGCGCGAGGCGACCTGCGGATTGGTGCGATCGAGCGCCACGACCATGTCGGCGATGAAGGCATAGCCGGCGCCGTCGAGGCGGTTGAACTGGGTAAGGTTGGCCGCAAAGCCGCCGATCAGCCCTCGGATGCGGTTGGGGTTGCCCAGCGAGAAGGCGGGATGCTGCATCAGGCTTTTGACCCGGTCGAGCGTGCCCGCTTCCGGGATCAGCGCCTGCGCCATCAGCCATTTGTCGAGCACGAGAGGCTCGCCCGCATACGTCGCTGCGAACCGTCCCAGCAAAGCCTCGCGAGCCTCGCCCGGAATAAGCGTCATCGCGGCCAGCGCCGCCAGCCGGTCGGTGAGATTGTCGGCGCTGGCGAACTGATCTTCGCACAGTGCGGCGGCCTCAAACGGCGCGGCCAGAGCGGTCAGCCCGAGCAACTCGTTGCGCAGGGCGCGCCGACCGGCCGAGGCCGCGTCCGGGCTGAAGGATCGCTGGCTGGAAAGCGCCGCGCGCAAGGCGGGCAGAAGAGGCAGCAGCGCCTGGCCGATCGCGACCGAAAGGGCGCGGTGAGCCGCGAAGACGGCGTCCGGATCGACGTCGCGGCCGATCTCGCGCGCGATATCGGCCGGAGCCGGCAGTCGCAGAACCTGCGCGGCAAAGGCCGGGTCGGTGAGCGCATCCCGCTCCAGAAAGCCCGTCAGCGCCCGGCCAAGCTCTGCCGCGGTAGCGGACAAAGCGAGACGATCCGCATTCGGTCGGCCTGCGACCGTGAGCGCGCGGGTCGCGACGCTCTGCAGCGCCTGCCAGCGATTGAAGGAATCGCGATCATCGGCGAATTGCCGGATGAGCTCGGCGTCCGAAAGGTCGAGTTCCAGACGTGCGGGGGCCGAGAAACCGCGCAGCAGCGAAGGGATCGGATGCTCGGCGACATCGTCGAAATCGATCGAGAGCGAGGCGCCGTCGAGGATCACGAGCCCGTCGCCGGCATAGGCGGCAGCGCCGGTCTTCAGCGGCAGGTCCCCTTGCGCGCCGACGAGGCCGAGCCGGATCGGCAGGACCATCGGCTCTTTCTCGCTCTGCCCCGGCGTCGGCGGTGTGCTCTGCGCCAGCTCCAGCGTGTAACGCTGGGTTGCGGCGTCATAGCGCCCGGAGGCGACGATGGTCGGCGTCCCCGCCTGCTCATACCAGCGGGCGAAGTGGGCGAGGTCGCGGCCGGCGGCCTCGGCGAAGCAGGCCAGGAACTCCTCGATCGTCGCGGCAGTGCCGTCGCAGCGCTCGAAATAAAGCTCCATGCCGTGCTTGAAGGCCTCGTCGCCGATCAGCACCTTGAGCATGCGGATGATCTCCGCGCCCTTCTCATAGACGGTCGGCGTGTAGAAGTTGTTGATCTCCTTGTAAGCGCGCGGCCTGACCGGGTGGGCGAGGGGCCCCGCATCCTCCGAGAATTGGGTCGAGCGCAGGGTCCGTACATCGGCGATGCGCTTCACCGGCCGCGAGCGCTCGTCGGAGGAGAACTCCTGGTCGCGAAAGACCGTGAGCCCTTCCTTCAGGCAAAGCTGGAACCAGTCCCGGCAGGTGATGCGGTTGCCGGTCCAGTTATGGAAATACTCATGCGCGATGATCGCCTCGATCGAGGCGTAGTCGCCGTCCGTCGCTGTCAGCGGATCGGCCAGGACGTATTTGTCGTTGAAGATGTTAAGGCCCTTGTTCTCCATCGCCCCCATGTTGAAATCCGACACGGCAACGACATTGAACACGTCGAGATCATAGTTGCGGCCGAACACGCGCTCGTCCCAGCGCATGCACCGCACGAGCGAATCCAGCGCCCAGCCGGCCCGGCTTGCCTTGCCCGGCTCGACATAGACCGCGAGCTCGACCTTGCGGCCGTCCGCCGTCAGGTAATCCTGGCGGACATGGTCCAGCGCCCCGCCAACCAGGGCGAAGAGGTAGGCGGGCTTGGGGTGCGGATCGTGCCAGAGCGCGAAATGCCGGCTGCCGCCAGGCATCTCGGCGGAGGCGACGAGATTGCCATTGGAGAGCAGCACCGGCGCCTGCGCCTTCTCGGCTTCCAGCCGCACGGTGTAGACGCTCATCACGTCGGGCCGGTCGAGGAAATAGGTGATACGGCGAAACCCGTCCGCCTCGCATTGCGTGCAGTAGACCCCGGAGGACCGGTAGAGTCCCATCAGCTTGGTGTTGGCGGACGGGTCGAGCTCGGTCTCGATCGTCAGCGTGAATGCGCCTTGGGGCGGCTCATGGATCGTCAGGGTCTGAGGGCCGGCGGCATAGGCTTGCGTCTCGAGCGCGGACCCGTTCAGGCTGATCCCCTGCAGGTTGAGGTCGTCGCCATCCAGCACCAGCGGCTGGCCGGGCCTTCCCGCCGGGTTGGGCCGTAGCGCCAGCAGCGAGCGCACCCGCGTCCGCGTCGGATGCAGGCTGATGTCGAGATCGACGGTGTCGATCAGCCAATCGGACGGGCGATAATCCTCGAGGCGGATGAGCGGGGCGTCTTCGGTATTCATGGGAACCTTGCTGGCGGCAGGCAAAGCCAATCTTTAGCCGCTGCGTCTCCGGGCCGGAACCCCGGAGGGCGGCAGGCGGGCGCCGAGCGGCCGGGCTTGCCATGCCGCGCGGCCTCGTCCTGTATGGCTGCCCGGACGCGCAGCCGGCTGCGGCAGCGCTCTATTCCCGATCAACGAGGACGACCGATGCGATATCTCCACACCATGGTGCGCGTGACCGATCTCGACCAGGCACTGGATTTCTACGTCACCAAGTTCGGAATGGTCGAGACCCGCCGGATCGAGAGCGAAAAGGGCCGCTTCACCCTGGTCTTCCTCGCCGCCTCCGATGACGTGGCCGAGGCGCAGGCTGGTGCCTCGCGCGGACGCCCGACGCTGGAGCTGACCTATAACTGGGACCCGGAAACCTATACCGGCGGCCGCAATTTCGGCCATCTCGCCTATGAGGTCGACGACATCTATGCGACTTGCGAGAAGCTGATGAAGGCCGGCATCACCATCAACCGCCCGCCCCGCGACGGCAACATGGCCTTCATCCGCTCGCCCGACAACATCTCGATCGAGCTGCTGCAGAAGGGCGATGCGAAGGCCCCGGCCGAGCCCTGGGCCAGCATGCAAAACACCGGAGAGTGGTGAGCGCTTGGCCGGAGTCTTCTGTCTCGGCATCGCCACGCTGGACTATGTCTACAGCGTCGAGACGATGCCGACCCGTGGCGAGAAATATCGCTCGCGCGGGCTCGCCATCGTCGGCGGCGGCTGCGCCGGCAATGCCTCGGTCGCGATCGCCCGGCTCGGCGGCGCCTGCTGGCTGGCGACGCGCCTCGCGGACGACCTGACCGGCGACCGTATCGTCGCCGATCTCGAGGCGGACGGGGTCGAAACCCGCTTCGCCCGGCGCGTGGCGGGTCTGACGTCCCCGGTTTCGGCGATCCTCGTCGATGCCGAGGGCGAGCGAATGGTGATTTCCCATTCCGATCCGGCGATGCCCGAGGATGTCGCCTGGCTTCCCAAGGCGCTGCCGGTCGGTGCCGGTGCCGTACTGGCCGATACCCGCTGGGGGGAGGGCGCCCTGGCGGCGCTTCAGCTCGCGCGGAAGGCTGGCGTGCCCGGCGTATTGGACGGTGACCGCAAGCCGCCGCATCCCGACCTGGTCGAGACGGCAAGCCATGTCGCGTTCAGCCAGCAGGCATTGCGGGAGGTTTCCGGCGAGGATGATCCCGGCACTGGCCTTGCCAAGCTCGCACGCGGGGCGCGCAACTGGATCGCCGTCACGCTGGGCAAGGAGGGCGTGCTGTATTGGGATGGCGAGGTGCGCCACAGCGCCGCCTTCACGGTCGAGACGGTCGATACGCTGGGCGCCGGCGATGTCTGGCACGGCGCCTTTGCGCTGGCGCTCGCGGAAGGGCGCACCGAGCCGGATGCGATCCGCTTTGCCTCGGCGGCGGCCGCGATCAAATGCACACGCTTTGGCGGCCGCAGCGGCGCGCCTGGCCGCGAGGAGGTCGAGCGCTTTCTTGCAAGCCATGGCTGAGGCTCGAGGATTTTCGAAGATCAAGCCGTGGGCAGGCGATGCCCATCATTTGATCCCCCGTCGCCGGCAAGACGCTTGCTCAATAAACGGGCAGCATGACAATGAGGCTCTTGCTTGGGAGTGCCGATGTACGCGCCGCTTGTCCCGGCTGCCGATGACCCGCTCGTCCCGGCCTCCATCCGCGCGGATGGGGGCGTGCGGCTGCGTTTCGAGCGCCGGGGCGAGCGAACCGTCCGGATGGAGGTCGCCGAAGCCGGCGGTTATCGCGCCCGCTTCCCCGATACCTTTACGTCGTCCTGCGAAGCAGTCCTGATCAATACGGGCGGAGGCATGGCTGGCGGCGACCGGATGCGTGTCGCCATCGATGTCGGCGACGCCGCCGACGCGATCATCACCACCCAGGCGGCCGAGAAGATCTATCGCAGCCAAGGCTTCGAAACCGGCATCGAGACGGCGCTGACGATCGGCCGCGGCGCAAGCTGCAGCTGGATACCGCAGGAGAGCATCTTGTTCTCCGGCAGCCGGCTGCGCCGCTCCCTGACCATCGACCTTGCCGGGGATGCACGGCTCGTGGCCTGCGAATCCGTCTTTTTCGGGCGCAGCGCCATGGGCGAGAGGCTCGAACGCGGCTTTCTGAGGGACCGTTGGCGCTTGCATCGCGGCGGCCGGCTCGTCTTCGCAGATGATATGCGCCTCGATGGCCCGATCGACCGGCTGCTGGAGCGGCCGGCGATCGGCGGCGGCGCACAGGCTGCGGCGATGCTGCTGATGGCTGGCCCGGGCCTGGCGGAGCAACGCGACGCGGTGCGCGAGTTGCTGTCCCGCGAGGCGGATGTGGAGGGCGGTGCAGGACTTGTTGCGGATTGTCTCGTGGTCCGCCTCGTCTCCACGCGAGCGGACGCTTTACGTCGCGTTCTCGTCATGCTCCTGCGTCAAGTGACCGGTCGTGCGTTGCCGCGCACCTGGTCAACCTGAGGAAACCGACATGCTGCCGATCCAGGGTTTGAAGTGCATTTACGACACCGCCGGCCGCAGCTGGGCGATCGAGCTGGTCGTCAAGGCCGATGGCGAGGAGCTTTTGCGTCGTTTCGAGGTCGATAGCGCCGATGACGCCGAGATGTTGATCGACGCCTTCGAGAATTCCTCCGCCAGCACCTTCGACCCCGAGACCGGCGAGATCGTCTTCGGCTACGAATATCTCGACCTCGACGACGAGGACGAGGATGAAGACGACCTCGACGACGACGATCTGGACGAAGACGACGCGTCCGAGGAAGACGCCTCCGACGAGGACGACGGAAAGGACAAGGCATGAACCTGACGCCGCGCGAAAAGGACAAGCTGCTCGTCGCCATGGCCGCCATGGTCGCGCGACGACGCCTGGAGCGCGGCGTCAAGCTCAACCACCCAGAGGCGATCGCGCTCATCACCGACACGGTCGTCGAGGGTGCGCGCGATGGCCGCTCGGTCGCGGATCTGATGGAGGCCGGCGCGCATGTGCTGAGCGCCGATCAGGTCATGGACGGCATCGCCGAGATGATCCACGACGTGCAGGTCGAGGCGACCTTCCCGGACGGGACCAAGTTGGTGACCGTACACGAGCCGATCCGCGGCGCTTCGGGGCGTCTGCGGCCCGGCCAGATCGACACCCTGCCGGGCGATCTCGTCATGAACGAGGGGCGCGAGAGCCTGACGCTGACGGTCTCGAACACCGGCGACCGGCCCATCCAGGTCGGCTCGCATTATCATTTTTTCGAAGCCAACCCGGCGCTCGCCTTCGAGCGCGGTCTTGCCCGCGGTTTCCGTCTGGATATCCCGGCAGGCACGGCCGTTCGGTTCGAGCCGGGCCAGACGCGCGAGGTCAGGCTGGTGGCGTTGGCTGGGAAGCGCGAAGTCTACGGCTTCCGCCAGGATGTGATGGGTAAACTGTGACGACACCGAACGACGCCGAAGACAGATTCGGCACCCCGCCCTATTCGCCGCTGGAGCCCGCCGAACGGGGCGCTGTCGGCAAGAAGCGAGCCATCTGCGCCATTTCCGGCCACGAAACGGCGCGCAAGAACCTGGTCGAGGTCGGTACGCTACGCCCCGCGCTGGCCGACCATATCAGGCGCGACTATCCCGAAATCTCGGATGAGAGCCTGATCAGCGTCAAGGAGCTGGCGCGCTATCGCACACGCTATGTCGAGGAGATCCTGCGCGAGGAGCACGGCGAATATTCCGATCTCGACCGCGAGGTCGCCGAGAGCATCGCGCGGCAGGAGACCATCGCCGAAAACGTCGAGGATGATTTCGAGGAGCACCGCACGCTGGGCGAGAAGCTCTCGGACGGCCTCGCCACCTTCGGCGGTTCCTGGGCCTTCCTGATCAGCTTCGGCGTCGTTCTCGTCGGCTGGATGGGTCTCAACATCGCGCTCGGCGAGCAGCGCGCTTTCGATACCTACCCGTTCATCCTGCTCAATCTGGTCCTGTCCTGCATCGCCGCGATCCAGGCCCCGATCATCATGATGAGCCAGAAGCGCCAGGAATCGAAGGATCGGCTGCGGTCGCTGAACGACTATCAGGTCAACCTCAAGGCCGAGCTAGAAATCCGCCACCTGCACGAGAAGATGGACCATCTCGTCACCAAGCAGTGGCAGCGCCTGGCCGAGATCCAGCAGGTCCAGCTTGAGCTGCTGCAGGACGCGCAGGGTCGGAGGACGCCCCGGCCCAAGGTCGTGGTCAAGAAGGTCAGGAAAAAGCCGAAGGCCAAGCCGCGTCTGGCTGCGCCAGCGCCCGAGCTGAACGAAGCGGGCACGGAGAGCGCGGAGCCCGCCAAGCCGGATACGGCGGAAGGCTGAGCGAGACCGAAGCAGCCGGTTCGCCGCGGCTGACTGCGCTGAATCTTGCATCGACGGGCGGGCCGGCGTTTGCTGTCGCTTCGCCCGTTTCCGTTTGGTCCCGCACTCGTCGTCCTTGAGGCCAGCCCCATGCCTTTCGCCTTCCCGCGCAACGCCTACGCCGCGATGTTCGGCCCCACCACGGGCGACAAGGTGCGGCTGGGTGACACCGAACTCTGGATCGAGGTCGAGAGCGACTTCACCACCTATGGCGAGGAGGTGAAGTTCGGCGGTGGCAAGGTCATTCGCGACGGCATGGGCCAGAGCCAGGTGCGCAACGCCGACGGCGCGGTCGACACCGTCATCACCAACGCGCTGATCCTCGACCATTGGGGCATCGTGAAGGCCGATATCGGCATCAGGGCCGGGCGCATCTGCGCCATCGGCAAGGCCGGCAATCCCGACATCCAGGACGGTTTCGGCAATTTCGATCCGACCGAGACGATCATCGTCGGGCCCGGCACCGAGGTCATCGCCGGCGAGGGCAAGATCGTCACCGCCGGCGGCTTTGACAGCCACATCCACTTCATCTGCCCGCAGCAGATCGAGGATGCGCTGATGAGCGGGCTCACCACCATGCTCGGGGGCGGCACCGGCCCGGCGCACGGCACGCTGGCGACGACCTGCACGCCCGGCCCCTGGCATCTCGGCCAGATGATCCGCGCCGCCGATGCTTTCCCGATGAACCTCGCCTTCGCCGGCAAGGGCAACGCCGCGCTGCCCGGTGCGCTCGCCGAGATGATCGAGGCCGGCGCCTGCGCGATGAAGCTGCACGAGGACTGGGGCACGACCCCGGCCGCGATCGACAACTGCCTCTCCGTCGCCGACGATTACGACGTGCAGGTGATGATCCACACCGACACGCTGAACGAATCCGGCTTCGTCGAGGACACCATCGCCGCTTTCAAGGGCCGCACCATCCACGCCTTCCACACCGAAGGCGCTGGCGGCGGGCACGCGCCCGACATCATGAAGGTGGCGGGCCTGCCCAACGTGCTGCCCTCCTCGACCAACCCGACCCGACCCTTCACGGTCAATACGCTGGACGAGCATTTGGACATGCTGATGGTCTGCCATCACCTGTCGCCGTCGATCCCGGAGGACCTCGCCTTCGCCGAAAGCCGCATCCGCAAGGAGACGATAGCGGCTGAGGATATTCTGCACGATCTCGGGGCGCTCTCGATGATGTCCTCGGATTCGCAGGCCATGGGCCGCGTTGGAGAGGTCATCACCCGGACGTGGCAGACCGCGCACAAGATGAAGGTTCAGCGCGGGGCCCTGCCGCAGGATGTCGGCACCGGCGCCGATAATTTCCGCGCCAAGCGCTATGTCGCGAAATACACGATCAATCCGGCCATCGCCCACGGGATTTCGCGCCATATCGGCTCGATCGAAATCGGCAAGCTCGCCGATCTTGTCATCTGGTCGCCGGCTTTCTTCGGGACGAAGCCTGACCTCGTCATCAAGGGCGGCATGATCGCGGCGGCCCCGATGGGGGACCCCAACGCTTCGATCCCGACGCCGCAGCCGGTGCATTACCGGCCGATGTTCGGCGCTTTCGGCAAGGCGGTGACCTCGACCTCGCTGGTTTTCGTCTCGCAGGCGGCTCTAGCCAACGGGCTCAAAGGGCGGCTCGGCACCGACAAGGAGATGGTCGCGGTCGAGAACACCCGCGGCGGCATCTCCAAAAAAAGCATGATCCACAACGATGCGACGCCCGATATCCGGATCGACCCGGAAACCTATGCTGTCGTGGCCGATGGCGAGCTTCTGGTCTGCGAGCCCGCCAAGGAGTTGCCGCTGGCCCAGCGCTATTTCCTCTTTTAAGGCCTGAGGCGCGCCGGCAGGAACAGCGCCCGTCTCTCCAGCGTTCTGAACGATGACGTAAGGGAGGCAACCATGTCGAACCATGACGATCAGGTAGGCAAAGGCCAGCCGGAAGCGCTTGCGACCTTCGCGGCCGCAGCGCGCGGCGATGGCGTCAAACCCGATGCTATCGGGCTGAACGCCACGGCCGAGACGGCGGCGCTGCCGACCTCCCCGGACAAGAAGGCTGAGGCAGCGACGAAAGTGCTGCGCGAAGGCGTCACCGGCAAGGACGAGGGCGCCGAAGAAGCCGTCGAGGCGTTGCCGGATCGCACCCGCGACACGGCCTGACCGTCGTCGTTGCCGCAGTACCGAGCCAACGCTCGCGCCGACGGCTATGGACGGCGAAGCTCAGGCTGCCTGAAGCAAGGGCGTAAGCTTTTTCGCCGAATCCTTGGCGGCACCCACCGATGCCTGCCTTTGCTCAGGCCCGTAAGCGAGCCCTTCGGCGCGCACAATCTCGATGTCGGTCACGCCGAGGAATCCGAAAACCCCCCGCAGATATTTCTCCTGGAAGTCGTTGGGTTCGTGTGGTGCGCCCGGCGAATAGATTCCGCCGCGCGAGCTGGCGATGATGATGCGCTTCCCACCCGCGAGACCCTCGGGCCCGGTTTCGGTGTAGCGGAAGGTCTTTCCGGCGATCGCGATGCGGTCGATCCAGGCCTTGAGCTGCGAAGGCACGCCGAAATTATACATCGGCGTGCCGATGACGACGATGTCGGCGCTGAGGAAGCTATCCATGATCGCAGCACCGTCGGCGAGTTCCTCGGCATAGGCCCCGACATCGCCGGCGCCGGCCCCAGCGGCGAGATAGCCTGCCGAGAGATGCGGCACGGGGTCCGCCGCAAGGTCGCGGTAGGTCACGGCAAGATCGTTTTCGGTCTCGCGAAGCCGGGCTACGACTGCGGCTGAAATCTCTCGGCTGGCCGAGTTGTCACCGAGAATGCTGGAATCGAGATGAAGCAGTTTCATGATCAGGCTCCGTGGTATATGTTTGATACCAGGGATGATTATGAGCCTGTCTAAGGCCCTGCAAGGAGGCACATTTTTGGAACAGGGTTACACGCATGTGACCGAAGCCTGTCGTATCGTCGCCCCAATTTTGGCGCGCGTCGGCGACAAATGGAGCATCCTCATCGTGCGCCTGCTCGGCAACGGGCCGCGCCGGTTCAACGACATCAAGCGGACTGTCGACGGCATCTCGCAACGGATGCTGACGCTGACCTTGCGAGGGCTCGAGCGGGACGGGTTGGTCAGCCGTACCGTCTTCCCCACCGTCCCGCCGCGCGTCGAATACGAGCTGACGGATCTCGGCCGCTCACTGTGGGAGCCGGTCGCCGCATTGGGCCAATGGGCGGCTCTGAACGCCGAGGAGATCGGCCGCGCCCAGAAAGCCTTCGACAAGCGCGCCGCAGCCGCAGCCGACGAGATGGCCCGGCACCGCATTCCGGCGGTCGGCATGGCTTGACGAGAGCGAGCGTGCTCGTCCGGGCTTGCATCCGTGCCGCTGCGGTGGTCGAAGTGAGCACGGCGACCCAGGCTCGCCACTGCCCATCATCGTTACGGATTGAACATCATGCTTCGCGCCACTTCCGTCGTTCGCAAGGCTGCGGTCAAGGCCGACCGGGTGGCCGACACGCTGACCCTCGACCATGACGACCGCAACCGCCGCCGCCTGGCACTGAAGGCCGATGGCGGCCTCGATATCCTGCTCGATCTCGACAAGGCGACGGCTCTCGGGGATGGCGATGCCGTGAAACTGGAAGACGGCCGCCTCGTTCAGATCAAGGCCGCGCCGCAGAGCCTGCTCGAAATCCGGGCCGAGAATCCGCTCCGGCTGATGCGCGTCGCCTGGCACATCGGCAACCGCCACACCCCGGCCGAAATCACCGCCGATGCGGTTTATATCGAGAACGATCATGTCCTGGCCGAGATGGTGCGCGGGCAGGGCTGCACCATGACGCTGGTGGAACGCCCCTTCCAGCCGGAGCGCGGCGCCTACGACCATGGCGACGATTGCGACTGCGGCCACGATCATCACGGCCACGATCATGCCGGCCATGCCCATCACGGCCATGCCCAACACGGCCACGGCCATGAGGAGCACGGACACGGCAGTCATGATCATGACCACGGGCACGATCACAAGCATGCTCACGCAAACGCGCATTCACACGCCGAAGCTCACGCGCACAGCCATGCCGATGCCCATAGCCATGCCGAGGCGCACGAGCATGCCGCCTCCTGCGGCTGCGGCCACGATCACCACAAGCATGACCACGGCCATCGCCACGACGCCGAGCACGGTCACAAGGGCCACTCGCACGATCACTGAACGGGCAGGGCATGAACGCCCATCTCCCCTTGATGATCTGGTTGTCGCCGTCTTTTCCCGTCGGCGCCTTCGCCTATTCTCACGGTCTGGAATGGGCCTTCGAGGCCGGGGACCTGCATAATGCCGCGAGCCTGGGCGACTGGCTCGAAGCGCTCGTCTCTCACGGCTCGCTTCGCAACGATCTGATCCTGTTCGCGGCTGCCTTCCGGGCCGTGCAGGGTCGAGACGACGCTGCCTTGCACGAGGTCGCGGACCTCGCGTTGGCGCTGGCCAATTCCGCCGAGCGAAGGCTGGAGACGGTGACGCAGGGCAATGCCTTCGTTGCGGCCGTCAAGGCAGCCTGGCCCTGCGAGGCCATCGCCCGCTTGGGCGAGACATGGGAAGGCGAGGTTGCCTATCCGGTCGCGGTTGCCGTCGCCAGCGCCGGGCACAACTTGCCGCTGGCCGCCTGCCTGCAGGCCTATGGCCTCGCCTTCGTCGCCAACCTCGTCTCGGCCGCCGTCAGGCTCGGTATCGTCGGCCAGACCGACGGCCAGCGGATCACGGCCGGCTTGGTCCCGGCCTTGCATAAAGCGGCCGCGGGCGCGGAGAGCACCACGCTCGACGACCTCGGCGGCTGCACGATGCGGTCCGATATCGCGTCCTTGCGTCACGAAACCCAGTATTCGAGGCTGTTTCGCTCATGACACGTTCTCCCCACGGCCCGTTGCGCGTCGGCATCGGCGGCCCCGTCGGCTCCGGCAAGACGGCCCTGATGGAGGTGCTTTGCAAGCGCATGCGGGACGAGTACGACCTCTGCGCCATCACCAACGATATCTACACCAAGGAGGATGCGCGGCTCCTGACGGTCGCTGGCGCGCTCGCGGAGGAACGCATCATGGGCGTCGAGACCGGCGGCTGCCCCCACACCGCGATCCGCGAGGATTGCTCGATCAACCTCGCAGCGGTCGCGGAGATGCGCGGCAAGTTTCCGGCACTCGATCTCATCCTGATCGAATCCGGCGGCGACAACCTCGCCGCGACCTTTTCGCCCGAGCTGGCGGATCTGACGATCTACGTGATCGATGTCGCGGCTGGCGAGAAAATCCCGCGCAAAGGCGGGCCCGGCATCACGCGCTCCGACCTGCTCGTCATCAACAAGACCGATCTCGCGCCCCATGTCGGCGCCGATCTCGGCGTGATGGAGCGGGATTCCCTGATGATGCGGGGCAAGCGCCCCTTCGTCTTCACCAACACCCGCGCTGGAGAAGGCGTCGATGTGGTGATCGATTTCATCGAGACGGCTGGGGGCCTGAAGGCCGCCTCGGCGGCTTGAATGAATGGACTCTGGCCTAGACCGTCATTGCGAGGAGCAAAGCGACGAAGCAATCCAGGAGACTGGCTGAACGGTGGAAGCCAGTCTTCCTGGATTGCTTCGCTGCGCTCGCAATGACGAAATGAACTTTGCTTCGCGTGACCATGAGATGAGGAGATGACGGTGGCTAAGATCATGAAGATATGGGGACTGGCCGCTGCCGCGACCTTGTCCGCGACCTCTGCCTTCGCCCACACCGGCGTCGGTTCGGTGCACGGCTTCACGGCCGGGTTCTCTCACCCGCTGTTCGGGTTGGACCATCTCACGGCCATGGTCGCAGTCGGCCTGTGGGCCGGGCTGGTCGGCGGGAAGGCGCGCTTCGCCTACCCTGCTGCCTTCGTCGGGACGATGGTGCTGGCCGGCATTTGGGGCATGAGCGGCATGCCGCTCCCTGGCGTCGAGATCGGTATCGGCCTCTCGGTCGTCGCGCTGGGTCTCGCCATCGCCTTCAATGTGGCGCCGCCTCTCGCGGCCGGCGTGGCGGTCTGCGCGCTCTTCGCGATCTTCCATGGCCATGCCCATGGCGCGGAGCTACCGGAGGACGCGAGCGGCTTCACCTACGCCGCCGGTTTCGTGGTGGCCACAATGTCCTTGCACGGCATCGGACTGGTTCTCGCAACGCTGCTCGCCACCCACGCCCCGCGCCTGACCCGACTGGCAGGCGGCGCGATGGCCGTGGCGGGCGTCGCCTTCCTGGCCGGCTGAGCTGAAAAAATGCGAATGAAAAGGGGCGAGCTTCGAGCTCGCCCCTTTTCATCTGCCGAGCGCTAAAGCTCAGAACTCATAGCCCTTGACGCTGGCGAGCGCTTTCATGACGCCGCGCAGCTCCGCCAGCCCGCGCAGGCGGCCGACTGCCGGATAGCCCGGAAACGAGCCCTTCCCGGCGTCGTCGAGCAGTTCGTGGCCATGGTCCGGCCGCATCGGAATCTGCCAGGCGGCGATGCCGGCGGCCTTGCGGCGCGTCTCTTCCGCCATCAGGGCATCGACCAGCGCGACCATATCGGTATCGCCGCCGAGATGCTCGGCCTCCATGAACGAGCCGTCCGGGTCCTTCGCGACATTGCGCAGATGCGCGAACCAGATCTTGTCGGCGAAACGGCGCGCGATCGCCGGCACGTCGTTCTTCGGGTTCGCGCCTAGCGAGCCCGAGCACAGTGTCAGCCCGTTCGCCGGCGAGTCGATCGCGCCCAGAATCGAGGCGATGTCGTCTTCCGTCGAGCAGATGCGCGGCAGGCCGAACAATGGGCGCGGCGGATCGTCCGGATGGATGCACATCCGGATGCCGACCTCTTCTGCAGTGGGGATGATCGCCTCGAGAAAGCGCTTCAGATTGTCCTGCAGCTTCTCATGGGTCATGCCGCTGTAACGCTCGAGGATGCGGGCGAGGCCGGGCAGGTCATAGCGGTCGAAAGCGCCGGGCAAGCCGGCCATGACGCTGGACAGCAGCCGGTCGCGATCGGCTTCGCTGGAGTTCTCGAACCAGGCTTTCGCCTTGTCCATCACCTCGGCCGAATGGCCTTCATCAGCGCCTTGGCGCTTCAACATAAAGTGGTCGAGCGCGACATATTCATGCAGATTGAAGCGAAGCGCCGTCCCGCCGCCCGGCAGAGGCTCGGCAAGCTGCGTGCGCGTCCAGTCCAGCACCGGCATGAAATTGTAGCAGATCACCTGCAGCCCGCAGGCGGCAAGGTTGCGCATCGACTGGCGGTAATTCTCGAAGACGCTTTCGAGGTCGCCTTCGCCGATCTTGACGCTCTCATGGATCGGCAGGCTCTCGACCACCGTCCATTCGAGGCCGAGGCTTTTGTCAGCCCGGACTAGGGCCTGGCGCTTCTCGATCTCCTCGACGCTCCAGACCACGCCATAGGGGATCTGGTGCAGCGAGTTGACGATTCCTGAAGCGCCGGCCTGCCTGGCCTGGGCCAGCGTCACGACGTCGTCCGGGCCGAACCAGCGCCAGCATTGTTCCATAGTCTCATATCCTTTGGGCAGTTCGGGTCGTGGACAGGCGCTGCTTGAAAAGCGCCCGGTATCAGGATCGGTCCGGGGAAAGCCTGGAATCGTCGAAGGCGTCGGCGTGATCCTTCGCGATCGCGTCGATCGTCGCGAAGACGGTGCGTAGATGCGCCCGCATCGCCGCTTCGGCGCCGGCCGTGTCGTGCTGGATGATATGGGCCGCAATGACCCTGTGCTCGTGCAGGATCACCTCCGACCAGGATGGCGTCTCCAGCGAGAGGCAACGCACGCGGTCCATCTGGGCCTTCAGGCTCTCGATCAGGCTCCACACCGTGCTGTGCCCGGCAATGCGCGAGATTTCGGCATGGAAAACCTCGTCCAGCCGGAAGATCTCGGGCCTGTCCTGCCGCAGCACCGCTTCGGCCTGTTGTTGAATCTGAGCGTCCAGGCGGCGTCGGTCGCTGTCCCCGATGCGCTCGGCGGCCAGCACGACGGTCCGGCACTCCAGGGTCTCGCGGACGAACTGGCTGTTGTGCACGGCGGCGAGATCGATCGGCGCGACGAAGGTCCCGACCTGCGGCACGGCCACCAGAAACCCCTCCTCGACCAGCCGTTTGAACGCCTCGCGCACCGGCGTCCGGCTGACGCCGAAGCGCAGCGCCATCCGCGCCTCGGACATCGCCTCGCGCGGCTTCAGCCCGCCGCTGATGACGTCGGTGCGCAGCGCGCTGTAGATCTGATCCGTGCTATGTCGGGTTGCGGGATGGGCCATTGCCAAGCTCTTGACGACTAGTATACTAGGATACCGATCAACCCGGTCCTGCGTCAACTTGGCAGGTGTCCGGCCACAAAAAACGGACCGGATAGCTGCGGCTGCACCGGCAAAAAATCACCAAGGGTAAGAAGCGGAACCATCCGCGTTCGGAGGAGATACCATGGCTCAGGACAGCATCAATCGGCGTCATTTCATCGGCGGCGTCGCCGGCCTCGGCCTCGCGGCCCAGGCACCGGGCGCGTTCGCGCAAGCTCTCAAGCTGCCGACATCGCCCATCGCGATCTCGATCGTCGACGTGGCCGGCAACCTCGCGCTGACGCAGAAGGCGTTCGAGAACTACCGCAAGGCCAAGCCGAACGTCGTCTCGCGCATCACCTTCACCAAGGCACCGGCTCCCGAGCTGCCGGGCAAGATCAAGGCGCAGCAGGCCGCCAACCGCGTCGATATCGACATGGTGTTGACCGGCACGGACGCGCTCTCGGCCGGTGTCGAGCAGAACCTCTGGGTGCCGCTGCTGCCGCAGCAGGCCGGCAACCTGCCGAAGCTCGAGGACATCTTCCTCGAAGGCGCCTGGAAGATGCAGGGCCTGGCGAGCGGGCAGGGCGTCGTCGTGACCTATTATCCCTCGGGCCCGCTGCTCGAATACATGCCCGACAAGGTCAAGACCGTGCCGACGACGGCTCAGGAGCTGCTCGCCTGGACCAAGGAGAACAAGGGACGGTTCATTTATCCGCGTCCGGCGAACTCTGGCCCCGGCCGCACCTGGATCATGGGCCTGCCCTACATCCTTGGCGACAAGGATCCCAAGGATCCGGAGAAGGGCTGGGACAAGACCTGGGCCTTTCTCAAGGAGCTCGGCGAGAACATCGAGTACTATCCCGCCGGCACCGCTGCGGTGATGAAGGAACTGGGCGACGGCTCGCGCGACATGACCGTCAGCACGACGGGCTGGGACATCAACCCCCGCGTCCTCGGCGTCGTGCCGAAGGAGGCGAAGGTCGCGGCGCTGAAGGGCTTCCACTGGGTCACCGACGCTCACTACATGTGCATCCCGAAGGGCGTCTCGGACGAGAAGCTCGCCGTGCTGATCGACATGATGAACTTCGTGCTCACCAAGGAGCAGCAGGCCTATACCTATGACGAGGGCTATTTCTATCCGGGCCCGGCCGTAAAGGGCGTCACGCTCGATATGGCGCCGGAAGACAGCCAGAAGGCGATCAAGGAATTCGGCCGCGCCGAATACGACAAGCTGATCTCCGATAATCCGCTCGAGACCCCGCTCGATCCGGCGAAGATGGTCGTCGCGTTCCGCATCTGGGACGAGCAGATCGGCGGCGCCAAGAAGAAGTAATCTCCACCTCATGGCCGGCGGCGGGCGGGGCGCGAAAGCCTCGCCCGCCGCCGCGCATCGTCACGCTATCGCCCCCGGAATCCGGAAGCCATGACCATCAACGCAGCCTCTTTTCGCGAGCTCAAGCTCGACCGCCTGAGCCGCGACTTCGGCACCCACAACGCGCTCAAGGACGTCTCGCTGACGATAGGCAAGGGCGAGTTCATTGCTCTGCTGGGCCCGTCCGGCTGCGGCAAGTCGACCACGCTGAACCTGATCGCCGGCTTGCTGCCCGCCACAGGCGGTGGCATCTGGCTCGATGAAAAGCGCATCGACCCGCTGCGGCCGGAAGAGCGCGGCTTCGGCATGGTCTTCCAGAACTACGCCCTGTTTCCGCATATGACGGTGGCGAAGAACATCGGCTTCGGCCTCAAGATGCGCGGCATCGCACGCGCCGAGATCGATAAGCGCGTGGCCGAGGCGGTTGCGCTCGTCAGGCTGCAGGGCCAGACGGAGAAACTGCCGGGCCAGCTTTCGGGCGGCCAGCAGCAACGTGTCGCGATCGCGCGCGCCATCGTCGTCGAGCCGCCGCTGGTCCTGATGGACGAGCCGCTGTCGAACCTCGACGCCAAGCTGCGGCTGGAGATGCGCGCCGAGATCCGCCGCATTCACAACACGCTCGGCGCCACCACCATCTACGTGACGCACGATCAGGAAGAAGCGCTCTCGCTGGCCGACCGCATCGTCGTGCTGCGTGACGGCGTCGTCCGCCAGGTCGGCACGCCGGAAGATCTCTTCATGCGGCCGGACCATTTCGACGTCGCGGAGTTCATGGGCTTCCGCAACCGCGCGACCGGCAAGGTCGTCTCGGTGGCGGAGGGCCGCGCGGTCGTGGCGGTGGGAACGGCGCAGATCACCGGACGCACCCGCAATGCGGTGAGCGTCGGCGCAAACGCCGCGATCGCCATCCGCCCCGAGGACATGCACCCCGTCGCGGCCGGCCAGCCGGGTCTTCAGGCGCAGGTTGTCTCGACCGAGTTCCGCGGCCGCGAATTCGTCGGCTTCGCGCGCATGACGGATGGCACCGACCTGTCCTTCCTCGCCCATGACAAGCTGACGCCGGGCGAGACGGTGACGCTCGCCGCAGAGCCTGACCGCGTTCTGGTTTATGGAGACGCGGCGTGAGCACGGCGGTCTCCTCCATCCCCCTCAGGCAGCGGCTGGCCGCGCGCGGTGTCGACGGGCTGACCCTGCTCGTCCTTCCGGCGGTGCTGTTCCTGCTGGCGCTGTTCATCTACCCGTTCCTGTACGGGCTCCTGCTCTCCTTCGAGCCGAAGGTGGGCGGCGTCTTCGCCAATTATCAGCGCTTCTTCTCCGATCCGTTCCTGTACGGCACGATCGCGACGACGCTCTGGCTCGCGCTTCCCGTCACGGTCGCGACATTGGCGCTGGCGATTCCGATCGCCTTTCGCGTCCGCCTGATGAAGAACCAGCGGCTGTTGACGACGATCCTGGTGATCCCGATCACGCTCGGCACCGTGCTCGTCGCGCAGGGCCTGCTAAACTATCTCGGCCCGCAGGGCTGGTTCAATCGCACTTTGTTGACCCTCGGCATCATCTCGACGCCGGTGAAGCTGCTGCACAATTACTGGGGCGTGATGCTCTCGCTGGTCATCACCGGCTTCCCCTTCACCTTCCTGCTGACGCTGTCCTACCTCTCCGGCATCGATCCCGCGCTGGAAAATGCCGGCGCGACGCTTGGCGCCGGGCCGTGGGAACGCTTCAAGCACATCCTGTTCCCGCTGCTCCTGCCGGGGCTCGCGATCACGTTCTGCCTGAGCTTCGTGCAGGCCTTCTCGGTGTTCCCCTCGGCGGTCTTGCTGGGCGCGCCTTCGGGGCCGACGCGCGTGATCTCGATCGCGGCTTATCAGGCCGCCTTCGAGGAATACGACTACTCGATGGCCTCGGCCGTCGCGATGATCATGGGCGTGGTCCAGCTCGGCATCGTGGTGCTGATTCTGGCCGCGCGCGGCCTGCTGTATCGCGGCCCGGCCGGCGGCGGAAAGGGCTGAGACATGGTCAAGGACACGCGCCTTTCCACCAAGATCTGGGCAGCCGCCAACTGGGCGCTGATCGGCTTCTTCATCGTCAACCTCTTCGCCATGATCGGCACCGTGGTCGTCTCGTCGTTCTCGACGCGCTGGCTCGGCACCTGGCTGCCGGCCGGCTGGACGACGCGCTGGTATGCGGCTGCCTGGAACGAGTTCCAGCTGTATGACGTGCTGCTCGTCACCTTCCAGATCGTTTTCCTGGTGGTGTTTCTCTCGGGCCTGATCGGCGTGCCGGCGGCCTATGCGCTGGCGCGACGGGACTTTCCGGGCAAGCGGCTGGTGATGTTGCTCTTCCTGCTGCCCTTGATGATCCCGCCGATCACCTTCGGCATCCCGCTTGCCACGGTGCTCTACCAGACCGGCTTTGCCGGCCAGATGTCGGGTGTGGTGCTGGCCAATCTCGTGCCGACGGTCCCCTTCGTCATCCTTGTGATGATCCCCTTCATCGAGCAGATCGACACCAAGATCGAGCACGCCGCGCGGGTTTTCGGAGCCAACACCTTCAAGCTGTTCGTCCATGTGCTGCTGCCGCTGCTGCTGCCCGGCATCCTGGCCGCGCTGTTGCTGGTGCTGGTGCGCACGCTCGCGATGTTCGAGCTGACCTTCCTCACGGCCGGGCCGACCAGCCAGACATTGGTCGTGGCGCTCTATTATGCCGTCTTCGCCGCCGGCGTGCGCGCCGTGCAGTCGATCGACGCCATGGCGGTGATCTACATGGTGACCACGCTGATCTGGCTCATCATCGCGCTGCGCTTCGTCAACCCCACGCAGATCGTGGCTCGCGCCAAGAAGTAGGCGCAACGCGGCGGCCGGAACCGGCCGCGCTGGCTCGGCATTTCCTCCATGGGTCGACGACGGACGCCCATGGAGGCGTGAATGGCGACGGGCAGTATCCGCATCGGCATATCCGGCTGGGCCTATCCGCCCTGGCGCGGCGACTTCTACCCGAAAGGCCTGACACAGAAGCGCGAACTGGCTTATGTCGCCGCGCTTTTTCCCAGCATCGAGATCAACGGCACCTTCTACGGCCTGCAGACGCCCGGAAGCTTTGCCCGCTGGGCGGACGAGGCGCCGGAAGACTTCGTCTTTGCAGTGAAGGGGCCGCGCTTCCTCACCCACATCCTGCGCCTCAAAGGTATCGAAACGCCGCTGGCCAATTTTCTCGCCTCGGGCCTGCTGCGGCTGGGCAGTAAGCTCGGGCCGATCCTCTGGCAATTTCCTGCGAGCTTCGCCTTCGACCCGGAGAGATTCGGCGCCTTTCTCACTATGCTGCCCCAGACCGCCGGGGCCGCTGGCGCCTGTGCGCGGCAGCACGACGATCATCTCAAGGCACCGGCCTGGCTTCAGAGCGACGGCGTCGGCGCGTTACGCCATGCGGTCGAGGTGCGGCATGAGAGCTTTCGCGACCCGGTCTTCATCGCTCTGCTGCGCGCCCACAACATCGCGCTCGTCTGCGCCGATGCCGTCGATTGGCCACTCTGGACCGATCTCACGGCCGATTTCGCCTATATCCGCCTTCACGGCTCGCAACAGCTTTACCGCAGCGGCTATGACGATCGGGCGCTCGACCACTGGGCTGCGCTGATCTCGGCCTGGGCCGAAGGGCGCGATGCCGGCCGGGACGACCGTATCGACCCTGCCGGGCCGGACGGCCGCCCGCGCGATGTTTATGTCTATTTCGACAACACGATGACGCCGCGCGCGCCACGCGATGCTCTGGCGCTGATGAAGCGGCTGGGCCTGGAGCCGGACGAGGCGGCTGCCGCCTCTCTCGTCAGGCGGTGAGGCATCGAGCAGCCACATCGGTACGCGTCCGACCGGACGCGGTCACAACGATCCGCGCCGGGCCTCGCATCGCCGGGTCGATTGCGCTATGAGGCGCGCTTCGCGTTCGATCGGCAATGCCGAGTTCCTGGATTCATGACACCGCTCTCGCCCCATCGCTTTTCCGTCGCGCCGATGATGGACTGGACCGACAGCGCCTGCCGCATCATCCACCGGACGATGTCGCGCCACGCCCGGCTCTACAGTGAGATGGTCACGGCTCTGGCAGTGATCCACGGCAACCGCGAGCGCCTCATCGGCTTCGACCCGATGGAGCACCCGCTGGCCCTTCAGCTCGGCGGAAACGACCCCAAGCTGCTGGCTCAGGCCGCCCGGATCGGCGCCGATTTCGGCTATGACGAGATCAATCTGAATTGTGGCTGCCCCTCCGATCGGGTCCAAGGCGGCGCCTTCGGAGCCTGCCTAATGCGCGAGCCGGCGCTGGTCGGCGAATGCGTCGCGGCGATGAAGGCGGCGGTTCCCATCCCCGTCACGGTGAAATGCCGCCTCGGCGTCGACGATCAGGATCCCGAGGCCGCGCTCGACGAGTTGACCGCAGCAATTCGCACCGCCGATGTCGATGCGCTGGTCGTTCATGCCCGCAAGGCTTGGCTGCAAGGGCTCTCGCCCAAGGAAAACCGCGAGATCCCGCCGCTCGATTACGAGCGCGCCTATCGCCTGAAAGCCGCCAATCCCGATCTGCCGGTCAGCCTGAATGGTGGCATCAAGGCGCCTGCGGAATGGCTACCGCATCTGGACAGGCTTGACGGTGTCATGATCGGCCGCGAGGCTTACCAGAACCCGGAAATCCTGTTGCAGGTCGACCCGCTGCTCTTCGGCGAAGACGCGCCGGTGCCGGACGCCTTCGCGATGTTGGAAGCGCTCGAGCCGCATATCGCGGCGCATCTGGAGCGCGGCGGGAGGCTGCACGCCTTCACCCGCCATCTTGTCGGGCTTTTCCCCGGCCGGCCGGGCGCGCGCCTGTTCCGCCGACACCTCGCCGAACATTGCGTTAAGGCCGATGCGACCTTCGCCGATCTCCGGGCGGCAACGGCGCATGTCTCGCGCCACGACGCGGAGGCTGCCTGACGGGCAACGCGCGTCGTTCCGGCATGAGCCGAAGCCCTTGCCTCGGCGGGGGAAATGACCCAAACGGAACAACTGCCCACCGGAATGTTCCATGCTTGCTGGCATCCCTCTCGGCGATCTCGCCTTCCTTGCCGTCTCGCTCGTGCTGGCCGGCGCGGCGACGGGGTTGCTGGCCGGCGTCTTTGGCGTCGGCGGCGGGGCTGTCGTTGTTCCCGTGCTGTTCGAGGTCTTTCGCGTCATCGGCGTGCCCGAGGAGGTGCGGATGCCGCTCAGCGTCGGCACCTCGCTGGCGGTCATCATTCCGACCTCGATCCGCTCCTTCAACGCGCACCGCGCCAAGGGGCTGGTCGACCTCTCGATTCTGAAAATCTGGGCGCTGCCGGTGGTGCTGGGTGTGCTTGTCGGCAGTTACATCGCTCGTTTCGCTCCAGCCGACCTGTTCAAGATCGTCTTCGTCGTCGTCGCAACGCTTTCGGCGCTGCGTCTGCTCTTCGCTGCAGATCGCTGGAAGTTCGGCGAGGAGATGCCGGGCAAGCCGGTCATGGTGGCTTATGGCGGCGTCATCGGCGTGCTGTCGGCGCTGATGGGCATCGGCGGCGGGCAGCTCTCCAGCCTGTTCATGACTTTTTACGGCCGCCCAATTCATCAGGCGGTCGCGACCTCTTCGGGTCTCGGCGTGTTGATCTCGATTCCCGGCGCGCTCGGCTTCATCTATGCCGGCTGGCCGAAGATGGACGTTCTGCCGCCGCTCTCGCTCGGCTATGTCTCGCTGATCGGGATGGTCCTGTTCATCCCGACCTCGGTCTGGATGGCGCCGATCGGCGCCCGTATGGCGCATCGGCTGTCGAAGCGACGGCTGGAGGTCGCATTCGGCCTGTTTCTGCTGGTGGTCGCCGGCCGCTTCCTTTGGTCGCTACTGCATTGAAGGCCGCGCATCATGCTTGGACTTGACCTGAGCATCTCATGACGAAAGGGCGCTGGTGTCCGAGATGCTCGGGTCAAACCCGAACATGATGCCCCGGATCATTCGCCCTTAAATGCAGTCGCTCTGGCAGCAGCTCCATGATCGCCTGCCGCTCTGCTTCGCTCAGGCTTGACCATTGCGCGATCTCGGCGAGCGTGCGGCCGCAGCCCTCGCACAGGCCGCTTGCCGGATCGATCACGCAAATGTGGACGCAAGGCGTGGAGAGCGCCGTCATCGCGCGCTCCATCCGATAGCCAGCGCAAGCCCGAGATAGACCGCGATTTCGGTCAGCTGTTGCATGGCGCCGACGATATCGCCGGTCTGACCGCCGATCAGTCGGCGCGCCAGCCGTGTCAGCCAGGCCGCGACCGAGATCGCCAGCAACAACCCCAGAAGCAGCCCTGTCGGTGGAATCCGGGCCGCCAGCGTCAATGCGCCTCCCAGCAGGGCGCTGAGAATGAGCCCGAGATAGGCCGTTGCCGCCTGCGGCGTCCCCACGGCGGCGGAGGCGCCGCTGCTGCGGGCCGGCGGCTCCTTGGCGAGCAGAAGCACGCCCTGAGCGCGGGACCACGGCGCCGCGATCAGCACGGCCGCCGCGCCGGCCCAGGGACCCGCGCGATCGACGATCATCGCGATCAGGCTTGCCCGCAGCAGCAGGGACAGGCCGATCGCCATCGCGCCATAGGCGCCGATGCGGCTGTCCTTCATGATCTCCAGCCGCCGCTCCGGCGTATGCCCGCCGAACAACCCGTCCGCGGTATCGGCCAGGCCGTCCTCGTGGAAAGCCCCGGTCGTCAATGCGAGGGTGGCCAGCGCCAGTCCCGCGACGACCAGACCGTCCAGCCGCGCCAGCCCCGCGAGAAGCACGACAAGAGCGGCCGGCAGCACGATGAGAAGAGCCGCGAAGGGCAGGGCACGCGGGATCAGTCTGAAGTCCGGCAGGCCGTGCAGCTCGCTTTCGCCCGGCAGCTTCGGTACGGGCAGCCGCGACCAGAAGCGCAGGCAGATCGCCGTCGCGATCAGCCAGCCCGGCCAATACGGCGCGGCCTTCTGGGCCCTGTCCTCGGCTTCGGCCATGGCCGCTCGCTGCTCCCCTCGATTGTCATCCCAGCCCTGAGCCTATAGCAGCAGGGGCAACCGCGCCGCCATGGTCGCGCGCCGGTGCTGCATCCGCGATGGAACGAGACATGGCCGCTTCGGGACTGCCCTTCGACGATATCCGCGAGCTGATCGCCGCCATGCCGGGCCCCGACATGGCCTCCGCCAATGCCGTGCGGGCGCGCGACGCCCAACTGACGAAGCCGGCCGGCAGCCTCGGCCGCATGGAAGAGATCGCCGAATGGCTGGCAGCCTGGCAGGGCAAGGCGCCTCCGCGTGTCGACCGGCCGCTGGTCTGCGTCTTCGCCGGCAATCACGGCGTGGTGGCGCAGGGCGTCTCGGCCTTTCCGCAGGCGGTGACGCGCCAGATGTTGGAGAATTTCGCGGCCGGCGGCGCCGCGATCAACCAGATCTGCGCCGCCTATGATCTCGGCTTCAAGGTGTTCGATCTCGCGCTCGACCTGCCGACCGGCGATTTCACGCAGACTGAGGCGCTCGACGAGCGCGCCTGCGTCGCCACCATGGCCTTCGGCATGGAAGCGCTCGCCGGCGGAGCCGATCTGCTCTGCCTCGGCGAGATGGGCATCGGCAACACCACATCGGCTGCGGCCATCTATGCCGCGCTGTATGGCGGCGACGCCGCGCAATGGTGCGGCCGCGGCACCGGGCTCGACGATGAGGGCCTGAAGCGCAAGATCGCCGCCGTGGAAGCGGGGATCGCCTTGCACCGCGCTCATCTCAAGGACCCGCTGGAGGTGCTGCGCCGGCTCGGCGGACGCGAGATCGCGGCGATCTGCGGCGCCATCATCGCCGCCCGCTCGCAGCGCATCCCAGTGATTCTGGATGGCTATGTCGTGACCGCCGCAGCCGCGATCCTGCACGCGATCGAGCCCTCGACCATCGACCATTGCCTCGCCGGCCATCTCTCGACCGAGGGCGCTCATGCGCAGGTGCTGGCCCATCTCGGCAAGGTGCCGCTGCTGGCGCTCGACATGCGGCTGGGCGAAGCGTCCGGCGCCGCGCTTGCGGCCGGCATCGTCAAGGCCGCCGCCGCGATCCATTCGGGCATGGCGACCTTCGAACAGGCCCAGGTCGCGCGGAAGGGTTAAGCGCAACCAGTCTGTCATTTCAGGGCGGCCGAAGGCTCGAGCCCTAAACCCGGGACATGGCCCTTGCCGTCATGGTCGGGCTTGTCCCGGCCATCCACGTCTTCGTTTGGCGCATGCGGTGTTCAAGACGTGGATGCTCGCCACAAGGGCGAGCATGACGGCTGCAGGAGCGTGTTCGTGGGTTCCGGGTTCGCGCCTATGGCGCGCCCCGGAATGACAACGTGGCTACCCCGCGTAATCCGTCTTCAGCGACGTCCGCTCCTCTTGCCGCTCCAGAGCCAGCTCGATCAGCCGGGTGATCAGGGCGGGATAGGCCATGCCGGAGGCCTCCATCATCTTCGGATACATGCTGATGGCGGTGAAGCCCGGCAAGGTGTTGATTTCGTTGAAGTAGAACTCGCCGTTCTGCCGGTCGAGGAAGAAGTCGACCCGCGCCAGCCCGCTGCATTCCAGCGTGACGAAAGCCGTCTTCGCGAGCGCCTGCACGCGCTGCATCTGGGCCGGCTCGAGCTTCGCCGGGAGATCGACCGTCGCGCCGTCGCTGTCGAGATACTTCGCCTCGTAGGAATAGAATTCGTGCTGGGGGCCGGCATTGAGTTCGCTCGCGACGCTGGCGAAAGGCGGGTCGCCGTCCAGAACCGCGACCTCGATCTCGCGCGCATCGACGCCCTGCTCGATCAAAACCCGCGTGTCGTAGGAGAACGCATCGTCCAGCGCCGCAGCCAGATCCTCCCAGCGCTTGACCTTATGCACGCCGACGCTGGAGCCCATATTGCAGGGCTTGATGAACAGCGGCAGCGTCAGCTTCGCCTGTGCTGCCGAGGCGACCGCTGCCGGGTCGCGCGCATGGTCGCGCTTCGTCGCCACCTGATAAGGCGCCACCGGCAGGCCGGCGAGCGCGACCAGCTTCTTCGCCATGTCCTTGTGCATGCTGATCGCCGAGGCCATCACGCCCGAGCCGACATAGGCCGCCCCTGACAAATCGAGCAGACCCTGCACCGCGCCGTCCTCGCAGAGCGGGCCGTGGATCACCGGGAACACGACATCGATCACGTCGTTCGCGGCCGAGCCGTCCACCGGAGCAGCCGACAACAGTCCGCCGCCCGAGTTGGCCAGCCTGATCTCGGGCGCATCCGCGAAGATCGGCAGGCTCTCGCCATTGCTGTCCGTCAGGCGTCGCGCATCCTGTCGCTGCCAGCGGCCTTGCTTGTCGATACTGATCGGCACGGGCTCGAATCGCGTCCGATCGAGATGGCGCAGGACTGAAGCTGCCGATTTCAGCGAAACCTCGTGCTCTCCGGATTTGCCGCCGTAAAGCACCGCGACGCGGGTTTTCTCGGTCATGTCGAACAGTTCCAGTCGGGGCCGGCAGGGAAAGGGAAAGCGAGGAAAGGGAAGGGCAGGGAAGGCGTCATTACGAATGGCGCTCGCATCGGGGCAAAAAGACGAAGGCTCAAGCGACGCGCGCCCGGTGGGGCTCCGGCAGGGCGGCGAGGGTGTCCATCACCCGCTCCGCCGGCAGCGTGATGGTGACTTCCGTGCCGGCACGGGGCCTGGACTTCAGCATGAAGCCGCCGCCGTGGAGATCGACCAGCCCCTTCACGATCGGCAGCCCGAGGCCGGAGCCCTGTTCGGCCGTCTTGATCGCGAGCGAGCCGCGCCCGAAACTCTGCATCACGATCGGAATCTCGTTTTCTGGAATGCCCGGCCCGGTATCGGTGATGGTGGTGTATTGGCCGCCGGCGGCCGTCCAGCCGACCTTGATGGTGATCTCGCCGCCCTGCGGGGTGAACTTGATCGCGTTGGACAGGATGTTCAGGATCGCCTGCCGCATCGCCCGCTCGTCGGCCCAGACGCGCGGCAGATCCGGCTCGGCGTGTTGGCGGATGGTCTGGCCCTTCGCCTTGGCCCGCAACGCCAGCATATGGCGGCAATCCTCGACGATGGCGACGAGCGAGAGCGCTTCCTCGTTCAGCTCGTATTTGCCGGCCTCGATGCGCGAAAGGTCGAGGATTTCGTTGATCAGGTTCAGCAGATGTTGTCCCGAGCCATGGATGTCGCCCGAATATTCCTTGTAGGCGGCATTGGCGTGCGTGCCGAAGATCTCGTTCTTCATCACTTCGGAAAAGCCGAGGATGGCGTTCAGCGGGGTCCGCAGCTCGTGGCTCATCGTCGCCAGGAACCGCGATTTGGCGAGGTTGGCCTCCTCGGCCTTGCGGCGGGCCTCGTCCGAATTGGCGTTGGCGGTCTCCAGCTCGGCGATCAGCGCATCCTTTTCGGCGCGGAAGCTGATGGTCGCGACGGAACTCGCATAGAGCCGGTTGGCGAGGAAGATGAAGAAGAGCTGAGCCGCGGCCGCCATTGCCGCCATCGTCATGCTGTCGATGTCGCGCCGATCCCAGAAGAACACCATTATCCCTAGGACGACCGGTGACAGCCCGGCATAGACGGCGAGCGGGATCGACGAGACGACCATCACCGCGAGCGCGCTTGCGATCAGCAGGGCGGTGGTGGCGAAGATCTTGGCGCCGGGCGCATCGACATGTGCGAACAGCAGCAGCAGCGCCGCCCAGCAGAGCCCGTGAAAACCTTCCGCGAAAGCAAAAAGACGGCGCCAGCGTGTGATCCTGACGGCATCGGGTCGCTTGGCGAGGTAGCGCCGCGACAACATCACGATCAGCGTGCCGCTCGCCAGCACCAGCCCGCTCCAGGAAGCGACGAGATAGGCCGGGAGCCACAGGCAGGAGGCAAAGGCGATGCCGACGACGAGCACCAGCGTGCCGACCGAGCCGGACAGGCGATATTGCGCGAAGCTGCGCAGCAGCTCGTTGTCGAAGGCGCGTTCCAGGCCGGTCGAGGAGGTCAGCCGCTCGCGCACGGTCTTGACGTCGCGCGTGAGCAGCTTGCGACGTGCCACCGCCGCAGGATCGGGCCCGCGTCCGCGCTGTACCTGTTCGGCCGTCACTTCCGGCATGATGGGGGATACGCATCCTCGTTCGGCCCTGCGAAGCGCAAGGTCGGCTGGCCATCATGAACACTGAAACGTTAATCTCTTCCTGATGCCTCGTTCTGGATTCGGTCATATCGGGCCCTTTGGCTGGTGGCGGCGTGTCGGGCGCTTCACGGATCTCGTCGTGGCGCTCGGCCTGCTCGGCCTCATCGCGCTGGCTGGCGCCATCCTGCAATATCGCCTCGGCCCGGCCCGCGAACTGACCGGCCCCGCGCAGGCGATCGACGGCGATTCCATCCGCCTGCTGGGCGAGGAGCTGCGCCTGCAAGGCCTCGACGCGCCGGAATATCGTCAGACCTGCCGCGACGGCGCCGGGCGCGGCCTTGCCTGCGGGCGCGAGGCGCGCCGCGCCTTGCAATCGATCTTGTTGCGCGGGGAAACGCGCTGCGAGATCGGTAAGTCCGATCGTTATGGCCGGGGCCTCGCGCATTGCTGGCAAGGTACTGAGGACATCAACGCGACGATGGTCCGCGACGGTCATGCCGTCGCCTACGGCGGATACGCTGCCGAGGAGGCGCAGGCGAAAGCCGCCCGTCGGGGCATCTGGGCGCTGGAGTTCGAGCGACCCGAGGCCTGGCGCCGCGCCCACCCGCGCTAAAACATCGGAAAAACGCGTCGATCGACGGGGAAGGCCCCAACAGGATTGACGGTGCGGCGCGTGGCATGATCCGTTGCGCCGCAACAGGGAGAACGGGATGAAACTCTACGATGGCGGTCGCGCGCCGAACCCGCGGCGGGTCCGCATCTTCTTTGCCGAGAAGGGCCTGACCCTTCCTGAGCTGATCGCGGTCGATATCGCGAAGAAGGAGCACAAGACGGAAGCGTTCACCCGGCTGAACCCCGCCCAGCGGCTCCCCGTCCTGCTGCTGGACGACGGGACGGCGCTGGCCGAGACCATCGCGATCTGCCGTTATGTCGAAAGCCTGAACCCCGAGCCCCCTCTGTTCGGCCGGGACGCCAAAGAGCAGGCGCTGATCGAGATGTGGAACCGCCGCATCGAGCTTGGCCTGTTCGCCAGCGTCGCAGCGGTCTTTCGGCACAGCCATCCCTCGATGGCCGAGCTCGAGGAGCAGGTGCCGGAATGGGCACAGGCCAACCGCGAGAGCCTGGACGACCATCTCTGGCTGCTCGAGCTGCAACTTGCCGGCAGCCCGTTCGTCTGCGGCGAGAGCTTGACGGTCGCCGACATCACCGCCGCGATCGCGGTCGATTTCATGCGGCCCTCGCGCTTGCCCCTGCCGGACGATTTCGTCCACATCCGCCGGTGGCATGGCGAAATGGCCGCACGGCCAAGCTGGGCTGCCTGATGCAGTTTGTTATGGCCGTTCTGTTGTCCCTGATGGCCGCATCCATGCCCGCAATGGCGGCCGAGCGGCTGACCGGGGAACAGATCCAGCGCGCATTCGAGGGCAACACCGTCTCCGGCCGCTACACCAACGGGGGCTTCTTCACCGAATATCATGCGCCTGACGGCCGCGCCCTGGGCCATAATGGCTGGCAGCCCAACACCGACGCCTGCTGGATCACCAAGCCGCAAAGCGTGTGCTATTATTACGGGCCGCCTGAAAATCGCACCGTTCATTGCTTCACGGTGGAGATGAGCGGCGAGCTTTATGTGCTGCGCAATGTCGGCAATGGCGTGGTCAATGCGCTGGCGCGGATCGAAGCCGGCAACCCGCGCAATCACACCGATAACGGCACATCCTGGTATTGCGACGGGCTGATCTCGCGCGCTCCGGGACCGCCGATGAGCCGGAGGCTGGCGCGTTGGTGAAGACCGCCGCGCTTGCGGCCATGGTGGCCGTTTCGCTCGCTGCGGTGGGGCCGGCGCCGGCGGCCGAGCGGCTCACGGGCGAGCAGATCCGTCACGCCTTCGAAGGCAACACCGTCACGGGCCTCTATTCCGGCAGCAACCAGCCTTTCAGCGAATATCACCACCCGGATGGACGCGTCGGAGGGCATAATCGCGACGTGCCCAATGTCGACGCCTGCTGGATCACGACGGCGGATGCGGTCTGCTATTACTACGGCCCCGTGGAGACGCGCCGAACCTATTGTTTCACGATCGAGACCAGCGGTTCGCTCTATGTCATCCGCAGCCGTCCGTCCGGCCGGATCAACGGGCTGGCGCGCATCGAGCCGGGCGACCCGCATGGCTATGGCGGGAAGGCCCGCTGGACCTGCGACGGATTGATCTCGACGGCGCCTGCGACGCGCCGGTTCGCGAGCCGATGAGCGGTCTCGAAAGTCTTGAGACCGTCTTGCACGAGCTGCGCGCCTGCCGGGTCTGCCGCGATGCGCCGCGCTATCTGCCGCCGCTGCCGCATCAGCCGCGCCCGGTGATCCAGGCCGGTGCGGCTGCGCGGCTCTGCATCACCGGCCAGGCGCCGGGCACAAGGGTCCATGCCAGCGGCCGTCCTTTCACCGACGCCTCCGGCAACCGGCTGCGCGGCTGGCTTGGGCTGGACGAGGCCGCCTTCTACGATCCGTCGCGCGTCGCCATCGTGCCGATGGGGCATTGTTTTCCGGGCCAGGACGCCAAGGGCGGCGATCTCCCGCCCCGGC
Source organism: Allobosea sp. P5_A5 (assembly GCF_056400625.1). Taxonomy (NCBI): domain Bacteria; kingdom Pseudomonadati; phylum Pseudomonadota; class Alphaproteobacteria; order Hyphomicrobiales; family Alloboseaceae; genus Allobosea; species Allobosea sp. P5_A5. Next base: position 566,565 of record NZ_JBFUKY010000003.1, read on the forward strand.
GCGAATGCGCGCCGCTCTGGCGTCAACGTGTCTTCGCAGCGCTGCCGAACATCGAACTGGTGCTCGCCATCGGGCGCTATGCGCAGGGCTGGCATCTCGGCGCGAAGGCGGCGGCGGATGTATCCACGACCGTCGACGACTGGGCTGCGATCCTGTCCCGGCCGGGCCTGCCGCGCGTGCTGCCGATGCCGCACCCGTCCTGGCGCAACAATGGCTGGCTTCGGCGCAATCCCTGGTTCGAAGCCGAGCTCGTGCCCGTTCTTCGCCGGGAGGTGGCGCGGCTGATGGGGTGAGCCTCAGTAGCGGAACGGGCTGCCGGAGTTGAGATTGCGGTCGACGCCGCCGCGCACGCTCAGCACCGAGCGCATCTCGCCAAGCCCGGTCTGCGTCCGGCCTTCGAGATAAGCCATGCCGTCCGCGCGGCTGCCATAACCGCTGCGGGAGCTTTTGCCGAACTCGGCGCGAACGGAGCCGCCGGCGCGCACGCAGGTGCTCGATCCCTCGATGCGGACGAAACCCGGGCCATATTCAGGGCAGGGGCGAGCACCGTTGGCGGGCGCCGGCGTGGGCCGGCTGTAGGATTCGCGCGGCTGTGCCTTGCCCGGCAAGGGCTCGCCGATCGACTGGGCCGACGCGGCGACAGGCAGGCAGGCGAGGAGAAGCAGAGAAAAAGCGAGGCGGCGCATGACTGCTCCCTGGAGGTTGCGGGCCCGGATACCCGCTCGAGAAGGCGCGGTGATGGCGATCAAGTATAAGGCGATTGGCCGGGCTGCGAAAGCGCGCGCAATGCTGCTCTGAGAGCAGCACACAAAATCGACCAGCCATCGTCTCAAAGATGCCGTAACGGCAGCCTAGCTCCGGGCTGCGCCTGCGGTTGGGCGCCCTACGGAGAAAATTATGCCGCATCATGAGAGCATTGCCCTGTCGGGCATTATTCGCCACGTTTTCGCGCATCGCTTTACGTTGGAAGCCGACGGCAAGACACATCTTGCCGATCTCGGTCCCAAAGGCGCGGAGGCCTTCCCGCTCGAACCCGATCTCCATGTCGAGATTCAGGGCGAGCAGCGTCCCTCGGAAATCAAGGTTTCACGCATCGCGTCCGCCGGGCGCGGCGCCGTCGAGATTCATCACAAGAAGCCCCATCACGCCCCCGGTCATCACCATCACAATGACCATGCCGACGCAGCCAAGGCGCTTGAGGCCGTCGCAGGGCAGGGTTGGACGCCGGCGGGAGAGGCGCGGCGCAAGCCGAAGCATTTCGAGATCCTGGCCCGTCGCGGCGGTGGAGCCTGGACCGAGCTGCATGTCGATTTCGGCGGCGCGGTCTACAAGGAAAAGGCGCCTGATACCGCCAAATGGGGTTCCACGATCGCCTGACCAGCGTGCTGAGGCCGAGAGGCCGAAGCGAGACTGACGAAAAAGAGCCCGGCGAAAGCCGGGCTCTTGCATGAGACGACGAGGCCGAGCCGGGTCAGCGGGCGCGGGTACGAACCTGGAAGACGTCGAAGCTCAGCTCCGCCACCTGCCACCACAGATATTCGTCGGAGCGGAAGGCGGACATTGCCTCGATCGCCTTCTTGAAGTCGGGGTTCTTGGCCGAGATCTCGGCATAGAGCTCGTTGGACGCCTTGAGGCAGGCTTCCATCACGTCCTGCGGGAAGGGGCGCAGCTGCGTGCCGGCGGCGACCAGACGCTTCAGCGCCGGCGGGTTCACCACATCGTATTTCGCTGCCATCTGCGTGTTGGCATAGGTGCAGGCGGCGGTCAGCGCGGCCTGATAGGCCTTCGGCAGGCTGTTCCATTTTTCCAGATTGATGAAGGCATGGACCGCCGGGCCGCCTTCCCAGAATCCCGGATAGTAATAATACGGTGCGACCTTGGCGAAGCCGAGCTTCTCGTCGTCATAGGGGCCGACCCATTCGGCGCCATCGATCGTGCCCTTTTCCAGCGCCGGATAGATGTCGCCGCCGCCGAGCTGCTGCGGTACCACGCCGAGCTTCTGCAGCACCGAACCCGCGATGCCGCCGATGCGCATCTTCAGGCCCTGCAGGTCGGCGACGTTCTTGATCTCCTTGCGGAACCAGCCGCCCATCTGCGCGCCGGTGTTGCCGCAAGGCATGCCGTAGGCGTTGAACTTCTTGTAGAACTCGTTGAACATCTCGTTGCCGCCGTTCTGGAACAGCCAGGCGTTCTGTTGGCGGGCATTGAGACCGAAGGGCACGGAGGCGGCGATCGCGAAGGTCGGGTCCTTGCCGACATAGTAATACGAGACGGTGTGGCACATCTCGACGGTATTGTTGCTCACGGCGTCCAGCGCCTGCAGCGCCGGCACGATCTCGCCGGCGGCGAAGACCTGGATCTGGAACTTCCCGTCGGTCAGGTCCGAGACCATCTTGGCCATGACCTCGGCGCCGCCATAGATCGTGTCGAGCGACTTCGGGAAGGACGAGGCGAGGCGCCACTTCACCTCCGGGTTGGACTGCGCGACCGCGGGCATGGCCACAGCGGTGGCTGCGGCGCCGGCCGCTGCGGTCTGGATGAATTGACGACGCTTCATAGGGACATCTCCTTGGGACAGCTGCCCGGTTCCCGGGCTTATCGGACGCGACCACGGCACATGGCGAACATGCGCCTGCGTTCTAGGCAATGGCTGCATGAATCGCGAGTTGATTCAACCGCAAGCATCCAGACTTTCGGCTAGTGCGCGCCAAAGGCGTGGTGGTCTGGCCGCTTTTCCTGCGGGTTGGCGAAGCGCCGCAAGACTGGTTTAAGGGCGCCATGATCGAGACCGAACGATTGACCCTGCGCCTGCCGACCCTCGATGATTTCGAGCCGATCCACGCCATGCGATCGGATCCGGAGGTCGTGCGCTTCGTCGGCGGCGAGATCATGTCGCGAGAGAACGCCTGGCACCGCCTCGTGCGCAACCGAGGGCATTGGGCGTTGATGGGTTACGGTCTTTTCGCCATCGTCCACCGCGAAACCGGTCGGATGTTGGGTGAAGTCGGTCTGATGAGGTCGGAGCGCGGGCTGGGTGCGGGGTTCGATCCGTTTCCCGAGGCAGCCTGGATATTCGCACGCGAGGCGCATGGTCACGGCTACGCGACCGAGGCGGGTCTCGCCGCCCATGGCTGGTTTGAAAATCAATTCGGGCCGCGACGCAGCGTCTGCATCATAAACCCTGCCAACGCCGCCTCGCTGGGCGTCGCAGCAAAGCTCGGCTACCGTCCTTTCGGCAGCACCTGCTATCACGACAGGACGCTGACGATGCTGGAGCGGCCGGCGCCCTGATGCCCCGGTTCGGATGAGGATGGATGCGATGAACGAGGACAAGCTCGCAAAGCTGCGGGAGCGCTACGCCGATGCCAGCGGCGCCGACATCCACGATCCGCATTTCGCCAAGGTCGCTGCCGACCAGTTCAAGGGCGACAAGCGCAAATGGCCTTTCTCGGATGTCGCCACCTTCATGGGCGCGCCCTATCGGCCTGATGCGTTAGGTCAGCCCGGCATCGGCGGGCTGGACGTCGCGATCATCGGCTTGCCGATGGATCTTGGCGTCACCAACCGGGCCGGCACGCGGCTGGGGCCGCGCGCGGTGCGCGCCATCGAGCGCATCGGCCCGATGGACCATGTGCTGGGCACCGCGCCCTTCGGCATGGTGAAGGCGGCTGATATCGGCGACGTGCCGTTCCGCTCGCGTTATTCGCTCGAGAGCTGCCATGAGGACATCGAGGCGACGTTCCGCACGATCGTCGAGGCCGGCGTCTCGCCGCTGGCGGTCGGCGGCGACCACTCGATCACCTATCCGATCCTGAAGGCGGTCGGCGCGAAGCGCCCTGTCGGCATGGTGCATATCGACGCCCATTGCGACACCTCCGGGCCCTATGAGGGCTCGAAGTTCCACCATGGCGGGCCGTTCCGGCAGGCGGTGCTCGACGGCGTGCTCGACCCCGAGCGCGTCATCCAGATCGGCATCCGTGGCGGCGCCGAATATCTCTGGGAGTTTTCCTACGAGTCCGGCATGACCGTGATCCACGCCAACGAGGTCGATGAACTCGGCATTGAGGCAGTGATCGCCAAGGCGCTCGCCGTCATCGGCGACGGGCCGACCTACGTCTCCTTCGATGTCGACTCGCTCGATCCAGCCTTCGCACCCGGCACCGGCACGCCCGAGATCGGTGGTCTGACGACGCGCGAGGCGCTCGCTATTCTGCGCGGATTGAAGGGCAGCAACATCGTTGCGGCCGATGTGGTCGAGGTTGCGCCGCAATACGATGCCACCAGCAACACCGCCCATTGCGCCGCGCAGGTGCTGTTCACCGAACTCTGCCTGATCGCGGAAGCGCGCGCGGCGGGAAAAGGAAAGCCATGACCATGTTGAACTCCGCATTGCGGGCAGCGCTGCTCGGCGGCATCTGCCTGTTCGGTGCTGCGGCCCGGGCCGAGGTCCCGGCCAACGGGTCGGCCTATATCGATGCCTCGGTCGCGGCCGTGGAAAGCCTGGCGAGCGTCGAGCCTGGAAAGGCACGCCTGCCGCGCCTGTCCGACCCGGTCGAAGGCAAGGTGCTGCGGGACGTCTGGAACGACGCGGCGATCCTCGGCAAAGGTCCTTATACCGCCGACGACATACCGGCCCTGCTCAATATCGTGCAGAAGCAGACCCGGATTTTGCAGGCCTATACGCTGTTCTCGCCGAACCCTGGGAAGGTGCAGCCCGACACCGCGCGCAACGTCGTCGAGTATCAGGACGAGTTATCGCGCTCGCACGCCTTCCTGCTGAAGGCGATTGCCGCCTCGCTCCAGGCCATCAACGATTTCGGGGCTCATCTCGCCAAGGATGAAAAGACCGATGAGCGCTTCGCCGGCCTGCGTCAGATGCGGCTGGGGTTGCAGCAAATCATCACCGGTGTCGCGCTGGCCCTGCGTAACCCGGCGCTGCGGGAGGCCAACCAGACCCTGATCGCAAGCAGCCTCGCGGAAAACGCCGCCGGCCTCGTCGCCGGCATCGGCCAGGCGGACCGCACGGCGCTGATCGCCGCGCTCCAGGCCACACGCCCGGCGCTGAAGCCGGCTGCGGACAAGTCCGTCGCGGCCTTCATCGCGACAGCCGGCAGCGCGGCCTGCGAAGGCCTTTGCCTGCTGCAGTGAGGTTCGATCATGGCCTGCCGCGTCAGCGGCGGGTCGCAAGCCAGATCATGTGCCGTGCGCCGCGACCGCTGCGGCTCGCGCGCACGGAATGCTCTTCGGTCGCAAAGCCCGCGGCCTTGAGCCGTTTAGTGAAGCCGGCATCGGGGCCGGAGGACCAGACGGCCAAAACCCCGCCCGGTTTGAGCGAGGCTTTCGCCGCCGCGAGGCCCGCCGCGCTGTAGAGCCCGTCATTGGCGGCGACGGTGAGCCCGTCCGGACCATTGTCGACGTCGAGCAGGATTGCGTCATAACGGTCCGTACCGCTTGCGATGGCCGCCGCGACATCCGCAATGAGGATGCTGACGCGCGGATCGTCGAGGCAGCCGCCGAAGACCGGCGCCATCGCGCCGCGCGCCCAGTCGGCCACGGCCGGGATCAGTTCCGCCACTTGCAGGCTCGCGCCGGGTGGCAGAGCGGCCAACGCGGCGCGCAAGGTGAAGCCCATGCCGAGGCCGCCGATCAGGATGGCGGGGTTCGGCTTCCCCACCAGTCGCGCGCAGGACAGACGCGCCAGGGCTTCTTCCGAACCGCTGAGGCGGCTGTTCATCAGTTCGTTGCTGCCCAGCATGATCGAAAATTCGCTGCCGCGCTGCTTCAGCCTCAAAGTGCCGCTGCCATCCGGCAGGGGGGCGGTGTCGAGCGAGGTCCAGGGCAGCATCGGATATCCTTCCGTCGCCTGGCTTATAAACGTGCCGCTTCCTGACGAAAGAGCGATCCTCGCGCCATGCGCGTCTGGCATGGCAGAAACCAAAGCGTAGGCTTGCTCCACCGAAACTGCCGTGGCATTTTGGCGCAGTGCAGCATTGCAAGCTCGCCCTTCGAAAGTCCTGATCGATGACCCTCGCCGCGCATGAGCGAAGCCTCCCGGCTGCCGCCGCCGCTCCCAAACAAGCGTCCGCCACGCTGGTGCTGTTTGCGCTCGCCATGGGTGGCTTTGCCATCGGCACCACCGAATTCGCCGCGATGAGTCTGCTACCTTACTTTTCGGTAGGGCTCGGCATCGACGAGCCCACCGCCGGCCATGTCATCAGCATCTATGCGCTCGGTGTCGTCGTCGGAGCGCCCCTGATCGCGGTGCTCGCGGCGCGCGTGTCGCGTCGTACCCTGCTGATCGCCTTGATGAGCCTGTTTGCGCTTGGCAATGGTTTGAGTGCGCTGGCGCCGAACTATCACTGGATGCTGGCCTTCCGTTTCCTTAGCGGTCTGCCGCATGGCGCCTATTTCGGCGTCGCCGCGCTGGCGGCGGCCTCGCTCGCGCCGCCCAATCGCCGCGCTCAATCAGTGGCGCGGGTCATGCTGGGCCTCACCGTCGCGACGATCGTCGGCGTGCCGGTCGCCAACTGGATGGGGCAGGCGCTGGGCTGGCGCAGCGGCTTCGCGATCGTGGCCGTTTTCGCCTTGCTGACGGTCCTCCTGATCGCGCTCTACGCGCCGCGCGACACGGTCCGTCCCGGCGCGAGCCCACTGCGCGAACTCGGTGCGCTGAAGCGCCGACAGGTCTGGCTGACGCTGGGCATCGGCGCCATCGGCTTCGGTGGCCTGTTCGCCGTGTACACCTATGCCGCCTCGACGCTGATGGCTGTGACGCAGGTCTCGCCCACGCTCGTCCCGGTTGTGCTTGCCGTGTTCGGGCTCGGGCTGACGGCCGGTACGCTCGTGGCCGGTTGGGCTGCCGACCGGGCCTTGATGCCCTCCGCCGGGCTGATGCTGCTCTGGAGCGCCGGTTGGCTCGCCGCCTTTCCCTTCGCCGCCGGCAATATCTGGGCGGTAACGCTGGTCATTTTCATGATCGGTTCGGGCGGCGGTCTCGGTGCCATCCTCCAGACCAGGCTGATGGACGTGGCCGACGATGCGCAGACCCTGGCGGCCGCGCTCAATCACAGCGCCTTCAACACCGCCAATGCGCTCGGCCCCTGGCTTGGCGGCATGGCGATCGCGGCCGGCTATGGCTGGACCTCCACCGGCTGGGTCGGCGCTGCGCTGGCCCTCGGCGGATTCGCGCTCTGGGCGGTGGCACTGCTCGATCAGCGCGCCTCGCGCAGGGGCTGAGAGCCGGCCTGCCGGTTCTTTCACCGGTTGAGGATCAGAAAAGCCGCAGCCATCCCCCTTGCGGCCTGCGCAAAACTGCGCCCAATCTGTAGGCACCGGACCGGCCAGGGCCGTTCAGAAGATCCTGGCCGACCGAACCCTGCGGGAGGCACCATGAAGAGTTTCGTTCGTTTCGTTGCGGCGGCGGCGTTCGCCGTCACCGGCGCTACCGTCGCGCTGGCCCAGGCGCCCGACTGGAAAGAGATCCGGATCGGCACGGAAGGCGCTTATCCGCCCTTCAACAACCTGAATGCCAAAAAGGAGCTGGAAGGCTTCGAGATCGACTACGCCAACATGCTTTGCGAGAAGATGAAGGTGAAGTGCACCTGGGTGGTGCAGGACTGGGACGGCATCATCCCGGCGCTGCTCTCCAAGAAGTACGACATCATCATCGCCGGCATGAACGCGACCGATGAGCGCAAGAAGCGCGTCGACTTCACCGCCGTTTACACCAAGACCCCGATCTGGGTCATCGGGCCGAAAGGTGCTTCCGCCGATCTTTCGCCGGCCGCGCTGAAGGGCAAGTCGATCGGCGTTCAGGGCTCGACGGTGCACTCGAACTACGCCGAGAAGACCTACAAGGATTCGACGATCCGCCCGTATCCGACGCAGGAAGAGGCCAATCTCGATCTGCTGAACGGACGCCTCGACTACATCATCGCGGACGCGCTTTCGCTGGAAGAGTTCCTCAACGGCAAGGGCAAGGATTGTTGCGCCAAGGTCGCCGAAGTGGTGCGCGACCCCGCGATCCATGGCCCCGGCGTCGCCGGTGCCGTGCGCAAGGAAGATACCGCTTTGCGTGACAAGTGGAGTGCAGCGGTCGAAGAATCGATCAAGGACGGCTCGCACAAGAAGATCGCGGACAAGTACTTCAAGATCCCGATCATCTGATTGCGCTCGCTCATCGGCCGGCGCCCGATAGCGCCGGCCGGCATTCGCCCTCGCAGGCCGGCGCTCGCTCATGTTCGATAAATTCGCGCTGCTTGGCTTCGGCCCGGGCGGCTGGGGCCTTGCCCTGCTGCAGGGCGCCGGGATCACGATCGCGATCGCGCTCGCAACCTTGCCTTTCGGGCTCGCGCTGGGCCTTGCTGTCGCGCTGTGCAAGCGCGCCGACAGCGCCATCCTGCGCGCCTTCGCGACCCTCTACACCACGGTGTTTCGCGGCGTTCCGGAACTGCTGACGCTCTACATCATCTATTTCGCCCTGCCGATCCTGATGCAGCAGCTCTTCGCGCTGCTGGGTCTGGACGCCTCCTTCGCCATCCCGCCCTTCGTCGCGGGCATGGTCGCGCTCGGCATGGTGCTGGCCGCCTTCTCCAGCGAGGTCTGGGTCGGCGCGCTGAATGCCATCCACAAGGGCCAGCGGGAGGCCGCCGCCGCGCTCGGTCTCTCGAAGGCGCAGGCCTTCCGCCTCGTCGTGCTGCCGCAATTGTTTCGGGTCGCGCTGCCCGGGCTCGGCAACAACTGGATGGTGCTGCTGAAGGAAACGTCGCTCGTCTCCGTCATCACGCTTCCCGACATCATGTTCATCACCACGCGCGCCAATGTTGTGACGAAGGAGCCCTTCCTGTTCTTCGGCGCGGCGATGGCGATCTACCTCGTCTTCTCGTTGATTTCGGCCTGGGGCGTCGGGCGCCTTGAGGCGCGCAGCAATCGCGGCTTTGCAGCCTTCGGGGGCGCTACGCGATGAACTGGTGCGACTATCCCGGCTTCTGGATCGGCAGCGAATCGCTTCAGAACTACGGCTGCCGAATGGCCGGCGGGCTCGGCCTCACTTTGCAGCTGGTCGCCTACTCGGTATCGATCGGGTTCGTCGTGGCGTTTTGGCTGGCGGTCGGCCGGCTCTACGGCCCTAAATGGCTGCGCATCGCCGTTTCCGGCTACACCACCTTCTTTCGGGGCACGCCGCTGCTCTGCCAGCTCTTCCTGGTCTATTACGGGCTCGGCCAGTTCCGGCTGTTCTGGCAGGATGCGGGCCTGTGGTGGTTTTTCCGCGAGCCGTTCTACTGCGCGCTGCTGACCTTTACGGTCAACACCGCCGCCTATCAGGCCGAGATCCTGCGCGGGGCCATCCAATCCGTTCCCCGTGGGCAGTTCGAGGGCTCGCTGGCGCTTGGCCTGCATCGCTGGGGCACGTTGCGCCATGTGGTCATGCCGCAGGCGATGATCCTGGCGCTGCGCCCGCTCGGCAACGAGCTGATCGTGATGATCAAGTCGAGCGCGGTGGCCTCGCTCGTCACCCTGTTCGACCTGATGGGCGCGACCCGCTTCGCCTTCGCCCGCTCCTTCGACCTCTCGATGTATCTCTATGCGGCGGTCATCTACCTCGTACTGGTCGAGATCGTTCGTCGGATCTGGGACCAGCTGGAGCTTCGCCTGACGCGCCACATGGCGCTGCGCTGAGCGACGATCTCAGCCTGGCAGCGTCAGCACGACCGCGCCGCGCGGCGTTGCCACGACCGTATGCTCGTATTGCACCGTCGGCGCGCAGGGCTCGCCGTAGAGCGTCCAGCGGTCATCCTCACTGTTCTCGGCCCAGGTGGACCCGAGAGACAGGAACGGCTCCACGGTGAAGACCAGCCCGTCGGTCATCCGGCGGCGCTCGCGCTTGTCGGGCCAGGTGGCGATCTCAGTCGGCTCCTCATGGAGCGAGCGGCCCACGCCGTGGCTCGCGAGATTGCGCACGAGCGAGTAGCCATTCTTCTGGGCGAAGCGCCCGACCGCCTCGCCGATGCCGGCGAGAGGCCTGCCGACGCCGACCTGGCCGATGCCGGCCCAGAGCGCGCGCTTCCCGTCGCGGCAGAGCCGCTCCAGCTTGGGCTTCGCCGGCGGCACGAGGAAGGACGCGCCGGTATCGCCATAAAAGCCGTCCTTCTCGGCCGAAACGTCGATATTGACGAGATCGCCTGCGAGAATGCGGCGCGGGCCGGGAATGCCATGCGCGATCTCTTCGTTGACGCTGATGCAGGTCGCGCCCGGGAAGTCGTAACAAAGTTCCGGCGCCGAGCGCGCCCCGTGCCGATCGAGAAAGGCGCGACCGATCGTATCCAGCTCGGCGGTCGTGATGCCGGGTTCCAGCGACTTGCCCATCACTTCGAGCGCACGCGCCACGATGTGGCCGATTTCCCGCAGCGACTGCAGCTCGTCTTCGTTCGATATCGTCATGCACTGCAGCTAAGCTGCGCAGCCAAGGCCTGCAACCCGAAAGGCCATCCGCAACCCGAAAGGCACATGGGCGATCGCCATGCAGCCGTCTTCCCGCTGCGCCGTCCGCGCGCTAAAGCGGTGCCATCATACCAGCCAAAGCGGGAGCATCTCATGGCCAAAGTCGCGTTCATCGGTCTCGGCGTCATGGGTTACCCGATGGCGGGCCACCTCAAAAACAAGGGCGGCCACGAGGTCACGGTCTACAATCGCAACCCGTCGAAGGCGCAGACCTGGGTGGCACAGCACGCCGGCCTGTCCGCCCCCACGCCGGCGGATGCCGCCAAGGGGCAGGACTTCGTCTTCGCCTGTGTCGGCAATGACGACGACCTGCGCGCGGTCACGATCGGCGAGGGCGGTGCCTTCGCCGGCATGGAAAAGGGCGCGGTCTTCATCGACCACACCACGGCCTCGGCCAATGTCGCGCGGGAGCTGGCGGACGCCGCAAAGCACGGCGGCTTCGGCTTCATCGACGCCCCGGTCTCGGGCGGGCAGGCCGGCGCCGAGAACGGCGTGCTGACCGTGATGTGCGGCGGCGACCCCGAGGTTTACGCGCGTGCCGAGCCCGTGATCGCGGCCTTCGCGCGCATGTGCAAGCTGATGGGGCCGGCGGGCTCGGGCCAGCTCACCAAGATGGTCAACCAGATCTGCATCGCCGGCCTCGTCCAGGCGCTGTCGGAGGGCGTGCATTTCGCCAAGCGTGCCGGGCTCGACGTCGAGGCCATGCTGGAGGTGATCTCGAAGGGCGCCGCCGGCTCCTGGCAGATGGAGAACCGCGGCAAGACCATGAACCAGAACAAGTTCGATTTCGGCTTTGCCGTCGACTGGATGCGCAAGGATCTCGGCATCGTGCTGGACGAGGCCCGCAGCAACGGCGCGCAGCTGCCGGTCACCGCGCTGGTCGACCAATTCTACGCCGAGGTCCAGAAGCTCGGCGGCAAGCGCTGGGACACATCCAGCCTGATCGCACGCCTGGAAGGCTGATGCGTTATTCCGGCGCGGGTTTCAGCCGGGAGTCCGGCTTCACCCGCTGCCGGTGCATCGTGTAGAGGCCGCTGCCGACGATCAGGGCAATCCCGGCAAAGGCAAACGCATCCGGGACGTCGCCCCAGACGAGATAACCGAGCAGTGCCGCGATCGCGATTACGGCGTAGCGGTATTGCGAGACCACGCCGACATCGGTGCGGCGGAAAGCCGTGATGATGCAAAGCGTGCCGGCCGTCACCAGCACCGAGGCGAGCAGCACATAGATCGACTCCACACGCCAGATCGGCAGCCAGGTCTCGGTGAAACCGTATCCGGCGGCGATGAGCCCGACAAGGATGGTCGTGGTCAGCGATACGATCGTCGAGGGCACGTGAGGGCCGATCACTCTCGTCGCGAGGTCCCGCCCGGCGGTGAACACGGTGCTGACGAGCGCGACGACCGCGCCGATGGAGAAGCTGTCGGCGCCGGGCCGCACGACGATGAGAACGCCGGCAAAGCCGACGAGCAGCGCTAGCGTGCGCCGCCAGCCCACGCTTTCGACCCTGAAGATGACCGCCAGCACCACGATGATCAGCGGCGAGGCCATGTTGATCGCCGTGATCGTGGCGAGCGGCAGGAGGCCCAGCGACCAGCTGAACAGCAGGGCGCTCGTCGCCTCCAGCAGCCCGCGCAGCACGACGCGTGGCTGCGCCACCATGCCGATCCGGTCCTGCTCGCCGACAGCGAAGATCAGAGCGATGGCGATGACCACGGCGAAGGCCGCCCGCAGCGAAAGCGCCTGGCCGGCGGGATAAACCTCCCGCGCCAGCTTCATGAAGGTGTCGTTGCAGACGAAGAGCGTCATCGCCGCGAGCATGAAGAGGATGCCCCGGCGATTGTCGGCAGCACTGGCCAAGGCGTCGTTCCCTAGGTTTTCTCGGCGTCGAGCCGCGCCAGCCCGAAAGGCGATAGGTCGAAGGGCGATTGCCCGGAGGTCGAGAGATCGGCCAGGATTTCACCGATGGCGCTGGCGAATTTGAAGCCATGGCCCGAACAGGCCGAGGCGAAGACGGCCTGCGGCACGCCCGGCACCGTGTCGATGATGAAGTCCTCATCAGGCGAAACGGTATAGACGCAGCCCTTGACCGTCAGCGGCTCTCCCGCCGCTTCGGGGATGTATCGCGCCAGGCATTCGCGGATCAGCCGGACTTGATCCGCGCTCGGTGTCCGGTCGGGATCGCGCGGGTCCATCGGCTCGCGTCCGAAATGCGGCCCGCCAAGCTTGAAACCGGGATGCTCATAGAGCGGGAATCCGTAGAAACTGCCTTCTTCGACGCTCAGAATGAAGACCGGGAACGCTCCTTCGCGGAACAACTCCGGCTTGCGGGTGGTGAACCAGCCGATGGCCTGCTTCACCGTGCTGACCTTCGCAGCAAGCGCAGGCACGGCGTCCGCGATCCAGCCGCCCGAGGTGATGACCAGCCGCCCAGCCGAATAAGTGCCGCGATCGGTGCGGACCACGACGCCCCCTTGCGCGGTCGGCGTCCAGTCGAGCAACGGCTCGTTGGTGCGGATTTCCGCGCCATGCGCCTGTGCGAGCCCGACATGGGCATAGATCGCCTTTTCGGATGCGACGAAGCCGCCATCGGGCTGCCACAGCCCGATATGCCCGGCCGGCAACTGGAAACCGGGAAAGCGGCGCATGATCTCGTCGCGCTGCAGGACTTCATGCTGCAACCCGTGCTCGAGGCAGGATTGTAGCGAGGATTCGACGGGGCCGCCGCCCTCCGGCGCCAGATCCATCGAGCCCGTGACGTGGAGGAGCTTGAGCCCGGCCTGCTCGCCCGTTTCCCGCCAGAGCTGATGTGCCCGCCTGACGATCGGCACGTAATGCGAGCCCTCGAAATAGGCGAGGCGGATGATGCGGTTCAGGCCGTGGGAGGAGCCCATCGCGTGGCCAAGGTCGAAACGCTCTAGGCCCAGCACCTTGAGGCCTCGCTTGGCGAGATGCCAGCAGGCGGCGGAGCCCATGGCGCCGACGCCCGCGACGATCACATCATAGCTGTGCTGTGTCATGGAACGTGGCTCCGCGCGGCGCGAGCCAAGCCATACAAGCCCTTCGTGGAACGGTCTATTGCGGCTGCCGCACGCCGCCCGTGCGTGGGCGCCGGGAAGCATTTGTTAACGTGCGGTAAGCAATAAGTTCGCGCAGGCGAAGAGTGGATTGCGAGGATTCATGCAGGGCATGATTCGACGCTTGTTGGGCGGTCGAAGCAGCACCGGCGCGGAGGAGGTTATGCCCCCCGCCATCGAACCGCAGCCCGCGCCACAGCCGGAGCAGCCTTTCGACGCCGGTGCATTGCAGGCCGTCGACGATATCGAGCGCGAGATCGTCGCGGCGATGAAGACGCTGTTGCGGGAACTCTCCGAGGCCGGACAGATCTCGGCCAATTTCGAGGACGGCTCCCGCACCATCCTCGCCAGTGCCGGCAGCATGCGCACCGCGATCGGCGCGGCCAGCGAGAATGCCACGGCCATTGCCGTCGTCAGCCAGCAGGTCTCGCAAGCTGCGGAAGAGGTCGACGGAGCGCTGGTGGATGTCCGCGCCAAGCTCGATTCGGCAGTCTCCCGTGCCGGAGAGGCGGCGGTCGTGCTCGATGGGCTCGGCGACGCCACCCGCGAAATCCGGGGCATCGTGGATTCCATCGCCGAGATCGCGCGGCAGACGAACTTGCTCGCGCTCAATGCCGCGATCGAGGCCGCCCGCGCCGGCGAGGCCGGCCGGGGCTTCGGTGTGGTCGCTCATGAGGTCAAGTCGCTCTCCATCGAGGTCAGCGAGGCCGCGCAGAACATTCGCATCCGGGTGGACCGGCTAACCCAGGCTGCCCAGGGCTCGACCCGGATCGTTAACGACGCTTTGGCGATCGTGCGCGAGGTCAATCCGATCATGGGCGTGATCGGGGGCGCCTCGGAAAAACAGGCATCGACCACGGCCGAGCTGCTGCGTAGCGCGCGCGAGGCCGCTCGGTTCGTCGATGGCGTCGCCCAGCGCGCCAACGAGATCGATCGCATCGCGCAGATCACGGTCGCCGGCAGCGAAAAAGTGCGTCGCGCCACCGCCAAGGGTGAGCGCGTCGCCAGCAGCATGCTGCGCCGTTTCAAGCCCGCGCTGCGCCACGCGTCCTTCGCCGACAGGCGGCGTTTCGATCGCTTCCCCATCATCCGCCATGCGCGGCTGACGTTCTCCGGCTGCGAAGTCGCTGGCGAGGTCATCGACCTCGGACGCGGAGGCGCGCTGCTTTCGGACGCGCCCGAAGCGCGGCGCTGGGCCGGCACGGAAGGCATGATCGCCATCGAGGGCCTGCCGCCGATGCTTTGCCGCATGGCGGGCGCCAGCGAGAAAGGCCTGCATCTCGCCTTTTCGCCGGAGGCAGCGGCCAATGACGCGCTGGCGCAGACGATCGAGGCTGTCGAGCGCCAATACCGCCCCATGATCGAGCGAGCGCAGGATTTCGCCCGTGAGGTCGCGGCCGCGATGGAATCAGCGCTCGAACGGCGCCTGTTGAGCGAGGAAGAGCTGTTCGAGATCAGCTATGTCCCGATGAACGACAGTGAACCCCGCCAATTCGCAACGCCGAGCCTGGCGGCGCTGGAAACCGTGCTGCCGCCCGTGCTGGAGCGCATGCGCGCCGGCGATTCGCAGCTGGCGTTTGCGGTGGCAAGCGATCGAAACGGCTATGTTCCGGTGCACCACCCGCAATACGCGCAGGCTGCCCGGCCGGAAGACCCTGACTGGTCCGCCGTTCATGCCGCCCATCGCAGGCTTTACGATAGCCGGGCCGCGATCGGCGCCGGCCGCTCGGTCCGGCCCTTCCTGATCCAGCGACTCCAGGCGGATCTCGGCCAAGGTCCCGAGATATTCAGCGAGATCTCCGCGCCGATCCGCCTGCGCGGCCGTCATTGGGGCGGCGTCAGGACCGGTTACCGGCTCTGAAGCAAAAACAGCTTTCTTCAGAGACGGTCCCAGCTCACAGTGACGCCGATCTTCTGGAACGCCTGCTGCCAGAGCGAGGCCGCCTGCTCCAGACGTTGCGGCTCGTAAAGTCCCTGGACCTGATGCACGTCGAGCGTCCAGCTCGCCGCGCCCGAACTCTGCCAGGTCCTGGCCAGCACCTGTCGCAGTTTCTCGGGGTCGCGCACGCCGGGGCCATTGCCGAAAACGGTGAACTGCCCCGAATTCTGGAGCATGTCCGAGACGAGGACGAGCCTGCGGTCGCCACTCGCGACGCGGTTCTCGCGGCGGGCGACGACATCCCCGATCGCTTCGAGGATCGGTGACTGATTGCCCTTGGCGGGCTGTGTCAAAATCTTCAGGGCGTCATCGAGCGGGCGCCCGAACTTCTCGACCCATTTGAGGTAGTCCCGGCGCGGATTGCCGATCAGTTCGCTCGCGGTCCTGCCTGGATTGCAGAGCGAGACCAGCGCCGGGAAGCCAGGCTCGAACACGTCGTTGAAGACATAGATCGACAGAAGCCGATCGGCCGGCAGATCGTCGCCGATCTGCTTGACCAGAGCCTTCAGCCGCCCGGCCTGCACCTCGCTCCACGGATCGGTCTTGTCGACGAGGATCAGCGTCTGGCCGATCGGCCCCGTTTTCAGGCACAGGTTTTCCGGGTCGCGCGGGGGCCCGCGCAGCAGGGACGGGGCGGCGAAGAAGCCGACCAGCGCGACACCGGCGAGCGCGGAGGCGACGATCGCCCAGTTTTCGGTCTTCATGCGATCGACCTAGCGCGGCATCGCCGCGAATTCTTCGGCGGCTTGTTTCTGGGCGGACTCGTCGCGCTCGAAGGCCTCGCGCCCGGCCTGCGCGGCGCGCGACTTGACCTGCTCCACCTCGCCGGAGAGGTCGATGCCACGCAGCAGCACCAGCCGGTCCTTCAACGTCGCTTCGACCAAAGCCGGCATCGAGCCGAGCTGCTGCTCGAAATCGTCGATGAGACGCCTGGCCGCGACATATTCCGGCGGCTCCGTCGGCTGGTCGATCTCGGCCAGGTTGAGGCTTTGCGAGAAATAGGCCGGCGGCAGATCGGTTCTGACCCGGAGATTGGCCTCGCGATACTGCATCATGGCCCCATCCTTGGCGGCGCGCAGTTGGCCCAGCCGGGACGAGTGCAGATCGCGCGCCTTCTCCGCCCGGGCCTTCAGGCCCTGCAGCTTGCCAAGCTCGTCGCGGCAGTCCTCGCGAAAACCGTCGACCTGCGTCCTGAGCGCTTCCAGCTCCGGCAGCAGCTCGACATCCAGCCGCCTGCGCTCGTCCTCGACGGCGCCCCAGCGCTGCCGCCAGCGCTTATAGGCGGCTGCATGGCCGGGATAGCTGCCAAAGGCCGAATAGCCCTTGGTCGCGGCCACGAACGCGACGATGCAGCCGATGATGACCAGCGCGACCGATTTCAGATCGTAGATTGCAAAAGGCGTTTCCAGCATGCGCGGCATCACCTGCACGGAGCGCGCGTCGGGATTGGCGATCAGCATCTCGCGATAGTGCCCCACAGCGAGGTTGAACAGCAGGATCAGCGCGATCATTCCGGCATAGGCCGGCAGCGCCCAGAACAGATGCGAGCTTTTGACATGCTGGCAATACCGCGCCGGCCCCACCCCCATGAAGAAGCCGAGCGAGATATTGAGCGCAGAGATGATGACCGCCGTCGCCGCGCCTCCAACGAGGCCGAAATCGCTCGCCTCGGCGAAGAAGTTGCCGTTCAGTAGGCTCTCGAGCACCAGCGGCACGACCAAGAAGAACAGGATGAACTGCCACTTGTCGAGCTTGGGGTCGCTGCGCCGCTTGTTCTCATAATTGAAGAAGGCGTATTCGCGCTTGGCCCTGAGCGCATCGTAGATGCGCTGCTCAAGCTCGCTGCCATGCTTGTTCAGCGCGGCGCGCATGGTTGCCTCCACGCCGCGAATGCGTCCCTCGAAGCGTTGCTGCGTGAAGAGCTCGCGCCTCCCGGCCACCTCCGCCTGCAGAGCGTTCAGCGCGGCGGCGGCTTCCTGTCTGATCGCCGCATAATGCTCGCGAGCCCGCGCGACCAGCGTCTGCTCCGTCTGCGAGAGCATCGTGGCATGGGCCGGCGGCTGGTTCTCGACCGCGTCGGCCGCGCCGTAATGGCCGGCCTTCACCGCTTCGGCGAGATGGTGCGCGCTGACGGCGGACGTCGCGGGGCCGCGTTGCGGCTCGGTGTCATTCGCCATGGGCGGCCCGGTTCAGGAAATGGCGGGCATCGACGATATCGGCCCAGAAATCACGGAAGCCGGGATAGGCAGGACGCAAATAGGCGCGTTCGAACCAGACCGTCATCGCCGTCACCCCCGCCGTGAGCAGGGCCGACATCGCCGTGCCTCCCAGAGAAACCGCGGAGAGGTCCGCAAGACGCCAAATCAACCCCAAAACCGCCGAGGCACTCGCGATCGCAAGCAGGGTGAGAACGCGATGTCGCCCGGTATCATAGGCGAGCTGCAAGCCAGCATGGACCAGCGTAATACCGAAAGCGGCGGTCAGTTCGAGAACTGCGAGACCTGCCAAAACCGCCGCCACAGCGGCGCCGATCCCGGTAGGCGATGCCGGCAGGAGGGCGGTCCACGCCCCCCGACCCGTCGACCAGCCAAAGTAGAGACAGAGCAAGAAGGCGCCGAGGAGCAGCATCGCCGGCAACGGCGTCTTCCGCCACAGCAAGCGAGCCATGATGCAGAGGCGGGCGGCGTGGGTCTGCATCGCGAAATCGCGAACCCCACGCGCGACCGTCATCAGCCAGGCCGCACATCCCCAAAGCATCGAACGCAACTGAGCCACCATGGCCCCGACGGTTAACGCTTTCCGAACACCGGTCAAGCCAGCGTGCGGGGCGGCGGCGCCCTCAACCGCCGGTCACACTCATATGCCGGCCGACTGCGGGGCGCGACTGCCGGCGATCGATGATGAAGTCATGGCCCTTCGGCTTGCGGGCGATCGCCTCGTCCATGGCGCGAAACAGCGCCGCATCGTCCGGCGAGCCCCGCACCGCGGCGCGCAGATCGGCGGCATCTTCCTGCCCCAGGCACAAGTAGAGCGTGCCGGTGCAGGTCAGCCGCACACGGTTGCAGCTTTCGCAGAAATTATGCGTCAGCGGCGTGATGAAGCCGACAAGGCCGCCGGTTTCCTTGACGCGGACATAGCGCGCCGGGCCGCCCGTCCGATAG
The DNA here is from genome assembly GCF_056400625.1 of Allobosea sp. P5_A5. Lineage (NCBI taxonomy): Bacteria > Pseudomonadati > Pseudomonadota > Alphaproteobacteria > Hyphomicrobiales > Alloboseaceae > Allobosea > Allobosea sp. P5_A5. Next base: position 585,243 of record NZ_JBFUKY010000003.1, read on the forward strand.
GGATCGTCGACGAGTGTATACTTGTCCATCAGCCGCGCGCGAACCACCGAAAGCGGCAGGTATTGATCGATCCGCCCGGCCTCGATCTCGCCCATCGGCATCACTTCGATCAGCGTCAGATCCATGCCGAGGTCATGAGACCACAGCATCAGATCCTCGATCTCGTCGTCGTTGACGCCCTTCAAGGCGACGGCATTGATCTTGACCCGCATCCCGGCCTTGCGCGCCGCCTCTATGCCATCGAGCACGACCTTGAGATCGCCCCGCCGCGTGATTTCTCGGAATTTGACCGGATCGAGCGTATCGAGCGAGACGTTGATGCGACGCACGCCGTAATCGGCCATCTCCTGCGCATAACGGTGCAGCAGCGAGCCATTGGTCGTCAGCGTCAGTTCGTCCAGCGCGCCCGAGGCGAGATGGCGCGACAGGGAGCGGAACAGGCTCATGATATCACGCCGGACCAGCGGCTCGCCGCCGGTCAGCCTGAGCTTGCGTGTGCCGCGCGCCACGAACGCCGTGGCGATGCGGTCGAGCTCCTCCAGCGTCAGCAGTTCCTTGCGCGGCAGAAACTGCATGTTTTCCGACATGCAGTACACGCAGCGAAAGTCGCAGCGATCGGTCACCGATATCCGCAAATAGGAAATCGCCCGGCCGAACGGATCGACCAGCGGCGCCCGCGTCAGTGGCTTGATGTCGTCGAGCAGCATCTTGGCCTCGGCTCCGGTCCTAAGCATCTGCTGTAGGATGCGGACGCATGCTTGCATTGATATAGCCAGACATTGGCATCGATGCCGGCAAGGTCAAGCGCATGGCTGCCGTGCGCGATGCGGGAGAAGGGCACGATCATGTCATCCTGGCCGACCGAACTGCGTCTCGCCAAGGACCGGCGGACCCTGCATGTCGCCTTCGACGACGGCACAAGCTTCGCGCTGCCGGCCGAGCTTCTGCGCGTCGAGAGTCCCTCGGCCGAGGTTCAGGGCCATCACCCCACGCAAAAGGTGATCGTGCCGGGCAAGGCGGCGGTGGAGATCCTGAAGGTGGAACCTGTCGGTCATTACGCGGTGAAGCTCACCTTCGACGATCTGCACGACACCGGCCTCTTCGCGTGGGACTACCTGCGCGAGCTGGGCGAGCAGGGCGGTGAGCGCATGCGAGCCTATGAGGCGGCGCTCGCCGAGAAGGGCCTGTCGCGCCAGCGCCGATAGTCGTCTTCGTCCTGGAACCACAGCGCAGTTCAAGAAGTCGCTCGATTCGGAGCAGCGAATCCGCGCGGATTAGCGCCTGGACATGCAGAGAGACTGCTCCTCGCGTCCTCCAGCGAGGAACCAACAGCTCCCAAGCCTGTTTGCGTTCTGCCGGGTGGCTGATCTCAGGAGGGCTTTATGGACAGCATCATTTATCTCGTTGGTTTGGTGGTCGTGGTTTTGGCGATCCTTTCCTTTCTCGGTCTGCGCTAGGAGGCCCTCATGTCCATGACCGGATCCGACGTCGTCGTCGCACCTGTGACCGTCAACAAGCCCAGCTCGGGCTATGTCCAGTGGGGCACCATTTTCGCCGGTGTGATGATCGCCACGGCGATCTCCACCATCCTGACCGTTTTCGGCTCGGCCCTCGGGCTCTCGCTCGTCTCGGCCGATTTGAGCCGCAGCAGCAGCGCCATGGCGGTCGCCATCGCGCTCGCACTCTGGGCGCTTTGGGTCACGATCTCGGCCTCGATGGCCGGCGGTTATATTGCAGGCCGCATGACGCAGCCTGTGCTCGACTCCTCTTCCGATGAGCGCAAGGTTCGCGACGGCGCCCATGGCCTCGTCGTCTGGGCGACCGGCACGCTGCTGATCGTGTTCCTGACCACGTCCTCCCTGTTCGGGGCGGCGAAGACCGTCGTCAGCGGCGCGACGTCGGCCGGTTCCGGTGTCGCAAGCCTGGTTTCGCAGCAGGCCGACCAGATGGGCCTCACCCTCGACAACGTGACCCGCGCCTCTGGCCAGGCTCCCGTCACCGCCGAGGAGCGTGATCAGGCCTCGCGCATCTTCGTCAACGCGCTCGCCAACGGCAAACTCGAGCAGGGCGATCGCGACTATCTCGCCTCGCGCCTCGCGGCCCGCGCCAATATCAGCGAGCCGGATGCCCAGAAGCGCATCGACGATGCCTATGCCAAGCTGAACCAGGCCAAGGAAACTGCCAAGCAGGCGGCTGAAAAGGCCCGCAAGCTTGCCATTCTCGCGGCCTTCCTTACGGCTGCTGGCCTGCTCGTCAGCGCGGTGGCGGCCTGGTGGGCGGCCGGCATGGGCGGCGCGCATCGCGACGAGGAAATGCGTCGCGATCCGATCGTCTGATCCGACGGAATATCCGACATCAATGAAGGCCGGCGCCTGGCGCCGGCCTTTTTTCTTGCGCGATGCCTGGAGCGATGCGGCTGAACGCTGCAACAGCCCGGCTGGCAAGAACATCCATCCACAGCGATAACCGCAAACAGAAAAGGCCGGCGAAACCGCCGGCCTTTTTGTTCTTCAGTCTGTGGAGCAATCGGCGCTCAGCGCGCGACCACGACGCGGGTGCCGACCTTGGCACGGTCGTAAAGGTCCACGACATCCTCGTTCAGCATGCGGATGCAGCCTGACGACACCGCCTGACCGATCGTCTCCGGCTCGTTCGAGCCATGGATGCGGTAGAGCGTCGAGCCGAGATACAGCGCGCGGGCGCCCAGCGGGTTGTCGGGGCCGCCGGCCATGTGGCGCGGCAGGTCGGGACGGCGCTTCAGCATCTGGGACGGAGGCGTCCACCCCGGCCATTCGGCCTTGCGGGTCACGGCATGGGCACCGGCCCAGTCGAAGCCCGGACGACCGACGCCGACGCCGTAACGAACGGCCTTGCCATCGGCGAGCACGAAATAAAGCCGACGCTCGACCGTGTTGACCACGATCGTGCCGGGGCGCTGCTTTGTCGGATAATCGACGATCTCGCGCGGAATGGTCGTCGCCTGAGCCTTGGAGGGATCAACATACTGGACCACCGGCAGGCGCGTCAGCGGGTCGATTTCGGCGCGGGCGGCGGAGCCAAGCGCAAGCAGGCCAAGGCCAGCAAGCATGGCCAGACGAAGAGAGCGGGTCATCGATGAACCTCGGACGGTCGGGGGAGCGCTGGACATGAAGTTGACACGGAAAAGTCAACGTCTCCTCAACGTCCTGTCAGAGCCGGTCCGTCCTCGCAATCGGCCCGTCATCACAACGCCGGGAGCAGCTGAGCTTTGCCGATGCTCGTTGCGCGCGAGCAACATAGCGGCATGTCCTCAGCTACGCAGGACGACGCAGGCGCCGCGATCGGACTGGATCTTGCGGCACAGTGCCGTCGCGTCGGCCCGGTTCGCGGCCGGCAGCCTGACGCGATAGAACGCGCGTGTTCCGCGACTGCGTAGACGGGTTCCGATCACCATCGGCTGAAGCTCTCCAATGATCGAGCGATGCTGCCCGGCGGCGCGACGAAACGAGGCGAGGGCGCGCCCTTTCGAGAAATTCCCGGCGAGCTGCACGCCCCATGGCGCGAACGGCGCCTCGGCGATCGCGGGGAGGGCGGGTCGGCTGCTGCGGATCGACGCCAGGGTCGGAGCACAGGCTGCCTGCCCGTTCATCGTGGAGGCTCGGGCCGGCCGGGAGCGGCCATCCCCATCGGCGCTCTCCTGCGCGTCCTGCGCCCAATCCTCGGCGCTCGCCCCCGTAACGCTCAGGACGTAGGCCTCGGTCTCATAGGGCAGAAACCGGCTCTGTCCGGCTTTCCGCGCCGCAAGCCAGCCCGCGACGCGGTTGGGCCCGCCATTATAGGCCGCCGCCGCCAACCCCCAATTGCCGAAGCGGTCGCGCAGATCGGCGAGAAAATGCGCCGCCTTGGGCACGGCCTGCTCAGGGTCGAACGGATCGGCAAGCCCCCGCTCGCGCGCCGTGCCCGGCATGAACTGCGCCACGCCCTGCGCGCCGGCCGAGCTGGTCACACCGGGCCGGAAACTCGATTCCTGGAAGATCAGCCGCGTCAGGAAGGCCGGCGGTACCGAATGGGTTTTTGCCGCGTCGTCGATCAGGCGGCAAAGCGCGTCCTGAATGCCCGAAGAGGGAGCGGCGGGCTCCTCGGCCCGTGCAGCCGGGCTCGCGAAAACCAGCGCTGCGGCAAAGGCTGCCGATATCGCTGTGACGGCTAGGCTCGAACGGGAGCGGGGAAAGGCGGGTTGCATGCCGCCGCTGTTTCGCATGCTGCCGGCGTCGCAGCCAGCGGCTTTGCGATTGTCGGACGCCGCGCCGATGTGCGATGAGGCTCCCCGCCTGATCCACGGAGCCGAAGGCCGCATGGCCAAGAGAATGCCCCATAGCTGGACCGATTGGACGCGTGCTTTCCTGCTCGCCGCTGCGGTTATTGCCGGGCTTCTCTTCGCCTTTATCGCCGGGCTGGACCCTTTCGGATTGCGCGTCGGCGCCGGACAGTCCGCGCGGCCGATCATGGATATCAACCAGCGCTTCATGTACCCGCAGCTCGTGCGTTCCGAGGCATTCGACGCGGCCGTCCTGGGCACCTCGACGATGCGGTTGATCGACCCTGCCGCGCTGTCGCGAGACCTCGATGGGCGCTTCGTCAACCTCGCGATGAACGCCGCCACACCGTGGGAGCAGGTCCAGACCGCGCGGCTGTTCCGCGCTCATACCGCCGCGCCGCGATGGCTGATCTGGGGTATCGATCAGAACTGGTGCGATGCCGATGCGACGGAGCCATCCAGGTGGCGCACGCCCCGTCCGGTTCCGGCCTGGCTCTCGCGAGAGGTCAACGGCCTGGACTGGTTGAAGCTCGTCAACCTCACCAATCTCGAGATCGCGGCCCGTCTGCTGGCCTATCGCTTCGGCTGGTCGAAGGAGCGCATCCGCGGCGATGGTTACGAGGTCTTCACGCCGCCCGAGGCAAGCTACGATCTGGCCCGCGCTCGCGGGCATATTTATCAGAACAGCGGAGGCAAACCCCAAGATCTTTCGGCCCTGCCGCTCATGCCCGTGACGGCCGCCGAGAGCGCGGGCTGGCAATTTCCCGCGCTGGTCTGGCTCGACGACAACCTCGCGGCCTATCCGACATCGACGCGGATCATGCTGGTGCTTCCGCCATCCCATCTCGCGGCCTTTCCCCGCACCAACAGTCCCGGATGGCAGCGCTACGCCGTCTGCAAGGCCCGCATCGCCGACCTAGCCCGGCAACGCGGCGCGACGCTGGTGGACTACGCCCACGCCTCGCCGGTGACCGCCGATGATTCGCATTATTGGGATGCGTTGCATTACAGGCTGCCGGTGGCCCAGCGCGTCGAGCAGGATCTCGCGGCGATCGGTCGAGGCGGTCAGCCGCTGCCTGATGGCGCCGCACGGCTGATGCGCTAGCCGCGCTCTCCGAGATCGTCGCCTTGCCGGCCTAAGTCACGCTCCACCGCACCGCGCCACACGGCGCTGCCGTTTTCCCGAATGACGTAAGGGAGCGCGAGGGCTAGCGGAACGTTTCCTCGCCGGAGCACTCGCTCCATCGAGGAATTCTCTATGACACTGAGCTACGTTGTCGGCACGTCCGTCGCTATCATCTTGGGTGGCACCGATGTCACCCAGCCTGTTTCGGGCTCCGGAAACCTCCGTTCAAAACGTCCGGCTGATGTCGATCACGCAGCCCCGGCCAAACGGAACGCTGCTGAACGGATGGCCGGCTCGCGATGAACGCGCGGCGCAGTCGTCAGACGAACTCGTAGGTTCAGGACGAGGTGGAAGCCGTGCCGCTTACCACCAGCCGGGCGGCGGCGGCGGCGGCGCGTCATATCCGCGAGGCGGTCCATAGCCCCGGCCGTAACCATAGCCATAGCGCGGGGGAGGGCCATAAGCCGGCGGGGGTCCATAACCGGGTGGCCGCCTGCCATAGCCCTGCTGGGCAGCGAGATTTTCCTGAATGATCATCAGGCGCTCGCGTTTGGCGTCGCTCATCGTGAATTCGGCGGGAACCCCATCGAGGCGCTTCGCAAGCGCCGCGGGCACCGCCTCCGACGCAAATGCCGGGGCGGCGGAAGCACCGGCCAGAATGATAGCTGCCGAGATTAGCACGATGCGCATGGCAAACTCCTCGTTCCCCATATGAAGCGCTCCGGATGCTCAACGGCTCCTGAACGCAGCCGTCGGCCGCCGTTCATCTTCCAGGGAGGCATTCGTTCAGATGCCGCACCGGGCACCGCACCTTCAGCAAAACGGAGCGGCGCAGAGCGCCTGAAAAGTGGATGCTGTTCGGAAAAATGGTGGGCGATGCAGGGTTCGAACCTGCGACCCCTCCCGTGTGAAGGGAGGCTTCCACTCAGAACCCGTTGGAAAACAACGGATGGGTCGGATGGTGCAGGGGCCTTTAACGGCGCTCTGTTCCCCGTAGGTTCTTGCCTGCCGGTTCAATCTCACCAAAGAGCACTCCCTATGCTCGTTCGCGAGGGAGGCAGGCATGTCTGACCTCACCACCCCCCGCC